>CBDUZZ010000007.1:0-79462 GCA_965371855.1 uncultured bacterium
TTAGGCAAAGATACATATTATTTACGTCATATCATACTTAACTTAACACTAGTATCAAGTCAAATAAATCTTTTGGGTGGAGTCTGCTTCGTCATTCTTCCTCGCAGTGACGTCATTGCGAAGACGAGGCACAGCTTGTTCCGAAAATCGGGAAGGATGAAGCCTGCCTGCAGCAGGCAGACAATCTCAATCCAAATCTTTAAGGTTAACTTGACACTAGTTCCTGATAGAAATATAACAGAAATCAAAGACAAAAAAAAGAAAATCCGGGATTATCATTTTTGTGTCTGTAAAAAACAGTTCCTTTGTTTTGTCCGACTTGAGAAAAGGAATGGAAATGCCATGCTCAATTAGTCCTAACCTTTTACATACTCGTTTATCGGCAACTCATTAAGATATGCCGAAAGTTCTTTTTTCTGTTTAGAAATTGAAATCCTCCCTGAACGAACAAACTGAAGTATATTAAAGTGCCTAAGTATATCGTACAATTTTTCGGTATCTTCTACATGACCTGTTTTTTCTATTATCACAAAGTCTTTCTGAATGTCAACCATTCGTGCATTATATTCACGTAGCAGATGTTCCAGATTCTTGTCAATTGCCGAATCAATGGATATTTTATAAAGAGCTATTTCACGATATATTATTTCTTCATTCTGATAATAAGCTGCACGTAACACTTCAGGTAGTTTAGCTATCTGTTTAACAACTTTTCTTATCAGGTCTTCTTCTTCTTCAATAACAATTGTAAATCGGTGAACCCCTTTCATTTCGCTTGATGAAACGGTAAGGCTTTCAATATTTATATGACGACGGGAGAAAATTATGGTAATTCGGTTCAATAGCCCAATATGGTTCTCGGAAAAGGCTGTAATTGTATACATATCTTTCATTTTATTTTTTATTTGCAATTCGTAATTCTCAATTAACATACTATTCTTCCAGAACAATTTCATCTACAGCTGCTCCCGGATAAATCATAGGAAATACATTTATCTCTTTCTCAATTTTCACTTCAAGCAAATATGGCCCGGGGGTATTTAGCATGTCATCAATCGCTTTATCCAAATTCTCCCTCTCTTCTACAATGTGACTATCAATGCCGAAAGCTTTTGCCATAAGAGGGAAGTCAGGTGTAGGCATATTTGTTTCTGCATACCGTTTGTCCATAAACAGATCCTGCCACTGGCGAACCATACCGAGGAAATTATTATTTAGTATCATCATCTTTACAGGGAGTTTATACTGAAAAATTGTTCCCAGTTCCTGAAGTGTCATTTGAAAACCTCCATCACCTGCAAATAGCACCACTGTTTTATCAGGCTGACCTACCTGCGCACCCATGGCTGCCGGCAGACCAAATCCCATAGTTCCTAAACCACCGGAGGTAATAAGTGAATTTGGGTTCATATATTTATAATAACGGGCGGCCATCATCTGGTTTTGTCCAACATCGGTAACTATTATGGCTTCTCCATCAGTTTTTTCCGACAACATGGCAATTGCTTCACCTGAATGTATTTTTCCCTCTTTAGGAAAGCATTCCGGTACAATTACTTTATCATACTCTATTTTATTTAACCGTTTAAACTCCGACAACCATGCCTCGTCAGTCTGGTAGCTTATTTTATGAGTTATCTCTTTCAGGAAATCTTTTATATCAGCATTAATTGCAAGGTCAGCGGTTATGTTTTTATTCAATTCAGCCTCGTCAATGTCTATATGAATAATTTTTGCATTTACAGCATATCTCTTCAGGTCACCGGTAACCCTGTCGTCAAAGCGCATCCCGGCAGCAATAATCAGGTCTGCTTTATTGGTAAGTATATTTGGTGCATAGTTCCCGTGCATGCCAAGCATCCCCACATAATAAGGGTTATCTTCCTGGATAACAGATTTTCCCAGTAGAGTTACAGCTACCGGAATATGAGTTTTTTCAACAAATGACAACAGTTCATTTTGCCCGTTAGCTAATAAAATTCCATGACCGGCAAGCAATAATGGCTTTTTTGAATTTTGCAGTAACCTGACAGCTTCGTCTACATCACTCTCTTCAAGCTGAGGCTTTGGGTTATATGAACGTATGGATTTTATTTTTTTATATTTAAAATCGAACTCATTTATCTGGGCATCTTTTGTAATGTCTAACAGTACCGGACCTGGTCGACCGGTGTTTGCAAAATAAAATGCTTTGGCAATAGCATCAGGTATCTCTTCTGCTTTTGTAACCTGATAATTCCATTTAGTTACAGGCATTGAAAGGCTGACCATATCTGTCTCCTGAAAAGCATCGGATCCTAACAGCTGCGAGGGAACCTGAGCTGTAATAAATATTGTTGGGATAGAGTCAAGATTGGCATTTGTAATACCCGTAAGCAAATTTGTTGCTCCCGGACCTGATGTGGCAAAACAGATACCCGGTTTTCCTGTTACCTGAGCGTAAGCCTGAGCAGCATGAGCAGCACCCTGTTCGTGACGTACAAGTATATGATCGATTTTATGGTTTTGGCGATACAAGTTGTCATAGATGGGCATTATAGCACCACCCGGATATCCAAAAATGGTATCTACTCCCTCTTCTACAAGGGAAAGCAAAATAGCCTCTGCTCCTGATGTTTTTTTTATTTTGTTCATTTTTCTGAAGTTAATTCTGAGATTATTTTTTCATCTGATTTTAATGTACCCTTAACATACCCCTCTATTAGTTTTTCCGGAGTATCTTTTTTAATGCCAATAAAAAGGTTTATTTTCTCTTTTGAAAATTGGTTAATAATGATTTTATCTATTTTATGGGCAATTATGTCTGTGACATTTTGCTGAATAGCCCATTCAGGCAGCTTTACAATATCTGAAGGCGGAACTTCAATTTCATTGCTTTTTACATTATCTCCATCAATTTCGAAAATCTCACAATAAGTACACTTTTCGAAATGGTCGCTCAGTTTGCCTTTCACAACAGGAATTGCTACTCGCTTCATATTTGTTGATTTATAAATATTATTTGTTTGACAGGAACAAATATGAATAAAACTTTAACAGGTACATTTTACATGCCTATGAAATTTTACAGTTTTTTTTCTATAAAAATTCTGTTTTATTATTCAAATAGATAAGTATTTATAAATTTGTGTGTTATAAAACTGGTAATTTAAAAACTATGACGGGAAATATCAATACCGCTAATTGCACTAATTGCGAACACTTCTCAAAGTGTTTTCAGCATCTGTTTCCTGATGAACTGGAATTTATAACCGAAAAAAAAATCCAGTTAACATATTTGCCGGGAGAAACCCTTTTTAAACAGGGGGCTTTTGCTCCTTATGTTATGTTTGTAATACAAGGTTTAGTAAAGGTTTACCTGCAAACAGGCAGTAATAAACAACTAAATATTCGATTGGCAATGGAAGGTGATTATCTGGCATTTTCATCTGTCTTTGATGAAAATATTTATAACTATTCAGCCGTTGCATTAAAAAACTCTACCGTTTGTATGATAGATAAAACAGCATTAAGAAAGTTATTTCTTAAGAATGCGATGTTTGCTATGCATATCACATCACGGAATTGCAGAAATGAAGCATGGCTTCTTGATATGCTTAAAAACATTACCTACAAACAGATGAGAGGGAAACTGGCCTCTGCGTTAATCTACTTATCTTCTGAGCAGTTTTTAGAACAGGATGTTTTTCAATATTTAACCAGAAAGGATATCGCTGATTTTGCCTCTATAACTACCGAAAGCTCCATAAGATTTATTAAAGAATTTGAAAAAGAAGGAATCCTTAAACTTGATGGTAAAAATATATCCATTACCAACAGAGAAACTCTTGTCGATATTGCCAAAAACGGGTAATTAAAACCAAAATAGTTTAACTTTGCCGGACAATAGTTATACGAGATGTTAAAGAACGAAACAGGATTAGTATTGACAGTTTCAGGCAAAGAGATACAGGTTAATCGTCCGGAGCCTATTATCTCAAATATTGATGTAGTTCCATATAAGCGTAGAATGGAGCCACAAGATGCTGTTGATGCACTTGTTGATGGATACTATGTTTTAATTGTCGATTTTTATAGCAGTGGTCTTACAGTATTGAGAGAGCTAAAGAGGCACATTAAAAACAAACACTCCGATCAATCATTTCAGGGACAACGTGATTACCGTTCAATATTTCGAGAACTTTCACATCGACTACTTTTAGTAGTAAGCAACAATAAATTAACTGTAAAAAAAGCACCGAAAATTGGCTGGTTTATAATACTATACCCCGAATTAAATGAGTTTTTATTACCATTCCCTCAGGTTCAGGGTTTAAACAGTTCATGGCAATGGTACGAAAAAGGTATTTCTATTCCGGTTTTAGATAAGAAAATACACCCATTTTTTGGAACTTATTTCCCAACCCGGTTCGAACATCTGAAACTTTTTGATAACTGGTTAAAACAATATAAAGGAGAAAAGAAATCAGCCATTGATATTGGGATTGGCAGTGGAGTGCTCTCTTTCCTGATGTTAAAACATCGTTTCGAAAAAATTCATGGGACGGACTCTAATCCGAATACAATCATTGGATTATACGAAGATATAAATAAAAACAAGCTGCATTCGAAAATAGATATGGTACATGGTGATTTGTTTGCCAACTGTAATTTAAAAACGGAATTAATAGTATTTAATCCGCCATGGATTCCTGCTTCTCACGATTCAGTGGGGGTAGACAGAGCCATATATTACGATGCCAATCTGTTTCCACGCTTTTTCGCCGAAGCAAAAAATCATCTTACTAATGAAGGAAGAGTGGTTCTTCTGTTTTCGAATTTGGCTCAAATAACTAAAGTTAGCGGGTGTCATCCTATCGAAGCAGAATTATCTGAGGGTGGACGATTCGAAAAGGAACTGTTTATCCAAAGCAAGGTTAGTAAGGCCTCAAAAAAAACACGTAGAAATCAAAATTGGCGCAGCTCCGAAATGGTAGAACTTTGGGTGTTGAAATTGAAGAGTGCGAAATAGAAGTTATTCTAATATTTAATATTTCATTATATTTGAAAATAAATAGTAATAACCATGTTTTCGAAAGAAGAGGCTAAGCAGATAAGACTGGAGTTTTGGAGAAAACTTGATAATCGTACCAGACGACTTCCAGGACAGGGAGGCCGTAAAAAAAAATGGATTTCCAAACGAACGGAAATTAAAGGATTGGATCTACGTTTCGATGTTGACAGAGAAAAAGCCATTGTGGCTTTGGAGATCAATCATAACCAGGAAGAAAAACGGTTGGCGCTGTATGAACGTCTCGAAGCATGCAAGAAAATCTTTGAAGACTCTTTCGGCAAGCCGTTAACCTGGGACTATCTGTACGAAAAGCCTACAGGAAAACATGTTTGCAGAGTGTATGTTGAGATGGACGCCGACCTGTACGGGAAGGAAGAGTGGCCACAAGTCAGTTATTTTCTTATCGATAATATGATGCGGATGGAGAAAGCTTTTCTTGAAGTAAAAGATTTTTTAAAGTATCATCGTTGAAAATGGTAAAGTACTTCAATTTGACTACCAATCGATTATCAAAAATAAAAAAGGACAGATTCCGGTATCAACCTTCATCTGTCCCTTTACAGTTTTTTATATCCTATTATTACTCTTCAGAGTGATATTTACTACCGTCATAGCCCCATTTCACATAAGTTGCTCCCCATGTAAATCCGGCTCCGAATGCAGTAAGAATAATATTATCGCCTTTATTCAATTTCTTTTCCCACTCCCATAAGCACAAAGGAATTGTAGCTGCTGTTGTATTACCATAACGTTCAATATTAATCATTACTTGCTCCTTTTTAATTCCCATACGCTTAGCAGTAGCATCTATAATTCGCAGGTTTGCCTGATGTGGTACTAACCATGCCAACTCATCAGGAGAGATGTTATTTCTCTCCATTATTTCTACCGAAACATCAGCCATACGGGATACAGCATGCTTAAATACTGTTTTCCCATCTTGATAGATATAATGCATTTTAGCATCCAGCGTTTCATGAGAAGATGGGTAAGCGGAACCACCACCTTTCATACGCAGGTAGTGTCGGCCGGCACCGTCACTCTCCATTATTGAATCTTTAATGCCAATATCTTCGGTAGTAGGTTCAACTAAAACAGCAGCTGAAGCATCGCCAAAAAGAACACATGTTGTTCGATCGGTGTAATCAACTATTGATGACATTGTATCAGCACCAACAACAATCACTTTCTTCTTATATCCTGATTCAATAAACTTAGTAGCGATGTCAAGAGCATACAAAAAACCCGAACATGCACCATTAATATCAAAACCTTGGGCATTTATTACCCCGGCTTTATCGCAAATGATGTTGGCTGTTGCCGGGAATGGATGATCGGGTGTTATTGTTGCACAAATGAGTAAATCGATATCTTCCGGTTTAACTCCTGTTTTCTTAAAAATATCCTGTACTGCTCTTGTCCCCATAAAAGAGCTTCCTTCTCCCTCTTCTTTCAGTATATGCCTCTCCTTGATTCCCACACGTGTCATTATCCATTCGTCTGATGTATCAACCATCTTACTTAACTCATGGTTATCAAGAATATACTCAGGAACATAAGCACCTATTGCCGTAATTGTTGCTGTAATTTTTTCCATTCTTTAATTTTTTCTAACCGGAATAAAGTCTAATAACAAAGTTTGTCTCCAAAATTATATTTCGAAGGCAACTATCATTATTCTCTTTTAAAAACTTATGCAGTTATTTCTTTTTCTACAGCAAGCTTTCCTCTATAATATCCACACTCTCCGCAAACCGTATGTAATTTAACTGTTGCGCCACAATTAGAACAAACACCAAGTGCCGGCATCACAGCCTTATAGTGTGTTCTTCTCTTATCTCTTCTCGTTTTTGAAATTTTTCTTTTAGGATGTGCCATTTTTCAATCTCTTTTACTTATTTAATAGTTTCTTTAATGCGTCCCAACGTGGATCGCTATTATTTTCTTTTTTGTCTAAAATATCTCCTTCATCTACCCGATACTCATTTAATTTATCAAGCATCTGAATGTTACAAGTTGGATTACCATTCTCATCTTCAGGATGGATATGCCTAATCGGTAAACTTACAATTATAAATTCATACAACCATTGAGCAACATTTATTTGATGTTCATCATAGGAGAGAACAATAATCTCTTCCGACTGTTCAGCATACTCAAGGCCAAAATTAAAATAGAGCCTCTCAGAACAATCAACCGGTATCTCAATGGGAGCCAAACAATTGTCACAAATGCTGTTTACTACTCCTGAAATATTAAAGTCAACAACTAATAAATTTTGACTCTTATTCAAACTTACAACAGCATTTAACTGCCCGCTTTCAACTAAAGGATTCTCAAACAACTTAAAAAAAGAAGTGCCAATTTGATATTCAAATTTATGTAAACCTTCCGTTAACCCCTTGAAAGAGATGCTGTAATCCTTCAATCTGTCCATTTCCTTATCATAAAAACTTTGCAAAAGTAAAAAAATATACATTTGTTAGAAAGAAATGTACAGTTTTTATTTCAAACAGCTGACTTTTAAAGTTTTTTAACCGGAATTGTTTGTCAGGATATCTGTGGTAAGATTATCCTGAAGGTTGTACCTTTTCCTGTTTCAGACTCTTTAACAAATATTTTTCCGCCATGATATTGATCAACAATACGCTTGGTTAGTGACAGCCCTAAACCCCAGCCGCGCGCTTTAGTAGTATAACCCGGTTCAAAAACCGTCCTAAATCGGGATTTAATAATCCCTTTCCCATTATCTCTAATATCTATAAATATGTTGTCTTTCCCCTTCATTAACGATATTTTAATAACTCCTTCACCCTTGGCAGCATCTATCGCATTTTTACAAATATTCTCTATAACCCATTCGAATAAAACAGGATTTATATTTGCCGTTAATTGCTCTTCGGGTAATTCAAGTTTAAACTCTATTTTTTTTGAAGTCCTTCTTTTCAAGTATTCTATTGAAGAGGTTATTACATCATTTAATTGTACCGGTTTCATTTCCGGCTTTGAGCCAATTTTGGAAAACCTGTCGGTAATAGTTTGAAGGCGTGTAACATCCTTACTCATCTCTTTAATTAACTCTTTTTCATGAAATTTCAATTTTAATACATCTATCCACCCCAGCAAAGATGAAGTAGGTGTTCCCAACTGATGTGCAGTCTCCCTGGCCATGCCGGCCCATACCTGATCTTGCTCAGCTTTACGTGCTCCACTAAAAGTCAGATAGGCAACAAAAATAAAAACAGAAACAACTAACAACTGAATTATTGGAAACCAGCCTAAACGCCTTATAAGAATCGAATCTCCATAATAAAGATATTGTTGCTCTCCCTGTCCAAGGTCAATTACAAAAAGAGAGCTGTCTGCTTTCATTTTATTCAACTTTTTATATAAAGCCTCTTCTGCTTTTTTTTCAGACACATTTATGTTTCTATAATACAAAATTGTATCGTTTTCATCAATCAAAATAACCGGTATTGTTGTATTATTTATTATAACCTCCGAAATAAAAGAAGGACTGTTTGTGTCAGGATCGGTCAATGTCAACTCCCGCATTGCATCAGCCCATAAAGCCATGCGTTGGCGTTCCTGCACTTTTAACTGTTCCACAATGTTTTGTGTATACCATAAAGTAAACGCTCCAATTGCAACAGCTCCAATCAACAAAAACAGTTTCCACCTTTTCTTATTTGTATAAATGTTCATCTTTAGATTTCAGATTCCTTTAAAAAGATATTAACGTCAACAATCTCAAAAAATTGTATTGGTCAAACAATCACTAAATCATTAATTTATAAAGATAAATACAAATATTGGTGATTTAGGCAAAAGATTCTGAGATTTTTGGAGTCTAATAAAGTGGAAAGATATTGAATGTTAAACTTTAAATATACTACCATGAAAAAGAGAATCGAATCAAAAGAAAGAGAGTTGAAATTATTGTTTAGTCTGATAGTTGTTGGGATGCTTTTTGCATTTGCTGAAAACGCGAATGCCCAAAACAACCAAAAAGAATGTTCCGGTAATGGATTAATTGCCGATATTCCAAAATCAGATTTGAATGATGAAGAAAAAGCCGGGCTTATCTTAATGTGTGAAGAAGAAAAACTGGCCAGAGATGTTTATTTAACTTTAGGTGATAAATGGGGACTGCCGATATTCACAAATATATCACGATCAGAACAGGTACATTCAGATGCTGTTAAAACATTATTAGACCGTTATGGAATTGAAGACCCGATAAAAAATGATGCAACCGGAGTTTTTACGTCTCCTCTCTTGGCTGAATTGTACAATAGCCTAATTAAGCAGGGAAGCTCATCACTTATGGATGCTTTATTAGTAGGCGCAACCATCGAAGACCTTGACATAAAAGACCTTAATGAACTATCCGCAAAAACGGATAACGAAGATATTATTGTAACATATAAAAACCTGAATAAGGGTTCACGTAATCATATGCGGGCTTTTTCCAGACAAATTAGCAACCGCGGTGGTTCATATACACCACAATACATTTCAAAAGAAGAGTATGAAACAATTTTGAACTCTCCGCATGAAAGAGGTGTAATCTTAAAATAAAAAAGAAATTAACCCTGTTTGTTTAAAACCAGCTCTAAGGTTTCATTTACTTTTTCTCTTCTTCTTGTGAATAGGTCGTTACCCTGCCAATCTGCTTCCCATCTTTGAATGCAGCGGCTTTTAATATTATTGAATCGTTTATGAACAGAGGATTTTTATATATTTCAGTGTTAATTGTTGGCTCACTACCATCAAGGGTGTAATGAATCGGAAGTCTGCCTCTTTCGGTTTTTAGTGTCACCTCATAGTCTTTTTCCTTCTTATCATCAACTTTCTCAACATTCACATTGTACATACTTGGGGCATACCCAATATCAAGGTTTTGAAGTCGTATAAAATTATACTCCAGCCTGTCGACAAAATCGTCCCACTGCCTGTTTTCTTTAGGTGTCCAGGCCACTTCAGCAATCGCAAGTAGCCGCGGGAACAACATATAGTTCATTGCGGTTTCATCACGTATAGATTCGCCCCAAAGATTTCCCTGAACTCCAAGTATATGTTTTTGTTCCTCATCATTCAAAACTTCAGGTATCGGCGCATACGAATATGCTGTGCTAAGCAACAGGCATGAATATCCGTATGGAGGTTCCAGTTCGGGGTTGCCCTGTTTAAGGTCGAGATAGCAATAGGTGTTTGGAGACATCACAACATCATGTCCCATTTTTGCAGAGGCAATACCACCTTTCTCACCCCTCCATGACATAACAGTAGCATTAGGAGCTAATCCTCCCTCCAATATCTCATCCCAACCAACCAGTATTTTTCCGTGAGCATTAACAATTTTCTCAACTCTTTTTATAAAATAACTTTGTAGTTCATGCTCATTCTTCAACCCCTCTTTTTTTATTTTTCTCTGACAGTCAGCACATTTTTCCCATTGTGATTTATTGCATTCATCACCTCCAATATGAAAATACTCTCCCGGGAACAGCGGTAAAACCTCAGCAAGTACATCCTTAATAAAATCAAAAGTTATCTCTTTTCCGGGACATACAGTGTTGTCCTTTGCCACACCACCAGTTGCTACATAGTATTTCTCCCCATCACATGATACTTCGGGATAAGACGCAATAATTGCTTGCGAGTGCCCCGGCACATCAATCTCAGGAAGAATGGTGATAAACCTGTCGGCTGCATACTGTACCAACTCCCGAATCTGATCCTGAGTGTAATACCCTCCGTAAGTGGCTTTATCACCTGGTTTTTGCGCCGGACGTCCCCACCAATCCATATCGTTATAATCAATACGCCATGCTCCTGTTACTGTCAGTTTCGGATATTTCTTTATCTCTACTCGCCACCCCTGATCATCTGTAAGGTGCAAGTGATAAACATTCATCTTGTACCTTGCCAGATAATCAATATTTTTTTTCACAAGTTCCAGGGGAAGAAAGTGACGACTCACGTCAAGCAGTTGTCCTCGCCATTTGAATACCGGTTTGTCGAATATTTCAACGGCCGGAATATGCCACTCTTCAGCTTTAAACGTTGAATCCTCCAACTCACACGGGAATAGTTGCCGCAGGGTTTGAAGAGCATAAAAAACTCCGGCAGAATGTGCAGCTTCAATCAGGATATTGTCAGGTGTAACCTTAAGTGAATAGCCCTCCTGTCCGTACTTCTCAACGTCATCACATAATGCAACCACAATTGCACCATCCCCGGCATCACCAATTTGTTTATACTCCGGTTTTAACTCAAACAGTGATGAATTGTTAACTATATCAGAAAATATTCGGACTCCTATTTGGAGTGCATTGCTTTTATCTGTCAGAATAAATTCCGTTTGACTATCAATAGTAAATGTACCATCTTGTTTTTGTAAAGAAACAGGTTTGGGAATAATATTTATTTCTACTGTTGTCTTCTGTTTGGTTGTACATGATGTTAAGAATAACATAGCTGCAAGCAGCAAGTTCAAAAAGTTTTTCATAATTGCATTTTTTACTAAATAGAATTATATTATTGAGTTGAGTCCAAAAATGTCTTTGTCGTTCATTGCTAACGGAGTGAGCCAATCTCAATCGTTATATAGCAGGGAGTTAGGCTGCTTAAACTTCTCGCAATGACGTGTTTGACACCTTATTAGATTATATTCATTATTTCACTTTCGATATTTTAAAAACATAAGCATAGTTCTCTTCTCCATATTATTTACATGAAAATCATATACCTCTGTTCCGCTGAATTTTCCGTTCAAATATAGTTATAATCTATTTCTTTAACCGTTTAACCATAACAAATTAAAACGACCCGTCGTCATTGCTTAAAGCGCTATTTTTTATAATCATAACTGACCCGTACATATCCGGCATGGCAACAAAACATTCCGGTATTGTTAACGAAAACTCATCAACCGCTTTTTTAACTCCTTCCCAATTATGGTTATAATCATGAACAATCAAACATCCTCCCGGGTTTAGTCTCGGATAGAAAAACATTAATCCGTCTAAAGTAGATTGATACAAATCAGCATCAAGATGAACAAACGAAAATGTTTCGTTTTCCATTCCCTCAAATGTCTCTGGAAAGATACCTTCCCTGACCTCAATATTGCTATTCCCGTTGATATAATTAACAACCTCCTCTTTTGATGTATTGTCAAACTCTACCGTTTGTGGCCTCACTTTTCCGTCACAATCCTCACGTATAATCTGCTTTGGTAATCCCGTGAAACTATCAAACAGATACAGTTTCCGATCAGGATTCATATGATGTATTAGTTTTGCCGTATGCCCTTTGTAAACACCAAGCTCAGCCATGCAGCCCGGGATGTTTTCTTCATTTATTCTTTTTAGCTGAAACCATAAAAAATAGAACCTGTTTTTATCTTTAAATTTCTTTTCATGTTTTTTTATTAAAGTATCTATTCTCTTCATTTTCAAACTATCCAACCATAAATAAGGTTTGAAAAGCTTATATGTCCAATAGCTCCAGAAATAGCTAAGTAGCAACCAGGCAATAATGTTTAATAAGATGATGTTTAGATATTGTATTGTTGTCATGGTAAGTTAAAAATTATTTCTTGCTAATATTAATTCATCAAGTTTAATGTTTTTATCCGAATCCTTTTTGTCACATTTCACTCAAAGCAAAAGTTTTATCAACCAATACACCTTTCTCTGTTTTTTTCAATGAACAGCACTCGTTAAGGATATCATGTTCAAAAAACAAAATATATTCATTTTCAACAGCTTCATTCAGAAATTGCTCTTTCTCATTCATAGAGGCGAGGGGGAGCATATCATAGGCCGATACCCAGGCTAACGGAATATTTGCAGCAACGGGAATCAGATCAGCAACATAAACGATCTTAATGTTGTTATAATAAATAACAGGAACTATCATTCCAGGTGTGTGTCCGTTAAATATCCTGAATTCTATACCCGGAATATATTCACCATCGTTATCTATAATCTTCAGCTTTCCTGCTTTCTCCACCGGTAACATATTCTCGGGAAAATAAACTGACCCTTCACGAATATTCGGATTCAGATAATTCTCCCATTGTGCTTTTGCAACCCAATGTATTGCATTAGGGAACAATAAAGATAAATTTCCATCGTCATCTTTCTCAACATGTCCTCCACAATGATCAAAATGAAGATGTGTTAATATAACATCAGTAATTTCCTCAGGTAAATAGCCGGCCTTTTTTAATGACCCTGTTAATGTCTCTTCTCCATTAAGTTTATAGTAGGAATAAAACTTTTTGCCTTGCTTATTCCCCATACCGGTATCAATTAAAACGCGTCTGTCTCCGGTATGTACAAGCAAACTCCGCATCGACAGGTTACAGTAATTCTCCTCATCACAAGGATACTGCTTTTCCCACATCACCTTTGGCACAACACCAAAAGTAGCACCTCCATCTGTCATGAAATTACCGGTTTCTATTTTGTGTAGTTTCATGTTCTATCTGTTTTAATCCCTCTTTAATGGAAGGCTCTTGTGATTTAATTTTCTCTCAGCACACATCTTAAATTCTCTTTTATGCCTTATATGGTTTATCTTTTTTGAACCATATAAGAAATATAAGGGAATATAAGTTATTTGGGCAAATTACGATATAATTCATTTACATAAGTTCTCTGCCCTTCTTTATAAATATTCGTCGTATTAAAATTCAATAATAATCCTTCTGGAGATTCCAATAGTTTCATATAGGTCATTAATTGTGCCTCATGAACAGGATTGATTCCATCTGTTGCTTTTATTTCAACTGGTAAAATATTTTCAATAAAAAAATCACACCTTAATTCAGCTTCTATTTCAAGTCCTTTGTATTGAACTGGGACTCTCAATTCCGATTGAAAAGATATATTTCTTAATTTCAATTCTTGTTTTAAGCATTTATGGTAAACACTTTCAAGTAATCCCGGCCCCAATGCTTTGTGAACTTCTATTGCTGCACCATTAACTCTATAGACTAAATCTGTTAAGTACGATTTTGTAATTTTCATATCATAACGTTTTCCACTTGCCATAAACTTAAATTCTCTTTTATGCCTTATATGGTTTATCTTTTTTGAACCATATAAGAAATATAAGGACATATAAGATTAAACTCACTATATTTATCTTCAAATTTAACAATTTAGTTTAGAACACGATTATTATGAGAGTTCATTTCATAGCCATTGGCGGGAGCGCCATGCACAACCTTGCAATTGCACTACATAAAAAGGGATACACAGTAACCGGCTCGGATGATGAGATATTTGAACCGTCGCGTTCACGATTGGAGAAACATGGTCTCTTGCCTCAACAGCAGGGTTGGTATACTGAAAATATAACCTCTGACATTGATGCAATAATACTTGGTATGCATGCCCGAAAAGATAATCCAGAATTGCAAAAAGCTCTTAAATCAGGATTAAAGGTTTTTTCGTATCCCGAGTACCTGTACGAACAAACAAAAAATAAAAAACGAGTTGCAATAGGTGGCAGCCACGGAAAAACAACTATCACTTCAATGGTAATGCATGTTCTCAAAGCTAATAGCATCAGCTTTGATTATATGGTAGGAGCCCAGCTTGAGGGGTTTGATACTATGGTAAGACTTGAGAATAATAACGACATTGCCGTTTTTGAAGGTGATGAATATCTATCCTCTCCTATTGATTTAACTCCGAAATTTCTTTGGTACAAACCACATATTGCCCTGTTATCAGGCATAGCCTGGGATCATATTAATGTTTTTCCAACCTGGGAAAATTACATTGAACAGTTCGATATTTTTGCCGATAAAATTATTGATTACGGTACTTTAGTATATTATGAAGGTGACCCTGAGCTGGTGAAAATTGCTGAAAAACAAAAAGCAAGATTAAAAACAGTTCCTTATTCTGTAATGAATTTTTCTGTCAACGGAAACAAAACAATAATCTCTTTTAACGATAAAGAATATGAATTAAACATATTTGGAGAACATAACCTGCAAAATCTTAATGGCGCCCGTTTGGTTTGTAATGAATTAAGCATTAGCGATAGCGCATTTTTAATTGCAATGAAATCATTTAAAGGTGCAGCCAAACGACTACAGCTACTTCAATCAACTGAAAACTGTAATATTTATTTAGATTTTGCACACTCACCGTCTAAATTAAAAGCAACCACCCAAGCCGTACAATCACAGTTCAACCACCGCGAACTTATTGCTTGTATGGAACTGCACACATTCAGTAGCCTGAACAAAGATTTTCTACCTCACTACAAAAACACGATGCAAGCAGCCGACAAGGCTTTTGTATATTTTAACCCTGAAGTACTGAAGCATAAACAACTGCCAGCCATTACGAAAGAAGAAGTGGGAAAAGCTTTCGATCATCCTAACCTGACCGTCTTTACAGAACCGGATAAGCTGATTGACGAATTGAAAAAAACAGAATGGGAAAACCGGAATTTACTTATCATGACTTCCGGCAACTTTTCAGGTGTGGATGTAAAAGAACTGGCCGGATCATTAATAAAAAATTAGTTCTATTTTGTGTAACTTATTATCTAGTAAGAGCGTCATATTAAATAGATAACGATTAACCATAAAAACTAATATTATGAAAACCCAAATTAATTCTTTTTCTGCTTTCATTATTGTACTTTTGTTTACAGTAATACCTTTTTCTGCATGCTCACAGAAAACTATAGATAGTGTTGACAAAACATTTGAAAATATTACCTCCGTCAAAGTAGAAGGTTCGTTTTGTGATGTAAAAATCTCAGGTGAAAAAAGACACGACGTAGCATTAAAAGGAGAGATCCTTTCAAGTAAGAATTACGACATAAAAATCAAATATCAAAAAAACGGAGAGACTTTAAAAGTATGGTTAGAAAGACCAAAATCATTGAGAGGACAAATTAAAGGGAATTTGACTTTTAGTGTACCATTTAACACCAATATTGATGTTAAAAATTCAAGTGGTAGTATATTGGTTGAAAATACCGGTCAATGTGAGATAAATCTTACTGCCTCTTCAGGTGGTATTTCTGTAAAAAACATTGACACAAAAGTTACTTTAACCTCCTCTTCAGGCAGTTTAAACATCAAAGATGTCACAGGAGATGTTCATGCTACTGCTTCATCAGGAAGCATTTTTATTTCAGGCATTAAAGGTGATTTGTATAGTGTTACTTCATCAGGAAGTCAAAAGGTTGAGGGAGTAAATGGAAACAGTAAAATAACCTCCGCTTCAGGAAGCCAATCCTTCCACAAGATAAATGGGAATGTCAACACAAGAACATCATCAGGCAGCATAAAGGCAGACCAAGTAAATGGAAATTATACTGCAACAACTAGTTCAGGTAGCATAAAACTTGACAATATTTCCGGAAAACTGGATTTAACAACTTCCAGCGGAAGTCAAAAAGGTACAAATATTAAATTAACCGACTCTTCCTCATTTAAAGCTGTTTCAGGAAGTATAAGTATGGAACTGCTAAACAGTAAAGATGAACTGAGTTTTGAACTCACTGCATCTTCCGGTAGTTTGTATGCTAAAGGAGAAACAGGAAAAAATAAATTAAACGTCACAAAAGGCTCTATTGAAATTTACGGGAAAACTTCCTCAGGAAGCCAGTATTACAAATAAAATATCCCGTATATAACAAGAATCCTGCTGACCAATTACTCCCTTTTAGTAGGAGGCTGTCCAAAAAGAAAGAACTTGACGTCATTGCGATGAGGAACGAAGAAGCCCGCCTGACACCATTAAAAGAAATTTTAGTCGGGCAGGCAATCTGTAGAATTACAGCAGTTTAGTTTTGTGAGATTCCCTGCCTGCAGCAGGCAGGCTTCGCTCCCCTCGGAATGACGACTTTTTGGACAACCTCCTCTAAATTTATAGAAAAAATATCTTCATATTTTAGTTTTATAAACGGGATTTTCATAAATTAAATGAAAATCTTTTTTTATGCTTGTTAAAACTTATGGATCAGCCGTAGCCGGAATAGACGCTTATACAATAACTATTGAAGTCAACGTTTCTCAAGGCATTAAATTTTTTCTTGTCGGCCTGCCCGATAATGCCGTAAAAGAGAGTGAACAGCGTATGCAGTCAGCAATGAAGATGAGCGGATATAAATGGCCGGGCTATAAGATAGTTATCAATATGGCTCCGGCAGATATTCGCAAAGAAGGTTCTGCTTACGATCTTCCCCTTGCCATAGGCATACTTGCAGCATCAAACCAGATTTCGGATGAAAAACTTTCTCAATACATCATAATGGGAGAACTGTCGTTAGACGGCAGCCTGCAACTGATAAAAGGAGCACTACCAATTGCCATAAAAGCATTAGAAGAAGGATTTAAAGGAATAATACTACCTGAACAAAATGCCAGGGAAGCAGCTGTTGTAGAAAACCTAAAAGTTTACGGAGCTAAAAACATAAAAGAAATTATCAATTTCCTTAACGATGAAAACTCTATTGAACCCACCATAATAGATACAGATGAGGAATTTATGAAAGGTATTAGTGATATTGAGTTTGATTTTTCCGAAGTAAAAGGTCAGGAGAATGTAAAAAGGGCGTTGGAAATATCTGCTGCAGGTGGTCACAATATTCTTATGATTGGCCCTCCGGGTTCAGGCAAATCGATGCTGGCCAAACGTATGCCATCCATACTACCTCCCCTAACTCTTGAGGAAGCTCTTGAGACAACTAAAATACATTCGGTAGCAGGCAAGATAGGCGAACATACATCTCTGCTGACCCAACGTCCTTTTCGCAGCCCTCACCATACAATTTCAGATGTCGCTTTAGTTGGAGGCGGCTCTTTCCCTCAACCCGGGGAAATTTCTTTAGCCCACAACGGAGTTCTTTTCCTCGATGAACTGCCGGAGTTTAAGCGAACAGTACTTGAAGTAATGCGTCAACCAATTGAAGACAGAAGAATTACAATTTCAAGAGCCCGGTTCACAATTGAATTCCCTTCCAGTTTTATGCTTGTAGCAAGTATGAATCCATGCCCTTGCGGCTATTTTAATCATCCCACCAGGCAATGCGTTTGCAGCCCCGGAATGGTACAAAAATACCTGAATCGCATTTCCGGCCCGCTATTAGACAGAATAGACCTGCATATAGAGGTCATTCCTGTTCCGTTCAACAAACTATCAGAAGCTCCACCGGCAGAAAGTAGCGTTGAGATACGCAAAAGAGTTATCAAAGCCCGCCAGACACAAACCAAACGATTCGAAAAAAACAGTAATGTATTCTGTAATGCACAGATGACTACAAGGTTACTTGCCAATCACACTAAACTGGATGACAGTAGCAGGCAAATACTTAAAACTGCGATGGAAAAACTAGACCTGTCAGCACGTGCTTACGACCGAATACTAAAGGTCTCACGTACCATTGCCGATCTGGAAGGATCTGAAACAGTTCAGTCATACCATGTAGCTGAGGCTATTCAGTATCGTAGTCTGGATAAAGGGACGTGGGGCAATTGATAACTTTTTCCGGATCGGGAGTAATTGTAATTTAATATTTTAAAAACCTTATTTTATAGTTATTAACCTTAATAGAAAAAATGTAACACAGAAAACTAAACCTTATTACCTTATTTCAAAATTGTTCAAAATGAAGATAGAATACAATAATTTATATACACATTTTATTTTTACAACATTGCATCGATTAGCAATTATTCCTGAAGAAAACAGAGAGCGAATTGAGAAATTTATTACAGGAGTTGTAAAAAACTATAATTGCAAACTCTATGCGATATATGCAAACCCAGAACATGCTCATTTTCTAATCTCTCGCTCGCCAAATATATCAGAAGAATATATAGCCAGTATTATTGCAGATAGTTCTGTAAAATTTATAAACAAAAACAAATTCGTGAAAGGACGTTTTGATTGGCAGTCTACTGCTTCAGCATTTTCAATTTCAAAAAGTAATGTTGATAAAGTTTGTAAATATATACTTAATCAGAAAGAACATCATCGAAAAATAACATTTAAGGAGGAATATGAAAAATTTATTGCCTTTTATGAAAAAACAATACATACAATTAAATAAGGTAATAAGGTCAAGAAGTTTGGAATCGCTTTTCTACTAAGGTTATAACAAACCTATAAGGTTTTATACTGCTTTATCCAATAACCACACGTCCTTAGTCTGCTTTTTTGCAAAAACCTACGACCGCATTCTAAAGGTATCCCACACCATTGCCGATCTGGAAGGTTCTGAAACAGTACAAGCATACCACGTAGCTGAAGCTATTCAATATCGCAGCCTGGATAAAGGAACTTGGGGAAATTGAACGGGAATTCTAATTAGAGTAATAATCTCTTTTAGATTTGTTAATATAAACACCTATTTACAACCAATAGTAAATAACATTAGAAAACAAGTATCTCTAAACATTCTTTTACAAAATATTCATCATACCAACTATCTGTCACTTTATTGATATTTATTTTAATTCATAGTTTGTAAAACTCCTGAAAAGTATTTATATTAACAGGATAAGAATCAAATATTAAGGTGTAAAAAATTTCAGAATTTTAAATTAACAAATAAATTGAAGTATGATATTGGCAGATAAAAATAGAAATGAAGATAATCTGTTTTATCACTATACTGATGCAAACGGCTTAATCGGTATATTATCTGAAGGCAAGTTAAGATCAACACATATCAGTTATTTAAATGATGGTGAGGAATCTCAATACAATATTAAAAGTCATTTAATTCCTGCTACATTTAAGTATCTTGAAAATAGAGCAAAAGAAGATATAAATTATAAAATATTTCTAGAGAATTATAAAGAGTACCATCGATTAAATCGTGATTATAAACCAAGAATAGACTATTTTGTTATTAGCTTTTCTGAGGAGGGAGATGATTTGAGCATGTGGAGAAGTTACTGTAATCAAGGTGGATATTCTTTAGGATTTAAAAAACAAGAATTAGAAAAGCTAAGGTTTGAACATGGTGGAAGAAATAGTAATTGTGGTATTTTCGATTGTGAGTACCTTGGTTTAAAAGATATAGATAAATTTGGGGATCAAATTATAAGTTCATTTTTCAGTCAATTAAGCGTAGAAGAACATATTTCAAAAAGAGATAAAAATGCAAATCACAAATTAATAACTCAATTAAATTATAATATTTATCCACAAAGAAGTATTCAAGTTAAAAGTCCTGAATTTGCACATGAAAAGGAGTGGAGATTTCGTAACTATGCTAGTCCTGAAGATGAAAGAATTAAAGTAAGAACAAAAGGGCAATTAATTATTCCTTATACTGAAATAGATTTAAGAGATATTATTAGTGAAGTAGTCATAAATATTGAGCCTGGACCTTACTCCGATATTCAAGCTAGGCATATGTCTTTTGTAGCTTCTGTATCTAAATTAACACTAAAAGTTAACCATACGATACACAGTTATAGATTATTGTAACAAACTGAATTTAATATCTTAATGCCTTGCTTAATGGGTGAAAGCAAATCGATCATGACAAAAATGTGTTCTGTAATGCACAGATGACTACAAGGTTACTTGCCAATCACACTAAACTGGATGACAGTAGCAGGCAAATACTTAAAACTGCGATGGAAAAACTAGACCTGTCAGCACGTGCTTACGACCGAATACTAAAGGTCTCACGTACCATTGCCGATCTGGAAGGATCTGAAACAGTTCAGTCATACCATGTAGCTGAGGCTATTCAGTATCGTAGTCTGGATAAAGGGACGTGGGGCAATTGATAAGCCTTTTCACTAAACCAAAATCATACCATTCTCAATACACTCTTTTCTCATGCCATCAGGCCAGATGCTTGATTGAATTTCTCCAATATGTGCCTTTTGTAATAAAAACATACATAACCGCGATTGCCCTATTCCTCCTCCGATAGAGAGAGGTAATTCATCATTTAGTAAGCGTTGGTGAAACAGTAAATCTTTCCGCTCAACCTCTCCTGTAATTTCTAACTGATTAATAAGAGACTCCTTATTTACGCGAATACCCATTGATGATAGTTCAAAAGCTAATTCCAAAACAGGATTCCAAAGAATGATATCGCCATTAAGGCCAGCAAGTCCATCAGGAGTTTCACTCGACCAATCGTCATAATCAGGTGCCCGGCCATCATGGGGTTCACCATTACTTAATTTGCCACCTATACCAATTATAAATATTGCCCCGTGTTTTTTTACATATTCCAACTCCCGCTCTTTACTGGGCAGATGCGGATACATTTTAAGTAACTCTTCAGCATGAATAAATTTTATCTCTTCAGGTAAAATAGGTTCTATTTGAGGATAATGTTCATAAACCACATATTCAGTTCTCTTTAACACCTCATAAATTCGACATACTACCATTTTTAAAAAGTCGATATTCCGATTTTCAGCTTTAATAACTTGCTCCCAATCCCACTGATCTACATATATCGAATGTAAATTATCCAATACCTCATCAGGACGTAATGCATTCATATCGGTATAAATACCAAACTTATTATTGATTTTATAATCGGCTAAAGCCAGACGTTTCCATTTTGCTAAAGAATTAACAACTTCGGCTTCTCTATCTCCTAAATCTTTAATTTGGAAAGCAACTTTTCTTTCTGTTCCGTTTAAATCATCATTGATACCTGTACCTTTTAATACGAATAACGGTGCTGTTACTCTTCTTAGCTTTAATTCTGATGAAAGATTTCTTTGAAAAGTGTCCTTCACTAACTTAATGGCAAGTTCAGTCTCTTTTAAGTTTAAAACACTTTTATAATTTTTAGGAATAATAAGATTTTTCATTTGTTGTTTATTAAAAGATTTATTGAACTGCAAAAATAGCACTAATTTTTTAAAGACAGTATTTTCCTGAATATCTGGGCAAATAATACTTTAAGGAGCTACGAGAAATTATGGCTCCATGTTGATTTGAAAATACAAAATACTATATTTGCATTACACAAAACAATTGAAAATATGGATTTGCAAGATTTCAATTCCGGATAGTTTGTTTCAGCATATTTGCAAATATCACTCTCCGCTGCGAATAGACTTATCAACTAGCATTCTGATTGGGTTTCTGATATTTATTCGGGCTACGGGCTTAGTTAAAGGTGGTGCTAATTAAAAACATTTAAAATTGAAACAGTCTTATTTCATCGCAGACAAAACATTTGAGAAAAATGACTTTAAAAAATCGCCATTGCAGCCAGGGGAGTACGAATGCTGTACTTTTATTAACTGCGATTTCTCAAATACCGACCTTTCGGAATTCAGATTTATTGAGTGTGAGTTTATTGATTGCAATCTAAGCTTGATAAAACTTACAAAAACTGCTTTTCAGGATGTGAAGTTCAGGAACAGTAAAATGCTTGGATTGCAATTTGATACTTGCAATGATTTTGGCCTGTCGTTCTCATTTGATAACTGTATCCTTAATCACTCCTCTTTTTATCAAACCAAACTAAAAAACAGTGTTTTCAAAGGCTCCCAGTTACACGAAGTGGATTTTACAGAATGCGACTTAACCGGGTCCGTTTTTGACAACTGTGACCTGATGGGAGCGACTTTTGACAACACAATAATTAAAAAAGCAGATTTCCGCACTTCATATAATTATTCAATCGACCCGGACATTAACCAAATAAAAAAATCAAAATTCTCCTTCCCGGGAGTGGTTGGGTTGTTGGATAAGTATGATATAAAAATTGAGTAAGGAGTATCCCCATAAAAAATACAGACTATCAAGAATCCAATACTTAAAAGGTCAATATATAATGACTTATATTTTCTTATGTGCCTTATATGGTTCAAACAAATAAACAAGAAAAGCTTTATAGAGCTATTTACCTTCCGCCACCAAACGAAGACAAATTGGTGGAGATAGAGAAGTGGTTCGAGGAGCCGGCAATGTGATAGCGGGCCGAGCCGTAAGCAAACCGGAATTTATAAACACGTACCCCAAATCCCCATGAAAAACCAACAGTAGAGGCTTTGGCATCAACAACCAGCTCTTTTCGACGACGGTGATTATATCCGGCAGACACATAGAAGTTTTTGGTGGGAGAGAACTCAAAACCAAAAATCATATGACGCATAAATTTATCTCCGAAACCTGTTGATTTTTCCTCAAAATCTGTTGGAGAAGAATCTTCTTCGTCAGGTAAAGTGTAGGTAAGGTCAAAATTAAGCAAATCCTGAGCAGTAACACTAAACCTGAAAGGAGCGTGAGCAAGTTTTATACTCATGCCAATTTGAAGGTCTGTGGGCAGAGCCTCAGTTGTTTCGTTGTATGTTGTAAGCTGCGAGCCAAAATTCTTAAGTGTTACTCCCATATTTAGCAGGCGGTTTGCTGAAGAGTACATAAATCCAATATCAAAAGCCAACCCGAATGAATGATAACTCTCAAAATTAGATATTATGGGTTTCATCGTAATGCCTGCATTAATCCTGTTTGATAGCTTACGTGAGTAGGTGAGGAGAATTGCATATTCCGCAGCTGAGAATGTGCCGTTGATAGTGCCATATTCATCAGCACGATCAAACAATCCGTAGTTGATGTAGTGTATTCCTGCCGAGAATGTACCAACGTTATCAAACGAACGGGCATAAGCAGCATAACCGTAATTTATATCTGCAAAATATGGAACGTAGTTAAATGTTAAGTAATTACTAACGGTATCGGTTAATGCCGCCGGATTGTGAAAAACCAAATTTAGGTCATTGTCGATCATCCCAACCTGGTTGCCACCAAGGGCAGCAACACGTGCAGAATTGGTAAGGTTAAGAAACTCATATACAGCATCTCCTCCTCTTTGTGCTTTCAAAGAAACAGGAAAGAGAAGTATGATTAATAAAATTAATTTAATGAGTCCTCTATGCATAATCACATTATCAAACGACAAAAATAGATTTTTAGTCTATTATAACAATATCAAATTACTTGTAAACAGACTTTAATTTCTCTACTACATCGAAAACTGCCGGACAAATAAATGTATTCTTCCAGGTCAGGTTGCTTATCTGGTAAAACCTTTTGCGGTCGGTATGGGGGTATTCGCGGCAGGCTCTTGGCCTAACTTCATATATTATACAGTAGTTATCCGGCATCAGGAATGGGCAGGGAGTTTCACGGAAAACATAATCGTTATCTCCGTCCAGCTTGAGATATTGGTTTGTCATTTCTGATGGTGTTATCTTTAGATGTTTGGCTATACGGTCTATATCCCTGTCAATAACTATTGGGCTAATCGATTTGCAACAGTTGGCACACTCAAGACAATCGGTATATTCAAAAACTTCGTAGTGCAAACCTGCAACGACAACATCAAGGTCTTTAGGTTTATTCTTTTTTAGTTTCTCCAGAAAACGACTGTTCTCCTTACTTTTATTGTTAGCATCTTCATGTAGTTTTTGGAGGTTTATCATTTTACTTGTTTAATTTGTTGTTGAGGTTTCACCGCTTTTAACTGTTATGAGTAGCCTGTAGGCTACTTCTGCGTTTTATCTGCGAAATCAATACCCCTCCAATAACTATTCCGATACCGGCAGCTTTTTTCAGAGTTAATGGTTCATCAATCAACCACCAGGCAAAAATAGCAGTAAACACAGGTATTATGTACACAAACACATTTGCTTTTGTAATGCCAATAATTCGTATAGCGTTGGTGAAAAAGATAAATGCAATGGATGATGCAAAGATGGCAAGCTGAACAATAGCCCAAATAGCTTCCGGTTTTATTTCGGTTGGTTCAATATCCTTCAGATCGAATATCAGGAACAATGGTAAAAAATAGAATATCCCGATAGCATTTTGATAGGTTATGATTGAAACGGCATTGTAGTGAACAGGAATTTTTTTTAGTACAACAGTATATCCGATGGCAGCAAACACAGCCATGAAAATTAACAAAATTCCATACAGTGGTGCATTTAGGCTAAGGTCTTTTTCAAGGATAATTATCAGAACACCGGAAAATGAGATTAATATTCCGGTAATATTCAACAATGTAATACGTGCTTTAAAAAAGAAGCGATCAGCAATGGGTGCAAAGAGCGGAATTGTAGAAATGATTACCGCACCCATAGTAGAAGAAACAACCTTAAGGCCGAAACTCTCCCCGAGGAAATACAAGAATGGTTCAAAGAATGCAAGTAGTATGAACCATTTGATATCTTGCCGTTTTAACGGGTTTAGTTGATTAATTAGTTTAAGAGTTATCAGCAGCAATACAGAACTGATAACCAATCGGAAAAGAACAACGGTAAACGGATTAAAGGAGATAAATGCCTGCTTAACCCAAACGAATGAGAAAGCCCAAAATATCATGGACAGACTTAAGCCTATAAAAACTTTTATGTTTGACTTCATGGATAGCATTTATTTTGGCTGCAAAGATATGTATTAAAAATCATTCACCCATTAATTGCTCTTGTAGTGAGCGAAATTCTTGGTGATAGCGGACAAAAGATGTTAACAATATTCCATTCTTCTTTTTTCTGCAATTATTAAAGTGTATTTTTATCTTTGAATAAAAACACAGATTATGTCATCAGATAATAACAAAAAGCTCTTCCTGCTTGATGCTTATGCTTTAATCTTCAGAGCATATTATGCATTTATACGAAATCCCCGTAGCACATCCAAAGGGCTGAATACCTCTGCCATTTTTGGTTTTGTAAACTCTTTGCTTGAGATACTTGAAAAAGAAAAACCTACACATATAGCAGTTGCTTTTGATCCACCGGGACCTACCTTCAGACACAAAATGTATAAAGAATATAAAGCTCATCGAGAAGCCACCCCGGAAGATATTCGTTTGGCCGTGCCGTACATAAAGCAGCTTCTTGAAGCATTTAATATTCCTATAGTTGAGGTTGATGGTTATGAGGCCGATGATGTAATTGGCACACTGTCGCGAATAGCTTCGGAGCAGGGGTTTGAAACATACATGGTTACTCCTGATAAAGACTATGCACAGTTGGTGAACGAGAATGTTTATATGTTTAAACCACGTTCCAAAGGTGGAGGAAATGAGGTGTGGGGTGTTGAAGAGATAAAGGAGAAGTTTGCTGTAGAAAGGCCCGAACAGGTGATAGATATACTTGCGTTGTGGGGCGATACAGCCGATAATATTCCCGGTTGTCCCGGTGTTGGCGAGAAGCGTGCAAAAGAGTTAATTGCTGCATACGGCTCCGTTCAGGGAATTTATGATAACATCGAAAAGCTGAAAGGAAAACAGAAAGAGAATATGGTCAATTTCCGCGACCAGGTTGAGTTGTCGAACAAACTGGTTGTGATAGAAAAACATATCTCTCAGGAGTTTAATCCCGATGAATATATAGTAAAAGAACCTGATGTTGACAAGGTGTTCTCAATTATGGATGAGCTGGAGTTCAGAAACCTTAAGAACCGGGTTGCTACAGTCTTTAGCCTTGGAGTTTCCGTGCAACCTGAAAGTAAAAGTAGCGAGCCTGTACAGGGGGATCTTTTTGCCCAACCTGCAGTGACAAACAACGTATCGCCTTCATCTCCCGATGCAGGACTTCTCTTTCAATCAACATCACATGAATCAATTGATTCGGTAAAACACTACTATTATCTAATAGATAACGATATGTCACTGGCATCATTAAAGGCTGATCTAAGTGTGTTAAAGAGTTTTTGTTTTGATACCGAAACGACATCAGTAAATGCAATGGAAGCAGAATTGGTAGGGATATCGTTTAGCTGGAAGGAGGGAGAAGCCTACTATGTTCCTGTGCCTGCTAACAGACAAGATGCCTTAAAATTTGTTAGTGGGTTTAAGTCGATATTTGAAGATACTTCTATTCAAAAAACCGGACAGAATATTAAGTATGATATGCTTGTTTTAAAGAATTATGACATAGACGTAAAAGGCATGCTGTTTGATACTATGGTTGCACATCATCTGCTTCATCCCGGTCTAAAGAACAATATGAACTTTATGGCTGAAACTTACCTTAACTATTCACCTGTTTCCATTGAGTCGCTAATCGGGAAGAAAGGGAAAAACCAGGGTAGTATGCGAAATGTGGATGTAGAAACGGTAAAAGAGTATGCGGCCGAAGATGCAGATGTAACATTCCGGTTAGCTGAGTTATTTAAAGAAAAACTAAAGAAGAGTGAAGTTAAAGACCTGTTTTACAATATAGAAATGCCTCTTGTAGGTGTATTGGCAGATATGGAGTTTGAAGGAGTTAACCTTAATGTAGATGCCTTGAATAGTTACGCAGTAGTTTTGAGAACAGATATTGCTTCATTAGAGGAGAAGATTTACATTATGGCCGGAAGAAATTTTAACATCGCGAGCCCACGGCAGGTTGGCGAAGTGTTATTCGATATTCTTAAAATTGATGAAAAAGCAAAAAAAACAAAATCAGGACAGTACAGTACCGGAGAAGACATCTTACAAAAACTTAAGTCTAAACATGAAATTATTCCTGCTATACTTGAGTACAGAGGATTGAAAAAACTGCTTAATACTTATGTTGAGGCACTGCCCAAACTGATAAATCCACGAACAGGCCGTATTCACACATCCTATAATCAAAGCGTTGTTGTTACCGGCAGACTAAGCAGTACAAATCCTAACTTGCAGAATGTTCCTATCAGAGATGAAGCCGGACGTGAGATACGAAAAGCATTTACATCTTCCGACGAAAATCATCTCTTCTTTTCGGCCGATTACTCACAGGTAGAGTTGAGGTTAATGGCTCATTTTAGCAAAGATGAACATCTGATAAATGCATTTAAACGCGGCGAAGACATACACAGAGCCACTGCCGCCAAGATTTTTAAAGTTTCGTTAGAGGAGGTTATTCCTGACATGAGACGCAAAGCTAAGACAGCCAATTTTGGAATAATTTATGGCATCTCAGCTTTTGGCCTTGCAGAAAGACTGAATATCCCCCGCAAGGAAGCTAAAGAGATTATTGACGGATATTTTGAGAATTTCCCCGGAGTAAGAGAGTTCATGGATAAGAGCATCAAAGTGGCACGGGAGAAGGGCTATGTGGAAACACTTTTTGGCCGTCGGCGTTACCTGCCTGATATAAATTCACGAAATGGAATAGTGCGGGGGATAGCTGAAAGAAATGCTATAAATGCTCCTATTCAAGGTACTGCAGCAGACATTATTAAGATGGCAATGGTATCTATTCAAACCCGGTTTGAAGACGAGAATATTTCATCAAAAATGATGCTCCAGGTGCATGATGAATTAAATTTCAATGTACATAAACCCGAGCTGGAAAAAGTAAAACAGATAGTTAAAGAGGAGATGGAAACAGCATGTGAATTGTCGGTACCGTTAGTGGTTGATATGGGCGTAGGTGAAAACTGGCTTGAAGCGCATTAGGGTTTTGCACCAAAAATTCTCGTAGCACTTCAAAATAATATTTCGCACATAAAAGCATTATCGATGATTTTTGCATAAATTGTATATCTTTGCAAACTGATGAAAAGGAGTGTAAAAGATATATTAATTAAATCCGTTGCCATATTATTAATTGGTTTTATGGGCATGATGATTACTGATAAGGCGGTATTCTTGCATACTCATAAGCTAAGTGACGGAACAATTATTGTACATGCTCATCCATATAATAAATCAACCGATTCAAAGCCATTTAAAACTCACCACCACACAAATACAGAATATCTGTTTTTTCATAGCTTAGAAGTTCTTTTTCCCATACTGTTTTTAGCTTTCGTTTTGTTTCTTCTTTATAATAAAACAAAACATCTATTTTTCTTAACAACAAAATTCTCTTGCTCCTGCATATTTTATAATAAAGGCAGAGCACCTCCAATCTCATAGTTTTCTTTTTATGAGAATGATTTCAGAAAAGTCCATTTTTTATCCAAGTCTAATCATCTTATTTACATAAGTATGAGATTGATTCACTTCGTTCGCAATGACGTTTTTTGAATATTTATAGAATTTCCATGCAAGTATCAACTACTGGTAAAATGGATTTTTATTACAGGGAATGTAATTTTTAACAAATAATAAAATACAGCTATGAACAGAATACATATACTAATGACAATATTTTTATTGTTATTTTCACAAATTAATTATGCACAAAAAGGGAAAGGCCATGGCAAAGGAAAAGGTTATGGTAGAGGAAGAACCGATGCCAATATTACAGGGCATGTTGTTTGTGATGGTGAGCATATCCCTTTTGCAACAGTGAGTGTAAAAGGAACAACATTAGGAACAACAACTGATGAAACGGGTCACTACCGGTTAATTGATTTGCCGGTAGGGAAGTTAATTATTAAAGTTCAATCATTAGGTTATAAACCTCAGGAAAAAGAAATCACCACAGTAAGACGTAAAACGGTAGTCCTGAAATTTGAAATTGAGCAAGATGTACTGGGGCTTGAAGAGGTTGTTATAACAGGAAACCGGAACGAAACAAACAGAGTGGAGTCTTCAACAATTGTAAATACAATTACACATAAACTATTTGCAACAACACAATCGGTTACTTTGAGTGAAGGATTGAATTTTTGTCCGGGATTGAGAACCGAAAATAATTGCCAAAACTGTGGCTTTACGCAGGTAAGAATGAACGGTATGGAGGGAGCTTACTCACAGATATTAATTAACAGTCGTCCAATTTTTAGTGGGTTAGCCGGAGTTTATGGGCTGGAGCTTATTCCGGCAAGTATGATAGAGCGTGTGGAAGTGATACGGGGTGGTGGTTCGGCATTGTACGGAAGCAACGCTATTGCCGGAACTATCAACCTCATACTTAAAGACCCGATAAACAACTCTTATGAATTTGGTATTAATGGCGGACTAACCGGGGTAGGTGTAGCGGATTCAGATAAACCGTCACAAGATTATTCGGTTAATTTCAATGCTTCTGCTGTATCCTCCGATAATAAAACAGGCATGTCTCTTTATGGTTTTTACCGTAAACGTGATCCTTTTGATGCCAACGATGACAGTTTTTCAGAAATAGCTTTGCTGAAGAACGTTACAATTGGGACTCGTCTGTTTCATCGTTTTAACAAAAGGAGTAAGATAACCGGAGATTTCTTTCATATAAATGAAGACAGGAGGGGTGGCGATAGATTTGATTATCCCGCTCATGAAGCAAACATTGCGGAAGCTGTGAGCCATAACATAACTACAGGGGCATTTAGTTATGACCAGTTTTTCAGAGAGAGGGATCTGTTATCTGTATATGTTTCAGGACAAAGAGTAAACAGAGACTCTTATTATGGTGCTGAAAAATCATTAAGTGATTACGGAAACACCAAAGACTTCACTTATACAATAGGTTCTCAGTATAATGCAACATTAGGAGTTTCAAACTTAGTTGTTGGAATTGAAAACATCGGGTCTTCTCTGATAGATAAAAAGCTTGGCTATGCTGATATTGAAAATGCAGAAATTGAAAATGATGTAATTGTGAATATCCCTCATACCGACAATGTAACTATTGCCGATCAAACAGTTAACATAACAGGTATTTTTGCTCAATATGAGATTGAGTGGAGTAAACTTAAAGCTTCGGTGGGTGCCCGCTTCGACCACTATAGCATAACTGACAAAGAAAATGCTGATTCTGATAATTCGGGGAATGTATTTAGTCCGAGAGTTACGTTAAAATATGATATATTGAAGTCTCTTCAGGCACGCCTAAGCTACTCGCAAGGGTATAGAGCTCCACAAATATTTGATGAAGACCTTCACATTGAAACATCTGGCTCGAGAAGAGTTATTCATGAAAATAGCCCGGACTTAAAACAGGAGACAAGCAGTAGTTACATGGCATCACTTGACTTTAACAAAAAACTTGGAAAAGTATATTTCGGTTTGTTGATTGAAGGTTTTATTACTCAACTAAACAATCCTTTTGTTATGGAATATGGCGATCCGGATGAAAACGGTACTGTAATTTATACTCGCGTTAATGCAGATGCAGGTGCTAAAGTACAGGGTGTAAATATGGAATTAAATGTTGTGCCTTCCGGCATATTTTCAATGAAAGCAGGTTTCACTTATCAAAACAGCAGATACGAAGAGCCACAGGAATTTGATGAAACACTTTTCTTCCGTACACCTAATGATTATGGATATATTACATTAGACTGGAAACCAATAAAATCTCTCGGAATATCTGCTAACGGTGGCTATACCGGAAAAATGCTGGTTCCATATTTCGGACTAACTATACCAAATCCTGATGAGGGAGAGTTGAGAAAATCTAAAAGTTTTTTTGATTTAGGATTAAAAGTACGATACAACATCAAGATTAATGGGGCTACATTACAACTGTTTGCAGGGATGAAAAATATTTTCAACTCTTACCAATCTGATTTTGACACAGGTAAGGATCGTGATCCGGGATATATATACGGACCCGGTAATCCACGCTCTGTATATTGTGGGTTGAAAATTGGAAATTTTATTGATTTGTAAATACAGGTTTTAGCCTTAATACAGTCAGAGCCAATACATTTGAATTTTAAGGATACCCTGACAGCAGTCGGAGACTCTGTAAGACCTCAAATCGTCCCGCTTAGCGGGACATTTGAGTGTCGAAAGCTCGGAGGTATGAAGTCATTCGATGACTACCAAGTACCGGCAAACAGTCATCCAATGACTAACAACAGGCACCAACCCGTGACGGGTTGAATGTCAAATTGAAGGCTTCCCTGTACCTATTACACAGGTCATTTTTGATTTTCCGGTTTCTCCTGATGAGTTGTATGTTTTTGCAAGAATAATATAAATACCCGGTTTTGCAAGCTTGCCTTCATTGTCGGTTCCATCCCAGACTATAAAACCTTCAGTTCCCAAAAGCCTGTTGTTGGCCAGTTCTTTTACCGGTAATCCTTTCGCGCTATAGATTGTGATAGTTGCCACTGTTCCCGGCTTTTCAAAGGAATAATTTATGATAAGGTTGTCTGAATATCCATCGGAGTTGGGAGTAAACAATTCATCTTCAATACTGAAATTGTTACTGCCCGATTTTTGAAAGTCTGTGTATTGTGAGTTTATAGCAGTTGGTGTGGCATAACCATAATCTGCTGATGCCGAATGCCAGTTATCCGGATTGTCTGTTTCTGTTTCAGGGGAGATACGCTCCAACGACACACCTTGCTTACTGTTTAAAAGCGGAAAATGCATTGATTCATCATAGTGAAGCCTGTCTATTATCGAACCATTATGTAGTGTAAACGTTACTATGCCGTTATCATCATTCATTGCCGGAAATGAGTTCATTTGAAGCAGGTGAAAGTAATCTTTACAATTATATTCATATTCAATGTTTTGTGGTGATAAGGTAAAAGCAAGATAATCGGCAGGGAAAATAAGTATGTTGTTTGATGTCAGGGGGAATAGTTTTGTAAGTTCACCTTCTTCATCACTTTCGGCAAAAGAGAGAGAGTTGAGGTTAAATATTTTTTCTGTCCTGTTGAAGATCTCGATAAAGTCATATCCATCAGGCTTGGGGTTAAATAGTATCTCATTAATTACTACCTCTTTTGCATTTGGTGCAATTGTGTCAGGACGACCAAAATAACGTATTGAATTAAGGAGTAGCTTATTTTTGGCATTGTCATACAGCAAGAGCTCTGAAAACTCATGCAGCATATTTGTTTTAAGTTCTTCAATAAAATATAGCATACAGTTATCTGCAAAAATTGTATCGGGTATAACTTCAGAAATAGTTGTTGTACTGTTTTTTATTTTGAAACGAGAGAGGAGATCTTCTGTAAACAGGTCTATCGATTCCGTAAACCAAAGTTTTATTTTGTCAGGGTTTTCGTATGTTATCATTTTTATTTCCGGGAGTGTTTCATCCGGTAAACTTGTTTTTACCGAGTTTGGTCTACCGGGAGTTCCTCCTGACAGATCAACTGAATATGTCCAACTTACGGCTGACCCTGAAAGGTTATTCACATCAATGCGCTCGAAAGACCACCCTCCTGTTTGTTTAAAACTGCCATCACTCCATTTATCAATATCGTATTTAATGGCATCACTCACCCGGTCGATATCAGCAAGCAAAACTAACTCTCCAGCACTGTTTGTTAGTGACAACCATGTTGGAACTGTTAATTTGTTTGGGATATCCTGCCATTCATCTTCAGCATTCTCAGGGACAAGTAGAACTTCCTTGCCGGGTTCCAACACAAAACCCGGCAGTAGAGTCGTTTTATCATTTACCATTAATTTCCAGCCATTGATATTGATGGGATATTCAGAGCGATTGTAAATTTCAAGATATTCACTTTCCGGCAACCCGGCCGATGGTGAAGGGTCAGGCATTATCTCTGAAATGACAATGTCATATCTTTTAGGTTGATAGTACAGTATTGGCAGATGGTCTGTTAAAATTGTGTCTCCGCTAATGTCTTTAAAATTACTAATTTTGAGAAGATATTCTACGCCTTCATCAATAGGTCTGTCAAGTGTCAACATGACTTTGTCTGGTTCGAATAGTGAAACTTGTGGGAGAAAATCTCCCGGAGTGATTTGAACTTTACTCTCTTGAATGGAATTTTCATCAATATCTTTTGAAAATGCTATTTCTATGACATAGGCAGTTTTTGCTTTTGCACTTGTTACAGTAACTCTTTCATAACTGAAAAACACGGATGTGTCTTTTATGGTGTTACCCGGCAAGTCTTTAATGTCACTTATAAACAGTTCCTCATCGGTGATATCATCTAACGCAGGGTTGAAATATAAAAATAGAACATCCGCCTTTTCTTTGTTTAGCGGCACTACAGCAGATGGGTTCCGGTTTAATTTCTTTAGCAAGAAGCTTGCCGGAGAAATAGACATTGTGTCTAATGGTTCAGTGAAAGAAAGTTCAATGTTTTCTCCATTTATCAGCCGGAATTCATTAAGTTGTGGTAGAGTAGTATCGGTATATGGTTGGCCGGACACCAGTACATCATCAAACCAAAACTTATTGCTACGGGTTGAAGTGTATTTGCAAAAAACACCAAAATAGAAAGAGGGAAACACAGGTGCATATTCGGCTGTCCCTTCTGTTACAAAGCCGTTTCCGGTATCTGACTTTAGTGACCATAAATCACCTTCTCTTGTAACTTCTATTTTTAAATCAACAACCGACAGGTCTATACGGTCGTCTGCACCATCAATTAGCTTTGTTATTTTTGACACTGTAAATGAGTAAAGACAAATATCATCTGTCGATTGCCCTACTTCAAGATATATAGCATTTTTGATATCTGTCGGGTTTGTGGCATCCGCAGCAAGGTAAATACGTGTTAGGTTATTTGATGAAGGGTTGAAATCTAAAATGATTCGGATATCCCATTGAGCCTGCTCAATTGCATTACTTACGGTAAAAAGCCATGCTTCAGATTCTTCGGCAGGTGCTGTAAGTTGTAATCTGTGATTCGTATCCACAGAGAATTTATCTGTTGTCCCTGTCCATTGTGGTGATGTTGCAAAGTTTCCATCACTAAAATCATCACTGAGTTGTGCAGAGCATACAACCGGTAGTAAAATAATGAATATAAAAAAACGAACCATCAGAAAGAGTTTATAACAATTTGTTATATTTTTGTGCCGGACTTTTATTAGTAACCAAAATCATATCCAATTTAACTAAATTATTAAATAAAATCAAATAAATAGAGAGAGTGATTATGAAAGTAGCAGTTGTTGGTGTAAGCGGTGCGGTAGGACAAGAGTTTTTAAAAGTACTTGAACAACGTAATTTCCCTTTGGATGAGCTAATCCTTTTCGGTTCGGAAAGAAGTGCAGGCAAGAAGTATATATTTAGAGGAAAAGAGCTGGAAGTTAAGGAGCTTAAGCATAATGACGATTTTAAAGATATTGATATTGCGTTAACATCAGCCAGTGGCTCTGTGTCAAAAGAGTTTGCAACAACAATCACACAGCATGGCGCAATAATGATTGATAATTCAAGTGCATTTCGTATGGATGATGATGTGCCGCTTGTTGTGCCGGAAGTGAATCCAGAAGATGCAAAAAACGCACCGCGTAATATTATTGCAAACCCTAACTGTACAACAATACAAATGGTGGTTGCATTAAATGCCATTGAAAATATCTCGCACATAAATAGAGTTCATGTATCTACCTATCAGGCAGCCAGTGGTGCAGGTGCCGGTGGAATGCAAGAGTTGGAAAGCCAGTTAAAAAATATTGCTGAAGGTAAGAGTGTTGACGTTTCTGCATTTCAACATCAACTTGCAATGAATCTAATTCCTCATGTAGATGTGTTTGCTGATGATGATTACACAAAAGAGGAGTTGAAAATGTATTATGAAACCCGTAAGATTATGCATTCTGACATACAGGTAAGTGCCACTTGTGTAAGAGTACCTATTTTACGGGCGCACTCAGAGGCTGTGTGGGTTGAAACTGAAAAACCGGTGTCTCCTGAGCAGGCAAAGGTAGCTTTTAGGCAAAGTAAGGGTATTATTTTAATGGATAATACCTCCGAAAAAAAGTATCCCATGCCTCTGTTTCTGGCCGGAAAAGATGAAGTGTTTGTGGGGCGTGTACGTAAAGATATTTCAAATCCTAACGGACTGACTTTCTGGTGCGTTTCGGACCAGATACGAAAAGGTGCAGCCCTTAATGCCGTTCAGATTGCTGAGTATCTTATTAGTTGAAAGTTTTGAAATCTCATCTTTACATATCTTTTATTGCATAAAGGTCTTTACAAAGCCTCTTTTATTTCGTATCTTTTAATAGCCTTTTGAGCCGGGAGCATTTTCTCTTGGCCTAATCTGTTTGTTGTTATTACTATTTTTTGACTTATTTTAAAGGAGGATTAATTATGCCATTAACACGTTTAGAAGAATTTCTTAATCGTGAACACATCGATTACAAACGAATTGTTCACACAAGGGCTTATACAGCTCAAAAAACTGCTGCCTATGCACATATATCCGGTAAAGAGATAGCCAAAACCGTTGTGGTTAAGCTCGATGGAAGAATGTGTATGGTTGTTTTACCGGCCTCTTATCAGGTTGATTTACATCAGCTCAAGGAGGCTACCGGGGCTGGGGATGTTCGGTTAGCTGTCGAATCAGAGTTCAAGGATGATTTTGCAGATTGTGAAGTGGGTGCTATGCCACCATTTGGGAACTTGTATCGCATGGATGTGTTTGTTGCCGAAAAACTAACGGAAGACACTCAGATTGCTTTTAATGCTTGTTCTCATACAGAATTAATTCAAATGTCGTACCGTGACTTTCAAAAGTTGGTAAAACCACATGTCATTAAAATTGCCCGCATAGAACATGCCAACTTGCAAGACGATTATATCAATTAATTTTGGTTAATGCATCAGAATTTTAACAAGCAAGAGACTTTCTCTTGCTTGTTTCCCCCCTATACTGTATAGGGTTCCCTCATCTTGCGTACAAATAAACGGTTTGCTTCAGCGTCGCCAACTACCTCCCCTTTTTTCGGGTTCCAGGTTACTTCACGGTTTGTCCTGATAGCAATGTCTCCCATGTGGCTAATTGTATCGGAAATGATTGCTTCGTCAAGCGGGCATGTTTCCTCATATTTTCCATTAATTACATCAACAAACATTTGCCCCATTCTATTTCCCTCACTTCTAATCATACCATTTGAGTTCTTTGGAAAACCGTTTAACATTTTATTTATCTCAGGAATATTTGACTGGGTCGATGACCTGCTAAGTGATATCCAGCCTTTGGAACCGTAGAAAGTAGTCCCATTTCCTTCCTTTATTTCACGATGATTAAGTATGCCCTGTGATGCCACATCGGTACTGACAAAATGAAGCTCAATGCCACTTTTATATTTATAATTCAAATCCCAGGAAAAGATGTTGTTATAGATACCACCGGCAGGCCAGAATTTCCCCGTTCCTTTACAAGAATAAACACCGTCGAGTTTATCTTTTAAAGCCCAAACCATAATATCCAGCGGGTGGGCTCCCCAGCCACCAAGAAATCCAATGCTATAATCATACTGAAACCATGAGCTGTGATTAGTAACTCTATCAGGGCAAAACGGATTTAATGGAGCCGGACCTGTCCACCTTTCGTAATCAAATCCTTCGGGTACAGGAACTTCTTGACATATTGGTGATTCTACCGGGCCTTTACCCGGAGACCAAACTTCAACACGTTCAATTTCCCCGATCTTACCGTCTTTTATCAGGTCGATACCAAGCTGCATATGCCTCATAGTGCGTTGCTGGGTTCCATAATGAAATTTGACATTGTTTTCATCCAGAGCTTTCTGCAACTTCAAATAATTCGGATAACTTAACCCGAGTGGTTTAGCCAGCATGATATGTTTACCTGCACGCGCTGCTTTTATAGAAGCAGGCACATGCCAGTGATCCGGTGTGGTGATGTGTACTGCATCAATGTCATCGCGCTGGAGCATCTCCTCAAAATCCAGGTATGGTTTACATTCCGGGGCTATTATACCATTCTCTTTATAGTACTTGTTTACTAAATGAACTCCTTGTTTCTGTCTATTCTGCCAGACATCGCATATAGCAACTGAACGGGATCCTTCAAGGGGTAAGAAATAATTTTTAAGTTCGGACACTCCTCTCGAACCAACTCCAATATGCCCTATCTGAACCCTGCTGTTAACCGCTTTACCGCTAATGCATGAGGGTAATATAGTTGGTGCAATTATGGCACCACCAACGCCGATAGTTGTCTTTTTCAGAAAGTCTCTCCTGCATAAATTATCATGTGATTTTTTTAGCATGATTCAATTATTTATAGTTAATGATTCATTTGATTTATATAGCTGTCATATTTCTTATTAAGCCCTTCGTTTGTAACATCGCCACCAAGATGTATAATCCTGTATTTTAAATTAAACTCTCTCCCTTTGTTAATACTTGTGGTTTCAGGTATAAATATGCCAAACTAAAATAATAGAATGGATAATCAGGGTTATTGACATCGCATTTATGTGCGGATTTTCTTCCAATCAGTATTTTAATTACGCGTTTAAGAAACATTTTAGAATCACTCCAAACCAATATAGGAAAAAATAATCATCTCGAAAATGGTGGAGTAATATGAAATTGTTACTATTTCAGGATCAACCAATAACTACTTGCTGAACACTATTATCTGCTACCTGTTACCTATTACTATCATAATCTATTGGTATCAGAATGGTTATTCTGGTGTTGTTTGATTCGCCAAATTCATTAACCTTATCAAAGATTTCTAATATAATATTACTACAGCAGTCTACTTTCTAACAGTTGACTTGATATTATGGCCATAAGCATAAAGCCTTGGGTTTTATTCAAACTTAGGATAAAGGAAATCGTTAAAAGGAAATCTTTTAGTGTGTATTTCTCTTACTTCATCATACAAAAGCTTACGAAACTCATTAAAGTTCACTTTGTTTTTAGCTGAGATAAAAACACATTTGGCATGTTTACCCATCCAGGTCTGTTTTAACTCATCGAGGGAGAAATTTTCTGCCGTTTTCGGAGTGAGATCATCTTCATCCTTTGAAACAAATGAATACGCATCAATTTTATTAAATACAAGAATAGTTGGTTTCTCAGAGTCATCCAGTTCACGAAGTGTTTTGTTTACTACGTCTATCTGTTGTTCAAAACCGGGATGGGAGATGTCAACAACATGTAGCAAAATATCAGCCTCTCTGACTTCGTCCAATGTTGATTTGAAAGACTCAACAAGGTGGTGTGGCAGCTTACGGATGAATCCTACAGTATCGGCAAGCAGAAATGGGATATTCTCGATAACCACTTTTCTGACTGTAGTATCCAATGTTGCAAAAAGTTTATTTTCGGCAAATACTTCTGATTTACTCAAAACATTCATCAGTGTAGATTTACCAACATTAGTATAGCCTACCAGTGCAGCCCGTACCAGCTTCCCACGATTCTGACGCTGAGTAGTCATCTGCTTGTCAATCTTTATCAGGTCGAGCTTTAGCTTAGCAATTTTATCACGAATAATACGGCGGTCTGTTTCAATCTCTTTTTCTCCCGGTCCACGCATACCTATACCGCCCCTTTGCCTTTCAAGGTGAGTCCACATCCTGGTAAGGCGAGGTAGCAGATACTGATATTGAGCTAATTCAACCTGTGTTTTGGCATGGGCTGTACGTGCTCTTCGTGCAAATATATCCAGGATAAGATTAGTCCGGTCAAGTATCAGACATTTTAATATCTGTTCAAGGTTACGGAATTGAGAAGATGTCAATTCATCATCAAAAATGACAGTATTTATGTCGTGTATTTTAATATAGTTATGTATATCTTCCAGCTTTCCCCTGCCTACAAAGGTTTTGCTGTTGGGCATGGCAAGGTTTTGTGTAAAACGTTTTAATGGTATTGCACCTGCTGTTTCAGCCAAAAAAGCCAACTCATCAAGATACTCATCAACCTGTAGTTCTGAAATGTCAGGTGTTCGAACACTAACTAATATTACTTTTTCCAGATCATTGTTATCCGGCATTCCTTCAGTCATAGATGATTTTATTTTTTATAAAATTGATGGTGCAAAGATAGTGAATTAAGGGAATAAAAAACCCGGCAATAAGCCGGGTTTTTATATCTTCGAATTATTAAAATCTTACTGTAGAACAAAGTTAATAGGCACAGTAAAAGATACTTTAACTGGCTTACCCCGCTGTTTACCGGGTTTCCATTTCGGCATACTTTTTATAACCCTGACAGCCTCCTTATCCAAAGCAGGATCAACACCACGGGCAATTTTGATACTCTCAACCAATCCCTTGGCGTTTATCACGAAAGAGATGTATACACGTCCCTGAATGCCATTCTCCTGAGCAATAACCGGATATTTAACAGACTTGCTAATGAATGCATGTAATGCAGATTCACCACCCGGGAATTCGGGCATATCTTCAACAATGTAAAATACAGGAGCATCTTCTTCCTCCTCCTCATCAACAGCAATATCAGCGAAATCAATCTCACTGTCCTCATCCATTTCGGTGTCTTCGATATCTAGTTCTTCATCCAGTTCCACATCATCTTCCACAATATTAAGTACATCAGTAACTTTTGGTGGAGGTGGTGGAGGTGGTGGTTTAACTTCTTCCTGTCTCGTGATAGGAATGATCTCCTCTTCTGCGTCGAGGCCGTCCTGCATCTCAAACTGGGAAACATCAACGTCAGTTGTTGTCCATTCAAAGGCAATAAATACTAATCCCAGAACAATAACTAAACCAATCATGTTAAAGATTGATTTTTTGTTCTCTAAATCAGCTTTGGGTGACTTTTTAATATCCATAATTTTACTTACGTTTTGTTTTTATAAAGATATGTTTAAATTTTATTTTATTCAAGTTAAGAGGTTTAAAACTTGTTAAAAACTATTGTGTGGATAAAAGTAGAACATTCAAATTAAAAAACAGTGTTTTTAATGAAAAAAATGCTCTTATTTTTATTCATTGTTGATTAAATACATTTTAATAATCAAAATTACTGCAACACAAAGTTAATAGAAACAGTAAATCTTACATTCACAGGCTTGTCTCTTTGTTTTCCCGGTGTCCACGTTGGTAGTCCTTTTATAACCCGGATTGCTTCTTTGTCGAGGTTGGGATCTACGCCACGAAAAATCTCTACATCCTGAACCTCTCCCTTGGTATTTACTACAAAAGTAACAAAAACACGTCCTTGTACTCTGTTCTCCTGTGCAATAACAGGATATCTTACCGAATTGGCTATATATCTGTTCAGTGCTGTCATCCCACCCGGAAATAGAGGCATCTCTTCAACCCTGATAAATATTTCAGAATCGTCATTAGTCTCTTCCGGATAATCAATTTTTGAGAAGTCAAATTCATCATCCACATTCATTTCTGTGTCTTCAATCTCTAATGTTTCATCTAAATCAATGTCATTATCTACAATAACCAGAATATCGATAGATTTTAATGGTGGAGGAAGAGGGGGCTTTGGCTCTTCCTGAATGGTGACCGGAATGATGTCTTCTGTCGGCATTACATCATTTGGAAGATCGTACCGGGAATAACCTGCTTCAGTTGATGACCATTCGAATGCAACGAACACTGCACCGAGGGCAATGATAAAACCAATCTGCAAAAAGATTGATTTTTTATTCTCCAAATTAGCTTTAGGTGATTTTTTAACTTTCATAATTGTATGATTTATTTCGTTAATAATAGAGACTGTCAATGTTATGATATGCAATAATTATTCCAATATGGATTTTTTGGAGTTCTGCAAAATCCTACTCTTTCAGGCATCCCAAAAAATATCTTTTTATCTATTTGAATACATCGATAAACATATTATATTTGCACCGCAATTTAAGATTGCAAAAGAAAACTTATTGGGGGATTAGCTCAGTTGGCTAGAGCGTTTGACTGGCAGTCAAGAGGTCAAGGGTTCGATTCCCTTATTCTCCACTCTGATTATTAAGCAGTTATATTGATAAAAAATGTGGCTGCTTTTTTTTGTACCAACAAATGCACCTACAAATGAAGAGTTAACGGGTTATTTCCTCATCTTTAAGCGTTGTAGATGAGTGTGTTTTTTTAATGCTTTTCAATGGGGAAGCTATTTAAATGTTTGTTTCTAAATTAGGCACCTAATTATTGTCTATTATCATTTTCAATTCAATTAAGCACAACGGTTCGTATAAGAATAGTAGCCGACTGTGTTGCACTCACTTGTCAAGTTACAAGAAAGTTGAAGCGAGTTACAACCCTTAAAAACACTACTATCTCGGCTATTATTTTTAATTGTTAGGCACTGGGCTTTAGTTCTTAGATATTAATTGTTTACCAGCATATGTACCATAATCTTTTCCAGAAACTTTTCCTTCTTTATAATAATCACAAAGCATTTTTAAAGCTGTTTCAATATCATTCTTTTCTTCAATTAAAATCCTTCCGTTATTAGTCTTTAAAGTTTCGCCATAAGTTTCAGCAACCTCTTTCATTCTCAATTGTGGCCAGTTATTCCTTATTTCATCTAATTTATTATGAAATTTCCATAATACTGTCTCAGTATTCTCTTACCTGTTATTTTAGAGTACTTGATTTAATCCAGCCAAAATTATTGTCTAGATAAATTGGTTATTTCTTTTCAAATCCCATTATTTCTCTAATATAATTCGCATTTTCCTTTGTCGTTAACATTTCTAATAAAAGCATTGCTACGTTAACTGCTGTTGAAGGATTCCAAGAGGTTATAATTTTGTCTTCAATCACAATTGGTTCATTGATAACATTAACATCAAATGCTTTTAGTCTATCATGTCGTGTTGTATATGTTGTCCCTTTTTTACCCTTTAAAATACCACTTTTTCCTAGCGGTAAAGCTGCAACGCATATTGTTGCAATAATTTTATTTTGCTTTTCAAATTCTCGAATCAAATACAGAAATCTTTCGTCATATGCATCTTCATAAAATCCAAATTCTTCGAAACCTCCAGGAACAGCTAATGCATCAAAATCATTGACATTAATCTCATCTATTAAATAATCCACACTGATTTTATGATTAAATGCACTTTTAACTTCCCTTTTAAAAGCGCAGGTAAACAATTTAGTTGAACCATCGCCATCCACAAGATTCCATCCAATTACGTCAATGAAAACGCTTGCTTCAAATATTTCAAATCCTCCTGCTAAAAACAATAATACTTTTTTCATTTTCTATTAAATTAAAATTTTACAGTAATCGAATGTTTTATTGTACACAACGGTTGGTATAAGAATAGTAGCCGATTACGGAACACTTCACTTTCAATTTACGATGAAGTTGAAGTGGGCTAAAACCATTGAATTTACGACTATATCGGTCATTATTTTTATACCGATGTTGTGTGCCGTATATTCTATTTTACGATTTCAAAAGACTTGTCCCTTCCATCAATAAGTAATTTTATTTTCTCACTTTTTAAAGTACTAGCTCTAAATGACAAAGCATCACAAATATTCATCTCTGAAAGTTTCTTTCCATTTATACTAATTATTTTAGAACCAAGCTTTATATTATGCTTTTTCAATGGTGAATTATCCCATAACTCGGTAATGATACCTTGAGCATTAAACCAAAATCCAAATTCGGAATTTTGCACATCACTTTTCTTTGTAACGTAATATTGCTTTTCTTTCCAATCAATTGTTAAATCCATAACCTCTAAAATTTTAGAACCTACACTTGAGCCCTCATCATTTGAAATGTAGCATTCAAAATTATTACAAGTAACACTTCCGATATCTAATATTTTTATTAAAGCTTTTTCTTTATTTTCATTTACAATTTCTTGACTATAGGCTGTCATATGACTATTTCCCACACCTTTTATAAGTTTTGGTTTTATGGTGAAAGCCATATTTGCGATATCAAAAGATGATTTACCCCAATGAATAAAATCACCAAGCCCCGAATCAAATAACATCTCCTCTACTAAAATGTCATTTCCAAAATGCAACTTTGTCCCAAGAATTGGGTTATATCTCTTTGTAAGATTTAAATCAGAACCGTCAGATGATAAATTTAATCTGTCAATATTATCTGTCAATATGATAGATTTATTTGTGAATTTACACACACCATTCTTAAATATATCTGTTCCAATTATACCACTCAAATGATTACAGCTTGCAAAATTTCCATAAACTGAGAAGTCATTTATTGTAGCAAAAACATTTTCATAGATTATGTTTCCGATTGAAACTTGCGGCACAGTCGTATAATATTCAGATTCGGAAATGCCTGATGCATCTGTCAATTTATCCGTGTAAACAGTATCAAGTTTTAATTCATTAGCAATTTCTTTTGAAATAGCGGAAGGAGAGCCAGTGTCTAACAGGAAGTTGTATTTTTTCTTGTTAATAACAACTTCCACAAATAAATATCCACTTTCATTTTTAATAGGGATTTCTGCATAGAACGTTTTTTCCGTTGGCTTACAGGATTTAATGAATTTTTTTGCACTCTGTCCAAAAACACTTGAATTAACAAGTATAATTAAGCAGATTACTAAACTTTGTTTAAATTCTAATCTTTTCATTTTACTAATTTATTTAATATTCTATTGCTATGGCACACAACGGTTTGAATATGGCGCGTTTGGCATTTCAATGCTCCAACTTTTCAATTTACTAATATGTTTATTTGTTGCTATCATCTTCCTTATTAACACTATCTGCCAAATGCACTATATTTTTTGTTGTGCGTTCGTGCTTTATTCCATTACGTTATATTCGATATTTGAAATTGTTCCTTTAAAATATTCAAAGTCTCCGTCCTTTAAATGCCAAATGACCTTTAGCTTACTTGGAAATTTCATCCCATCTTTTTCAACATAATTATCTATCACAATTGACCAGGGGATGTTTTTATATGTTCCATCTTTTTCTGCAAAATATCTGTTTCCTGTGTAAAAACTATTCATTTCTCCTTTATCAGAAAAATTAAAAGTACCAACTACAGTAATGTCATTATATGTTAATGTTGCTTTAGCATTATTATTATCAACAGTTTCCCATTTTATATAATCTTGTAATGCGTAGGTTGGAATAATAGATATCTCAGATAAAATTGTAACTAAGCCAGATTTGTCCATCTCAACACCTTTGGCATCTGCTATTGTAAATAAATTTAAGAGCTTAATAAGCATATTTCCTTTACCATTTTGGTACTTATCACGTGCTTCAAAAGGGAAGATTCCTAATATTTTGTTTTGCAGATAAACAATTCTCGTTGGTTCAGACACCGAATTATATTGAAGGCAGCCCAGTCGCATCCATTTTTTATTTTGTGCTGTTTTAAAATCAATATCTTTCCATTCTGTTTTTGCATTAACCATTTTCACTTTACCTATATAACCACAATATCTAAAATATCTCTGAACAGGTTTTGGTAAATTCAAAATGTCTTTTTCTCTTATGATGTCTTTTGGATAATCAGAAGTGTTTACTATATCAGTCTTAATTTCTGATAAATAAAGATTTTTAAGTGAATTGGCGGTTTTTTTCATAATTACTCCTATTATTTCTTATTCTCGAATTCACTTACAAACCTTACAATTCCATTATTGTCAATCTCTGATATGCTTTCCTTAGAACCCGAAATTTTCTTGACAAGAATTCTCTCAAAAAAATTCATCTTATCTAAATTATATTCATAACCCAATAGTGCTGTACTTGATGCATGTCTGCGAAGGTCTTCTGAAAACGCATTCTCAAATTGCTCAATTGACTTTTTACCAGTCTCCATGCAACACAGAAACAATCCCAATGTTTTTTTCAAAAGGGTGCTATTGTTCGACTTGCAGAATATTTTTGTTTTTTTATGTACAGAAGCCATGTGAATTGAGCCTCCGATTATTATTCTATCAAAAGTCTCAATATCTATAATTTTTTCTTTGCTTAGATTTACAAATTCTGTTTTACCCGAATTGAGCTTGTCAGCAATTATCCTTGCTACTTTCTCAGTAGTTCCATGTTTAGATATGTAAATAATTACTGTTTTCATTTCTTCTGCATTACGCACAACTACTTGCTAAACGCAACCCAATTCCATTTATTTATTCTTTGTGCTTCATAATGAAATATAGCGATTAGCTAAGGAATAAAGATATATAATTTCCCCTACTTATTGCAAATTTATAATTTAATTAAGTCTCCCAGGCTTGTAATATCTTAAGTATAAAAAGAATAGTAGTTTTCATTGATATTCAGAGTAATTCCCTTATCCAACAAAATCACTCTTACTCATTTCTTTACCTATTTAAGTCAGTATAGAACCAAGATAATTATTAGTAGAGTAAACAACGAATAAAAAATAATTTATTTTTACTGTGCTAAACTGTTCAATATGTGACTGTTCGACTTCCTATCTAAAAATAATTCAAAAATAATAGTACTTTGTCTTGCATAGTACCTAACAATGACCGTATATTTGCAAAACATACTTCTAAGCTAAAGATAGTATTGTATGAAATTAAAAGAGAGAAATGCTATGAATGTAGAAAATGCAAAAGCACAAATGCGAAAGGGGGTACTTGAGTATTGTATCCTTTCCGTATTGTCAACAAAAGATGCGTATGCATCGGATGTAATCAATAAGTTAAAAGATGCAAAGATGATAGTAGTGGAGGGAACATTGTATCCATTGCTTACCCGGCTTAAGAATGCCGGATTGTTGAGTTACCGTTGGGAAGAATCGACTCAGGGGCCACCACGTAAATACTATGCCTTAACAGAAATTGGCAAAGAATTTTTAAAGGAGCTGGATTCTTCATGGAACGAGCTTGTTCTTGCTGTTGAAACAATTGACCAAACCCATAATCAAGATTAATAATGAAAAAAACAGTATCAATAAATTTAAACGGATTGGTTTTCTACATTGATGAGGATGCCTATCTACGTCTACAAACATACCTTGATAAGATCGAGAAATGGTTTGCAGGCAAAGATGGCGCAACTGAGATTATTTCAGATATAGAAAACCGTATTGCGGAACTTTTTGAGGAAAAAGTAAAGCCGGGTGCCGGAGTTGTAACTAAGGTTCTGGTAGAAGAGGTTATTGAAATTATGGGCGAACCTGAAGAATTTGATGATGATTTTTCAGAGAAAGAGGAGAGCACCACTTTTTCATCAGGCAGTTCGTACAGACCTCCAAAAAGATTGTACCGTGATATTGACGACCGGGTTTTCGGAGGCATCTGTTCCGGTATTGCTGCTTATTTTAATATAGATACGGTATTAGTACGTGTAATATTTGCAATCCTTCCTTTTGTGAGTGTAGGTGTTATAATTCCAATTTATATAGTTCTTTGGATTGCTCTGCCACCGGCAATAACCACAGTCCAAAAATTGCAAATGAAAGGTGAACCTATAAACATCTCAAACATCGAGAAATCAATTAAAGATGAATATGAAGATGTGAAAAACAGGTTTGGAAAAATTAAAGATACTGAGACATACAAAAAAGGAAAGAATTTTTTCCAGAGAATGAACAAAGGAGACAAAACGGTCCTTATTATTGTATTTGCTATTCTTGGAGCTGCATTGTTGTTTGGACACGGCAATCCTCTTGTTGACTTTCGTTACGCAGTAACATCTTTGCCGGAGTTAGTACATTTTCATAATCCGGGTTTTGCTTTGTCTCACATTTTTTTTCCCGGTATAATACCGGTAATTCTGATACTTGTAGTTATTGCACTTTTAATAAAACCATTACTTAAGGTTATTCTTTATGTTATTGCTATTTTACTTGTCGGAACATTGGCAATTAAATTACTTTTTTGGTTGCTTGGCACTGTAACTTTTATTTTATAAAACAGATATTATGAATAAGACAATAAATATAAATCTAGGAGGATTTGCATTTCAGATTGAAGAAGATGCTTACAATCGTTTACAATCTTATCTGCAAAAAATAGAGATCAAACTAGGGGCAGGCGAAGAAACAACTGAAATTATTGAAGATATTGAATTCCGTATTGCAGAACTGTTTAAAGCTGACGAAAAAACTAAAGAGGGAGTAATAACGTTAGACACTGTTCAGGAAATAATTAAGCTGGTTGGAGAACCTGAAGATATCATTTCTGATGAAAATGATGAGACTGAAAAACAGACCCAACCACCACCACAATCAGGATATGGCTATTCAAGAAAAAGCCTGTTCCGGGATGTAGACCGAACAATATTTGGCGGTGTTTGTAGCGGATTGGCTCGGTATATTAATATCGATCCGGTAATACTACGATTACTTTTTGTTGTAGCAGTTTATTTTTGGCCTCCCGTTATACTTGTTTACATTGTTTTATGGATAGCAATGCCTATACCTCGTACTCCGGCGCAATGGTTTGAGATGAAAGGTGGTTCAGACTATTATAACCCAACGGGGAGAGATGGAAAAAAGGAATATAGCAGGAGTGTTAATCCTCAAAGTACAAGAACCACATATCAAAGTGGTTATTACAGAAGAGATATAGTTGCTAACGGATTGAGAAATTCAGGTGACGTGATAAGTGTGATAATCGGCTTGTTTTTATCTGTCATAAGTTTTATATTATTAATTTCATTGGTTGTCTTTCTGCTATTTCAAAATAGTTCTTTGGGAGTAATTCTGACAGAAAGTCGTTTTATTTATGAATTGCCTCACCGGTTATTATTACCTTCGGATATATCTTTATTCTCACTCTCCATTGGTGCATTAGTAGGTATTCCTTTGTTGGCAATATTCTATCTCGGGTTAAAACTTATTTTCAAATTCCACTCTAAAAGTGTGGCTTTGCTGCTAATAACTTTAGGTCTGTGGTTTGCCGGAATAGCACTTTTCTTTTATCAAACTATAGACGTAGTAAAAAGTTATAAAGAATCGGCAGATGTCGTTATAGAAAATGAATTGCAGGAGGTAACGGCCGATACACTATACATTAATACAATGAAATACTCCCGTGCATTTAGATATGATGATTTTATTATGGATTTGGGAAATATTGATCTTTCTGTTTCGAAAGACGGACAACTTATTATTGAAGGAAAACCAAATATCATCATCACTCATGGCGAACAACTGAAGCTCTTTATTACCAAGAAAGCCCGGGGTTTGAATCAGAATGATGCTGAAAGAAATGCTGAATACACAGAATATTTTTGGCAACAACAAGACTCAGTATTACTTCTCGACAGGTACTTTACATTGGGAGATCAGGCTCTGATAAGAAATCAGGAGGTAACCATTACATTACAAATACCGCGAAACATGAATGTTAAGATAAGCCCGGAATTAGAGAGTTTAATTACAACCAAAGATCTAAGTACTGACGTTTTAGTCTTGTCTCAAGCCACTCTTCCGATTAGATACTACGATTATAATTTTAATTTCATTAATAGAAACCTATAGCCATGAATAAAGTATATCTTTTTGTATTGATTTATATCTCAGGAATATCCCTTTTTGCTCAAGGCAGTCCTTCTGACAAACTGTTTGAAAAGATGGCATTGAAAAAAGGAGTTACGATGCTCTCTTTTTCAAAACAGATGCTTGATGCTGTAAATCTTAATTTTGATGATGATGAAACCGGATCAGAAAATAATATCACAGGAGACCTTAATGAGGTAAAGCTCATAATTTACAGTGCTCCTGATGATGATGCAGCAATAGATTTCCGCAAGGAGACATTAAAGTACCTGCCCAAAAGCAAATACAAAGAAGTCGATGCAGATGACTATGATGGAGATGATGAAGATGTAGATGTCATGGTACTACGCAGTGGTCGTAAAATTAAGGAGTGTCATATCATTTTCCAAGGAGAAGAAAACGGTGTATTACTCTCGTTCTTCGGCAATTTTAAAATTGAAGACGTAAAAGAGCTGGCTGATAAAGTTGATAACTATAAATAGATGATGTGATGATTGGGTGAGGTGATGATTTGGTGAGGTGGTGATGTGATGATGATGCAGATAAATGATTATACCATTTCTTAAATCGGATATCACAAGTCGCAAATCTCCCACCTCTCCTTTTAACTTTATTGACTTTATAAACTTTAAACTATTGTAACTTATAGCAAATTTCATGCGTCTTATGTAAGAGCATAACTAATTAATGATTGTAGAAGAATATAACCAAGCCGTAGATCTCTTTTCTGATGCGATATTCAGGTTTGTCTTAAAAAACTGTAGAGATGAAGACAAAGCCAAAGATATTGTACAGGATACCTATGAGAAGTTGTGGAAGAATCATAAAAACGTTAATTTTTCAAAGGTTAAAAGTTATCTTTTTTCAACAGCTTATCATACTTTAATCGACTCAATACGGAGAGATAAAAAGAGAGGCAACTGGGAAGAGGTAAACGAAACGGAACTTAGCTATTCAAACTCATACACCGACCTGAATGAGTTACTGCACCAAGCACTTGACCGGTTGCCTGAAAAACAGAAAATGGTTATTCTTATGCGGGATTATGAGGGTTATGCTTATAATGAGATTAGTGAAATTACAGGGCTGTCAGTATCACAAGTGAAGGTTTATATCTTCAGAGCCCGAACGTTTCTGAAAGCCTATATTGGCAAAATAGAAGTTTTGGTATAAATAGTTACGATGGATATTAGCAGAGATAATTACGAGGAGTGGATGTTAGACTATATCGAAGGCAGATTAAATGCCTTTGGTCAGGAGCAGCTGCATGATTTTCTCATAAATAATCCGGATCTAAAATCTGAACTTGAGGATTTTGAGATTTATACTCTTGAGCCTGCAGGTAACGACCCATTTAATGATAAGACATCTCTAAAAAAAAATGGGGTAGAGATAGATGGTATTTCACGTAACGATTACCTTTATATACAAAAAGCAGAAGGGCTGTTGTCAGATACTGAGGAACAGGAATACAATGTTCTTTTAAAAACAACACCCGTAGCCGGGAAGGAACAACAGCTCTTTAACAAAACGATCTTATACCCTGAAAATGACATTTCATATCCACATAAACTGAAACTAAAAAGAGTAACAATACTACCGTTTATTACAAAAGATATCTTTAACAGAGCAGCAGCCATTAGTATCATTATTTTGTTAGCAACCTCTTTGTGGATTACTTTTAAGCCTAACGTGAGTACCAGAACTTATACTGATGTGATAAAACAAACCCCAACGGTTGAACAACCTATCTCAAATCAGAAGCCGGAATTAAAAATCATTGAACCTGTTTCTAAAGATGAAAATACATTCTTAGCAAATCAAAAATCAACTGAAACGTTTAACTTGAAACCTGATATAAAACCTGTCCAGAAACGCCCTTCCTATACACTTAGTTCAATTTCAGGGAAAGGGATTAGTGATGTAATAAAACCGGTTAAGCTGAACGGTTATGAAATTGCGTTGAATCAGATTATGCCTCTTTACATAAGCTCCCTGCAAAACATAGACCAGCGGCCTGTAATCAAGTCTCCACAATCTCCAGCAGTCAATGAACAGAGAAATAGTTTGCTTGCAGGTGGGGCGAAGATAGTTGGTAGAATAACAGGTAACAGCCTTAAATTCAAGAAACAGTACAACGAACAAGGTGATGTTGTTGCATACAGTTTTGCTACCCCAAACCTCCAAATTGCCCACAAAATAAAAAAATAGCCTGTAACTTCTGCACAGTATTATCCGTCCTATTAACAAAGTATAACAATAAACTATAAGCTATCAAATATCAGCTATCAGCTAAAAATCTTAAATAATCAGTGTTATGAAACGAATCTTATTATTACTGTTAATTTCTGCTACTATTCTGTCATTACCCCTAAAAACATTAGCTCAGGAAAAACCCAAACGCAAAGCTACCGAACATGTAAAAAACCTCGTTGAAGTAGATGAGGATGCTGAACGTACAAAAGTAAAATTTCCCGGTGGAAATATCGTTGTAAACAATTACTCAGACACAATTACAAAAATTACTTTAGGCCATAAACGTTTTGAGGTGATTGAGAGTTATAATAAAACACGTATTCGTATGGTACGTGTGCCACGTGAAAAATTTAAAGGACATTGGACAGGTGTTGATTTGGGTTTCAATGGATATATGGCACCGGAGTTTTCAACTTCGCTTCCTCCCGAAGATCAGTTTATGTATCTCAATTTTTCAAAATCAACGACTGTTAGTCTGAATTTTCTGCAATACAGCATTCCGTTTCAAAGAAATCGAAATACTATAGGGGCTGTTATTGGTGCAGGATGGACTTTTTACAACTATCGTACCGACAGTAAGTATATTATAGAACTTGATGATGATGGAAATACGATTGGGCGGCCGGAGGAGAACAGAACAGTATCGAAAAATAAACTGGCGACCAGCTTCTTAAACTTTCCACTTCTATTCGAATTTCAGATACCTGTGAATAATGATGAACACAGGTTTTTTATTTCGGCAGGGGCATATGGTGGATTTCTTGTAAAAGCACGCACCAAAGTTGTATATGATGATAATGGCACTAAGACAAAGGATAAAAACAAAGGTAACTTAAATGTAAGACCGTTTCAATACGGAACAATGGTACGTTTGGGTTACAGATGGATAAAACTGTATGCAACATATAATTTCTCATCACTTTATATGGATAATAAAGGCCCGGAACTGTATCCTTATACTATTGGAATTACATTGGGAAGTTTTTAAGATCGAATAACTGATTAATTATGTATAAGCAATTTACTTTAATAGCAATACTTTTTTTGTTTATACTGTCATTTCAGCAAACAGTGGCTCAGAATGATGAGGTTCCCGGATACGATAAAAGCTGGGAAATTAAACCGGGAGTTTTCAAAGTTAGAAAAGACATGTATTACGGAGTGGTTTCAAAAGAAGGAGCTGTAATTATTCCTTGTGAATTTAACCAAATATGGGATTTGGATAAAAATGGAAATGTAAAGGTGTTGAAGGGGAATAAAATAGGGCTGTATAATATTGAGGGGGTAAATATTGTGCGTCCTGAATATGATCAGATATGGTCGTTTGAGAAGGGTAAGGCAAAAGTATTAAAAAACGGCAAGATAGGATATGTTGATAAAATGGGAAATGAGATAATCCCTCCTGTTTACAGCCAGATATGGGGCTTTGAAAACGGGAAAGCACGAGTTCTTAAAAACGGTAAAATTGGTTATGTTGATGAGGCAGGACATGAAGTAATACCACCTGAATACAATCAGATATGGGAGTTTGAAAATGGCAGGGCCAAAGTGATGAAAAACGGCAGGATAGGATATATCGACGAGGCCGGACGTGAGGTAATCCCACCTGAATATAACCAGATATGGGAGTTTGAAAATGGCAGGGCCAAGGTAATGAGAAATGGCAAGATAGGATATATCGATGCTGCCGGACATGAAGTTATACCACCTGAATACAATCAGATATGGGAGTTTGAGAACGGCAAAGCAAAAGCGGTACTTAACGGAGAAGTTATTTGGATTGATTCAAAAGGGAGTGTTATTGAAACCACTACTGAAAAAACAACTGTTAACGATACTTTAATAACAGCAACGCAATCAGTTGAAGTACAAGATGAATATGTGCTGAGTGATTCTGTTTTTAATGATTCTACTGTCGTTCGTATCTGGAGTAACAGAATAGAGATTGTTAAAGATAAAGAAAAGGTGTCAACAAGAACCTCTGACAGGAATAATTACAGACAACACAGGGATAAAAGACGCAGATTCAAAGGACACTGGACAGGCATGAATGTAGGTTACAATAATATGATAACATCATCCGGTTCATTTAATTATCCCGATGAGTATAAATTCATGGAGATGAATGCAGGAAAATCAGTAGGTGTGGCGGTTAATCCCTGGCAACAAAGTATTAAACTGCAACGAAGGGGCAATATTGGTTTGGTAACAGGCCTGGGCATTGAGTGGAACAATTACAGGTTCGATAGTCAGTACATACTTGAAAGAGACGAAAACGGAAATACATCTTACTATGAAACAACCGAACCGGTTAAGAAGAATAAGTTAACTACCATATATATGAATGCCCCCTTATTGCTCGAGTTTCAGATACCAATAGGGAAAAACAGATATCTGCTATATCTGTCGGGTGGAGCCATCGGCGGATTAAGACTGGGTTCTTATACAAGAGTTGTGTATGTAAATGACGCAAAACAAAAAAACAAAGACCACTTTAACTTAACTCAATGGCGTTATGGCGCAACCGTACGGTTTGGATACCGGGCTATTAATTTCTTTGCCGATTACTATTTTTCTCCACTGTTCGAAAAAAACAGAGGCCCGGAACTATATCAGGTGTCGGCAGGAATTTTCATCAGTTTAGATTATTGACTCGAAATTATCTAATGGATTTCTTATGGCATCATTTGTTGTAAGGTTGTTGCAAAAGTAAGTTAGGGCTTCCGTTAATACGAAACCCTCACTAATAATTTTGCATTACTCCCGGAAAGAAATAATCCTACATCTAATCCATCCTAAAAATATCCAGGAAGTCGTCATCTACTTTTGTTTCTACAATGCCTTGATCGGTTAAAATGTCAAAGTATGCTTTCACCTTATCCACCAGCAGTTCGCCTGAAACATAGTTGAAGTTCACCCTATCGAGGAATAGTCTGACACGGTTAGCCGGTTGGCGCATCATATCGAATGAAAGATTTGCCGATTCATCGCGATGCTCATTAACCCACTCTATTGCTTTTTTAAGTTCATCGAGGAGTATCTCTGTTATTTCAGGGTAGTTACGCACAAATTCCCCTTTAAGTACTATGCCTGCATTAGGAAAGCTGCCAAATCCGGGATTATACTCATTCCAAATTTTGTTGTACGAGAGGATAGATATCTCTTCGCCTCTGTCCTGCATGATTTTAATTGTATAGCTGGCTTCCGGCTCGCGCAGTATTACTGTGTCTGCAATACCTGTAACAAAGTCGGCATATATTTTTTCAGGACGACCAAAAGGCTTACCATAAACAAAGTTAAAATCATTGGTATTCAGACCACTTGCCTGAATCAGATATTTAGTAATTTTTGCAGGAGGAGCCTCTTCGAATAGTGGTGTGTGAATAGTTTTTCCTATCAAATCCTTAAAGCTTTCGGCTTTGTATCCGCGTGTCAGTATCACAAAATTGTCCCAAACAAACAGAGCAGGGATCTTCACATCACTGTTACGTAGTTTGGCAGAAGTTATGAGTGCTGAGAAGCTGATATCAGCTTTCCCGTTGGCTATCCATGCAAGGTGTTTCTCTGTCTCTTCCCATACTTTCAGTTCCCGTTAACTCATCATATTTTTCACCATCTTTTATACATTCAGGCATACTTTTAAGCAATTTATCTTGAACCCCTAGATATTTGTTTAAAATATGTAGTATCTCACATATTGAAATACCCGTTACTTTGGCGGCATCATTAAATGAAGCAAAACGTGCAAGAGTGTTATACAAAGCAGGTGATTGCATCTTCTTAAACTTTGGTGAGAGCTCTATGAGGACACTCTTCAGTTCAGGATATTTGTCTAAAGTCTCTTTTATGTTTGACTTCGCCAATACCGGCATAATATCTGATGTTACATCTTCTTTATCACAAAAAATGGTATTAACCGGACACACTTCAAGTGCCTCATTACACTTTGCTTCCTCCTCTTCATTTTCGGGTTGCTTGTACACAAAAGCTTTACCCTCATCATTCATTGAGAAGTTTTTATCTGCTACCTCCACGCAAGCGCGGCAAGAGATACACTCCTCACTAACTGAATACTTCTTGAATTTCATGATTGATATATTTATTGTTTTTAAATTTTCTGCATTGAATTTAGAATTGCGATGCCTTTTGTACCAAACTACAAATCCGGAAATAAGGATAAATAGTATGATTAGCCCTGCAAGAGGGATGAAAAGGATATAAAACTTACCGAAAAATATTTGATATATGCGGGCGGTATGAACTTCCAGTGCAACATTCCATAGCGACATTGGGGAATCGGCAATTATGTTTTCAGGCATATCGGGAAATGGCATAGGTGAAGCAATATTCAGAGCCCCGTAGTCGAAATCGAAAAATATTTCCTGCCCTTTATAGTCTGTTGTAAACCCGGTTACTTTAAAATCACCTATTGGGGGGCCTCCGGGAGCAGGCGGGATATATGGCGTTTTCTTTATATAGTCGAATATTAAGCCTGTTTTAGTATTCCATTCAAAAAGCCCCTCAAAAGAACCCACCAGCCATGTGTCAGGTTTTGTTTTTTTAAGAACATTTACCCCCATTATGCTTGCAGGTGGTTGGTATGGAAACATTTTTAATGCGGTTGAGAAATGATCATCAGAATAGAAGAACCCGTCCATGGTAGCAATGATGAATCGGTTTTTGTTTTCATCATAAGCAATACGGCGCAGGATATCAAACCAGGGGTTAGGTGTTGCCAGTTCTGTATGCGGAATCTTTTCAACACGTGAAGTGCCTATTAAAGCCAGTAATGGCGGACGGAGGAACATCCCGGTGGCTGTTGTGATAATCAATAAAACAGCAGTTGTCCATCCTATCTTATTATGCCATTTCAGATTCCACGCACTACTTTTGTATATCTTCTGTATCTTTTTCTTTGCTTTCAGGCGGAACTTCATGCGGTATCCGTTAATAAAATAGATGATACCTGTAATGCTCAGAAAAATAAATAACAGCCCCACCAAATCAACAATAAGTTTTCCTATATGTCCGTAAATTTCACCGCTGTGAATTACCCAGAGTGTTTTAAACAGTCCTATTTTATTATCGTAATTTTCCGGAGCCGGAATGACTATCCGGGAAAAATTCTCATAGTTGGCTGTTGTTAGAAGAAAAGAGCGGGTAAGAACAAACAGGGTATCTTGCTTTTCAAGAAGATCAACAATGCGATTTTCCGTTACCGGTAGTCCTGTTTGCAGCCACTCTTTATTAGAAGTATTATAACGGTAAAGTCCGAAGAAAGTCCCTGCGAATAGTTCCCCTGATTTTGTTTTAATCATCCTGCAAACCTTTCGATTATCAATACCTCCGGGGAAACCCGAATTAAAATCAGTGAAATGATTGAATGTGGAATCTGTTAGCCAAACACCAATATTGCCATATATCAGGATACTGTCACTGCTGAGTTTTAGCGTTGATTTCACCGCTGCATCATTCCAGTTGTTGTAATGATACCCGTCAGGTAAAATATTACGGTTAACATCAACGCCTGAAAAACCATCCCTATGGTTCAGGATAATGCCCGATAGTGAGAAGAGTATTATGAACAGGGTAAGGATAACCCCCAGCCACTTGTGATATTTTTTGAAAAAGTTTATCATTTATTTATTTTAGACTTGCAAAAATAATCTTTATTTAGATTAAATATAAACATCCAATAAAAAAATATACGAAAACAAAAAAAATGTCTCCAGAAGTGTGTTAAATGAAAATATTATGCAGCTTTCTTCGGAAAGAAACTGTCAATTGTTTGATTATCCTTTATTGAATATCTATTTTTGAAGGAGTAATAATTAAAACATAGACTTATGAAGTCCTCAGTAAATTATTATTTCCATTTAATCATTGTTAACCTGTTTCTTTTTTTGTTGCTAATTAGTTGTGGTTCTTCCTTCTCAAAAAGCAAACAAACAGACGCTCCATCTAAACAAAAAAAATATCGGGTAATTGGTTATGTGGCCGGCTATCGGAATTTTGATTTTACAAAGATTGATGCAAAAAAGTTGACACACATAAACTACGCCTTTGCAAATGTAATTGATGGTGAAGTAATGTTCGATACAACTAATATTGATAATACATCGTTAAAAACGGATGATCTGAAAACCCTTTTTGCATTGAAATCACAAAACCCTGATTTGAAGATTTTGGTTTCGGTAGGAGGATGGGTTTGGTCGGGTAATTTCTCTGATGCTGCCTTAACACAGAAAACAAGAGAAAAATTTGCAAAAAGTGCAGCTCGATTTGTAAAAGAGTATAAACTGGATGGAATCGATATTGATTGGGAATATCCCAACCAGTCGGCAGCCGGAAATATCCATCGGCCTGAAGACAAGGAGAATTTAACTCTGTTGTTGAAATCCGTACGTGAAGAGCTGGATAAATTAGGGGAAGCAGATAATCAACACTACTTGCTGACTATAGCCACAGGAGCCGATGAGGCCTATATTGAAAACACCAATCTGGGAGAGGCTTGTAAATATCTTGACTTTATCAATATAATGACATACGACTTTTACAATGGCTGGCACAATACCACTGGGCATCATAGTAATTTGAACCCTTCATCTTCATCTGAAAAAGATAAAAACAGTGTTTTAAATGCTGTTGACCTTCATGTAAATGCCGGCGTTCCATTGGATAAGCTTACGCTAGGGATACCTTTTTATGGTAGGAAATGGATTGGAGTGAAGCAGAATGCGAACAGTGGTTTGTTTCAACAAGCACAATCGGTGGGGATGATTGAGTATTACCACCAAATATTACCAAACATCAACCAGAATGGTTATACACGCTATTGGGATGAGCAGGCGAGGGCTCCCTGGTTATGGAACCCCGATTCGGCTGTTTTTATCTCTTATGAAGATGAAACTTCCATTGCCTGTAAAATTAAATATTTGAAGAAGAAAGGGCTTTCGGGTGTTATGTTTTGGGAGTATAGCGATGATTACCAGGGACAACTTCTAAATGTGCTATACAACCAGCTCGAAAGCAAATGAGGGAAAATAAACTATTTTTGTAGTATTTTAATACCATAAACATGACCAAAGAAGAGATAAAAGAACTGGCCGCCCGTTTTAAAGATTCAGACCCGAAAGAGATTATTTCATATTTCATAAACTATTTTGGAGATATAATTGCATTATCGTCAAGCCTTGGTGCCGAAGATCAGGCACTGACCGAAATGGTGGTTAATGTAAATCCTGAAACAACAATTTTCACCCTCGACACAGGACGCCTTTTCCCCGAAACGTATGACCTTATCGATCGTACATCAAAGAAATATAAGATTAAGATAAAAGTATATTTTCCTGATCATAAAGAGGTAGAGGAGATGGTAAACAAAAAAGGGATTAATCTTTTCTACGATAGCATAGAGAACCGTAAAGAGTGCTGCCAGAAACGAAAGCTTAATCCTCTAAAGCGTGCTTTCTCAGGATTGGATGCCTGGATTTGTGGCTTGAGGGCTGATCAGTCGGTTACACGCAAAGATTTAGAAGTGGTGGAGTGGGATGAAAATAACGGTCTTGTAAAAATCAATCCTCTCGCATTCTGGAGCGAACAAGATGTATGGGATTATATTAAAAAACAGAACATCCCTTATAATCCGTTACACGATAAAGGTTACCCAAGCATTGGCTGTCTGCCTTGTACAAATCCGGTTGAACCCGGTGAAGATGTTCGTGCCGGCAGATGGTGGTGGGAAAACCCCGACACTAAAGAGTGTGGACTGCATAAGAAGTAGGGGGAATGCGATACAATCGAGTACCAGTTGAAAAATTAGATACTGCCGATGTTGTAATAAGTTATGGAATGGATAAACAGGTATCGCAAATGTGGAACAGTATTATTGGAGCTCAATAACAATATAATAAAAGATATTATTCACAATTAAAACTTTACTAAAATGAAAAAATTACTAACTGTTTTTGCTCTAATGCCAATGCTGTTTGGGTGTTCGTTGCAAAACGACAACTCAGAGCAGAATATTGCCTTGGTTGAAAAATACATTCAATCGGTTGAAAATCTGGATTACCAGACAATGGAGTCTTTATTAGACGATTGTTATTACGGTTTTGGCCCTTCGTACGGCGACTCTATTAATAAAGATCAGGCAGTTCTTAACTGGAAGTACAATGTTGAACATCTGTACAAAAGTATAAAATACAACAAATCAAGAAATGCTGCCGTAACGATAACAACAGGAGATAACCAGGGAGAGTGGGTGTCAAACTGGGGCGAATTACATATTGTGTATAAAGATGACAGACATGTCACTCTTTGGGCAAATACTATCTACAAAATTGAGAATGGAAAAATAATTAAAAGTATCACATACTATAATGAGGCTGATGCACTTGAACAATTAGGTTATGTTTTTATTAATACTAATGATTTATAACATTTAAAATTTAGAAAAGATGAAAAAAATAAAATTAGTATCTACTCTATTAATTATACTGTTTGGGTTTTCTCAATTATACGGACAAGAGAAAAAAACAACCAGCATAGCAAAAGGACTAGGATTGTATGTCTTTCCTACAAAAGATCAGGATCAAAAAACACAGGATGCTGACGAAATTGCATGTTATAAATGGGCTATGGAGCAAACTGGAGTTGACCCCATTAATCCACCTCAGGTTCAGGCTAAGAAAGTTGATAAGTCGGTAGATGGAACTGCTGTGATAGGAGCTGCTGGTGGTGCTGCTGCCGGAGCTGCTATTGGTGCTATAGCCGGTGATGCCGGAAAAGGTGCTGCCATAGGAGCTGTAGTTGGCGGATTACGAGGAAGAAGGGCTAAAGTGGTGGGTGATCATAATGAACAGCAACGCAATAATCAGGCTGCTGCTGCTAAAGAGAAAGAGTTAATGGATAACTTTAAGAAAGCCTATTCTGCCTGCATGGAAGGTAAAGGTTATACTGTAAAATAAGAAAAATACTCTGTGCCTCTGTTCCTCTGTTTTAGTCACATACTAAATTATAAACACATGAAAACAAACACCACTAAATTGGTTATTCTTATGCTGTTTGCAGCATTTATAAATAACAGTCTCGCTCAAACAACAGTTGATATAAGTCCTTTTTATGGCTGGCAGATGAATGGTAAGGTTAAATTCTATCAGGGGGAGTTAAAAACTGATGATAACTCCCTATATGGAATTACTATGGATATAATGGTAGCACCGGATATGGGGCTTCGTCTGTTGTACTCAAGAACGGAAACCAAATCTCATTTCAGACCTTATTTAAATCACGATTATGACCCTAAGGATTTTGATTTGGCTAATGAGTATTATCAAGTTGGAGCCATTAGATCAATGACTAAAGGAAAGATTGAACCCTTTGGCGTATTTACACTTGGTGCTGCCCGGTTTCATGAGAAAGATCTTAATGAAAACTTATGGCGCTTTAGTATCACGGCGGGCCTAGGCGTTAAGATTTTTATTACTGAAAAAATTGGGATTAAACTACAAGGCGATTTCATGATGCCAATGTATTTTCAGGGTGTTGGTTTCTATTTTGGTGGCGGTGGCAGTGGCTTAACTGTTAATAGTAGTGTGCCAATGCTACAAGGTAATTTTAATGGGGGGCTTATATTTAGGTTGGGGCAATAAAAAACACCTTCGAACTTGAGAAAGACCTATGACATTTAACCACGGTATTCCATATAGAACCTTTTTTAATACGACTTCTCTTTCAACATATTCAAAAGGTTTTTCCCGGATATTGAGCTTGGAGAATTTAAGGTTATTGTTTTCAGCAATTCGTTGTAGAAGTTTGTGATTCCCGGCAACTCATATTCATCAAACATTGAGTTATGCCAGAGAAGTGAAAAGACACCTCCAAATTTCTGCACTTCCGAAACAACTTTCGAAACAGCTTTTTCAGCCTCATCAAAATTAAGATTCCGGTAGTAAAAAAGTGTGCCGTCCATCACGTTCAGCGGGAACTCCCAAATATCTATCATTTTGTCTTCCTTAACATCATACGGTTTAAACGGGTAGCAGTAGCTATTGCGGAATCCTTCATGCCCGGCTAAGCCCAGTGAAGTATCATATTTTAAGCCTGCTTTTTGCTGTATTTTGAATGTATTGGGATAGAAGAATTTCAGAAAATGTTGTCTGGTTCCAACGATTTCGTTTGAGTATGCTTTTTTTAATGACGACAAAGCAACTTTCATTGCATCCTCACTACTTGCCGTTTTTATTGAGCCGTGCAAACCCACTTCACATCCCTCTTTCTGGAGAAAGCTCATCACGTCTTTAATCCTCTTCTCCGAAAAGAAATATCTAGCGTCATGAGGCGAGCCGTCACGGTTTAAAAAATACCATGAGGAGATGATGTTGTACTGTTTTTCTACCTTTCTCATCCTTTCAAAACTCCAAAAAGGATCTTCCTTTAAGCCGGGAAAGACTGTTGGAAGAATGGAGTGTACAGCTGCTTTGAAAAGACGCTTTTTAGGATAGTGAGCCTTTTTTAATCCAAATATTTGCATCCAGCGATATGCTGTTTCCTTCCAGTGGTAATAGTCTATCCTGTCGATATCGTGCGACAGCAGGAAACCGAATGAATCGAACAGTCGCTTGCGATAGATGTCTATTCCATTTCTTTCGGCAAACAGCTCAAAACCTTCAATGAGGAAATCAAAATAGTAATTTACGAGCGGTTTTGTAATCACTCCCAGCTCTTTCTGAACAGACTTCTCATACGGAAAACGTTCCATAAAATCAACATCTTCACTCATCTGCTCCTGATATCCACTTAGCAGGTAAAAGGCTGATTTCAACAAGTCGTGATTGAAAATAAGAGTGCCCTCATTAATTAACTCATAAATACCTGAGCTTTCAGGAAAAGGGAAGAGGATTGGCACACCTCTTTCCTCAATACAGTTAGATAAATCCAACTCCTCTTCAGACATGTAAAAAACAATTTCACCAAGATCATAATCTTTGTATTCACTGTCAACAAATCTAAAGTACGGTCGTAACTTATCTAATCCACCAAGATGCTGATCGAGATGGAACAGAACGTACTCTATTTGATTGTGCGTTAATGCAGATATCATGATTCTTTTACAAATGATAGTTCCTCTCCGTTTTTAGAGATGGCATATAGCTCAAACTCATAGCTTTTTAGAAGCTCAACAGCCTCTTTTGTCATACTGTTACCATTACTAAATAACCGATGATGGAACTCTATCAATATCTGTCGAATATTTATCTCTTGTTTCAGAATATCAGGTATTACATTATACTCAGCACCCTCAATATCCATTTTCAAAACATCAATACGTTTATGCTTCAGCTCTTTAATAATATCGTTGAATGATTTTACCGGCACCTCAACTTTTCTTGATGTATCAATATTACTGTTTTCTGCAAGACTACCTGAAACATGACTTTCATTCTTAGGCAAATAAAAAGTGACAATACCTGTTTTATCGCTGATACCATAAGGCAAGAAATGAAACCTGTCAGGTGTCTTTTGGTTTTCCACCCATTTTATTGATTTTGGAGTTGGGTCAAAACCATAAACAGAACAACCATGCTTATTTATCAGTTCTTTGTCAAAAGAGATATCTTCACCAATACCAAACGAATAAACCACAGACTTCTCGTTAAGCAGCTTAGGAATCACATAAAACCCGCCGTTCTTACTACCATACCAACGATAAGGTTTTTCAACAGTTTTACACATATAAGGGGTTTTGCCCCGCAAAACGCTGTACAAGAAAAAAAGTTTATCTAAAAAGTTATAGTTATTCAAAACTTTATTTTTAGTTTAAAAAATCACTGGAATATCTACTGTCAAGTCACACTCAAAAGACATATTTGACTTGACACTTTATTGTCTTTACCCTGAAACATCAACAATTCTCTGCTTTATCATTCGGTTGATAATTGTTAATTAAAAACATCTCTACCGCCCGATAAGCTAATCCGTATTTCTTTTCTTTTAGCAACGAGAATATAGTTCTTATTAACCTTGTCCGGGTATGTTTCCATCCTAAATTACAAAAAATACAGGAAGGATCATTACATCTGAAATTAACAAGATCATTATTAATCAGGTCTATCTCTATATCATAAGTTTTTTTCATCTCTGTCAACATTGATTCTGCATTCCCAACCTTTCCTCTGCTTAAAATGGCATCTTTCTTTTCAAAGATATCTATAAGATTATTAAATAATATCTTACATCCATTTACCCAATCAGGCCTAAAACAGTGTAATAAATTATCATGATAATAATATACATAGCTAGGAGCTCTTTTTTGCTGAAGTTTCAGAAAATCAACAGCTACATGTGTGGTGCCAACGCCAACAACTTTGTCGTTCCCTCCTATTCGGATGTTTTTACCTCCTGAGAAAATCATCTCCCGTAACACATCATAAGGTCTGCTTTTAACAGTATGATTTTTCATTAATGACTCTGCTTTGGCTCCGATAGCAGCAAATTTCTGAACAGGATGAGTACTTCTGTAAACTTTCGGATGTTTTAATATCTCGTTTGCTAACGCCCCGGCATAAGAGGGAGTATTCTGAGATACTATGTTTTTTTTGGCTTTTTGTTTTGTGTTGTATGTTCTCACGAATGATTCTGTAACAATAGTTCCTTCCTCTCCTACTACTTCAAGTAAAGCTTCAAGTAATGCCTTAGCACCACCTTCAACAAAACCAATTGATTTTAACGAAGCTTTAACATTAACCAGGTCTCCTTTTTTTAACCCCAAAGAAGTTAAGTCCTGTACTATCTGTTCAAAGCCTATTGTATTTTTATCTGTAGCCATTATAAGCCTTTCAGTTTATTATATTTAGCAATGATTTTCTCCGCTCTTTTAAGCATAGGAGGACCAACCAACTGTCCGTCTATCAGAGTAACGGCTGAACCCGTCTTTTTGCTCTTTTCTATTGCATCGATAAGTCTTAAGGCATTCTCTATTTCAGTTTTTGAGGGAGAAAATATTTCATTTGCCGGATCAATCTGTCCCGGATGTAATAAAAGTGCTCCGGAGAATCCTAACTCTTTAGCCAAACTTAACTCTTTTCTTAATCCGACAATATCTTTTACATTCAAATATGGAGTATCTAGCACTTCAATACCGGCAGTACGAGCAGCAATAACTATTAGCGACCGGGGAACAAGTAAGCTGGTGCCATGTTCTTTATGTAATCCGTCCAAGTCTGTTAAGTAATCTTCACCTCCAAAAGCAATAGCAGATAACCTATCCGAAGAAGTTGCTATCTCAAGTGCATTTAAAATGGCTGCCCCTGTTTCAATGAGTGGACACATTTTAATCTTGCCTATTTCCCAGCCTCTGTCCATCTCAATTTGTGTGAGCATCTTATCAAAATAGTAAATATCTCTCTCATTATTTACTTTCGGGAACATTATACCCGTTGTGTTTTCATTAATAGCAACCTCTAAATCGCGCGACAAAAGCCCCGAATCAAAAGAGTTGACCCTTACATAAACATCTCTCGGGAAAGCATTTTCATTTAAAAAGTTTTTGATGTTCTTTCTTGCTTCATCCTTATATCCAAACGGAACGGAGTCTTCAATATCCAGAATAAGAGCATCCGCCTTGCAACTAATTGCACTTTTAAGGAATTTCTCCTTATATCCCGGTACAAATATCATTGAACGTAAAACAGTCATCTTGTATTATTTTGGTTTTTTAGGAATTAGTACCTTTCTTTCGAAAGAAAGTATATCTATATTGTTTTGATTCTTTGCTACTGTCCTGACATGTATGATACCTCTGTCAGGTTTACTTTTTGATTCTCGTTTCCCTAATATTTCAGTGAGAGCATAAACAGTATCACCAACAAAAACAGGTGCTAAATGTTTAATTTTTGAATATTCCAGATTGGCGATTGCCTTACCGCTAATATCTTTAACTGATAGCCCAACTGTTAGTGAAAAAACCAAAGTCCCAACAACAAGAATTTCTCCATGTTGTGTTTTCGATGCATAGTTTTTATCTAAATGTATCGGATGATGATTCATCGTAATAAGAGAAAACAGTTGATTGTCATACTCCGTAATTGTTTTCCCCGGCCAATGTTTATACACATCTCCGACATTAAACTCTTCATAGTAATGCCCGAATGATGATACGATTTCCTTTCCCATTAAACCAAATTTAAATTAAACTTCTATTTCTTAAAAGCACCAAATATCACACTCTTCACCTCTTTTATCTCTTTAATATCAACAACTCTGAAAACAATCAAACTACCTATGAACATTATTCCCAGCAATAGTTTCCAATGAATATTATGCCATGGCGTTGAGTTAAGATAAAAACTTGCCGCAACAAACAGTATCCAAAGCACAAACAATATAATTGTATTTTTAATACGGAAAGTAATTTTTTCATATTTTCTTGATTCGAAATATAGCCAAATCATAGCAAACATCTGAACTAACAGTGTAGACCAGGCAGCACCCTGCATTCCGTACTTTGGCACCCACAAAATATTCAATTCAAAATTTATAATTCCGGCAATTATCAGGATTTTTGAGATTGCAAGTGTCTTTTTGTGTTTGTTCAGGGGTAGAGTGAAAAGCCGGCGTAACCCACCAAAAATCAAACCCAGTATTAAAAAAGGAATAAGCATAACCCCTTCCTGATAATAACTGTCGCCTGAAGATACGATCCATGTAATTTCACCTGCAAAAAGAACTATCCCAAAACCAGCAGAGGCCAATATAATTATAAAATATCTCTGCAGCCTGTTGAAAACATTCATGCTTTCCGGGTCATGCATTTTCTGCAAATAGAAATAGGTAAATGATGTAATAAAAGAGGCTACAAAAATCATATCAAGCAGGTTGGCAACTTTAAATGCCAAACCAAAATTTCCTGATTCAGCAGTATTCTGAAAATGATTTATTATATGCCTGTCGCTAAGGTTCAGTACTGTTGTTAATATATTGGAGATCATTAAGGGTAGACCGTATATTATCATCTCTTTTAAATACGTTGTTTTAAACGAAAATTTAACATGCCGGTAAAATATTGGTATAAGAGTGAAGAGAGTAATCAGATGTGCCCAGAACAAGGCAACATAGATTCCTTCAAATCCATATTTTTTTACACTCATGAAATAGAGTGTAAACATTATGGTCAGAAACACATTGAAGGATGCGTATAGTGTTTGCTCTTTTGCCTTATGCATCAGCCTTAGCAGGCTAAAAGGCAAATCCTGAAACAATCTTAACATTCCTCCAATCGTAAATAACCACACAACTTTAGAAGAGAGTTCAAATTTCAACAGAGGTACAGAAAAGAAATACAAGAGTAACCCGACCCCGACAGCAAACAAGATAGTCGCCAAATAGTTGAATAAGCTAACAGTGAAAAAGAGGGATTTTTTTTCGTTTTGTGAAGGCATTTCATGATACCACCGGTCAAAACCACTTTTTACACCCCACCCGGAAATTACCGCAGTGAAAATAAATATTGTTTCAAGCAGTGTGTATGCTCCAAATTCTTCTTGTGTTGTATAGATTTGTATTAGTGGCAAAATAATCACACCACTCAGTTTCCTGAAGGTATTTCCAATACCATATATTGAAGTTTGTTTAAATATTGTTTTAGTTGAATCTATCATGCCGGTAATAAACGGTTACTGCCTATCATTTATTCCTTACAAAGATAAAAATAAATTAATGGTTAATGATTAATGGTTAATGATTGGGCTAAATTGTTTTTGCAAGAAAACATGAAACAGATTGTCATTGCGAGGACGATAGGACGAAGCAATCTGTTGATATCCAATAGAGATTGCCTGCTTGCTGCAGGCAGGCTTCACTCGTACCTCATTCGCAATGACGCAAACCTCCAAATTTGATAGTTTTATTGCAGGAACTAAATAACACTTATCTATTGCATTATGTTTTTTATTTTTTTAAATTCCGAATTCAATTTAAAAATCTGTTATTATGAATCGCAAGAATCAAATTATTTTTTTAACTTCCCTATTGTTGATGTTCGTTTTAGTAAGTTGCCTTCCCGGAGGAGGACATTACTCCCCTGTCACACCTGCCGGTTTTTTTTCCGGTGTATGGCACGGCTGGATTGCACCTTTTGTCCTCATTATAAGTATTTTTTCACCGGGATTAACTATTTATGAATCTTTCAATACCGGATGGTGGTACGATCTCGGATTTTATATCTCAATAATTGCCGGATTCGGAAGTATTCAGTTTTTCAGAAAAAAAAAGAAATAGCTTGATTCTGAAAATTGATGATTCTTCATAGAATAAATGATGCCAACAAATTCATGACCTTCATTTAGGCAGAAAACTAACCGCGAGGTACGCAAGGATAGTCGCAAAGCTCGCAGTTTCGATTAAGATATAGGACCCTTTACAGAGACCAATGAAACTCTTCGTTGCGCCCTTTGCGGTAAAAAACCCTTCGCGCTCCTTGCGGTAAGTTTTACTACTCTATTCTTTCAAGTTTGATTTTACCTGAAACACGCATGATTATGGCTAAAACGATGAACAAACCAATGTTTCCTGCAAGAAAGGCATAGTCATTCAGGTTGAGTATAATGAATAAGAAACCATAGATAATAGCAAGCAAGCTGAAAATAAGCAGTGCTTGTTTATAATCTTTTAAAAATGCGAAGGAGTATGAACTGACCATAACAATGATGCACACACTGGCCACAAGGTATGCCCAGTTGAAACCTATGTGTTCGCTTAATGCTGTTAGTATCGAAAAAAACAGTACCAGAGCAAGACCCACCAGAATGTATTGTAAAAGGTGGATTTTTTTCTTTTTAGCCAATTCGAGAAAAACAAATACCAATATTGTAAGCGTGATAATAAGGAGTCCATATTTAGCTGATCTTAATGATTTTTGATAATGGTTGACAGGCACAAAAAGGTCTACTCCAAATTGATGAGCATCCACATTACTGTTTTTTCCCAACCATTGTTGTGGAAAATTTCGATTTAGATGTGTCATCTGCCATGTTGCAGAGAAGCCCTCTTCGTTAATGTCGCGGGTGGTTGGGAGGAAGGAACCTGTAAAGCTGGGATCACTCCAGGAAGATTGTATCAATGCATTGGTGTTTTTTCCAATGGGATTTATATATATACCTTTTGAACCACGAAGGTTTAAGGACATAGAAAATGTGTGCTTTTTCAATTCCTTATTAATGGGGATTGTGGCTGATATACCTGATTGGGAGATGTCGCTTGTTATAGTTCCCCCCTGGGGTTCATAGGTTTTTTCATTCCAGGTTATGATGGTATTCCCGGTTATTCCACGGTTATCTGTAATGCCAATAGTAACTGCCGCATTTTCCCAATCAATTTTTGCAACATCTCCGCTTATTTCGCCAAAAGCACCAAAGCTGCCCGACAACTTGATTTTTGATTGAAAAACGACCTTTTTGTAGATGCCCCTGTATCTTATCTCAGGTTCAATGATTGACTCAATGTTTAGGTTTTCAGGCATTACATGAAGCCACCTTTTTATAGTTGTCTTCTTGTTGTCCGTGTCGTAAGAAAAATAGTAGATGGGGATATTCATAATGGGCCCTGTTATCGTTTGTGGGCCTCCCCATTGCTCCATCATCCGGAGATCGACTTCTTGTTCGGTTGCTTCTCGTTCCCTGATAACACCTTTTATCATGCTCAAAGGGATGAGTAAGAGAAGTCCCATTACAGTGATGAGGCCCAGTTTTATTATACTGCTACTGAGCCAGGGTTGTTGTTTTGTGTTGTTAATATTCATGATGATTTGTTTAAAAGTACTTTGAAAATCAAAGTACATGGTTAAAAAAAATATTTAATGTTTAGTTATCAATTTTTCAAGAGCATTCAAGTGTTCCTCAAAACTTTTTCTACCCTGAACAGATACCTGATAGGTTGTATTTGGTTTCCTTCCGATAAATTGTTTTGATACAATGATAAGTTCATGTTTCTCCAAAGCTTTCAGGTGGCTGGCCAGGTTACCATCAGTAACACCAAGCAATTCTTTCAGATCATTAAAGCTGAATGAATCATTAACCATCAGGACAGACATTATGCCCAGTCTTACACGGTTTTCGAATTGCTTATTTATGCCGGCAATAATCTCCTTCATCGCTCATATTTATAATACATGGTTATTCCATAAACAATATGAAGCACTCCAAAACCCAGTGTCCAGAATATTAAACCGTAATTAACAAAAACGCCTGCAATCAGGCCGAGTACAATTTCGCACAATCCCAGAAATTTTATATCTCTCAGTGTATATTTAGCTGCATTTATAAGTGCTATGCCATAAAAAACAAGCATCGCAGAAGCTATTAAGTTAATGCCATGATGAAGAGCTAATATTCCGCTAAAAACACCACCAACTGCAAGAAAGAAGATCAGGTTTGCTGTCATTCTTCTTGCTTGGGGAGTCCAGAACTTACCACCTTCTTTTTTTACTTTTCGCCACGAAATATACCAGGCTGACATCACGGCACTAACGAATACGAATATTGCCACACAGAGTAGCTCAATTCTGACACCGGTTGTTCCACCCCCTTTTAATGGTAACATGTTTTCATCATAGATGATGTTGCCGGTGTCCAGAATGAAGAAGTATGCGATTAACGCCCCAATAATTGCAAAGGTCCCTGCTGCAATTCCTGAAAATCCACTTAGTGATAGAAATCTTGAGGAATCCTCCATCATCTGTCGGATGATTTTAATGTCTTGTAGTGATGTTTGTTGCTCTTTCATATAAAAGTACTTTGAAATACAAAGTTAAATAAAACTATTTAATTATGCAAACACTGTTGTTCGATTGTATGAAAAAAAAAAAAGGATTTTTATTTTTTGAGAAAAAATATTAATTTTCCACCATGAAAAGAATATTATTCTTTATTTTTTTAATTTCTAATACTATTGTCTTGGTTGGGCAAACGGATTCTTTAGTGTTCAAAAATGGGAACGTAATTGTTGGAGAATTAAAATCTATGGATAAGGGTGTTCTTATCTTGAAGACTAAATATAGTGACAAGGATTTTAATATTGAATTAAGCGGGGTTAAGAAAATATACACAACTTCAATTGTTTCTATAACTTTGACTGACGGAACAAGACTAATTGGCACATTAGAAACAACTAATGATAATAAAATAGAAATAGTAACAACTGAAGAGCGTGTTTTAATAGGTAATCTCAACGAGATAGTTATAATGAAATCCATTGATGAAAAATTTTGGGATAGGTTGCATGCATCTATTGACATAAGCTTAGACGTGACAAAATCAAATAACTTCAGGCAATTTAATTCGCGAAGTACGTTAGGGTATCTTACAGAGAAGTGGAGTATTGATGCATCTTATAATACCATTTTATCTAACCAGGACGGTGCTGATTCAATAAGAAGAACGGAATCTACGCTGAGATATAAGATGATGTTGCCTAAGGGTTGGTACATTCCTGTTTCTATTGATCTCTTATCAAATACTGAACAAAAATTATTATTAAGAACTGGAATAAAATTTGGTGCCGGTAATTTTATTATACAAACTAATCGTCTGGACTGGGGATTTACAACAGGACTTAACTATAACAACGAGAGTTATTCAACCGATGATAGTGATAGAGAAAGTATTGAAGGATACTTGGGAACAGAGCTTAATATATTTAATATTGGTGACCTGGATTTAGTGACTAATATATTTGTTTATCCCAGTTTTACAGAAGCAAAAAGATGGCGTAGTGATTTTAAGTTCGATCTTAAATACGACTTGCCACTGGATTTCTATGTCTCACTTGGTGTAACCATAAACTACGATAATCAGCCGGTGGAAGGTGCTGCTGCTTTAGATTATGTTGCACATACCGGCTTTGGATGGGAATGGTAGTTAGATATTTAGATAAAATTTCAAAATCAATTAATAACATACAACATGCGAAAAATTCTTTTATCAATCGTGCTTATCCTTTCTGTCGGATTCAAACATAGTGCAGATGCATGTACAATAATTGCTGTTGGCAAAAGAGCTTCGGCAGATGGTTCAAATTTAATCTCTCATACTGATACCGGAACTGATTCGCGAATATTTGTTGTGCCTGCCAAAACATTTAAACCCGGAGAAATGGCTCCTGTTTATTGGGGAATACAAGATGCAGACAAAGACCTATATGATGACGGAATAATTCTGGGTTATATTCCACAAGTAGAGAAGACGTTTAAATATTTTCAATCGGCCTATTCACATGTAAATGAATATCAACTGGGCATTGCTGAAAGTACAACTGTTCAACGGGATGAACTTGTTTGTACAAGTGAAAACGGGAAACAGATAATGACAATTGAACAGGCTCAGATTTTTGCATTGCAACGGTATGAAAATGCAAGAGAAGCTGTTAAATTCATTGGTGATTTAATGACAAAATATGGTTTTTTACCATCAAGTGGCAATGGTTCTGAAACTCTTGTTATTGCCGATACAGAAGAGATTTGGGTTCTTGAGATTTTTGGTGTAGGTTCAGGATGGGCACCTGAAAGTGGTAGACCTGGGGCTATTTGGGCTGCTCAAAGATTGCCGGCAAATGGTGCTACGATGATTCCGAACTGGAGTATTATAAAAGAGATAGATGCCGATGACACTGAAAACTTCATCCTCTCTGAAAACTACAAGAAAGAGGCGATAGACAGAGGATGGTATGATCCTGATTCAGGGAAACCTTTTATCTGGCAGGAAGCATATACTCCGTTGCCTGTAGAATTTGCAACCAGCAGATTCTGGCTTTTCCATCAAACTTTTGTTCCTAACTTAAAAGAGTGGCCTGACCGTTTTTTAGATGATAACCCGTATAAAGGAATAACCCCGTATTATCAGATCGTTGAACCATTATCCATTTATCCTTTTTCAATAGAGCCGGAAAAAAGGATCTCTGTAAAGGATGTAATTGCTTTTCAACGTTCAACATATGAAGGTACTATTTATGACATGACTTCAGGTACTGAATGGCTGGTGCCTGATGGGAAAGGTGGGTTTATTAAAAGCCCATTAGCTACACCGTTTCCGGGCAGTGATTTAAGAAAATTATTAAAAATCACCTATCGCCGACCTGTTGCCCGCCATCGTGGGCACTACGGAATGGTGCTTCAGCTTCGTGATTGGTTACCAAATGAAATTGGGGGTGTTTATTGGGTATATCTTGATAATCCATATTTTAGCCCTTATGTTCCTATTTATACCGGAAACCTGTCTGTTGATGAGACATACAAAACTTATGACCCCCGTAAGTATGACGAAAACTCGGCTCGCTGGGCAATAGATTTTGTAGACAATCTGGCAAACCTGAAATTTCAACAAGTTGCTTTAGATGTTAAAAAAGTAAGAACCCCTTTTGAAGAAGATATTTTTAATAATCAAAAATCCATTGAAGATAAAGCTTTGGAACTATATAAAAGCGATCCGAAAAAAGCTCAGGAATATTTAACAAGCTATTCCAACAATCTTATGAAGGATGTTACAAGAATGTTTCTGAGCCTAAGGAATGAAATCATTACAAAATATACAAACAATCATGAATAATCTGATTAGTCTCAGCAGGAAAACTAAATGTATTATTAGATTCAATGATTTGCACGGAGTGCAATATTTAGGAATAACAGACCAAATGGGTCTTTCTTTTAAAAATGACTGCCCATTTAATTTCTATTTTGTAATTATCTATCTTTTGGAGGTCTCCTTTAACAATCGGTCAACCCGTTTCCAGTACTCTTTATTCCATTTGTTCAAATCATACTTTCCATCTTTTAATTGTTTGAAGGGATACACTTCAAAGTATTTATCCTTCCTGTCGCTCATTGTATTTCGGATAACATTACCCCCTGCATCTGCAAGCCTGTCAAGTTGCTCAATAAGTTTATCCTTTGGCCACTGAAAGAGGTTATCATCATCGCTTCCGCCTATCAGCATCACAGGCTTTCCGTGATAACTCCAATACCGGGGATTTTCCGGCCAGGGTTTGAGTACGGGTTCTTTAGCAAATACTTCGTTTGGAGAAATAATCAGTCCGACTAATAAATAAAGGAACAAAAGTTTTTAATGCATTGCGGTTTCCTCCTGTAGTTATATTACAATAATACTTCATTCTTTTTCCACTGATTGTATAGCCATAAGCCAATTAGCAGCAATACTAATATCGACGATATCAAGGCAATAATTTGTCCGTATTTATAAGATTTTGGTTCAAACTTAAATACTATGGTGTGTTCACCAGCCGGAATCATTAGTCCTCTCAGCATGTAATTTACCCGGATATACCCTGCCGGTTTTCCATCAATATATGCATTCCACCCTTTTGCATAGTATATATCACTGAATACAGCCAACTGCTTTTGTGTTGATGTGCTGGTGAAAATAAGATGATCAGGTGCATAATTGTTTAGCAAAACCTGACCGTTAATGGAATCTCTTTTATATCCTTCCACTTTATTTGCAAATTCCTGCGCCACAACTGCCACATTATGCATGTCTGTTTTTCCAATTGCAGTAATCGCTTCATCGGCTCCGGATACAATCATAACGCTATTCACAAACCAGGCATTACCCATGTAATTTGGATTGAAGATAGGCTGTTCATTAGGATTGAAAATAACATATTTTGCATTTAGCATATTCAGGACAGGCATATTATCGAGTTGCTCTTCAGCATCACCTGGCATGGCTCCGGGTTGCTTTAGTGTAGTAATAAGTTGTTGCCAGTCAGGAGACAGGTAACGGTCAATAACATCCTGATATCGTCGTAACTTAGCTCCATGATATCCACCTATTGATTTGTGGAAGTATGACGTATTAACTTCAGTAAAAGGATTTTGATAAATTGAAAATACCCTGTAATAAAGGTCTTTATCCTGATCAATTATAATATCTGCTTTCGATTTTGCAAATATCTGTTTGGCTTTTGTTTTTGAGATAAACTTATCGTTATTCAAATATCGCATGTCTACTCCCCACAAATCAATAAGAATAAGAATAGCTAAACCCCATGTAAAATATCTTGTTGAGATTTTACCTTGTGCGTAAAACCAGATAGAGCCGGCAGCCAAAAGAATAAAAAAGAATGAACGCCAGGCATCAGCCGTAAGAAGTGTTTGTCTGGCAGCAACAAGGTTCGATTCAAGTAGTTGGTACATCGTTGCATTTTCACCGCCTTTAGATATTTGTTCCGAGAAAATGTTTTTTTCCATTGGTGTCAGGAAATCATAAAAAGCAGTTGGCATGATAGCAAGTAAAAAACTTACCCCGCCTGTTAATATAAATGCAATGAAAAAACTTTTTATATCTTGTTTTATCACTTCCGGTTTGTCATAAATAGTTTTAAGGCCAAGGAATGCCAGCAGAGGCATTGTAACAGATGCAATTACAAGTGCCATCTCCACAGTCCTGAACTTGTTGTACAGCGGGAAATAGTAAAATATAAAATCGTTGAACACAGCAAAGTTCTTTCCCCAGGCAAGGAATATCGAGAGAATTGTTGCTCCAATGAGCCACCATCGTTCTTTCCCCTTATAGTAAAAGGCTCCAAGGAAAAAGAGGAAACAAATTATTGCTCCTATGTAAACCGGTCCTGAAGTAAAGCTTCTGCCACCCCAGTATTGGCTCGATTGACCCACATACTGTTTCAGGCGGTTATCAACATTACTCATTGCCTCTTTTGAGTTAGCCAAACCTTCTGATGCTCCACCAACTACATTAGGGACTAATAATGTTAATGTTTCTTTCTTTCCGTAACTCCAGGCAAAAGCATAATCTTTGTCTAATCCGCTGTGCTCTTTTTGCCCTTCAGGAGCTTTGAGGTCTGATTTCCCTCGTATAGATAACTTCCCATATTCATAAGTGCTCCATAAGTTTGTTATACTAGGCAAGAAAGCAAGTATCGCAGCTATGGCCAGAACTCCGGTGGCTCTAACAAAATGTGGGAGCACTTTCTCTTTTATGGCATAGATAAATTTTGCTGTTATAATCACCAAAACAAGTATTGCCAGATAATATGTGATTTGAACATGGTTATAGGCAATCTCCATGCCCAGAGCAATGGCAGTAAACAATCCACCGGTCCATTTATTACGGTTGTAGGTGTAAAGTACTCCGGCGATAACCGATGCCATAAGGGCGATGGCATAGGTTTTTGTTATGTGGCCGGCAATAATAATTATTAAATTATACGATCCAAAAGCAAATGCAATGGCACCAGCGATACTCAGCCACGGATCTATTTTCAAACTGATGAGTAACAGATAAAAACCCAGCAGATACATAAATAGTATTGCTATCGTTTTGAAAGGCAGGCCTAACCGTGTTACTCTGTTTACATAACTGAAAATGTCATTTGAAGAGTCTCCTTTAATCTGATATGCCGGCATGCCACTGAACATTGAGTTTGTCCACATGGCTTTATCGCCGGTCTCTTTTTCATAATCAACTAACTCTTTTGCCATACCAATGGCATGGGTATTATCCATCTGTGGTAACTCTTTACCTTTAAGCACAGGCGAGAAATAGACAGCACTAAGAACTATAAAAACTATTACTGCGGTAAAATAGGGAAGTCCCTTTTGTAATTTGTCAAACATCTTTGAGGTATTTTTTATTTTTTGTGAAAATACTGAATGTATTTGTAAAATGAAAATTGTGAACAGGAGAGATATTTGTGAAAAAGGATTAAATTAGCAGTAATAAATTAAGAACATGAAAGCATTAAGTACTATTTTATTGGCCGTTATCGTCCTTGTTAGTTGTGGACAGGTAAAAACAAAAAAAACCAACACCGGCGATGAAAAACTAACAGAAATTAAAAAACCTGAAACTCCTGCATCTAAGTCTTCAGTTAAAAGGTTTGATTTTGAGAATTATGAAATAGGGAAGCTGCCCCAGGGGTGGTCGCAGTATGCTACCGGAGAAGGTGAAGATACAGAATGGAGAATTTTAGACGATAACGGCAACAAGGTGCTTGCTCAGTTGTCGAATGATAATCCTAATTACCACTTTAACGAAGTGGTTTTTGACGAGTTGGAGGCCAGGAATGTTGATTTAAGAGTCAGACTGAAAGGTGTAACCGGCAAAATGGATCAGGGAGGCGGTTTTGTGTGGCGTTTTAAAGATGCCGACAACTACTATGTTGTAAGGGCAAATCCGCTTGAGGATAATGTAGTTCTATATAAAGTTGAAAAAGGTGTAAGAACAGACTTGCCATTGGTAGGCAAGGGTAAAACATACGGGATGGAAACAGAACCGCTTGGTCAGGGATGGAACACTTTAAGGCTGGTTGTAAAGGATAGCCTCTTCACCGTTTACATAAATGGCAAAGAACTCTTCAAAGTTGAAGACACTACTTTCGCCGGAAAAGGTAAAGTCGGCCTGTGGACTAAAGCTGATGCCGTAAGCTATTTCGATGATTTCGAAATAACACTGCTTGATTAGATTAAATATTCTATATCGGCATTTCAAAACTTGTCTGCCTTTGGCGTGATGCCTATGTTTTCATTTTGTTTAAAGATAAAATATTGTAAATTTACAATGATTGTAAACTTCTTTAAGATAGGTTCATGGCTGATAACAAAATAAATTGTGTTGGAGTAATGACTAGTGGAGGTGATGCTCCGGGGATGAACGCAGCCGTGCGTGCTGTTGTAAAAACTGCCTGTAATTCGGGAATTGATGTTTTTGCCATTTATCAGGGCTATCGGGGAATGGTGGAAGGGGGTGACATGATAAAGAAAATGACCAGTGATGATGTTGGAGGGATACTACACAAAGGAGGTACTGCTATTGGCACAGCTCGTTGTCAGAGGTTCAGAGAAAAGGAGGGGCGTCTGACAGCTGCCAAAAACCTTATCGAAAGAAATATTGATAATCTTGTTGTTATTGGTGGTGACGGTAGTTTAACCGGAGCTAACATGTTTCGTGAGGAGTGGTCTGAGTTACTTAAAGAACTTGTGGAAAAGAAAGAGATTACTGCCGAACAAGCTGCTGAACATCCGTTGTTAAAGATAGTTGGTTTAGTAGGCTCCATCGACAATGACCTTCCAGGCACTGATATGACCATTGGTACAGACACTGCTTTACGACGAATTATTTACGCTATTGACGCAATCTCCAGTACAGCAGCCAGTCATGAGCGCACGTTTGTTGTAGAGGTAATGGGGCGAAATTGTGGTTACCTGGCACTATTCAGCGCATTAGCAACAGGTGCCGATTATGTTCTTATCCCTGAGCGGCCACCCAGTTCAGATGACTGGGGAAAGACTATGTGTGACAATCTGGCCGAAGGCAGAAAAGCAGGGAAAATGAAAAGTTTGGTCATTGTTGCTGAAGGTGCGATTGATAAAAATGGTAATCCTATTAAAAGTACGAATGTTGTTTCTAAATTGAAAGAATACTTAAAAGTTGATGTCAGGTTAACAATCCTGGGACATGTTCAGAGAGGGGGTGCTCCTACAGCCTTTGATAGATATATGAGTATTGTGCTCGGTTATGCCGCAGTTAAACATCTTATTGAAAATGGTGGTGATGTAGAGTCAAAAATCATTGGTCTTCAAAAAAACAAGGTGACTGAGCTATCCTTAATGAAAAGTATTGAACGCACACGTTCAATAGCAACACATATTAAAGAAGGTGATTTTAAGAAAGCATTAGAATTACGTGGAGATAGCTTCAACGATGAGCTTAAAACTTTTAAAACATTGGCTCAGGCTTTTCCTAAAAAGGATAAACAGAACAAAGGAAAACTTAATTTATTGGTATTGAATGCCGGTAGTCTGGCTCCGGGAATGAATGCTGCTGTAAGAACTGCTGTAAGAATGGCGTTGGATAGTGGACATGAAATTTACGGAGTTCATAATGGTTTTAAAGGATTGACAGAAGGAGATATAAAACTTATGTCATGGATGGAAGTAGAAGATTGGGCATCAGAAGGGGGGTCATTCCTTGGCACTAACAGAATGTTAATTGAAGGGAAAGATTACTACCAGATTGCAAGAAATCTGGAAAAGTGGGGAACTGATGGAATAATCATTATAGGTGGCAGTACTGCATATCTCAATGCGTACAGAATGAATCAGCGCAAAAATGATTTTCCTGCTTTTGATATTTCAACTGTTTGTATTCCTGCAACTATTAACAATAATTTACCCGGAACAGACTTCTGTGTCGGTTCCGATACTGCTCTGAACAATATTGTTGATGCCATTGATAAAATAAAAGAATCAGCCGTTGCTGCCACTCGTACATTTGTTGTTGAGGTATTTGGCAGACATTGTGGTTATCTGGCACAATTGGGTGGTTTGGCCACAGGAGCCGAACGTGTCTATATTCATGAAAAAGGCATTCATCTGAAGGACTTGCAGGAAGATGTAGAAATGCTTGTGGAACGTTTTAAAGAGGGAAAGCGTCTTGGACTGGTTATCAGAAATGAGTTTGCTAATAAGATTTATACAACTTCGTTTGTTTCTGCTCTGTACGAAGAGGAAGGAAGAGACGTTTTTGATGTACGTCAAGCCATTCTGGGGCATCTGCAACAAGGAGGAACGCCAAGTGCATTCGACAGGGTTTTGGCCACAAGATTGGCTGCAAAAGGGATAGAGTTTTTAGAAGAACAAGCGGATAATGATCAAAAGAAATTTATAACTCTTGGCCTGAAAGGAGGGCAATTAGTAATTGAAGACCTTGAACGATTGTCATCACAAGTCGACCTCAAATATTTCAGACCCAAAAAACAGTGGTGGATAAATTTGAGTGAGATTAATGATACGTTTAAGTAAGTCGATATCTACTTAAATGCCAAACAGTAGTGTTGCAGAAAGCTGTAGATAATGCTGATTGGCATGTGGGTTTTTGTTTATAACTACAGGCCAACCGTTAATATACTCTGTTTCGTATTCGGCTTGAATATTAGGAATAAAAATAAACTTGACATTTAAGTCCAAAAAAGTTTTTCGGTTCAGTTTAAACATTACACCACCCTCAGGAGCAAAACCCGGTTTCCATAATCTGGTTTCATAACTAACTGACCTGTCGTTATCGGAACCGGTGTAAGATGAAACAAAAGTTAACCCAACTTGGCTTTCGCGCATCAAAAAATAGAAAATATTTCCATATTTT
>CBDUZZ010000008.1:0-79298 GCA_965371855.1 uncultured bacterium
TAAATATAGAAAATATAAATAATTAATGACTTATGTTAGTACCATTACTCCTGAGAAGGGGTAGGGGTGGGTTATTACAAGTAGCATGATTATAAAAAGAATTCGTTCAAATTCGACTGCGTAGGGTAGGTTCATGTAATTAGTGATTAAAATTTATGAACAAATGAAACAACTAATTTTTATTATCGGCATTATGCTTTTAGCTTTAACAGTAAATGCTCAGAAAAATAGACAGAAAAATCAAATTGCAAAAGGTGTAAAACAGGTTCATGATCTTTTTAATAAGTCAATGACTGAAGGGGTATCCTGTTACCGGATTCCTGCTATTGTAACAGCAACAAACGGAGATTTGATTGTAGCAATTGACGAACGCGCACCCTCCTGTGCAGATCTGAGAGGTAGTAAAAACATAAATATAGTTATTCGCCGAAGTTCAGATAACGGCAAGACATGGACGGAGATTGAAAAGGTAGTTGATTTTCCGGATGGAAAATCTGCCTCAGATCCGTCGATGATTGTTGACGAGATTACAAGCGATATCTTTCTTTTTTACAATTACATGGATTTGGACAAAGAGAAAGATGTCTACTACCTGCATGTAGTTAAGAGTTTCGATAATGGAAAGAGCTGGTCAGAACCACAGGATATCACTTCTCAAATTGCAAAATCCGAATGGCATAATGATTTCAAATTTATTACCTCGGGTCGCGGCATTCAGACAAGCACCGGTAAACTACTGCACTGCATGGTGAATTTAAACAGTGGGTTACACCTGTTTGGCAGCGACGATCATGGTGAAGTGGTTTATTATCGATACTGCCATAAAACCCGGTAACGAATCAAAGGTGGTTGAACTGTCAGATGGGAGCTGGATGATTAACAGTCGTGTAAATGGCAAAGGAATACGTTATGTTCATGTCTGGAAAGAATCAATGCCTGCCTGGTCAAATAATGGAGGCAAGACCTGGACAATTGGCGAACAACCCGTGTTCGATGTCCGTAAAGACAGTGTGCAGGTGAAAGGTATCTGCCAATTCGGACAAGGCTACGCTGGGGCAATTGATAACTACGTGTATGTTTATCTTGCCTGGCACGAAAGCAGTGACATTTACCTTGGACGTGTCAAAAAAAAACATCTTTTTGATCGCTCAAAATACAAGTACTTCGTTGCTTGCAACAAGGACGGAAGTGCGAAATGGACAAGCTAATTTTCTGACAAAAGGCCGGTTTTTCACGATGATGGCAAGATGATCTGGCATCTTTCTGTCTCCTACAATCCGGGTATCAAACGATATTTGTTTACCAAACCTCACTTTACCGGAGGAGACAGGCGTTGGCAGGATGTCGCTTCGCTAGGGATCTTTGACGCACTCAAGCCGTAGGGACCATGGACTACGGTCTATTATCAGGATGACTTTCGAGATAGCAAAACGAAGTTCAATTATGTGTTGCCCACGAAGTTCATGAGCCATGATGGCCAGACAATGTGGTTAGCATGGTCTGGCTGGCCGGAATACGATAGCCTTAGTTTTATCAAATGTACATTGAAAATCATTGGGCAGTAAGTATATTAAATTAATTATAAAATTTGTATTAATATAAGCTGTGTTTCCGAAACAAGTATATGGAAGTAAACAATGCCCGTCGTTTGAATTGCCTACAGTAGTTGTTTGCCTGAGTTTTTTAAAGCTATATTATTATAAGGAAAAATTGAAAAATCAGTTTACAAATGAAATAAATATATTTGATTCGTTGAATTTGTCCTATAAATTGGAATTTACGAGTGGATTTTAAAAACCCGGCAATTAATTTCAATTGCATTATATGAAATTATTTAATAAATAATTACAAAAGATTTAATAAGAGAAAAACAGGAGTGTTAGTTTTCGTATTGATGGTATTTATTAATCCTTGTACGCAGAAATCAGAAAATCCAACAATTTCACACAACAGGATGATTGAATTCCACCAAGTTTTCAATTAAGATTAATGGATTTTTCTGATTAAACTATTTCAATCCATCAGACAAATTGCATCAAAATCTCTGCAAATCATATTAAAATATTGATAATGCCAATATTTTAATTGATAAATACGCATTTTTTGTGTAAATTTATAAGATGTGTATTTGACAGTTTAAGTTGTGAATTAAAATTAATTTAATCATGGATAACCGATTTATCATTATTATATTCCTTGTAGTATCATTAGTGATTTTTAGCTTAATTCTTAAGAAAAAACTAAAGGGAACAATACTTATTTCTCTATTATATATTATTGTTGTAGGTATCCTTATTGGTGTAGCAGGCTTCCTTGGTAATAAACATATTTTGTCGCTAACTCACCAAATGGTGTTTTATTTGTTAAGCGGATGGATGCTAATAATTGGCATATCACATGTTTTGCTTTTAAAGAAAATACTATCCTGGACTAAAGAAAATGAATTCTGGATTGAATTCTTCTTTACATTTATTATTGGATTAATAGGAGGAATATTTCTATTACTTGTTTTTCAAATTTCAGATTATTCAGTTTTTACAGCGATCCATCTTACTTCACTATTTCTGTTTATACTACCTTACATTTTTTATGGCTGTTTAAGAAGTTATTTAAATATACCTGTAAAAATCCTTCGAAAGTGGTACTATCCGGTTGACCAGCATGTTGAAGACCCTTATGACAGGGAAATGGAGTCTCCTCTTGTTATGGGCTTTGAGTTTAAGAAAAAAAGTAATGATAAAAATATAACATCATTCAGAGCCAAAGCTCCAAAAGAGATGACTTTTGGAAAGCTATTTTACTATTTTATAAACGATTATAACGATAGAAACCCTGATGAGAAAATTGAATACCTGGATGAGAACAATAAACCTGTAGATTGGATTTTTTATTTCAAACCTAAATGGTTTCGCAGCATTCGTTATATTGATCCTGAAGAGACAAACAGTTTCAATTTTGTTAAAGAGAATTCCGTAATTCTATGTAAACGTGTAACTGAAAAATAAGATGGACAACAAAAGAATAGATCTTCCTGTTAACTGGATAGATGGAATGAAAGTAAATAGAAATCATTTCATTGCTACTGATAATAACATTGCGCAACAAGTAAAAAATACCTATTTATCATTTATTAATCCATTTAATTATGGGCTTTTACTACAGCAGGAAGGAGACAATGATCCGGTAAACATTGTTATCGATATTGATAACCAGGCATATATTCATGTAAAGGTTTTAAATTGCAAAGCAATTACCCAAGGTGGATCAAGGATTGAAATTCAAAACAATTATTTTTCTGAGAATGATTTATCTGAAGCTATGCCACAAATAAAGATAGATTCTGAAAATGCCGTTGATAAAGATTATTTTATCGTCCTTACAGTAAATCCTTTCGAAAGAGTACCGTATGGAATACCGGCTCCCGAAGAAAATCCACCAAGATTACCCAGTGTACTGCCAAGATATAATTTATCGGTTCACACAGAAGAAGAAATAAATACTATTCGAAATGAAAATTCATTGATAATTGGCAAACTGCATGTAAAAAATAATAAACCTGAAATTGACGATAATTATATTCCTCCCTGCCAAACAATATTCAGTCATCCAAAACTTGTTGAATACCACGCACAACTTGTAAAAGTAATGGGGCAGATTGAGATTGATATTATTAATATTCTGCATGGAATAAACGACAAAAAACAGAGTACGAATATTGCCGGAACTGTAGAAGAAGTTTCAAATGCAATACTTACTTTTATAGGGGTTCACATGGTTGAATTCAGAAATATTGCAAAATATCACTCACCAGTTTATATTTTTGAACAAATAGCTGCACTTGCCAGAACTATTGTTAATTCGATAAACAAACAGTCGTCGGCAGATAAGGAAGAGTTTTTAAATTATGTTAAAGACTGGAGTGGTCTAGACCAGGGATTGTTTAAAGAGCTGTTAATTAATGCAATTGAGTACAAATATAATCATAATGATATTAATGAATCAATTAATAATATGGCTCCTTTTGTAAATGCTATTTCAAAGGTTTGTAATACACTTAGTAATCTTGATTTTATTGGGAAGAAAAAAGACCGTCATATTTTTGTGAAAGAGCAAAAAGAAAAGCCGGGAAGCAGTTTTCTAGTTGACTAATTATTAGTTTAAATATTATAAAATTTTATTTATGGATCCATTAAATAAACAGGAACGGACAGAAGCTTTTATAAAAATGCTGGCATTTTTTTTATTGGCTGTTATTGTAGTTTCAATCCCAATGTATTTTGCATTTCGATTACCTGAAAAGGAAAATGCATTGAATCAGGTTGAGTACAATAATCTCTCTTCTCAATTGGAAGAGATTAACAATTTTGAGTTGGAGTTTTTAATTAAAACAGATTCTGCAATATCTCTTTTTAATGCATTTAAAAATGCAGAGGATGAGTTGATTAGGGATAAAATGCAGCTTAGATATTCCAGTGTAACTAATGCAATGGAAGATTATCTTGAAAAGATAAGTGATGATACAATTAAATTCCAATTGTATGATAATATTATTTATACTTATAATAATTTATTTAGTACTTGGGCAGAAATGAATGATTTGCGTGAGCAACTTGACGAATGTATGAAAACAAGTTCTGCCCAAAGTGCCGCAGTTATTAAGGAAAAAGAAAAGGCAACCAAGGAAAACGAAAAGAGTATTAGGGAAAAAGAAATTGATTTGATAAACAAGGCATTGAACAAACATAATGGGAGTATAAGATTGGCAGCGAAAGAACTTGGTACAACGGAAAGGAAGTTGAAAAAACGAATGAAAGAGTTAGGCATTAATTAAAATACTCAGTACATTATTCAATGGTAAATAGTGATAAAATATCTGTAATCATCCAAAATATTCTCTTTGACTTCAAAGCAGAGGTATTAATTGGAGATTTGATTGTGAATGGTTTGGAAAGTGAAGATTTTATAACTATCCCCAAGGGCACATTTAAACGCAGGTATGCTCGTGATATTGATTCCACAGAGGAGATAAAATTTGAAAATGGGCAAAAGGTAGTTGCATTTTATTTAAACCGCGATGGACTGTACGATTCTCTCCCGGAAGGATTATTTCACGAAAAAACTGATAGGTCAGAAAAGGAATCTGATAAAATTTCGAATGAATCAAAAAAACTGAAGGCAGAAGAGAAGGCTGTCAGGGAATTTTTCCTCCCGTTTGAAAACGAAATATTCTTTCAACGTGTTCAGCTTGAACTAGAAGAAAGAGAAGTTTTATCCCGGTTTAATGATAATCTTTTTGATGATATCTATCCTGAATTCTGGAATATAGATAAATCGTTGAATAGAAAATATATTTCCCGGATGATTTTGCTGTTGCATTTTTCTTATCGGATAGCAGGTAATTGTGCACTTACTGCAAAATGTTTAGAATCAATTCTGGAAGAAAAGGTAACTGTTGAAATTGTAAGAAACAATAATTCAGAAAATAGAAAAATTGGCAGAAGCACTAATGCTGTTCAAAACTGTTTGCTTGGAACAGGCGAATTAGGTGTTGACTTTGTTTGCGGAGAGAATTTTGACAGTTTTGGTAAAACAATGGAATTCACTATTGGCCCCTTAAAAAATACAAGAGTTGTTGAATATCTGGAGAACGGTGCTGTCTCAAAATTTTTGAAATGCTTTTTTAATTATTTTATTCCAGTCGAGTTGGATGTAAAAACAAATATTCTTGTTGATAAGTTGGAACAGAATTTTATTTTAAGTGAAATGAAAGAAGGATCTGTGCTGGGTTTTGAATCAGCAATTTAACAGAATTGCAAAAAATAGCCGGATGATAACTAATTATTATAAATTACCGTTACAATTGGCTCGAATAAGCCAAAAGAAGGAGCATCCTAAATGTACTTTGTCTGAATCTGTTGCAATTATGGTACACCTGATTTCTGTTACCTATTTTGGCGAATGTAAACATGATGAAACTTTTGGATGCGAAATTTGGGAGAACGATTTTGAAAACATTGTTAATTCCCAAGTATATCGGGATAAATTAATGAATTCTATTCAACAAACAATTGAAAAACAGGAGCCTCGATTAACAAATATCAGTGTTGACGTGCAAATAGAACAGATTGATTACAATTTATTTCAGCGAAGAATTAAAAGTAGAATTACTCTGAAAGTGCTGGGAACACTGGTTTTAACAAATGAATCTTTTTCGCATACCGACCAGTTTTTTATTGGCCCATTATCATATTATTAAACAAAATGCAGGAAAGTAAAGAGAAAATAAGTAACCGGATGATTAAGAATGCCTCCAGAATATGGGGGTTTCAAGATACTCAGTCAGAAAGTTCGTTCGACCCCTTTGTGGGTATGATCCTCGGGGCACTTGCAAATGAATTGGCAAAAATTTCAAATGACATAAATACAATCGAATCAAGGGTGCTCGAGAAACTGGTTGAATTGCTTACGCCAGATCCTATTACCGGTCCCTTTCCTGCCCATGCCCTTCTTCGGGCGAAATCTGTTGATCCGGTTTTTACTATCGATCCATTTTATCAATTCTTTATAAATAAAAAATTTATTATTCCAGGAGAACATTCTGTTGATGAGAAACCAGTTTTTTTTACACCTGCCGGGAACTACAAACTGTTTAATGGGCAAATCAAATTTTTAGTTACAGGAGCAAAAGTTTTTGAATTTCACGAAGATCATCATAAAGAGATTATTGCTTTGGCGCAGCCTGGCAAGTCGCTAAAAACTTCTGAAATTTGGTTTGGGTTAGATTTTCATGAAGATGTTGAATCGCTTGAAGGTTTATCTATCTGTTTCGACCTGCTAAATGAAGCATACGAAAATAGCTTTTACGAATCGTTGGCAAAAGGGAAATGGACGATTAACAATCAATCGGTTATTTTCACTCAAGGTTTTGATAATGAAAATAATATTGAAACAAACAGCCTTGATTTGCTTTTAAAAAATGAGTTGGATGTTACTACCAAAGTTTGCAGTCACATTAACCGGTTTTATCATAAGAAATTTCAAACCCTTACCGGAGGACAGTCCTCATTGTCAGAACTTTCAACAAACGAAAATATCCCAAATGCTTTTATTAATATTTTTTCGCCAAAAGATCTTGAAAATATAGAGGATAATTTGATTTGGATAAAGGTTGAATTTCCTCAGGTAATGCCACCAGAAGTCCTCGAGGACCTGTTTTGTTCAATAAATTGTTTCCCGGCATTTAATCGTCATTTAAACGAATTCACACAATCTTCCCGAGATTTTATCAATATAATTCCTCTGTTAACTGAAGAAGTTTTCTTTGATATGAAAAGGGTGACAAGCAGCAATGGGAAATCTTTTACCATAAAATCATTTTCGGGGATTAACGAAGTAGAGAATGAGACATTTATTGTAAGACATGGAGGAGTTGGGCGGTTCGATTCGCGCAATGCTGCTGAAATAGTTAGTTATTTACTCGAATTATTAAGAGACGAAAGTGCGGCATTCTCTATAATCGGTGCCGATATGATTGCTTCCGACTTAAAAGAGCTGAACCAAACCATAACCCGTTTGGAGCAACGGCTTGACGAAAGCAATGTAATTAAAAATGACATCTCCTATCTGCTGCTAAAGGCACATCCTGAAGATGAAACTCTTTTTGTTGAATTCTGGACAACTAATGGTGAGTTTGCCAATAAAATTAAGAGTGGCGAGAAACTGTTTGTTTACGATGGAAGCGACCTTTGGCCTGATAGTGTTTCAACAATTACCCCAACTGTGGGTGGCAGAGAAAGTATGAACTCAGAAGAACGGGTAAATGCTTACCGGAAAGCACTTCTTTCGCATGGCAGGGTGATTACAAAAGAAGATATAAAAGCTCTTTGTTTTGAACATTTTGGCAATCTGTTAAAAAAAGTAGAGATAAAAAAAGGCTTACAAACCGGGAAATCTACTGACAGTGGATTTATCCAAACTCTGGATATCTTCCTCACCCTTGCAAAATCTTGCGATGATTTTGATGATGATGAATTGCAATTCCTGAAAAAGGATCTGTTAATTAAGCTTGAAGAACAATCGGCAAGTGTTTTACCTTTTAGATGTTTTGTAAAGAGGCAAGAGTAGTGTTTTAAACTATTGATTATAAGTAAAATATTTCGTAACTTACATTTGTTGTTGTTTGGATTGGCAGTAAATTAATAAACGGAAGAAAATGAAACTTACAGTCTTATTATTTATCATCGTATTTGTGTTGGCAGGTTGCGCTTCACAAAAAAGTGTTAAAGATGCTTCTCCGGAAAAAACTTATACAAGCGATGATACCATAAAAACGGAAGGTGTTACCACTTCGGCAGATACTTCTGTGCAAGAAACAAAGATTCACATTGTTCAAAAGGACGAGAGTCTATCTGTTATTGCCGAGAAGTATGGAGTATCAGTGCAGGATATTGTTAATGTTAATAATATTGTTAATGTTAATTTGATTAAAATTAACCAGAAATTGATTATTCCTAAGAGGAAGAAGGATTGAGAAGTTGTTTGAAATTTATCCCATACTCATATTTAACAATTCATTTTGCAGAGCGTACGAAAAACCCTTAAACTGCTTTCCTCCTTTTAGTAAAGTTATAGCATATGCTAACCTTGAAATTCTTTTATTTCCATCTTTAAATGGCTGCACAGCACCAATGGCACCAAAATAAAACAATGCATAATCTTCCCACTTATCGTCGCCCTGAGCTGGCCAGTGTGCCATATTTTTATCTTTTAAAAACCATCTTAATAAATATCTTCCACCAACACTCGAGGGATAGTTTACCCCCAGAGTAATTGTTCGATAATCTTTGTTCATGCCAGGAACAATTTGTTTATGGGCATTTACAATAAGATGGTCATCTCTACCGATGGGAGGCATTGTTTTTATTAGAACGGTATTTTCATATAATATGGTTCGCACATTCCCTTTTAGTTTGGCATCCATGCCAGATTTGACCATCCAATTACATGCTTCTCTTATTTCATCCATTGGGTTTCCTTTACTACGGTTTGTTTGTGGGATTTTCCCCCTTAAGCTACCTGTTGTTGCTTTGTTCCAAAGTTGATTAACATATATTTTTCTCCTATCAATATTTTTTTTCTCAAAATCTAAAAATGAAGATATTTGTGATTGAAACGAATTCATAGAGGAAGGTTCATGAGTAAATGGATCTTTCCCTTTAGGAAACTTGTCCCAAATCATTCCTACAACATAAGAGGCGTATAGTCTGCCAATTAATCCTTTTAGACGATTGTATTCAGGAAGCTCTTCCGTAATTTTGTAATACTCATCTCTAGTTACTTCTAGTCTTTTCTTTTTTCTTGAGAATAACTTTTTAAAAACCATAATAAAGATTTTAGAAGTTTGAAAAAAACTAATGTTAAAATACAATTTTTATTTGCATTTACCCCCCAATCAAAACAGTAGGAAGTCCAATAGTAATCGAACCTCCATGGGCAGTTGGGTCGCCCATACGTGCTGCCGGTTTTCCGCCAATTAGAACTGTTAACGATCCTTTTAAAATAGTTGCAGGCGGACCAACACAGGTACATGCATCACCCATAACTGCTGCAGGCACTCCTCCAATTAAAACAGTAGGCACTCCCGGTCCGATAATTGGACCACCAACATGTGGAATGGGCGAAGGAAATGCTGGTGTTTGCATCGGACAAACGTGTAAATCTCCAATTCTGGCTGCTGGTTGTCCCATAGTTTTTTTAGTTTATCATTATTACTCCACCTTTTACAGTTGTCGAAGCTCCACCATCGACAGTTGCGCTGGCGTTTCCTTTAGCAGAAAAAGCTACATCAGCAGTTTGATTAATATTTAATCCCGAAACATTAACATCGGCTACGGAGGACATTTCAATACCTGATGTAGCTTTAATTATTACTTTTGCATCTGATGAAATATTAATATCCTTTGGACTATTTAAAACAATCCCATCTGGAGATAACTCCACTTTATTCATATTTTGGTCGCTTAGTAAAATTGATTGCTCATCGTCACTTACAACAATTTTATTTCCTCCAGGTGTATCGATAGTGGTGATCTTTTTATCTTCGTCAAACTCAATGCGCAAATTACTTCTGGTAACAATACCTTTAAAGTTGTTGTTATTGTTTGGCCAGGCAGTGTGAGGCTTATTTTTCCCATGGTATAAACTACCAACAACATACGGTTTTTCAGCATCTCCTCCTTCAAATTCTACAAGAACTTCATCTCCAATCTCAGGTATAAAATAGAACCCCCGTCCGTTGGCAGAATATGGATTTACAGACCTTATCCACGGGCTCATAAAACTGCTTTCTTGCCAAAAAAAACGAACTCTTATTCTTCCTAATTTCTCAGGATCTTTATTGTCTGTAACAACAGCACTTTGCGATTTACTATAAGCAATTGCTTCAGGATTGGTATAGTCAGGAATTGTAGCTTCCGCAGAAATACCGGTAAATTCATTTTGGTAATTCATCAGATTATCACACGAATGAGTAACAGATGTAATAATATACTCACCATAATCGACCTTTCCCTTATTATCAATTTTTAGTGCTTTAATATTTACTTTCCCTCCCAATTTTACTAACGGATTTTGGCTGGAGCCTTTTACCGATGACATCTTTGTTGCCTGGGCATTTTCCTGAAGTTCGACTACATCTTTCAACTGTTTGGCAAAACTATTTTTAGGAACATTTAAATGGTTGTAGTACGATTGTGACTGATGCGAAAAATGTTTAACTGATTTGTCGTAAGCTAGCCCTCCAATTTCATTTAACTGTTTCTTTCCGGCCGATTTGGTGGAAGGATTTTCGATTGTAGTTTCATTAAAATAATCGTAAAATTTGTATTTAAAATTTAAAGGATTAAGGTTTATATTAAAATTAAATTCGGACTGATTGATTCCAAGAATCATATTTGTTTTAGAGCCTGTTAATGTTCCAAAAACAAATTCAGCCCCATCGTAATACATCCATTCTCCAAATCTTGTTGCCAGCCGTCGTAAAAAATTATAATTATTCTCGTTATGCTGAACGGTATATTCAAATTGCACTTTGGTATTCGGATTGATTTTAGATTTTAATAAATCACGTGGATATGGTTTTAAAACTTCATCAACAATTTGTTTGAGATTTTTATTTTCGAATGAACGGCTTCCCGGAATATCATTGAGTAAGATTTCGGGACTTTTCCCTGAAATAATAATTTGGTTTAATTTTGACAATCCCGATTTTATTCCTTTTACATTCGTAATTATTCCCTTAAAAATAAGATTATCAGGTGAGCTGTCGTCTCCTTTTTGGCTGATATCAATAGAAATAACTATTGTTGCACCAATAAACTTTTTTGATGTATCCATCACAAAACTATCGACTGATTCAAATGTATCTGAACGGCAAGCCACTTCAAATTCATTAAAATCATAAATGCTCTGTCTAATTTTAAGATGTAAAAAATCATTTACTTCATTTCCATCTATCTCAATCCTTATTTTCGATGCCAGTGCCATTTGAATGTATTTAGTATTATCCTGAACTAATGTTTGTTATGAATGGTATTATCTCAGATTAATATTACGCATCCATCTTTATCGTTTAATCATAATCATAACCCGACCAAATATTTTCATGAGTCTCTCCGGCTATTGATATTTTTTTTGAAGAGATGGTAATTTTAACGGTCACTTCTGATTGGTCGGTAAAACTTTCGTAGTATTTGACTAGTCTTCCATTCCAAAATTCGATCGTTTTAAGCGATTTGCCATTTTCTCTTCCAATAAAAACAATTTTCCCATTTTTATCAGCAGCTTCAGTAAACATCCAATGCAATAATTCTGCATCATTTTCTATTGCAATTGAAATGTTTATTTTCCCTCCCTCAATTTTTGATGTTGGCAAACCACGCTGATCGGTTATTTGAGTAAATTCGAAATCGCATGCTAAAACACGGATGCCTTTTTTTTCATTTTGATGCCCTTGGATAAATAATCGTGCGGTTAATGACATAACAAATAATTTTCATAAATTAATTATGAACCTATAGCTCTTACTTGAATCAATTGAAATTATAATTTCAGGAGAACAAATTTACGAACTCCATTCATTTATTATTTCACCATTTCCCATTGTAATAACTTGAGCAATTAAAGTAATAGAAATTGTCATTGCACCAGCTCCACCCGAATGATCAAATGTTTCGCTAAATGAAGAGATAAAAGCTTTTTTAAAACTTAATTCCCTCATTGTTGATTCCTCGTTTCTTTTAATAAAAGTAATTGTACCTTCCTTAAGCATTTCACCAAGACAAATATGTTCAAAGAACAAATTATCTCCGGTTGATTCAACTGAAATATTAATTTCTCCTCCAATAGTTGAAGATGATGGTCTTCCCATTTCGTCAACAGCACGATATACATTATAGCTGGAACTAAGTACGCGGAACTCTTTTCCGGTTGTTTTAAAAATTGCTTTAAATGACATAACTTTTGAATTTATTAAATTTAAGTTTCAAAATAATAAGGTGTAAAAACGGTTAATCATCTAACCACTCATTTTCATGAGTTGCATTTCCCATTGATATTTCCTTTGCAGATAACGATAACGAAATTGAACCGTTTCCTGACTCGCCAAACGACTCGTTAAATTCAATCACAAATGCATCCTTAAAATCAAACTCTTTAAGTTTACCTTCTTCTTCACCTTTCATAATCGTAATTTTGCCATCTTTTCGCATAAAACTATCACACATCCACTCCAGAAATTCATTGTCTTTTGTTGACTCAAGTGTTAAATGAATCTCGCCACCCAATGTTTCTGATGCTGGTTGACCAGTGTGGTCGGTATGTTGCCTGAGGCTGAAGCTAAAGCTTTGGATTGGATGGGATTTTCCATCCACTTCGATTGAAATATTTGACCTTGCTAACATAACTTTTAAATTAATGATTAATACTTGAAAATTATTATTGTCTTTTTTTTTAAAATTCTTCTACTTATACCATCAAAAAATAATTGACTCAGAAAATGAATTCCTTATTCTTGATGTTTGATTGGAATTAATTTTGTGTGTAATCCGAATCCCATTCAGTTCCATCATCTCCTTTCTGACCATCCATTTTAATCATAAAGTTTTTAGCCGGAAAGTATGGAGTCATGTGAATGTCGAGATAGATTCGATCTTTTTGTACAGGATCTTGTTCAAACCTTTTAACCGAGAAATTCTCAATTAGTTTTCCCGGTCCGGTAACACTATCTAAGAATTTAACTATTTGTGATAAAATTTCTTTTCGGGTTTTTACATTAAAGTTTTCAAAAGCCCTTCGGTTTAAAAAGTCCATCATAACTTTTGTAACGTAATCAAAAACTCTTACTACCGAATATGTTTGTAATCCCAGATTATCGCCATTAAAAAGTGTTTTTGCAGAAAATGCCATGACTTTACCATACTCGTTTACCATTGGTACGAGCCCAAGTTTTTCGAGGTTTGCAATTTCACTTTTTTTAAGGTCGAACGTTACTCCATCCACCTCATTCAGTCCACCATGTTTTTTACCGGCAGCAACTTGCGACATTAATGTGTTGTATATTGTTCCGGCAAGAGCTCCCGATGGAGGCACAAACAGTTCTTCTTCTTCACCAATTTCATCAAATTTATCTCTTCCAACCAACCAGTTGCAAGCCATCATAACATTTGAACGATACGTGTCGCCTCCGGCCAAATTAGCCATTTCGAACAGATCCATTACATCGTCCGGATTATCGAGATGTTCGAAATCGGTAACAAGCATTACTTTATTTTCATGCGCAATTTTTGCCCATTTCTCAACTACTTTGTTTGAACCAAGATATCCGGGGACAAGTAAAATTCCGTAATTATCACGAAGGTCTAACCTGTCGTAGTTGCTAACAAGTTCTTCTCTTACAGCATCAATAAACCTTGTATCGTCAAGATCTTTTAATTGCTCAAGTTCAGCATTCATTACAGAAACATTTTTAAGTTTTGTGCTTTCTGTGTTTTTATAAAACAGAGCAACAGACCGGTACGATCGTTCCAACTCCTTTGTCTCTTCAATTGCTTTACTCATATTGGTTTTGAAAGCACTATCTGCAACTTTTATGTTTTTTTCACTCGCTTCAACCATTTCCGAAATACTTTCGGTTGAGCTTAAAACTGCTGCCCACAACTGTAAAGTTTTTTTAAGTTTGTCGCGGTCGCCTTTGTAAGCTGATTCGGAAAGGAAAATCCGTTTTCTTGCTTTCCTTTCAGGATTCATGTTTTCCACGCCGGCAAATGCCATTTCAAGAAGATCAAACCCTCCGCTTCCGGCAAGTTTATCAAGTCCTATTTTTAATTGTTCTGCGGGCTTTTCTATATTTTTTACAATCTCAGAAACTTTCTCTCTGTATTGTGCAATATCTTGTGCTTTTTCTTGTTCAGCCATAATTTTTGTATTTAAAGTGTTTTTAAAATTTTAATAACCAGCTTTAGGCTTCTTCTAACTCTTTTATTAAAGCATACATAACTCCTAACAGACTTGCTTTTGTATCAGAATTCTCCAGGGTTTTCCTTAATAATTTATTGCTTTTAAGCTGCTTAATAATATTTTGATATTGTTCTTTTTCAATTGTAAGATCCTGAAGGAATTCACTTTGTGCTGTAATTCCTTTTATTCCAAAATCGGATAGTCCACTAAAAGAAAGTTTTTCCTGTTTCCCAGCTCCATCGCTGTCTTGAAACTCGACTTCTACTTCTGGTTTATATTGTTCAAAAACGTCATCAATGGTTTGAAGACCTTCAACAATGTTTGGCTTAATTGGTGCACTGGTAGTAAGTTTCTCACAAAGTAATGTCCTGTTTTGTGGGATTTCCGCGAATGCTTCACTTGCATCACCTTTAACTTCCGTGCCACCTATTCCGTACTCTTGCATAATAAAATAGTTTAAGTTAGTAGTTGTTATAAATATTCTTATAATCTTTATATATCTGTTAAGATTGTTCCCATATAAGTTCTTTATCTTCACCCACTTTCAGGTTAATAACCGCCCCTTTTTCAATTTCTCCCGAAATTATTTTTTTGGACAAAGGTTTTCTTAGCTTATTCCGGATAACACCGATAAGTGGGCGTGCTCCATACTTTGGCGTAAAACCTGATTTAGCAAGCATCTCTTTTGCGTCTTTCCCAATATTTAATTCAATTCCCAGAACTTCAAGTGATTTTAGAAGGCTCTTCAGATGAATCTCAAATATCTTAACAACATTTTCTTCACTTATTGGAGCGAAAGGAATTATTTCTGTTAACCGACCAAGAAACTCGGGTCTAAAATTTTTTTCCATTAATTCTGCCAGTTTATTTGAAGGAGGAATTTCACCCTTATTAAATGCATCAATAATAAAGGAACTTCCAATATTTGATGTGAAAAGTATAACCGCATTTGAAAAATCACCTTCTTTGCCAAGTCGGTCATGTAATTTTCCTTCATCGAGTATTTGCAGGAAAATATCAAATACTGAAGAGTGTGCCTTTTCAATCTCATCAAATAATACTATTGCATATGGTTTTTGTCTGATTTTGTTAACAAGTAAGCCACCTTCTTCGTATCCAACATAACCGGGGGGTGCTCCGTATAATAAGGCTGCCGAATGTTCTTCTTTAAATTCTGACATGTCGAAACGAATTAAAGAGGTTTCGTCGTTGAATAGAAATTCTGCCAAAGTCTTTGCCAATTCTGTTTTTCCGGTTCCTGTTGGGCCTAAAAAAAAGAATGAGCCAATTGGCTGACCGGGTTTGCTTAATCCTGAACGAGATTCGCGAATTGCCTCTGCAATGCTTTTAATACCGTGGTCTTGTCCAACAACTCTTTTTTTTAGATGACTTTCAATATTTAATAATCTGTCTCTTTCCTCAGTTTTTACTTTTCCAATAGGAACTCCTGTTTTGTGTGCAACTACAGCGGCAAGATCTGATTTCTCAATTGTCTCAACTTTAACTCCTACATTCTTTTTCAGCTTATTAAGTATATCTCTTAATTCGTCAACAAATTCATTTACAGTCTCTATTTTTTCAAAATTAGTTTGATTATCAAGTTTAATCAGAAGAACAGGGCTAATCTTTTCTTTCAATTTACGGCTCAACCATAATAGTTCTCTTTTTAAATCTTCATCAGAAAGTTTATTTTCATTTTTCTCCAATAATTCAACATCTTTTGTTAAATCTTCAACTTCCTGACCAATTGTATCCTGCATTAACCGGACAACTGCCATTGCACGGTCTATTAAATCAATTGCAGCATCAGGCAGGCATCTTTCTTTTAGATATCGTTTTGAAAGACGTATAGCCTCGTTTTGTACTTCGCGACTAACTTTTAAATTATGATGTGTTTCGTAAACAGGAATAATTTCTCCCAGCATTCTGAGTGCAATTTCTTCATCTGGTTCTTCAAGTTTTACTACCTCGAACTTTCTGTTAAATGCCTCGTCGATTTCAATAAATTTTGTGTAGTTATCAATTGATGTAGTTCCAATAATTGTAATCATACCTTTGTCGAGTTCAGGTTTTAATAGATTTGCAGCACCCGACGAACCAGCTTGTTTATCCAGAATAGTATGAATCTCATCAATAAAAAGAATTGCCTTTTCAAATTGTTCTATTTCGGTTAGAATGTTTTTTAATCGGTCTTCTATCTCACCTTTGTATGATGCTCCTGCTATTAATGATCCAAAATTAAGTTCAAATATTTTAGTGTCGATGAGGTTTTTAGGGACTTTATTTTCAATTATATTTTGAGCAAAACCATTTACAAGTGCTGTTTTACCAACCCCCGGTTCTCCAATAATTAATACATTTGGTTTAGATCTTCTTCCTAAAATCTCAGCCATCATTCTTGTTTCACGGTCACGGCCAACAACAGGGTCTAAATTTCCTAGTTGTGCCAACATGGTTAATTCATTGCAATACTTTAATAAAGCATTTTGTTTCTGGGTTGTGGAGTCTTTTGTTTGATTCTCTTGCTTGGTTCCGATTACATTGTCGAGTTCACTGTTTTCAACAAACTTATCTAATAACTCTTGCTGGTTGAGGTTGAAAGTTTTAAGTTGCTCGTAACTAAATCCAACACCGGGTATTGTTAATGCGATTAAGATGCACATTGGAGTTATTAAATCTTCGGATAATTTCAGGCGGATGTTATCAGCTTCGTTTAGAATAGCTTTTACACCAATATCGGCAGTTGGTTGTTCTATTGCTTTGCCGGCTTTCGGGTAATTTTCTACTCTTACTTCAGCCCACTCTTCCATATAATAGAAATCTTTTCCCATCTCTTCCAGGATTGGAATTAATCCAATGTCTTTATGTAACAATCCCTTCAGTAGGTGAGCTGAAGATATTTCGGGATTCATAAATTCCTTTGCAATCGACTGAGAAATCTTGATTGCTTGTTTCGTCTTATCTGATAACATAAAATCCATAATCAGATATTTAATTAATAATTACAATTTACATTATTATTATCTATTAGTCAAGTTATTATATAATTTATAATCAATTTTTTAAAAAAAATCTATTTTGGATATATCTGATGGATAATATTTAAAATTTTGCGAATGCTGCTAATCATCTGTAGAAAGCATTTTTTGTGTATGAAATACAATTCTTTTTTTAAATATTTAATTTTTTTTTTGAAAGTAATAGAGATGATCCCTTTCATTCAACATGATTAAAAATTTCGTAAAATAGATTGTTTTGTTATATTTGTCCTACAAATAGGAAAAATATAATGATTAGCCCCTTTTCAACAACAACCCTTGCCGACAAAGTAGAAGAGCAGATAATACAGTACATTAAAGGAAACAACTTAGTTCCGGGCGATCATCTGCCAAACGAAATGCAGTTTGTCGAAATGTTTGGTATTAGCAGGAATGTGGTGAGGGAGGCTTTAAGCCGGTTGCGAATGCTTGGCCTTATCCAGACGAGAACAAAGCGTGGAATAGTAGTAACAGAACCTCCTCTTTTAAATGGTTTTAGAAAAATCATTGAACCTCCTCTTCTGAGTATTAAAACCATAAAGGAAATGATGGGGATGAGGATTGCTTTGGAAATCGGGGTGGCTGAATTTCTGTTTGCCAATATTAATGATGCCTATATTCTTGAGTTAGAGCAAATAGTTTCGCGCCAACAAGCCATAGGGATTAATAATCTTTCTGTTGAAGATGAAGTTATTTTTCATACAAAAATTTATGAAATAGCAGGTAACACTTTTATTTCGCAGTTTGCCGAAATTATGCATCCTGTATTTATATTTGCCAAGCACAATTACGAAAGCTATTTTCGACCAGTAAGCGAGAAATTAAATAAGTTAGGCGAAATTATTACTCATCCCGACCTTCTTGAAAAAATTAAAAACAGAGATAAAGAAGGTTACCAAAAAGCAATGCGAGGTCACTTACAACCTTATTGGAAATTTGTGTACAACTCAATATAAATGGGAAGTAGCAGTGGAATTTATTTGAAACGGAATGTAAATTGAAAAAGCAATAAGTATTATGAATTTATATATTTGGACAAAGGCATTTTTAATATTCCTGCTTCTTGGAAGTTCTTCGGCGTGTACATCAAGAATCAAAAAAAGTGATTTGATAAAAACAAAAGTGTTTAAGTATCCGGTATTAAAAGGGAAAACAGATAATCTGGTTTTAAGAGTTTCTATTGAAAACACTAGTAAAGATATATTGGCACAATCTTTCGGAATAAGTTTAGGAAAATCAAATACTGAGAGTATTAAAACTATTCGTCTTTTTTATACCGGTCATGATTCGGTGTTTATAGATGAAATGGTGTATGGAACCTTAGAGTCAGTACTGGAGAATCATGTTATAATCGAAGGTTCGCAGTTACTTAAAAATGGACAAAACTTCTTTTGGGTCTCTTTTGAGTTAAACGACAATGTCGACCTGTTATCCACAGTCTCTGCAAATATTGAGTTTGTTCAATTGGGAGATAGCAAAGTGGCTCCTAATAAGGAAGTTGAATTCGGAGAGTTAAGGTTAGGTGTTGCTGTGCGAAAACATTGGGATGATAGTGTACATACCTATCGAATACCTGGATTAGCAACAACTAATGCAGGGACACTATTGGCAATATACGATGTGCGACGAAAGGCAGGGCGTGACTTGCAAGGAGATATTGACATTGGTGTAAGTCGATCAATCGATGGTGGAAACATTTGGGAGCCTATGCGAATAGCTTTGGACATGGGTGAATGGAGTGGATTACCTCAAAAATTTAATGGCGTAAGTGATGCCAATATTCTGGTGGACAGAAACAGTAATGCAATTTATATTGCCGGATTATGGATGCATGGTGTAATTAATGCTGATGGGATTTGGCAAGAGGGATTAAACGAAGATAGCAGAGACTGGAATCACCAATGGCGAAACAAAGGTTCGCAACCCGGAATGGGGGTAAAGCAAACCAGCCAGTTTCTGATATCTAAAAGTATCAATGATGGTAAAACTTGGAGTAAGCCTGTTAACATTACTCGTATGTGTAAAGTAACCGGCTGGTGGTTGTTCGCTCCTGCTCCCGGGCACGGCATTACTCTTTCGGACGGTACACTGGTGTTTCCTACACAGGGACGTGATGAGAATGGTTTACCTTTTTCAAACATTACCTACAGCAAGGATGGAGGTAAGACATGGAAAACAAGCAATCCTGGCTCTCACAATACTACTGAATCGATGGCGGTTGAACTTTCTGACGGTAGTGTTATGCTTAATATTCGTGATAACCGTAATCGTAAGGAAAAGGGAGAAAAGAATGGCCGTGCAATTATGGTAACTTCTGATATGGGTGAGAGCTGGACTGAACATGAAACTTCGCACAGGGCTTTGATAGAGTGTGTATGCATGGCAAGTATCCACAAGCATAGCTACATGAACAAAAACGGAAATAAAAAGAGTGTGTTATTCTTCTCCAATCCAAATTCAAAATCCCAACGTCATAAACAAACAGTAAAGGTAAGTTTTGATGATGGCAAAACATGGCCTGAAAAATATTGGATTGAACTTGATGAAGGGCGGGGAGCCGGTTATTCGTGTTTAACTTCAATCGATGAAAATACGATTGGAATCTTGTATGAAGGCAGCCAGGCACAAATGACTTTTCAAAATTTATCAATTAAAAATTTGCTGAAATAAAATCAAAGAATCAATAATATGAAAATAAGAAAAATAGTTTTATTTGTCTTGATTTTGCTTTTTTGTTTTCAATTAGGGTGGTCTCAAAACGAAGAATTAGAAAAAAAACCGGTTTTCAGTTTCGATAAAGAAGGTGCTCATGGCAAAGGATACGGCTACCGTATCCCATCTTTGATAACCACTAATAACGGAACTGTACTTGCTTTTGCCGAGCGCCGGGTTGGTTTGCACGATCATGCGCAAAACGACATTGTAGTTCGCCGCTCAGAAGATGATGGCAAAACATGGGGTGAGATTTATGTAATAGCTGATTATGGCAAGAATTCTCTTAACGACCCACTGGCAGTGGTTTTAGAGTCAGGTCGTATTTTGCTTATGTTTCAGGAATTTCCCTACGGAATTCATGCACGAAACTCAGATTGGATTCAGATGGCTGATAACGGTTACGATGGCCCGCGCAATACAAAAACATTTATTACCTTTTCTGACGATGATGGAAGATCGTGGGCAGAACTCAAAGAAATAACCAAATCAATTCGTCCAAACGACAGGATTTCTGTTGGAAGTCCTGGGATTGGTATTCAGCTGAAAAAAGGTGAATTTAAAGGTCGGGTTATTATTCCACTTTATTTCACGCGAAAATTAAATGACAATAATCGTGATTGGACAAATGGCATTGCATGGAGCGACGACCTTGGCGAAACTTGGCAAATAAGCAACGACATTCCGCATAATGGGCATACAGGTTTTGGAAATGAATCTCAGGTAGTAGAGCAGGCAGATGGTAGCATTCTGTTTATTGCAAGAAATCAGGGTGGCTTTCATCGAAAAACTGCAATTAGTGATGATGGAGGTAGAACCTGGTCTAATATGCAGCTCGATTTTGAGTTGCCCGGAACAGCCTGTCAGGGCTCGGTTATTCGATACAGTTTTGCTGAAGATGGAGAAAGTATGATAATTCAATCAGGGCCTGCTAATAAATATAGAAGGAACAAGGGAACAGTAAAGATTAGTACGGATGAAGGAGAAACCTGGAGATATTCAAGGGAAGTAACACCCAATTATTTTGCTTATTCATGTCTGACAAAATTGGCTAACGGAAATGTTGGTTTGTTGTACGAAGCAAAGGGATACAAGGAAATCAGTTTTGTTGAGTTTTCAACAGATTGGATAAAAGAGGGAGATACAAAAGAAAAACAAGAACCTTATTTGAGAATTCCAATTATTGACTTAAACGAAAAAAATGAGATGCATGTTGTGGTTGATAAAGAAAGAGGCCAATATCTCGGGCATCCGACCACTCTTTTATTAGACGACCAAAAGACAATTCTTACCGTTTATCCTAAGGGACATGGCAGGGGGGTCATAGTTTATAAAAAGAGTATTGACGGTGGGTTAACCTGGAGTGAACGTTTGCCAACGCCAAAATCCTGGGAAACTTCAAAGGAAGTGCCTACACTTTTTCCGGTAATCGATAAATATGGAAAAAAACGAATTGTTATGTTTTCAGGCGTGTATCCGGCAAGAATGGCAGTATCTGAAGATGAGGGTGAAAGCTGGAGCGAACTTGAGCAGGTTGGAAATTGGGGTGGTATTGTATTGATGGGATGCATGACTGAATTAAAAACCGGCAAAGGACACTACATGGCTTTCTTTCACGATTTATTACGAGACAGCAAAAGGGGTGATAAATTTAATAGCAGAATGATGGTTCTGTATAAAACAACTTCTACTGATGGAGGATTAACCTGGGGAGCACCGGAAGAAATCTATAAATCACGCGAAATTCATGTTTGTGAGCCGGGAATAATCCGTTCTCCCGACGGACAACAGTTGGCAATTCTTCTGCGTGAAAACTCTCGCCGCGATAATTCACAAATTATTTTCTCTAACGATGAAGGAAAAACATGGTCGAATCCAAAACCACTTCCGAATGAATTAACAGGTGACAGGCATGTTTTAAAATACGCACCTGACGGAAGGTTGTTTATTTCTTTTCGTGATAGAAGTCCAAGGGAATATCACAAAAAACTGTTAGACATCGCTAAAGAAAGAAGAGAATCAAATTACAGCATAATTGCTGAAGAAACAGGATTAGGTAGCCCAACAGAAGGCGACTGGGTTGGGTGGGTTGGTACATACGACGATTTGGTTTTCAGGAAGAAAGGTCAATACCGGATTCGATTGAAAGACAATACTAAAGGATGGGACACAACTTATCCCGGAGTAGAATTACTACCCGACGGAACTTTTGTAGTAACCACTTACGGGCACTGGGAAAAAGGGGAAGCACCTTACATTTTAAGCACTCGTTTCAAATTAGAAAAATTGGACAAAATGCTAAAACAATGAAATCATTTAGTTCCATATTATCTTTTATTCTGTTACTTTCATTTTATTCTTGTAACAAAGAACATGAGCAAATCCTGCCCAACATTATCATCTTCCTTGCTGACGATCTTGGTTACGCCGATGTAAAATGGAACAATAAAAATGCCTATGCCGAAACTCCTAATTTGGATAAATTGGCTCAAAATGGTGCTGTGTTTACAGATTGTTATTCCGCATCATCTATGTGCTCGCCATCCAGAGCAGGATTGTTAACAGGTCGTGTACCAACCCGAATTGGTGTTCACGACTGGATAAAGGAGGTATATAAGAAACCTCATAGTAATATTCACTTGCCTTCGGAAGAAGTGACTTATGCCGAGTTATTAAAACAGAAGAATTACAAAACGGCAGTAATTGGCAAGTGGCATCTCAATAACGAATTTAATTCGGGCAATCAATCCGACCCGGATAATCAGGGTTTCGATTACTGGTTTTGTACTCCTGTTCAGGCGAATCCAACTCATAAAAACCCAGTAAACTTTTACGATAATGGAGTTGCAGTTGGGAAAATGGGAACGGAAAAAGAGCCCCTTTTTGCGAGCCAGATTGTTGCCGATAAAACTATAGATTGGTTAAACTCTGTTGGAAAAGAATCATCTTTTCTGTTGTATGTTCCTTTTCACGAGCCGCACGTGGTTTGTGATGCACCTGATACTATTAAAAATAAGTATTTGAAAAGAATCAGAAAAGGAGAAATCCCGTGGATTAAAGGTACTGGTAAAGAAGCTATTGGTCAAGCGGAGTATTATGGGTGTATTGAGAATATGGATGTAGCAATTGGTCGTATACTGGAAAAACTCAAAGCAGATGGATTACTTGAAAATACACTTGTTATTTTCACTTCTGATAATGGTCCAGATACAAATCGGAAATATCAAGGGCGGTTACAATCGGTTGGCGAGACAGGTGAATTCAGGGGTCGAAAACGTTGGATTTTGGAAGGTGGAATTAGGCAGGCTACAATTATGTTTTGGGATGGAGTAATTCAACCAGGTATAAAAATTGATGCCACGGTTGGGCATATCGATCTACTACCAACTATTTGTGATATTGCAGGAATTCAGTTGCCTACGGATCGTACAATTGATGGTATTTCAATTGTGTCACTTTTTAATGACGAACCTTTTTCGCGAAAAGACAAACCTTTACACTGGCATTTTCACGCGCCGAGAGGTGGCCCGCAGTCTGTTCTCAGAGATGAAAATTGGGTAATTACAGCAAACTGGGATCAGAATTTTTCGGGTGGCAGGTTTGATACTCTTGTCATCAACAAAATAAAAACTACAAAGCTGATTGATTTCAAATTATACGATATTAATAAGGATGCCGGACAAAATGATGATGTAAAAGAGAAAAATCATAAAGTTTTTATGAAATTGAAAGAGCAATTAATTCGAGTTCATTCTGATGTTAAAAATGAATGCCCTGACAGTCGGTAATTTCAATGGAACGAAAGTTTACAAAATATTGTTGACACAAAATATAATAAGGTTAAAGAATAGGAATAATGAATAAAATAAAAACTCTAATTGCAATCTTTGGAATTTCTATCTTGTTTTATAAATGTACAACACATCAAATTCCCGAAAAACCCAATATCCTTCTAATCGTTTCGGAAGATAACGGACCTGATTTGGGATGTTATGGGAATACGAATGTTTATACACCAAATCTCGACCAGCTTGCTGCTGAAGGTGCACAGTTTAATAATGCGTTTGTTACCTATTCGGTTTGTAGCCCCTCGCGTGGAACTATTTTTACAGGACTTTATCCGCATCAAAATGGGCAAATTGGTTTGGCTACTCACAAATACAGAATGTACGAAGGCATTAAAACGTTACCGATATATCTCAGGGAAGTGGGATATCTGACAGGTTGTATCGGCAAAGTACATGTTAATCCTGAATCAGAAATTCCATGGGATTATCGTCCGGGTGGTTTGCTGAATGGTGCAAATTTTGGTAAAAAGAAAATGCCTGAATATGCTGTTAAAGCAATGGAGTTTCTTCGCCAATCGGAAGAAAAGCCATTCTTTTTAATGGTGAATTACCCTGATGCACATTTCCCTGTTCAATACGATGTTGAAGGTTTGCCAACAACTAAAATAAAACCAACAGATGTTGATGGGCCTCTGAATTATGTAGGTGCCAACTCTGAATATCTTCGCGAATACACAGCCAACTATTTTAATTGTATGAACCGTCTGGACGAATCGGTGGGGATGTTACTTGATAGTTTTAAAACTTCAGGAAAGGCTGAAAATACAATTATTATTTATATGAGCGACCACGGTGCGCAGTTCTCGCGTGGAAAATGCAGTAACTATGAAGCTGCTTTAAGAGTTCCATTTATTATGCATTGGCCCGATAAAATTAAATCTGGGATACAACGTGAGGAGTTGATTTCAACTATTGATTTGTTACCGACTATCCTGGATTTGGCGGGAGTGGAGAAACCCGATTTTATGCCCGGGGAGAGTTTAATGGCTTTGGCAGAAAATGAAGAAAGTGATTGGACTGAATACGTGTTTGCTGGAGGAACAGGCAGTGCACCACATTTTTATTATCCTCGTAGAAGTGTGCGGGATAAACAATTTAAACTCATTCATAATATCAATTATCTGGAAGAAAATCCTCATGTAGGTTTTTACAATCGCAGGCAGGGGCATTTTGTTGCCGGAACAAGTCTGAAGGAAATAGAAAAACTGAATGATGATATGGCTGAAGTTTATAGGATTTGGCGTAATCCACCACAATTCGAACTTTACGATTTAATAAACGACCCATTGGAGTTTGAAAATCTTTCGGATAAACCGGAGTATAAAGAAGAATTGGAGCGTCTGAACAAAGTTTTAAAACAGTGGCAAGTAGATACAAAAGATCCATTTAATGACCCGATTAAACTCCAACATTTTAATCAGGAGATTAAAAGTATTGTAGAAAAATACGAAGGTATTAGTTATAGAAGAGACCCGGATTTTAAATGGAAGTATGTGGATTATTTTATAAATTAATTGAAATTATCATTATGAAAAAAACAATTGTTGCATTTTTTATTTTTTTTATTGTCTTTGAAACACAAGCGCAGAATGAAATTTTTTATATTACAAAAGGTGTAAAACAATATCACGATTTGTTTAATAAATCTATGAACGAAGATGTTTCCTGTTATCGGATCCCTGCTATTGTAACAGCTCCAAATGGAAATCTGATTGTAGCAATCGACGAACGTGTACCGTCCTGTGCTGATTTGAGAGGAAGCAAAGATATCAATATTGTTATTCGTAGAAGTTCAGATAATGGTAAAACATGGTCGGAGATTGAAAAGATAGTTGATTTCCCGGATGGAAAATCTGCCTCAGATCCGTCGATGATTGTTGACGAAATTACAGGCGATATCTTTCTTTTTTACAACTACATGGATTTGGATAAAGAGAAAGATGTCTACTATCTGCATGTAGTTAAAAGTTCCGATAATGGAAAGAGCTGGACAGAACCGGAGGATATTACTTCTCAAATTGCAAAAACCGAATGGCACAACGATTTCAAATTTATTACCTCGGGGCGAGGTATCCAGACAAGCACCGGTAAACTACTTCATTGCATGGTGAATTTAGACAGTGGGTTACACCTGTTTGGTAGCGACGACCATGGTGACTTGGTTTCTTATCGATACTGCCATAAAACCTGGTAACGAATCGAAAGTGGTTGAACTGTCAGATGGGAGCTGGATGATTAACAGTCGAATAAATGGCAAAGGAATACGATATGTTCATGTTTCTAACGACAATGGAAAAACGTGGAAAACAAGACCAGAACCGGAATTGATAGATCCCGGATGTAATGGTAGTATCATCCGATACTCTTCAATTAAAGCTGGTGACGATAAAAATCGTTTGATCTTCTCAAATGCCAAAATGAAAAAAGGCCGTAAAAACATGACTGTTCGGGTTAGTTACGATGAAGGAAAAACATGGACCGAAGGAAAAACAATCTACCCCGGAGGTTCAGCCTATTCGTCGTTAACACTGCTCGAAAATAGAGATATCGGTCTCTTCTTTGAAAAAGATGGGTATAAGGAAAATGTTTTTGTAAGCTTTTCACTTGAGTGGTTGACCGATGGAAAAGATTATTATAAAAAACCGAAAGAATAAAAATTGATTCGAGGATTTCTTGAAAGGAAGAATTTATGAACTCAAAACAACGGGTATTAAAAGCTTTTAATCACGAAGAAACGGACAGAGTGCCTTTCATGTACCGCGACCTGCCCGAAGTGAGGGAGAGGTTAAAAAAAGATTTAGGTGTAATTACCGATGATGAACTGTTTGAATACCTTGAAATTGATTTTCGTTGGGTAGAACCAAGGTATATTGGACCGAAATTAGAGCTTGAAAATGGGAATAAAAGGGATATTTGGGGTGTAGAATGGAAATATACTAAATTTAGCAATGATGCCGGATATTGGAATGAAGTTGACCACCCGCTAAAAGATGCTCAGACTGTTGAAAATTTGGAAAATTACAATTGGCCTAAACTTGAGTGGTACGATTTTTCAAAGTTAGAGGATGAATGTGATAAGTACAAAGAGTATGCAATTATGACCTCTCCGGGCATTGCCTCTCCCGGTATCTTTCAGTCGCCTATTCAACCTTTAATTGGTGTTGAACGTAGCTTGATGGAACCTTACATGAATTCTGATTTTTTCAAGGCTCTGGTTGATAAGGTTCTTGAATTTCAGATTCCTTTTATTGAAAAGATGATGCAGGCGGCAAAAGGCAAAATTGACTTTTTCCGTATTGGTGATGATTTCGGAACACAATCCGGATTGCTAGTGGATATTCCAATGTGGGAAGAGTTTATTCAACCTGCCTTTATGAAGATGGCAGATGTTGCTAAAAAATATGGAGCACATTATTATCAGCATTCATGTGGGAGTGTACGCGATTTAGTCCCTTCATTTATTAATTCAGGAGTTGAGGTTTTGGACCCTGTTCAGGTTAAAGCTCACAGGATGATTCCAACAGAATTAAAAGCTGAATATGGGGATAAACTCTGTTTTTCAGGGGGCGTTGACGAACAGGAATTGTTGCCAAATGGCACACCGAAAGAGGTGAAAGAGGGGGTTTATAAACTTCTGAATGACATGGCTCGGGGTGGTGGTTTCTTTATGGGGCCAACGCATAACTTTCAAGATGATATACCCACAAAAAATATTTTGGCTATGTATGAGTCAGGAAAAACATGGAAGTATTATTAGAACAATAAATATGAATAGAATACTTAGTATAGTTTTACTCTCTTTTTTAATCATTAGTTGCTCTGTTAAAGAAGATAACTCTGATTTACCTAATATTATTTTGGTAATGGCCGATGATTTAGGCTACGGAGATGTGGCCTGTTATGGAAACCCGACCGTTAAAACCCCAAATCTCGATGAAATGGCAAAAACCGGTATTCGTTTCGAAAGGTTTTATGCCGCTTCTCCGGTTTGTTCGCCAACTCGTGGGAGCTGCTTAACCGGACGCCATGCGTACCGTTACAATATGCCATGGGCCGGCCGATACGGTTTGCCTGATGATGAGATTACTATTGCAGAGGCACTAAAAACAAAAGGGTATTCAACCAGCCATTTTGGCAAATGGCACGTTGGAGGATTAAGCAAAAATATTAACCAAAGCGAATTCCCTGGTGGACCGTCACCTTATTCTCCTCCCTGGGAAAACGGTTTCGACGAGTGCTTCTCAACCGAATCGATGATGCCAAATTACAATCCTTATTATCAGGTTGGTGGAGATTATGGAACGGCAGATTACAGGTATGTTCAGAATGAACCTGTTGAAAAAGGGCAAAATACCGGAGGGTTCCGATGGACAGACTATTATTGGACAGGTGTTGATGAGTATGTAAAAGATGGATTAGAAGGTGATGATGCAAAGATTATTATGGACAGGGCACTTAATTTTATTGAACGTAAATCGATTGAAAACGACCCGTTTTTAAGTATTATTTGGTTTCATACACCTCACACACCGGTAGTTGCAGGCTACGAACAACGTGCCAAATATTCGGGATTGAGTTTGTCCGAACAACATTGGTTCGGGGCAATATCAGCAATGGATGAGCAGGTGGGTGAATTGCGAAAGAAACTCCGCGAACTACAAATAGAAGAAAACACGATCGTTTGGTTTTGCAGCGACAATGGTCCGTCGTATGTCCATAATCTCAACTCGTCGGAAGGACTTCGTGGAAAAAAAGCCGAGTTATACGAAGGCGGTGTTCGGGTGCCGGCAATACTTGAATGGCCGGAAAAAATCCACAACGGTTTTGTGACAAAATTACCTGTTTATACCAGCGATTTTTATCCCTCGTTACTTGCTGTTTGTGGCATTAATTTGGAGAATCAATTGCCGTTGGATGGAGTAAATATTATGGAGCCACTTCTATCAAAAATAGAAAAAAGAGATTCTCCAATTATGTTTCAATCACCAGTCCCAAACCGATTGGTAAAGCAGGAAACAGATAACATCGAGCAGTTTTCTATCATCGATAATAACTTAAAGTTAATAAGTATCGATAGCGGAAAATCCTATCAATTGTATGATTTGGATGTTGACAAAACAGAAAGCGAAGATATCTCTAACGAAAACACAGAGATTGTAAAAATAATGAAAGAAAAATTGAAAGTGTGGCAAAACTCATGCAAAAAGAGTGCTGCCGGATTTGATTATAAAGAATAATATTATTGTGTTATATGCGAGAGCCAAACAAACAGCGAATATTTGATGCTATTAACCATCTGGAATCCTATGAGGTTCCTATTCTGGAGATAGACCCCGATATGGCATTAGTGAATCAGGTTTTAGGGAAGAATCTGCCGATGCATCTTCACCCATTCGAGATGGAAGCAGATGACAATGTTGAACTTAATATTCGTATGGGTAACGACCTTGCCTTTTTTGGTCATGTTTGGCGGGTTGGCCGTAAAGAATTTACAGATAATGATGGTCGGATTCATTATGCCGATGGTGAGATCAAAACCAGAGAACAATTAAATGAGATATGGTTTCCGGATATAGATAAGTTGGAAAAACTATTGGAAGATCATTGCAAAAAAGTTCAGGGCACCGGTATGGGAATTATGTGTAAAGGGCAAACGGCAGCATTTACAACTATGAGTGCCATGGGGTACAGCGACTTTTTATTGAATACGTTAATGGATTCTGATTTTGTTTTGGATTTTATAAAAGTGATTCATGATTATTGTATGAAAGAGCTGGAAGTGTTTTTGAATTATCCGGTTGATATGGTGCAGTTTTCAAGTGGGTTGGTTACAAACTCTGCGCCAATGGTGAGTTATGAAGAGTTAGAAAAGTTAGAGCTTAGGTTTATTGAAGAGAGTATGCAGTTGGCAAAGTCAAAAGGAAAGAAGGTTAATTTTCATATAGATGGGAAGATAGATAATATGATTCCTCGCTTTTTAGAGATGGGAGTTGATGTGTTAAATCCCATTGATTTGTGTGCAGGAAATCAGGATATATTTGAAATAAAGGAAAAGTTTGGACACAAAATTACTATATCGGGCAATATTGATATTGAGGGAGTTTTGAGAACCGGCACTCCTGATGAGGTTTATGAAAATGTAAAAATGCATATCGATAAATTGTCAAAAGGTGGTGGTTACATTGTTTCATCCAGCCATAATTTGCATGAATTTGTGCCTCTTGAAAACTTTCTTGCAATGAGGGATGCCGTGTTGAAATATGCTAATTTATAATTGATTATTGATTAATTATTATTGAATGAAAAACTTACTTAAATTATATATGTCATTTCTATTTTTTCTATTTGTCATAATTAGTATTGCGCAAAATTCAGAAAAAATCAAAGTCGCATGTGTGGGTAATTCGGTAACTTTTGGGTATGGAATTGAAAACAGGGATGTGAATAGCTATCCTGCTGAATTGCAAAAGATGCTTGGCAATAAATACGAAGTTGAAAATTTTGGGAAAAGTGGTGCTACGCTTTTAGTTAAAGGACATCGACCTTACATTCAAGAAAAAGAGTTCAGGGAGGCATTAAGATTTAGCCCGCAAATAGTTATTATTCATTTGGGCTTGAATGATACAGATCCTCGGGACTGGCCAAACTATAGGGATGATTTTGTGAAAGATTATTCGGCGCTGATTGATTCATTCAGACATTTGCCTTCAGAACCAACAGTTTGGATTTGTAAAATGACACCTATTTTTAGTGATCATCCACGATTTAAATCCGGTACACGCGATTGGTTTTGGCAGATTCAGCAGAAAATTGAGGTGGTTGCAAACGGAAGTAATACAGAGTTAATAGATTTGCATACATCGCTCTATTCGCGTCCTGATCTGTTTGCCGATAACCTTCATCCCAATGCTGAGGGGGCCAAAATAATTGCGAAAACCGTTTATGCAAGACTTACTGGCGATTTTGGCGGATTACAAATTCAAAAGGTATTCAACACCCACATGGTTCTGCAGAGAGGAATTCCAATTCCGGTATTTGGAAAAGCCAACAGGGGTGATAAAATCTCGGTTATTTTTGATCGTAAAATAAAAACAGTTGAAACTGATAAATACGGAAATTGGAAAGTTGAATTTCCCCCAAAAAAGGCAGGGGGGCCATATACATTGACAATTCGAAATAGCAATTTAAAAATTGTTGTCGATGATGTTCTGATTGGCGATGTCTGGCTTTGTTCAGGGCAATCAAACATGGCATTTCAGTTAAAACAGACGGCTCGCGCCGATAAAGAAATACAAAAAGCCAATTATCCCAAAATCCGTTTGTTGAATATGAATGCTGTGGTTTGGCCGGGTAACGAAAATTGGTCGAAAGAGGATATGCAAAAAATAAACAGTCTAAATTATTTCAAAGGAAGTTGGGAAGTTTGTATGCCCGAAACGGCAGCAGGATTCTCAGGCGTGGCTTATTCTTTTGGCAGAAAACTAAAGCAAGTATTAAACGTACCGATAGGATTGGTTTTAAATGCAGTGGGAGGCTCACCTGCCGAGGCGTGGATAGACAGAGGGACATTGGAATTCGACCCACAGTTGGTTAATGTGTTGAATGACTGGCAGAATAATGATTTTGTGCAACCTTGGTGTCGTGTACGCGCAGCTGTAAATGTAAAGAATGCAACCAATCCGTTGCAGCGTCATCCTTTTCAACCTGCTTATTTGTTTGAAACAGGTATTTTGCCGTTGAGCGGTTTTCCGATAAAAGGAGTAATCTGGTACCAGGGCGAATCAAATGCGCATAATGTTGAATTTTATGAAGTGCTTTTTCCTGGGTTGGTCAATAGTTGGCGGAATGTTTGGGGTGATGATTTGCCTTTCTATTTTGTGCAATTATCGAGTTTAAATCGCCCAAGTTGGGGGTATTTCCGCAATTCTCAACGTAGGTTGGCAAAGCAAATGCCAAATTGTGAAATGGTTGTTTCGAGCGATTTGGGTAATCCAACCAATGTTCATCCAAAACATAAAAAAGAGGTAGGAGAGAGGTTAGCACTTGTAGCATTGAAAAATTTGTATAGTAAAGATCTTGTATGGCAGGGGCCTGAAGTGGAAAATATAGAATTCATTAAAAATGAGGTTAAAGTCAAATACAACTTTGCAAAAACTTTGAGGACTAATGATGGAAAACCATTACGTGGATTTGAAGTGGCTGGAGTGAATCAAATATTCAAACCTGCAAATACAAAAATTATAGGAAATACTATGAAACTTTGGTCTGTTGAAGTTTCTAATCCGAAATATGTCCGATACGGATGGAGTGCTTTTACCGATGCAAATCTTATAAATGAAGCTGGTCTTCCGGCTTCAACATTTTCATCTGAATTTGAAATAAATAAAGTATATGAAAAAAATTAACGGGTATATTGCTGCACCTTTTACTCCAATGTTTGAGAATGGGGATTTGAATCTTGAGTTAATTTCTGATTACGCAGATTTGCTAATCCGAGCCGGATTAGATGGTGTTTTTGTAAATGGAAGCACAGGCGAAGGTGCTTTGCTAACCAAGGAAGAACGAATGGCTGTAGCTGAAAAATGGAATGAGGTGGGTGCCGGCAGATTAAAGGTAATTGTTCATACCGGAGGAACAAATGTGCGTGATCAACAGGACTTGGCATCTCATGCCGAAAGAAGCGGAGCATGGGCAGTGGCTGCCATGGCTCCCGCATTTCTTGCACCTAAAAGAACCGAAGAATTTGTGGAATATTGCAAAGCGATTGCTTCGGCAGCACCATCCTTGCCGTTTTACTTTTATCACATTCCACCATTAAACGGTTTCAGACTGTCGTTGATCAATTTTCTGAAAGCTGCCGATGGTGTGATACCTAATCTTGCAGGGATAAAATTCACTGATAACGATATCTTTGAATTTGAACGTTGCAGATATGTTGCAGGAGGAAAATATGAAATGTTGTGGGGTTACGACGAGATGTTTCTTGACGCATTGAGTTATGGTAACTCAGCCGGAATAGGCGGAACATACAATCACTGTTTCAGTTTGTACAAAGACATGAAAGCAGCATACAAAATTAAGGATATGGACAGATGTCGTGAACTTCAGCATCAGTCACATCAGTTTTGCGAAATTTTGGGAAGGTATCGCGGCAATATTATGGGTGGAAAACGAATGATGAAGTTTATCGGCCTTGATATGGGGCCAAACAGAACTCCTTTACAAACTATTAGTGAAGAGGAAGAAAAACAGATAAAAAAAGAGCTTGATGAGATTGGGTTCTTTGAGTATTGTAACAGATAATTAGTAAACAATGGTGATGCTTCAAGTGACATCGCGGGTAACTAAAATAGAAAAAATAAATTGAGGCGATTTAATAAGTCGTCATTCCGAGCGATAGCGAAGGAATCTCATCTTGCTTATAACTGTATTGCAAGAGATTGCCTGCCTGCAGCAGGCAGGCTTCTTCTCCGAAATAAATTCGGAGCAAGCCGTTCCTCATCGCAATGACGTTTAATTTGACTTTTTAAACAGCTTCTTAAAGGGGATATTAATTATGATTAAAAGATTGACATTTCTGTTTTTGATGATTGTCCTGATAACAATTCAGGGTTTTGCACAATCACAATATAAAAACCACTTTACCTGGTCGGAGTTTGTTGAACTGCCACCTCCCCAGGGTATTGAAAAACAGCACGGGCTGGCATCTCCATTTGCCGGGATTTCCGGGGATGCAGTTATTGTTGCAGGAGGCTGTAACTTTCCTGATATTCCTGTTAGAGATGGAGGAGGGAAAAAGTATTACAATGATGCTTTTGTGCTGATTGAAAAAAACGGTAAACAGGAGTGGCTAAACGGTTTCAAAATTCCGAATGAAACAGCTTATGGTGCTTCGGTGAATTTACCCACTGGTTTATTGTGTATTGGTGGGCAAAACAATGCTGAGGTTTTTAACACTGTTTTTCTGTTAAAGTGGAATGATAAGTCGTTAAATCTTGAAATTGAAAACTGGCCACAGTTACCGTTTCCTGTTTCACAAATGGATGCAGCGTTGGTTGATGAAACTATCTATGTTGTTGGTGGGATAGCTAATGGAAAATTAGCCAATACATTTTTATCGCTTGATATTTCTGAAAAAGGAACTGATAACTTTGAGTGGAAAATGTTATCTGATTTTCCCGGACCAGCACGATTACAACCTGTTGTAGTTGCTCAAAATGCTGCCGAAGAGAAGCATCTTTATGTTTTAAGTGGTTCCAGTTATCCTGATAATCAAGATAAACCCAGTGTTACAACCGATGGTATAGAGTATAATCCTAAAACAGGAGAATGGACTGAGATTTCAGAAATTGCACCCAAAGGTTATACTCCATTTTCACTACATGGAGCAAGTGGATTTCCTTTGGGTATGAACCACATTCTGTTTGTAGGCGGTGTTAATCGTGATGTTTTTTATGATGCATGGAAAAAAGAACGAAAAGGAAAACTGGTAAAAGAAAGAGGCGACACTGAATCAATAGATTCTTTTAATAAATGGAAGAAAGAGTATTTGTCTCATGAGCCTGACTGGTACAATTTTAACCGGCAGGTTTTGATCTACCATACGCTTACTAAGAGTTGGACAGTGGGAGATGAGTATCCGTTTCCTGCACCTGCCGGAGCAAAAATAGTTTCATGGAAAGATGGGTGGTTGGTGATTAATGGCGAGGTCATGCCTGGAGTTCGTTCAGCAAAAGTATATTACGGTGAATTGAAACCTGATCCGAAATTTGGTTGGGTAAACTGGTTGTTGTTAATCTTATATCTGGGGGGAATGCTATACCTGGGATATTTCTTTATGCAACGTGAAAACGGTACTGAAGATTTCTTTAAAGGAGGTGGACGTATTCCATGGTGGGCAGCAGGGATGTCAATTTTTGCTACTATGCTTAGTGCAATCACTTTTATGGCTATTCCGGCAAAAGCATTTGCTACCGATTGGAAATATTTTCCGACAGCAATTACCATTTTGATTATGGCTTTTCCGGTGGTAAAATACTACCTGCCGTTTTTCCGGCGTCTGAATGTTACTACAGCTTACGAGTATCTTGAAATGCGATTTAATTACTCTACACGCCTTTTGGCAAGTTCACTGTTCATGATTTTTATGATTGCAAGAATGGCTTTAGTTCTTTTCCTGCCCTCGCTTGCTTTAACTGTTGTAACCGGAATTGATATCTATATCTGCATTGTATTAATGGGTGTGATTACAATAATTTACTGTACTATGGGAGGTGTTGAAGCAGTTGTATGGGGTGATGTTATTCAAGGATTTGTTCTGCTTGGCGGTGCAGTGTTGGCTGTTGTTTTTCTTGTTTCAGGAACAGATGGAGGTTTAGGAAAAGTGATAGAGATATCGATGGATAACGAAAAATTTAAAATGTTTGATTTTACTCTGAGTCTGAAAAGTGCAACATTCTGGGTTATTATACTTGGTGGGTTAGCCAACAACCTTATCTCCTACAGTGCCGACCAAACTGTTATCCAAAGGTATCTTACTACAAAAGATGAGAAATCAGCTGCTAAAGGAATTATCCTGAATGGTGTTTTAAGTGTTGTGGTTTTAGTGGTTTTCTATTTTATTGGTACTGCACTATATGTATATTACAAAACTCAACCTGAAGAGTTGAATTTTGTAATGCAGAATACCGATTCTATCTTCCCACATTTTATTATGTCTAAAATGCCGGTTGGAGTTGCCGGACTATTAATTGCAGCCATCTTTTCTGCTACAATGTCAACAGTATCATCAAATGTAAATTCATTATCAACAGCATTTACTTCTGATTTTTATCGACATTTCTTCCCTCACTCATCCGATAGAATACAACTGAGGGTTGCTCGCTGGTCAGGAATTATTTTTGGAGGAATAGGGATTGCATTTGCTCTGTTGATGGCAACACTAAACATATTGTCACTTTTCGATTACTTTAATTATATACTTGGTCTGCTTGCCAGTGGTCTGGGTGCTCTGTTTTTGATGGGGATTTTCTTTCCGCGGATTGACGGACGAAGTGCTTTGGCAGGGTTTGTTCTTGGAACAGGGTTTCTGTTTATGGTGAAAGCACAAACAGATATCTCATTCTGGCTTTTTGGTTTCACAGGAATGGCCGCAACTCTGGTTTTTTCCCTTATCTTTAGTATGGTTTTCAACAATAAAAAAGATATGAAAGGATTAACATGGAAAACACTGGAGAATAAAGGGAGAAGGTAAAAGTTGAAAGTATAAAGTGGTTATTACCCCCCATTGTAGGGGTAGGACCTGGGTTAAATGGTTGAATGTCGAAAAACGATTAATGGGGTAAATTTTATTATCATGAACAAACAAGAAATTCAAAATTATATTGAGATATATAAATCAGGTTTGCTTGAAAATATCATTCCATTCTGGACTAAAAACTCCATTGATTGGGCAGATGGGGGTTTTACTTTTTGTCTCGATAGAGATGGAACTGTTATCGACACCGATAAAGGGGTGTGGCAAACCGGGCGTTTTACATGGATGATACTTACTATGTACAACGAAGTTGAGAAACGTGATGAGTGGCTGAAAATTGGCAAACACGGCATCGACTTTTTAGAGAATCATTGTTATGATGAAAATGGGAAAATGTATTTTATTGTTGATAAGAAGGGTGATCCTATCAGAATGCGCAGGTACGTTTTTTCAGAGTCGTTTGCAGCAATTGCCTATGCTGCATATTACAAAGCAACCGGAAATGAAAAGTATAAGGAGAGAGCCGTTGAGGCTTTTGATACCTTCTTGAAATACAATACAACTCCCGGGATGATTGAGCCAAAGTTTACTGATAATCGTAAAATGCGAGGAATGGGAGGTCCTATGATAGGTATTGTAACGGCACAGGAACTGCGAAAGAATCTGGGAGATGAATCTTACACTGAACAAATATCGGCGTGGATAGATGAGATTCAAAAGTATTTTATGAATTATGAATACAAAGCAGTGATGGAAATTGCTAGCCCTGATGGTGAGCTGATTGATCATTTTGATGGCCGAACTCTTAATCCCGGACATGCTATTGAAGGGGCCTGGTTTATTATGCAGGAAGCTAAACGAAGAGATAACGATGCTGAACTTATAAAACTCGGAACAACCATGCTCGATTGGATGTGGGAGATTGGTTGGGATAAAGAGTATGGTGGGATGTTGTATTTTCGTGATATTAAAGGGTTGCCTGTTCAGGAATATTGGCACGACATGAAATTCTGGTGGCCACACAACGAAACGGTTATTGCGACTCTGCTTGCATACGAACTAACAGGGGATAAAAAATATGCCATCTGGCACAAACAGGTTCATGACTGGACGTTTAAACACTTTCCGGACAGTGAGCATGGTGAGTGGTATGGCTACCTTCATCGTGACGGTAGAATATCTGTTCCTTTGAAAGGAAATATCTGGAAGGGACCATTCCATATTCCACGAATGTATTTTAAAGCATGGCAGATTTGTGAAGACATTATGGAGAAGAATCAACATCTTTAGGTGAAGAAAAGTAGTAGCTTTTTTGCTTATTGCATAAAAGTAACCATTTTGAAACCACAGAAAGAGAATTCGATATTGGCCACATCAGTTAATTTTGGATGGAATTAGTTTATAGGTGATGACTTGATTGAATAAACTACCTGTATATGATAATATGCAGATATGCTGAAGTGAAAGAAGGGTTCTTCGTTAGCCCTTCTTTTTTGTGTTGTACTGAAAAAATATAAACTATCATATAGTGACATAGCGGATGAACTAAAAAACACAAAAGGATTTATTCTACTAACTGTTTCAATAACACTCGAACACCCGGCACATCTTTTATATAGTATTTTGCAGCGGTTGTTTTTGTTCCCACTTTTACCGTAAATGCAGTTTCGGGGAGTGAGTTAAATGTATATTCATCAGTCCAGTCGTCGCCCAGCGCAAGAATAAAATCAAATTCCGTATCGCCAATTTTATCGATGGCAGCCTTTCCTTTGTTAATCCCGGCATTTTTTATTTCAATTACTTTATCGCCATCCATAATTTCCAGGTTCAGGTTGGCAATATAATTTTTCAGGTCGTCTTTTAACTCCCACGAACGTTGTTGTCCCATATCCGGGTCGGCATCGCGATAATGCCAAACGAGCGAATAATTTTTATATTCGATAAACGAACGTGGTGTGCGATCTACAAAATTTTGCAAAACCGGTTCAATAATATCCATCCATTCCTTTTCAATCTGGCTGTTCATATTCCATTCGGTGTCCGGGTTTTTATTCCACACGCCGTGTTCGGCAATAAACGACAACCTATTAAAACTATCAAACCACTTCGTCAGAGTCTCTTTGTCGCGCCCGCTAATAATTACAACCGTGTTGTTTTTATCCGAAGTTAACTTCTTAATTATCGAATAAAGTTCATCGTCGGGCATCGCCATTTGCGGGTCTTTATGAAATCCGGTAAGCGTGCCATCGTAATCGAGAAAAATAATTCTGTTGTTAGATTTTTGATATTTAGTAACCAGATTTTTAATAACAATATTCGTAATTTTGTGCGTGTAACTCGATTCCTGAAGTTGTTTAACCTCTTCAAGCCCATTTATAAAATCGTTTGCCCAACGTTCTTCGTTATAAATTTTTAATCTTTTTTGGAGTATAGAATTCCGCTTAATCTGTTCTGAAACGGGCATATTCAGTGCCTGATAAATTGCCTCTGCAACTTCTGTCCGATTGTTTGGGTTTACAATTACCGACTCGCCTAACTCTTTTGCTGCGCCTGCCATTTCACTTAAAATCAGTACACCGGTTTTATCTGTCCGGCACGCGATATATTCTTTTGCCGGCAAATTCATTCCGTCTCTTGTTGGCGTTATTAAAGCAATATCGGCGTTATTGTAAAATTCAATTGATTCAAGTCGATTAGTAGCGCGGTAAAAATACCAAATTGGCATCCATCCAATCGAACCGAATTGTCCGTTTATTCGCCCAACCAATTCGTCCATTTCTCGTTTTAAATCCTGATAATCGCCAACATTTTCGCGCGATGGAGTAACAAAAATAAAGAGGCTGACTTTTTCGATATATTCAGGATAAGTTACTAAAAACAGTTCAAATGCCTTAATTCTGTCCGGAATTCCTTTTGTGTAATCCAGTCTGTCAATAGATAAAATTATTTTCCTATCCTTATCTTTACTTTTAAATTCTATTAATTCTTTATGAATATCAGACTCCTGTTTCCCAGTATTTTTCCCCAACTCTTTTGCGGTAGAATTATAAAATTCAAAATCAATTCCTTTCGGGAAAGCATCTGTTTTTACAATCCGCTCGTCTAAACGAATGCGGTTAAAAAATGTTTCGTTCCCCAATAATCTGCGCACGCAACTCATAAAATGTCGCTGATAATCGTAAGTATGAAACCCAATTAAATCGGCACCTAAAACCCCCTCTAATAACTCCATCCTCCAAGGTAACAGACGAAATACCTCGAACGATGGAAAAGGAATATGTTGAAAATAGCCGATTGAAATGTTGGGTAATTTTTCGCGAATCAACTGCGGGAGCAACATTAAATGGTAATCGTGAATCCACAAAATATCATCTTCTGTTACATGTTTCAGAATAACTTCGGCAAACATTTGATTTACCTTTTGATAAGCTTCCCACTGTTCGTATTGATATTTTGAAAATTGAGGGAAATAATTAAAAAGCGGCCAAATTGTATTTTCGCAAAATCCTTCCAAATAGTCGTAAATTAACTGCTGGTCGAAATATAACGGGATACAATTTTCCGACCTAAATTTATCATCGATATCCTGTTTTTCGTTTTCACTAATTTCGTTTATTTTAACTCCGGTCCTTCCAATCCACTTAATATCAAACGATTTGTAAAATCTTTTTAATCCTGAATCGAAACCTTTGGATGTTGGCATTAACTCTTTTACTCCATTATTATCGACAACCTGCAATGGCAACCTGTTGGAAATCATAATTAATCGTTTCATAATGTTGGTATTAAACCATTTGTAAAAAGCAAAATGTTAAAGATTGTATTTTGTCCGATATCTCCTATCTGCAAATCTAATAATCTATTGAATGTAATATAGATTTTATTTAGATTATCTCAAATATTTTGTCTACATTTTGAAACGAATTTTAACAGAATTTTCAAATTTTTTGTAGATTTAAAATTAATAATATGTCTAAAAACTTATCATTCGAAGCCGTAATTTTCGATATGGATGGTGTAATTACTAAAACTGCCCTAACGCATGCTGCAGCATGGAAAAAAATGTTCGATGAATATTTAAGGAAACGAGAAACTGAGCACGGTGAAAAATTTGTGGAATTTACTCACGGTAGTGATTACCTTCCGTTTGTTGACGGAAAGCCAAGATACAAAGGCGTTGCAGACTTCATAAAATCGCGGGGAATAGATATTCCTTTTGGCGACCCGTCAGATTTACCCGGAGCAGAAACATGCTGCGGACTTGGAAATCAGAAAAACGAAGCATTTAACGAAGTGCTTGAAGAAGAGGGCGTAGAAACTTATCCTTCGACAGTTGCACTTATTAACGAACTTAAAAAAGCAGGCATTAAACTTGGCGTGGCATCGTCGAGTAAAAATTGCAAACCGGTTTTGGAAAGAGTAGATTTATTGGATATTTTTGATGCACGTGTTGACGGAGTTGTTTCTGCCGAACTTGGACTGCACGGTAAACCGGAACCTGATATTTTCACAACTGCCTGTGATATTGTAAAAGCAGATTATGCAAAATCTATTGTTGTTGAAGATGCTGTTTCGGGGGTGCAAGCCGGAGTAAAAGGCAAATTCGGGTTAACAATTGGTATTGCCCGCGAAAATAATATTAAAGAGTTAAAAGAAGCCGGAGCCGACATTGTTGTTAAAGACCTCGAAGAAATTGGCGGATTGGATGGACTGGATAAAGTATTTTTGAAATTTAATAAATAGGCAGGAACTCATTGGTGTGCCGAATGATAATAATAAAAGAGTTTTCATGAGCTTTTTAATCTTTGTGTCACTTTGAGATTCTTTGGCACTAATTAGTTATAACAAATCTTCTCACATTTTATGCTACAAAAAATAAAAAACAATTATAATCCATGGTCGCTGGAATACTCTGATTACGACCAGAAGAAAGAGAAATCGCGCGAAACTTTATTGACAGTTGGTAACGGTTACCTAGGAACACGAGGTGTTTTGCCGGAAACCACCGCGAGCGAAACAAATTATCCGGGTACTTACATTGCAGGATTATATAACCGGTTAGTTTCGAGAGTTGCCGACCGTGATATTGAAAACGAAGATTTTGTAAATATTCCAAATTGGCTTTTTATCAACTTTAAAATAGGAAATAACGATTGGTTCGATATTAACCAAACTGAAATTATTTCGATAAAAAGACGTCTCAATTTTGCAAATGGAGTTCTTGAAACTGAGTTAGTTATAAAAGATATAAATGCGTTTGAAACTAAAATTAGCAGTAAAATAGTTGCCAGCATGGCAAATCCGCATTTGGTTGCAATTCAATATAAAATAAAGGCTTTAAACTATTCGGGGTCAGTTGAAATAAAATCGGAAATAGATGGGAATATTGTTAACGATGGAGTTACAAGATATCGCGACCTCAACAAGCAGCATTTAAAACCTGTTTCTCAGGGGAATGATTCTGAAATTAGTTGGCTGGTAGTTAAAACAACTCAGTCAGAAATTGAAATTGCACAGGCAGTTAAACATTCAGTTTTTAAAAATAGTGATGTCGAAAATGTTGAAATCGACAATATATACTCACCGGGTAAAATCAGTACAAAGTTTAAAACCGATTTAAATGAAAACGAAGAACTGACAATTGAGAAGGTAGTTGCTATTTTCACATCGAAAAATGACGATGTAAAAGAGCCATTAAACAACAGTAAAAATTTGGTAAAAACAGCCGGAACATTTAATTCTATTGTGAAAGAAAGTGCGATTGAATGGGAGAAAATATGGAATAAAATTGATATTCAGATTAAAGGAGACCCTAAATCGCAAATGCTTGTTCGTCTTCATTTGTATCACTTAATGGTAACTGCATCGCCAAATAATGTAAATATTGACGCAGGAATTCCGGCTCGCGGATTACATGGCGAAGCTTATCGCGGACATATTTTCTGGGACGAACTTTACATTTTACCACTTTACAACCTCTTTTTTCCTGATGTGGCAAAATCGATTCTGAGTTATCGTTTCCGACGAATTGAGAAAGCTCGCGAATATGCCAAAGAATATGGTTACAACGGAGCAATGTTTCCGTGGCAGAGCGGAAGCGATGGCCGCGAGGAGACGCAAACAATTCATCTCAATCCTATTTCCGGGAAATGGGGCGACGATTATAGTTCGCTGCAACGGCATATTTCTATTGCAATTGCGTACAACACATGGTACTATTTTCAGGTTACTAACGATATTGAATTTATGGAAAATAGTGGTGCCGAATTGTTCCTGGAAATTTGCAGGTTTTGGGCAAGTAAGTCTGTGCAGGATAAAAACACGGGACATTTCAATATTTCAAAAGTTATGGGTCCCGACGAATTTCACGAAGAACACAAAGCGAGTCCGGGCGGCGGTGTCAAAGACAATGCCTACACAAATATTATGGTTGCCTGGCTATTTACCAAAGCATTTGAGATCCTCGAAAAACTTTCTAAAAATTCAAATAAAAAAATAACTTCTAAAATAAATCTTGATTCTGAAGAGATAAAAAAGTGGAAAACAATTTCGCAAAACTTAAATATTCCTCTTTCTGATGACGAAATAATTGAGCAATTTGATGGCTACTTTGATTTGAAAGAACTGGACTGGGATGCGTATCGAAAAAAGTATAAAAATATTTATCGGTTAGACCGAATTTTAAAAGCTGAAGGGAAAACTCCTGATGACTATAAACTTGCAAAACAGGCAGACACTTTAATGACCTTTTACAATCTTGACGAAGAAGATGTGAGTGCTGTCCTGAAAAATTCAGGTTATAAAATCTCACCGGATTACCTTAGGAAAAATTACAATTATTATTTGAACAGAACTTCTCATGGTTCAACTTTGAGTAGGGTTGTGCATTCGTATCTCGCCAATTTATTTGGAAATAAAGATGAGGGAAACAAACTATATTTTGAGGCGCTTGAAAGCGATTTTACCGATATACAAGGCGGTACAACTGCCGAGGGAATTCATGCCGGAGTGATGGGAGGAACGGTATTAATGGTAATTACTTCGTTTGCCGGTCTCAATCTTAAAAAGAAAAACCTTGCAATAAATCCTTCATTACCCAAAAAATGGGATTCATTAAAATTCAATTTCCGGTTTAAAAATAATCACTATTTTATCGAGGTAACACACAATCAATTTAAAATCGAAATAAATAGTGAGAATTTTGACGAGGTTGAGATTGATTTTTCAAATAAAAAAATACTTTTACCAACCAATAAAAAGCATATTTTAAAATATTAAATAGGTTAGTAAATGTTAAGTGATGTACTTTTAATTAACGATCTGCACCGAAAAGCAGCCGATTCTATATACAAATTCCTTGTAAAAGCAACGACTCTTAAAAAGAGAGGTTATCGGTTTATTATAGCTATTTCGGGAGAATCTGGCGCGGGAAAATCGGAACTTTCTCACTCGCTTGCACTTTTGTTGAAAAAGAATGAAATGCGGGTTAAAATATTGCATACTGATAATTATTATAAAATTCCACCCAAAACCCGAACCGAATGGAGAAAAAGAAATGGAATAGAAAAAGTTGATTTTAAAGAGTATGATTGGATACAGTTAAACCGAAACATCAAAGAATTTAAGGAGGGACGGGAAGCATTGATGCCGTGTGTCGATATTGTTTCGCAACAAACAGACAAACTTATTACCGATTTTTCTGATATCGATATTTTGGTTGTTGACGGACTTTATGCCATAAAAACAAGAGATATCGATCTAAGGGTTTACATCGACCTTACTTACCACGAAACCAAAAAAAATCGCGGAATCAGAGGAAAAGAGATCAACGACGATTTTCGTTTTCAGGTACTTGAAATGGAACACCAAAATTTACTAGCTCTCAAACAAAAAGCCGATTTAATTGTAAATAAAAATTATGGGGTGGAGGAGGTGGAAAAGAGTTCGGTGTAATATCAAACTATTATGAAAAATTCTTAGGGTGTCCCTAAATGTCTTTTTTCTTTACAACTTATTATCTTTGCGGTGATTTGAAAAGAACGAGATGACAGTTAAACCATATAAAGCAACTGATAGCTCAAAGAAACAGCAGGTTGCACGAATGTTCAACAACATTGCCGGCAAGTACGATTTTCTGAATCACTTTTTGTCAATGGGTATTGATAAGATCTGGCGGAAAAGGGTTATTAAACTATTAAGCCATATTGATCAACCATATATTCTTGATGTTGCCACCGGTACTGGCGATCTTGCCCTATTGGCACATAAACGTTTGGGTTGTAAAGTGACCGGTGTTGATATTTCTACGGGAATGCTTAATGTTGCAGAAAAAAAGATTAAAGATAGAGGTGTTAAAAAATTTGTTACTGTAGTTGAAGGAGATTCAGAAAACCTTCCTTTTGATGATGATTCATTTGATGCAGTGATGGTAGCTTTCGGTGTACGAAACTTTGAGAATCTGAATAAAGGGCTTATAGAAATGACAAGGGTGCTAAAGCCCGGTGGAAGAATGGTTGTTCTTGAGTTTTCACGTCCCTTATCTTTCCCTTTCAAACAGTTATACTTTTTCTATTTTAAACGTATGTTACCGTTTTTTGGAGGCTTGATATCAAAAGACAAAGCAGCTTATGAGTATTTACCTGCATCGGTACTTAATTTCCCTGATGGGGATGCTTTTGATAAGGAATTGGAAGCTGCCGGATTGAAGCCTCTTTTAAGAAAAAAACAGACTTTTGGCATTGCTACCATTTATGCCGCTGAAAAAGAGATGCAATAAAAAGAGAGAATTTTAGTTTTTATGGTAAGTGAAAAACGTAACTATTATCAATTGAAAAAAATAGCATTTATATTTTCCTTTTTACTGTTTGTAACCCTCTCTTATGCCCAGGAGGGAAAGAAAGGTGCGCCTAACCTGCCTGCTTTTGATGAGAAGAAATTGCATTTTGGTTTTCTGATAGGGTTTAATACTATGGATTTTAGGGTGTACAACAGTGGAATTCAAACAGATGATGGCAATACCTACTATGCTGAAGTATTACATTTAAAACCCGGATTAAATATAGGGATTGTTACCAGTCTTAGACTGAACAAATATTTTAATCTTAGGTTTCTTCCGGGAATTAGTTTCGGACAGCGCGATTTGTATTATATGAATGAGGATGGTTCAATAAATGAGAATAGTCCTTTGAAGATTAAATCTACTTTTCTGGAGTTTCCGTTACTCGTGAAATTTAGCGGTAGCCGTATGCATAATGTTAAGCCTTTTATTGTTGCCGGTGTAAATACGAGATATGATCTGGCAAAAAACAAGCAGGATCATCTGTTGTTACGATCACTTGATTTGTATGGAGAAGCAGGTGCCGGGTTTGATTTTTATATGACTTATTTTCGTCTGTCGGTCGAGTTGAAGGCTTCTATTGGTATGTTCAATATGCTGAACTCTGCAGGTACCGGTGAACCGGGTGATGAAATTTATACTCAGGCACTGGATGCACTGAAATCACGTATTTTTGCCCTTACTTTCTATTTTGAGTAGTATGAGGAGAATGGTGTAAGGTGTAAGGTGTAAGGTGTAAGGTGTAAGGTGTAAGGGATAGACAAACAGCCAACAGCTAACAGCCAATAATCAATAGTCAATGAAGAAACAACTTCTTTTACGAATCTCTCCGCATGAAGCATCAGATGAACAACTATATAAACCCTTAGTTGCCGCAGAGTTAAATGTGCTTCAGGATGAGATAACAACCATACATATTGTAAAACGTTCCATTGATGCACGTAAGCGGCCGGTAAAGGTGCAGCTCTATCTTGATGTGTATATAAATGAGGAAGCTCCGGATTTTGTAAAAACACGATTCGACTATAAAGATGTATCAAACCGCCCTGAGGTTATTATTGTTGGAGCGGGTCCTGGTGGACTGTTTGCTGCATTGAGATTAATTGAACTTGGTGTTAAACCAATTGTTATTGAACGGGGTAAGCCGGTGAACGAAAGAAAACGTGATCTTGCAATTTTGAACCGTAACAAAGGGTTAAATACAGAGTCTAACTATGCTTTTGGTGAAGGTGGTGCAGGTGCATTCTCTGATGGTAAACTTTATACCCGTAGTACTAAGCGCGGTGATTTCCGTAAAGTTGTTGAGGTTTTTCACCACCATGGTGCACAGGATGATATACTGATTGATTCACACCCTCATATTGGTTCCGATAGACTACCGGGAGTGATTAAAAACATGAGAGAGTCAATAATTAATGCCGGAGGAAAAGTGATTTTCGATACTCGTGTAGTTGATTTGATTATTGAGGGAGATGTTGTAAAAGGCGTGATAACAACTGCCGGTGATAAGATTGAGGGTAGGGCTGTGATTTTAGCTACAGGTCATTCGGCAAGGGATGTTTACCGTTTTTTACATTCCGCAGAGATTCTTCTTGAAGCTAAATCGTGGGCTATGGGAGTGAGGGTTGAACACCCACAGGAGATGATTGATGAGATACAGTATCATTCAAAAGATGGTAGAGGAGACTATCTGCCTGCAGCATCATACAACCTGTCTACGCAGGTTGACGGTCGTGGTGCATACTCTTTTTGCATGTGTCCGGGAGGAATAATCGTCCCTTCCATGACAGGAGAACAGGAGATAGTAGTTAACGGTATGTCACCATCAAGACGTAATTCACCATTTGCTAATTCAGGAATAGTTGTGGAGATAAAACCTGAAGATTTTGAACGATATGGTGATAAAGGGCCATTGGCCGGACTCGAATATCAGCAGGAACTGGAACGGCTGGCTTTCATTAACAGTGGCAGTGGATTTACTGCTCCGGCACAAAGGCTCGCTGATTTTGTCGACGGTCGACTCTCTTTTGACTTGCCGGAGTGTTCTTATGTTCCGGGAGTTATTTCATCACCTTTGCATTTTTGGCTACCCGATGAAATTGGATTAAGACTGCGTAAAGCATTTGATGTGTTTGACAGGAAAGTTCGGGGTTTTATTACTAACGAGGCTCTGGTTGTTGGTGTAGAAAGCCGTACTTCATCTCCCGTCAGAATACCACGTGACAAAGAGTCGTTTCAGCATGTTCAGATAAAAGGACTGTTTCCATGCGGTGAGGGAGCAGGATATGCCGGAGGGATAGCTTCCTCTGCTATCGATGGTGAAAAAAGTGCCGATAGGGTTAGTCTGTGGTTGAATAGCTAAATTGTTAAACGTTCGTCTTCAGTCTTTTCAATAATCAAATTGATAATTTGGCTGTCACTAATAAATTCTTTTGCGAAATTCCGAACAAATAATAGCTGTAGCAACGGAAACATTGAGCGACTCAGAAGTTGGTGCATTGGGTGGGTAATTGGGGATGTAAAGTTTGTCGGTTATGAGTTGTTCTATTTGGGTGCTTATTCCTTTTCCCTCATTACCCATAATTATCATCCCATTTTTTGATAAATCTTGATTGTAGATATTTTCATCTTCTAAAAAAGTACCGTAAACAGGTAATCTTGTTTCAGTTTTATATTGCTCGATAAAAGAAGGAAGGTCAACATATTGGACATTGATTCTTGCTATTGCACCCATTGAGGCCTGTACAACTTTTGGATTGTATATGTCTGCACTGTCTTCTGAACAGATAATGTTTTTTATTCCAAACCAGTCGGCTATGCGAATAATAGTCCCCATATTCCCTGGATCCTGAACACCATCAAGTGTGATTATTAAAGAGTCTGATAACTGTTCAATACTCAATTTGTGGTCTGTTATTTCATAAATGCCGATAACCGGTGGTGAACTTTTTAAATTGCTTATGCTTTTTAATTCGGTTTCGGTAGTAATGGTAGTAATAATATCTTCAGGTAATAGATTTTTGTTCTTTTGTATCCATTCATCAGTTGCTATCAGCTCTATACAGGATGTTTCTGAAGAGATGAGGTCATGATTGAGTTTATGTCCTTCAGCAAAAAATGCATTAAATTGTTTGCGGTATTTTTTATGAATTAGTGAAGTAATAAACTTTTTCTTATTTTTACTTAACATGATTATTTGTTTATTGAAAGGCAAATTTATATCAAATTCATCTATTTGGATATCTTTGTATAAAAATATACTAAAAAGAGAGTTTTATCATTATTTATACCCTTTTATTTTAAAATGAAACAAAAACAGTTAGCCCATATATTAATTTTTCTGATTGGGGGTATATTATGGGGGTGTAGTTCTGCGAAATTTATTCCTGAGGATAAATACCTTTTGCAGAAAAATATTATAAAACATGATGTAAAAGATGTTTCTAAAGAAGAATTAAAGTCCTTTTTGCGTCCAAGGGAGAATAAAAGTATTTTTGGTTTTTGGCATTTTCATCTTGGATTGTATAATTTATCAGGAAGGGATAAAGATAACGGGTTTAATAAATGGCTACAGCGTATTGGAGAAGCGCCTGTAGTATACGATGAGTCTCTGAAACAAAAATCGCATAAACAATTACAACTTTTTCTGGAAAATAAAGGATATTTTAATTCCGTAGTTACAGATACGGTTTATGTTAACGAAAAACGAAGGAAGGCTAAAGTCCAATTTAATATTTCTGCCGGGAAACGTACTTACATTCATCATTTAGGTTATAAAATTCAGGATGATAGTGTACGCAAAATTATATATTTAGATTCTATTAATTCACTACTACGCGGGAAAAAGCCTTTTGATGTAAATTTATTTGATAAGGAACGTGGACGAATAACCGGGTTATTGAACCAAAAAGGTTATTATAATTTCTCAAAGGAGTATATTTATTATGTGGCCGACAGCATTGAGGGCTCATATATAATAAGAGATACTATGGTTGTTGCAGGAGTGCTGAGAAAAGTTCCCGATGGCAGGGATACAATCGAGAATCATTCGAAATACAGCATCAGGGATGTCTATTTCTTTGTGGATTTTAATCCGCAGGAAGCATTCATAAAAGAAGCAGAATACCTGACGAAATTTGATACTTTATTTTATAGAGGGTATTATTTCCTTTATAAGAAAGAGATGAAATTCAAGCCTGATGTTTTAATCAACTCAACCTATATTTTGCCGGGGCAACTATATGACATTACAAAAGTATCTAAAACTCAAACATTAATTACAGAACTGAAACTTTTCAGATATATAAATATAAAATTCAGGGAGTTAAGTGATGATATAGTTGATGAGAATGGCAATAGGTTGTTGAAGTGTTATATCCAGCTTACTCCGTCTAATCCACAATCTTATGCTCTGGAAGTTGAAGGAACAAACTCATCGGGCAACCTTGGGGTTGCCAGTAATATTAAGTATCAGCATAAGAATTTACTCAAAGGTGCTGAGATATTTACTACAAGGTTTCGCATGGCATATCAGAATCAATCAGCTCGTGGAGATAAAAGTAGTTTTGATATTATTGAGGTTGGTTTTGATGTCGGGCTTACTGTTCCTAAGTTTTTAGTTCCTTTTAAAATAGAGGGTTTCAGGAGAAAATATAATCCCCGCTCTTTAATCTCTATAGGTACTAACTATCAACGACGACCAGATTACACACGAACTATTGCCAATTCAAGACTAAGTTATGAATGGAAGTCTTCAGTACCTATTTCTCATACATTCACAATTTTAGATTTTAATTTGGTCTTTGTTCCATTTATATCACAACAGTTTTGGGATTATATTAAGGATACTTTTATGAGGTACAGTTATGAGGATCACCTTGTATTGAATACTAATTATACATTTCAGTATAATGGACAAATGTTGAATAATAGCAGAAATTTTTGGTTTTTCAGATCTTACATGGAATCAGCGGGTAACTTGTTGGATGGGATGGTGAAAATGTTTAATAGTGATTTACCTGAAGATGGGTATTACAAATTAATGGGAATTCGTTATGCACAGTATGTAAAGGCGAATGTTGATGTCAGGTACCATCATTCTGTAAGTAGTGTTAATTCATTTGCTTATAGGTTTTTCCTGGGTGTTGGGTATCCTTATGGTAATTTAAATGTATTACCGTTTGAAAAGATGTATTTTTCAGGTGGTGCAAATAGTATTCGGGCATGGCCTGTGCGAGGTTTAGGTCCGGGAGAGTTTAAAGAGGAAGAACTTGAATACTACAACCAAACGTCTGATATTAAGTTAGAGTTAAATGCAGAGTACAGATTTAAAATGTTTTGGTTGCTTGAGGGGGCGTTGTTTGCTGACATGGGAAATATATGGGCGATTAGAGAGAGTAGTAGTCCGGAAGGTGGATTATTCAAGTTTGACACATTTTATAAACAAATTGCTATTAGTTTAGGAACAGGTTTACGGTTCGACTTCAATTATTTTGTTTTTCGTTTTGATGTTGGGGTTAAAACTCGTGATCCGTCCATGCCTTGTGGTGAACGATGGGTATTGGGAACAAAACCGCTTGATTGGAATGATTTTGGTTTTAACTTTGCAATTGGTTATCCATTCTAACTTGATAAAGTTTTTCGATATATTACGGTCAATTTGAAATGTAATTTGTAATTTTGTGCTTCAATTCAAAAAAACTTAAATTTAGAAATATGAAACGCGTACTTGAAGTTTTAAAACCCGGTGTAGTTACTGGTGACGATCTTGCTAAAATGTTACAATTGGCAAAAGAGCAGAGTTATGCTTTACCTGCTGTAAATGTTACAGGAACTGATACAGTAAATGCTGTTATGGAAGTTGCAAAAGTGGTTAATTCACCTGTTATAATTCAGCTTTCTCATGGTGGTGCTGCTTTTTATGCCGGCAAGGGAATCGGACTGGAAGGAAATGAAGCTGCTGCCTTAGGAGCTATTTCGGCTGCTAAACATGTTCATCTGTTAGCTGAAAAATATGGTGTTCCTGTTGTTATGCATACTGACCATGCTGCTAAAAAATTGTTGCCTTGGATTGATGCATTACTGGATGCCGGTGAAAAACATTTTGAAGAGACAGGTAAGCCTCTGTTCAGTTCTCACATGTTAGATCTTTCTGAAGAGCCTCTTGAAGAAAATATAACTATCTGCAAAACATATCTTGAGCGTATGTCGAAAATAGGCATGACCCTTGAGATTGAACTAGGTATCACCGGCGGTGAAGAGGATGGCGTTGATAATTCAGATGTTGACAATGCATTACTATATACTCAGCCTGAAGAGGTATCTTATGCTTATGAAGAGCTGTTGAAAGTATCTCCAAACTTTACAGTTGCTGCTTCTTTCGGTAATGTTCATGGTGTTTACAAGCCGGGTAATGTTGTGCTTAAGCCTTCTATACTTGATGCTTCACAGAAATATATCGAGAAGAAATTTAATACAACATCAAAACCTGTAAATTTTGTATTCCATGGTGGGTCAGGCTCTACTCTTGAGGAGATTCGTGAGGCTATCAGCTATGGCGTAATTAAGATGAATATCGATACTGATACTCAGTGGGCATTCTGGGATGGTGTTCGTGCTTTTGAAGCTAAAAATCATGATTATCTTCAGGCTCAGATTGGTAATCCTGATGGAGATGACAAGCCAAATAAGAAATATTATGACCCAAGAAAATGGTTGCGCGAAGGTGAAGTTTCAGTTATTAACAGACTGAAAAGAGCTTTTGAAGATCTTAATTGTATTGACCGATTGTAAAATAGTATTTATTTAGAAGTTATTATTAGAGGTTCTTTACATTTTGTAAAGAACCTCTTTTTTGTATATTTGAATAATAATTTATATAGAATATGGCAAATTTGGGTTCTTCATCCAGAGATGGTTTTACAAGTAAATTCGGTGTTATTGCAGCAGCAGCTGGCTCTGCAGTAGGATTGGGAAATATTTGGAAGTTTCCTTATATAACAGGAGTATATGGTGGTGCTGCTTTTTTGTTTGTTTATCTTGCATTCATTCTGGCAATCGGATTACCAGTTATGATATCGGAGTTTATAATAGGGCGAAGCTCAAAAAGAAATACAATAGGAGCATTTAAGATATTGGCTCCAAACACGCAGTGGAAATATATTGGTGTTTTGGGAGTTGGTGCAGCCATAATGATTCTCTCCTTTTATGGAGTTGTTGCCGGATGGAGCGTGCAGTACATAGTATTATCACTTAAGGATGGATTTGCAAATAGAAGCCCTCATGAGATAGAGGCTCTTTTTACAAATCTAATAGAGTCTCCATTTAAGCCTGTTGCACTTCAGCTTGGTTTTATGGCTGCCACTACGGTAATAGTAATTGCCGGTGTTCATAAAGGGATTGAGAAGTTTTCAAAAATTTTAATGCCTCTGCTTGTTGTTATTTTAGTAGTTCTGGTTATAAAATCATTAACTCTTTCTAATGCAGACAAAGGAGTTGCTTTTCTCTTTAATCCTGATTTCTCCAAATTAACAACTGAAGGTATATTAAGTGCACTTGGTCATGCATTCTTTACATTAAGTCTTGGTATGGGAACTTTAATAACTTATGGTTCATATATTAAGCCTAATAATAACCTTGTTAAAACTGCTGTTAGCGTAATTGTTGCTGATACTGTAATTGCCATCTTGGCTGGCCTTGCCATATTTCCGGCTGTTTTTGCATTTGGTGTTGAACCGGATAAAGGAGCAGGATTAGTATTTATTACTTTGCCTAATGTTTTTCATCAAATGCCGGGAGGATATATTTTTTCTATCCTGTTTTTTGTTTTGTTATCGGTTGCTGCAATTACATCTTCCATATCAATACTGGAGGTTGTAGTAGCTTATATGAAGGAAGAGCTGAAGATGAAAAGAAAAATGGCAACAATTATTGCTGCTTCTGTAATCTCCCTTTTAGGTGTATTATGTTCATTGTCGATGGGTGTATTGGATTCGTATACTTTGTTTGGTCATAACTTCTTTGATTTAATGGATTGGATATCTGCAAATATGCTATTGCCTCTTGGCGGATTATTTGTCTCTCTGTTTATTGGATGGTACTATGGGAAGAAAAGAGTTAGAGCAGAGCTGGAGCGTGGGGGCAGTGTGTCTGAACAGTTTTTATCTATATTTATGTTTCTTGTTAAAATTATTGCTCCAATTGCAATTGCAATAGTATTTTTATATGGAATTGGAATCCTGAAGTTCTAAATTGCGGTACTCAGGTATGACGTATTAGTTAACTTAATAAAATAGTTTTATGTGGAAGGATTGGTTGGCATTAAGCAAAAGAGAACAAAAAGGGTTTATCGTTTTATCTGTAATATTGGTTTTGTTAATTATCTTTTATTTGCTTATTCCTTTGATTTTTTCAACGGGGGAACAGAGTAGGGATGGAAATGATGAGGCATTAAAAGATTGGGTTGATTCTGTAAATGCCATTAAATCAAAACATGTTGTTTCACAGCAGGACTCTTTTTTCTTTTTTGACCCTAATGAAATATCTAAATCAAAACTTCAGAAGTTAGGTGTTAATGGATATGCATTGATTAACTGGTTAAAATTTAGGGATAGTGGAAATGAATTTACAAAACCTGAAGATATTTTAAGAATTTATTCAATCGATTCAGCCCTGGCATATAAACTTATACCATACATTAGGTTTAGTTCGATGTCTGCGAAAAGCAGAAAACAATCAGGAAAATACCACAAACAGACTGAGGGAGTACGAGATATAAAAAGAGGTGAGGATCCAGGAATAATAAAGCAGAGGGTTACATATCAACATGATGACTTGTTTGTTATTGAGATAAACAGGGCTGATACTGCGGAATTTGCCGTTTTAAAGGGGATTGGGCCTGTTTTATCATTAAGGATTGTTCTCTATAGACAAGTTCTTGGAGGATTTTATGATATTGAACAATTAAAAGAAGTTTATGGAATGCCGCCAAATACCATTAATAATAATAGAAAGTATTTGTCGGTTGATTCCTTAGTGATAAGTAAAATAAACGTAAATAAGGTAACTTTACGACAGTTAAAAAATCATCCGTATATTGATTTTTATCTGGCAAAGGCAATTATTGAGTACCGAAAAAAGAATGATTCGATAAAAAGCATTAATGAAATACTCTCTTTTAAAGAAGTTAAACCCGAGATGAAAAATAAACTTGCTGTGTATCTGAGTGTTGAACAAAATGAGAAAAAGAAAAAATGATTATTTTTCATTTTTTTTATAATGAATTGATTTTTTTAGAATTAATAATTAATTTTGCGACTCAATTAGAAAATAAAATTTTATAAAATAACTGATATGATAATTATTCCGATAAAAGAAGGCGAGAATATTGAGAGGGCCTTAAAAAGATTTAAAAGAAAATTCGAGAAGACTGGAGCAATGAGAGAGTTGCGCGGTCGTCAGGCATTTATGAAGCCTTCTATTAAAAGAAGAGAAGAAATCAAACATGCAGTTTACGTTCAGAAATTACAACAAGAAGAGGAATAAATTTCTTGCAAATGTCTTTATTTTGTGCTAAATTTCGTATATTCGTTAAGGAGTAGTACAAAATAAAGACGTTTTTTGTTAATGCAATATATATCATCTTTTTATAAATACCTGGAATACGAGAGGCGATACTCGCGATATACATTAGTAACGTATGAATGCGATTTGCGTCAATTTTGTTCTTTTCTTGAATCTGAAAATATTATTCGTTGGGATAATGTTTCTTCCAAAACCATCAGGAAATGGATGGTAATACTACTAAATGACGGTAAAGTACCCGTTACAATACATAGAAAGATTTCTGCATTAAAATCCTTTTTCCGGTTTCTTATGCGAGAGCAAATTCTTGAATCAAATCCTGCTGATGGAGTTATAGTTCCCAAAAAACCTAAGCGACTTCCTGTTTTTGTAAAAGAAAAAGAGATGGATGAACTTTTGGATACTGTTCCTTTTGGAAATGATTTTGATGGAATAAGAGATAAGTTTATAATCTCACTTCTTTATGCTACCGGTATGCGATTATCTGAAATGGTTAATCTTTGTTTGTATAATATTGATATGGGGCAAAAGGTAATTAAAGTACTTGGGAAACGTAATAAAGAACGCATTATCCCATATTATACAGAATTAGATAAAGATATAAAACAATATATATCTATCCGGAATGAAACCTTTCCTTTAGTAGATACGGATATATTAATTCTTACATCAAAAGGAAAACCCGTCTATTCAAAACTTATATATAGAGTTGTGAACCGCTATTTGGCTTTGGTTTCAACTATTAAGAAAAAGAGCCCACATGTAATTAGGCATACTTTTGCTACGGCATTATTGAACCATGGGGCAGATTTAAATGCAATTAAGGAACTATTAGGGCATGCTAATTTGTCTGCTACTGAAATATATACACATAATAGTTTCGAAAAATTAAATAGTATTTATAAACAAGCTCATCCCAGAGCTTAAAAAGATGGAGGACTGATTATGAATATTACTATTCAATCTGTGCGATTTACTGCATCAGAACATTTGAACCACTTTACACAACAGAAAGTTTCCAAATTGGAGCATTTTTTTGACAGTATTGTTAATGCTGAGATTATTCTTAAGCTTGACAAATCTGAATCTTCTGAAAACAAAATTGCAGAGATAAGGTTGAAACTTCCCGGAGGAGAACTTTTCTCGAAAAAACAAACAAAGACTTTTGAAGAATCTATTGATTTGGCTTGCGATGCTCTTAGAAAACAATTATTGAAATGGAAAGAGAAAGTGAGAACTAAATAAATATAAAAAAGAAATACCAATCTTTGTGATATTGAAAATAAAATTATAAATTTGCACTCGTTTTTGGGAAATTCCTTTAAACTAAACAAGATTTAATAGGCTGATTGATAAATAATCAGCCTATTAAATTGAATGAATTCTAATGAGAATTCATTTTTTGCGTGTAATTGCGTATAGCATGATTTTTGGGGAGATACCAAAGTGGCCAACTGGGGTCCCGAAGCATCGGGATAACTTCGCTGGCTTTCATTAACCCAATAAAAAGATATTTGAAATACTGAAATTAATTTTTGGGGAGATACCAAAGTGGCCAACTGGGGTCCCGAAGCATCGGGATAACTTCGCTGGCTTTCATTAACCCAATAAAAAGATATTTGAAATACTGAAATTAATTTTTGGGGAGATACCAAAGTGGCCAACTGGGGCGGACTGTAACTCCGCTGGCTTTCGCCTTCGTAGGTTCGAATCCTGCTCTCCCCACATTTTTTTTTGATTTAATCTGCTTGTACAAAAGTTTAAGCAGACTAATATCAGAAAGAAGTTTTTTGGGTTATTTGTAAGAGTATTTTATTTTAGAATGTTGATAAGTAAAACTAAGGTTTTAAAATAAAAATGATTAACTTTGTAACCTTTCATTTTTGAGAGGGTATTCTCTCTTAAAGAAAAGCAGTAAGTGATGACGATCATTTTTTGTTGGAAAGGCTAAAAATGCGAGAGTAGCTCAGTTGATAGAGCATCAGCCTTCCAAGCTGAGGGTCGCGGGTTTGACCCCCGTCTCTCGCTCACTTTTCTTGCCGATGTAGCTCAGGGGTAGAGCGTTTCCTTGGTAAGGAAGAGGTCATGGGTTCAAATCCCATCATTGGCTCAATTTTTTTTTGTAATTTTTGCAATCTATTTATAACTAAATTTGTCTAATATTTCGAGTTATGGCTAAAGAAAAATTTCAAAGGACGAAGCCTCACGTTAATATTGGTACCATCGGTCATGTTGACCATGGAAAAACCACCCTGACTTCTGCCATTACCATGGTTTTGGCTAAAAAAGGTTTGTCTGAAGTAACGAATTTTGATTCTATCGACAATGCCCCTGAGGAAAAGGAAAGGGGTATTACTATTAACACTGCGCACGTTGAATACGAAACAGCAAAGCGTCACTACGCTCACGTTGACTGTCCGGGTCACGCTGACTATGTTAAGAACATGGTTACAGGTGCTGCCCAGATGGACGGTGCTATTTTGGTTTGTGCTGCTACTGATGGCCCTATGCCTCAGACAAGAGAGCACATCCTTTTAGCTCGCCAGGTAAACGTACCTAAAATCGTTGTTTTCATGAATAAAGTTGACATGGTTGACGATGAAGAACTTCTTGAACTTGTTGATATGGAGCTTCGTGACCTGTTAAGCTTTTATGATTTTGACGGTGACAATACTCCTATAATTCAGGGTTCTGCACTTGGTGCAATGAACGGTGAAGAAAAGTGGGAAGAAAAAGTAATGGAACTTATGGATGCTGTTGACGAGTGGATTCCAATTCCTCCTCGTGACGTTGAAAAACCGTTCCTAATGCCTGTTGAGGATGTATTCTCAATTACAGGGCGTGGTACTGTTGCAACAGGACGTATAGAAACCGGAGTTATTAACAGCGGTGAAGAAATGCAAATTATTGGTCTTGGTGCTCAAGCTAAAAAGACTGTTTGTACAGGTGTTGAGATGTTCCGTAAGATTCTTGACCGTGGTGAAGCTGGTGATAATGTTGGGTTATTACTTCGTGGTATCGATAAAAAAGAGATTAAGCGTGGTATGGTTTTGGCTAAGCCGGGATCTATCACCCCTCATACTATAGTTAAAGCTGAGATATATGTATTGAAGAAAGAAGAAGGTGGTCGTCATACTCCTTTCCACAATAGATATCGTCCTCAATTTTATATACGTACATTAGATGTAACCGGAGAGATTACTCTTCCTGAAGGAACTGAAATGGTTATGCCTGGTGATAACGTAACAATTACTGTTGAATTAATCTATCCGGTAGCAGTTAACCTTGGACTTCGTTTCGCAATACGTGAGGGAGGAAGAACTGTTGGTGCAGGACAGATAACGGAGATTGTTGAGTAATAATTTTTTCTCTAATAAGACCGGAACTTCCGGTCTTATTAGAGAAATACGGGTGTAGCTCAGTTGGCAGAGCACTGGTCTCCAAAACCAGGTGTCGGGCGTTCGAGTCGCTCCTCCCGTGCATTACAAAACCGATTTGATAATATAATCGGCAAATTAATGAACGAAAAAGATGAAGATAAAAACTTATCTGAAAGATGTACATAATGAGTTAGTCAATAAAACTTCATGGCCAACATGGTCTGAGTTGACTAATAGTGCAATCGTTGTTATGGTTGCTTCTGTTATTATTTCAGCCATTATTTTTGCAATGGACTTCACATTTGAAAATCTCCTTAATTGGGTTTATGAAAAACTGTACTAAATCTTTAAATAGGTAGTTTGTAATGGCTGATATTGTTAAAAAATGGTTTGTCCTTCGTGCTATAGGTGGAAAAGAGAAGAAGGTGAAGGAATATATTGAGAGTGAAGTTTCACGCCTGGAATTACAGGATTATATAGGTCAGGTTTTAATTCCCACGGAAAAGGTATACCAGATTCGAAAAGGGAAAAAAGTTAGTAAAGAAAGGAACTTTTTACCGGGGTATGTTATTATTGAAGCTGCACTGGTTGGTGAAATACCTCATATATTAAAAGGTATTACAAATGTTATCGGTTTTTTGAGTGATAATAAAAATGAACCTACTCCTCTTAGAATGTCTGAAGTTAACAGGATTTTGGGTAAAGTGGATGAACTTAATGAAACAGACGAAGAAATTAATATACCTTTCTTTGAAGGTGAATCAGTAAAAGTTATTGACGGTCCTTTCAATGGATTTAGTGGAATGATTGAAGAGGTTAATGAAGAGAAAAAGAAATTGAAAGTTATGGTTAAGATATTTGGGAGGAAGACTCCTCTTGAATTAAGCTTTATGCAAGTGGAAAAAGAGTAGAAAAACGCTTAGTAGAAATGCTTCCAACTGATAAATGTTTTTATTTATCGCTACAAGTGTAATATACATTTCTTTTATATACAATTAATTATTAATACGAATTGCTACAATGGCTAAAGAAGTAGAAACTTTTATCAAACTTCAGATTAGAGGTGGTGCTGCAAATCCTTCACCCCCGGTAGGGCCTGCTTTAGGTGCTAAGGGTGTGAATATTATGGAGTTCTGCAAGCAATTCAATGCCAGGACACAGGAAAAGGCCGGTAAGGTTTTACCTGTTGTTATTTCGGTGTATAAAGACAAATCATTTGATTTTGTTATTAAAACACCTCCTGCATCAGTACAAGTTTTAGAAGCTGCTAAACTGAAAAGTGGATCGCCTGAACCAAACCGTAATAAAGTTGGATCAGTAACATGGGATCAACTTAAGGTGATAGCAGAAGATAAAATGGCTGATTTGAATTGTTTTACAGTAGAATCTGCAATGAGGATGATTGCTGGTACTGCCAGAAGTATGGGAATTACTGTTTCAGGTGATTTCCCTGATAATAACTAAATTAATACCTTTTTGCAAAAATGACGAAACTAACAAAAAATAAAAAGTTAGCATTAGCGAAAATCGAAGCCGATAAGCTTTACTCTGTCGATGAGGCTGCAACATTAGTTAAGGACATAACCACAACTAAATTTGATGCCTCAGTTGATCTTGATGTGCGACTTGGAGTTGATCCAAGAAAAGCAAATCAAATGGTAAGGGGTGTTGTTACTTTGCCTAATGGAACAGGCAAAGTTGTACGTGTATTGGTGCTTTGTTCCCCTGATAAGGAGGAAGAAGCCAAAACTGCTGGTGCCGATTATGTTGGATTAGAAGAATATGTCGAGAAGATTAAAGGCGGCTGGACTGATGTAGATGTAATTATTACAATGCCCAGTGTAATGGCCAAAGTTGGCCAATTAGGTCGTATCTTAGGTCCTCGAGGCTTAATGCCTAATCCGAAGAGTGGTACTGTTACCATGGATATTGGTAAAGCAGTTAATGAAGTAAAAGCTGGTAAGATTGATTTCAAAGTGGATCGTTACGGAATTGTGCATGCTGCAATTGGTAAGGTTTCTTTTAGTGCTGAAAAGATTCAGGAAAATGCTAAAGAGTTTTTCAACACACTTTTGAAACTTAAACCTACATCAGCTAAAGGCACATACGTAAAGAGCGTTTATTTATCAAGTACCATGAGCCCTGGTATTCGTGTTGAACCAAAGTCGTTAGAGGCTAATGTTTAATCATTAAAGAATATTAGAAATCATGAGAAAAGAAGATAAGAGTACCATTATAGATAGCATCGCTGCTAATGTAAGTGAATTTAATCACTTTTATGTGACTGACACCGCCGGCCTTGATGCCGGAGCTACAAGTGATCTGCGTAGATTATGCTTTAATAAAGATGTGAAAATGATTGTTGTAAAAAACACCATTTTCAAAAAAGCTTTAGACAAAAGTGAAATTGACTATGCGGAGATCTATTCAATTTTGAAAGGCTCGTCAACCGTGCTTTTCAGTAACACAGGTAACGCACCTGCCAAACTGATTAAAGAATTTTCCAAGAAGCATAATAAACCTGTATTAAAAGGTGCTTTCGTTGAGCAATCAATGTATATTGGTGAAGATCAGTTGGCGGTATTAGTTTCTATCAAGTCTAAGGAAGAGTTGATTGGAGATGTTATCGGATTGTTACAATCGCCAATGAAAAATGTTGTTTCGGCCCTTCAATCGGGTGGTTCAACTATTCATGGTATATTAAAAACATTAGGAGAAAAAGAATAAAAAGTAAAAACACAATTAATTTATAGAAAAATGGCAGATATCAAGAAGCTTGCAGAAGAATTGGTAAATTTGACTGTTAAAGATGTTAACGAACTTGCTGGAATATTAAAAGAAGAATATGGGATAGAGCCAGCAGCTGCTGCAGTTGCTGTAGCTGGACCGGCTGACGGTGGCGAAGAGGCTGCTGCAGAACAAACCGAATTTGATGTGATATTAAAAGCACCAGGTGGTTCTAAATTGGCAATCGTTAAATTGGTTAAAGAGATGACAGGTGTAGGTCTTAAGGATGCAAAAGGACTTGTAGATCAAGCTCCTACTGCAATCAAAGAGAAAATATCTAAGGAAGAAGCTGAAGCATTAAAAACTCAATTAGAAGAAGCAGGAGCGGAAGTTGAACTTAAGTAATCTCATCAATCCTCTCTTAGGATATGGTTTAGGAGTCCGTAATGGATTCCTAAACCTTTTTGTGCGTTTATAATTTTAAGTTCAACTAATTTGTTATCAGATGACTCCAAACACTGCCGAAAGAATAAGTTTTGCATCAATAAAGAACCAGCTCAGATATCCGGATCTGCTGGAGGTGCAAGTGAAGTCTTTCCGTGAATTTTTTCAATTGGGTTCAACCCTGGAAGAACGGAAACTTGAAAAGTTACATCAGGTATTCAGCGACAATTTCCCTATTTCCGATACACGGAATAACTTTGTACTTGAATTCCTAGATTTTTCTGTTGATCCTCCTCGCTATTCCTTACAGGAAAGTATTGAACGAGGATTAACTTATAGTGTACCCCTTAAGGCTAAACTTAAGTTGTATTGTACTGACCCGGAACATGAAGACTTTGATACTGTTGTTCAGGATGTATATTTGGGTACTATGCCCTATATGACCGATAAAGGAAGTTTTATTATTAATGGTGCTGAACGTGTCGTTGTATCTCAATTACATCGTTCTCCGGGAGTATTCTTTGGTAAAAGCATTCATGCTAATGGGACAAAACTCTATTCTGCCCGAATAATTCCTTTTAGAGGCTCATGGATTGAATTTGCTACTGATATTAACAGTGTCATGTATGCATATATTGATCGTAAAAAGAAATTACCGGTTACTACTCTTCTTCGTGCTATTGGTTATGAGGGAGATAAAGATATTCTTGAAATTTTTAATCTTGCTGATGAAGTTAAGGTTAATAAAACCAACTTAAAAAAAGTTGTAGGTCGAAAACTTGCCGCTCGTGTGTTGAAATCCTGGATTGAGGACTTTGTTGATGAGGATACCGGTGAAGTGGTATCTATTGAGCGTAATGAAGTGATTATTGACAGGGAGACTGTTATCGAAGAGAATCATATTGAGGAGATTATTGATTCAGGTGCAAAAACTATATTATTGCATAGGGAAGACAAAAATCTTTCTGATTATGAAATAATATATAATACACTTCAAAAAGACCCTTGTAACTCTGAAAAAGAGGCAGTAGTTCATATTTACAGACAATTAAGAAATGCCGAACCACCAGATGAGGGTACTGCTCGTGACGTTATCGATAAACTGTTTTTCTCGGACAAACGTTACGATCTTGGTGATGTTGGACGATTTAGAATAAATAAGAAATTAAAACTCAGCACCGATTTGGATACTAAGGTGTTGACCAAGGAAGATATTATTGAAATTATCAAATATCTTATTGAACTAATAAATTCAAAGATTGATGTTGATGATATCGACCATTTAAGTAATCGTAGGGTTCGTACAGTTGGCGAGCAGTTGGGTAACCAGTTTGCCGTAGGTTTAGCTCGTATGGCACGGACAATTCGTGAGCGTATGAACGTTCGCGATAATGAGGTGTTTACTCCGGTTGATCTTATTAACAGTAAGACCTTGTCATCGGTGATAAATAGCTTTTTTGGAACTAATGCATTATCACAGTTTATGGATCAGACCAACCCGTTGGCTGAGATTACCCATAAGCGTCGTATGTCAGCTTTAGGACCAGGTGGTTTATCACGTGAAAGAGCCGGTTTTGAGGTTCGTGATGTTCACTATACTCACTATGGTCGTTTGTGTCCTATAGAAACACCGGAAGGACCTAATATTGGTTTGATATCTTCTCTTTGTGTTTTTGCAAAAATCAATGTACTTGGTTTTATCGAAACTCCATATAGGAAAGCTGAAGAAGGAAAAGTTGATTTGACCAACAAAGGTGTTAGTTATCTTACTGCAGAAGAGGAAGAAGGTATTACTATTGCTCAGGCTAATGCTCCTTTATCTGATGATGGATTTTTCATTAATCCACGTGTGAAAGCACGTCATGATGGTGATTTTCCGTTGGTAGAGAAAAATGACGTTGCTTTAATGGATGTGGCACCAAACCAGATTGCTTCTGTGGCTGCATCATTAATTCCATTCCTTGAGCATGATGATGCTAACCGTGCATTGATGGGATCTAACATGATGCGTCAGGCTGTACCTTTGTTACAACCTGAATCACCTATTGTTGGAACAGGTCTTGAAGGACGTTTAATTCAGGATTCAAGAACTCATGTTACAGCCGAAGGTAATGGCGTAATTGAGTATGTTGATGCTGATGAGATAGTAATAAGATATGACTTGACTGATAATGATCGTTTTGTTAGCTTTGAGACTGAAACCAAAAGGTATAAGCTACCTAAATTTCAGAAAACAAACCAGAATACCTGTATTGATTTACGGCCTTTGGTCTCTAAGGGAGATAAGGTTGTAGAAGGTCAGATTCTTACTGAAGGATACGCTACACAAAAAGGTGAACTTGGTCTGGGTCGTAACCTGAAAGTGGCTTTTATGCCCTGGAAAGGATATAACTTTGAGGATGCAATTGTTATTTCTGAGGAATTAGTGAGAAATGATATATTCACTTCTGTTCATATCGATGAGTATTCTCTTGAGGTAAGAGATACTAAACGTGGACTCGAAGAGCTTACATCTGACATACCTAATGTTAGCGAAGAAGCTACAAAAGATCTTGATGAAAATGGATTGATCAGGGTAGGTGCTCATATCGAGCCCGGTGATATTCTTATTGGTAAAATTACTCCTAAAGGAGAGAGTGATCCTACACCTGAAGAGAAATTGCTTAGGGCAATATTTGGAGAGAAAGCCGGTGATGTGAAAGATGCTTCATTGAAAGCTTCTCCATCGCTGAAAGGTGTGGTTATTGAGAAAAAACTTTTCTCCAGAAATATAAAAGATAAAAAATCGAGGTCTGCTGAGAAAGCACAATTAGTCAAGATTGATGAGGGATTTGTAACTGCTACTGAAGATCTGAAAGGACGACTTGTGGACAAATTGTTCTCATTGATAAATGGAAAAACATCTCAGGGAGTTAAAGACTATTATAGTGGAGAAATAGTATCTAAAGGAACTAAATTCACTCAGAAGATTCTTAATGAAATCAATTATGTTGATGTTAATCCGAATAAATGGACAACAGACAAGGAGAATAATGAACTTATTCAGAAGGCTGTTCATAACTACCGGATGAAATATAAGGAGCTTCAATCAAAAGAGAAACGTCAGAAATACAATATTACCATTGGTGATGAGCTACCACAAGGTATTGTTCAGCTTGCGAAGGTATATATTGCCAAAAAGCGTAAAATAACTGTTGGTGATAAGATGGCCGGACGTCACGGAAACAAAGGAATTATTTCCAAGATAGTTCGAAAAGAAGATATGCCTTTCCTTGAGGACGGCACACCGGTAGATATCGTTTTAAATCCTCTGGGTGTACCTTCAAGAATGAACCTTGGACAGATTTATGAAACTGTACTTGGATGGGCAGGTCAGGTATTGGGTGTGAAGTTTGCAACTCCCATTTTTGATGGTGCTAAACTTGAAGACCTTACGAGTTATGCTGATAAAGCAGGAATTCCTCAATTTGGAAAAACCTATCTTTATGATGGAGGTACAGGACGAAAGTTTGATCAACCTGCTACTGTCGGAGTTATCTATATGTTGAAACTTGGGCACATGGTTGAAGATAAGATGCATGCAAGGTCTATCGGCCCATACTCTCTTATTACTCAACAACCTTTGGGTGGTAAAGCCCAGTTTGGTGGTCAGAGATTTGGAGAGATGGAAGTATGGGCGCTTGAGGCGTTTGGTGCTTCTAATGTTCTTCAGGAGATTCTTACCATTAAATCGGATGATGTTATAGGACGTGCAAAAGCTTATGAAGCAATTGTAAAAGGTGATCCAATGCCACAACCCGGCATACCGGAATCACTAAATGTGTTGCTTCATGAGATGCGAGGATTAGGTTTGAGTATAAACCTGGATTAAGATTTACATAAGTAAATATTGCATTGCAGTATTTACTTTTAGTTATTGTTAAAATATTTTATTCGACTCTATATGGCTTTCAGAAGAGATCAGAAAAACAAAGGGAACTTTACTAAAATATCAATTGGACTTGCCTCACCGGAAGAAATTTTGGAAATGTCAAGTGGTGAAGTACTCAAACCGGAGACGATTAATTACCGTACTTATAAACCTGAAAGGGATGGATTGTTCTGTGAAAGAATTTTCGGCCCGGTGAAAGATTATGAGTGTCATTGTGGTAAATATAAGCGTATCCGTTATCGTGGTATTGTATGTGATAGGTGTGGTGTTGAAGTTACTGAGAAGAAAGTTCGTCGCGAACGTACGGGACATATTCAACTTGTTGTTCCTGTAGCTCACATCTGGTACTTTAAATCATTGCCAAATAAAATAGGTTATCTTCTTGGATTACCTACTAAAAAACTTGATACAATCATCTATTACGAGAGATATGTGGTTATTGAACCGGGTATTAAAGCTGAAGATGGTGTCAAGCGCATGGACTTTTTAACTGAAGAGGAGTATCTGGACATACTGGAAACTCTTCCTAAAGACAATCAGCATCTTGATGATGATGATCCTAACAAGTTCATCGCAAGGATGGGAGCTGATGCTCTTGCAATGCTCTTATCGCGAATTAAACTGGATGAGTTGTCTTATGATTTAAGACATAAAGCAAACACAGAAACTTCTCAGCAGCGAAAAAATGAGGCTCTAAAGCGTCTGGGTGTTGTTGAGTCGTTCCGTAAATCTAAAGGTGTAAACAGACCTGAATGGATGATTATTAAGGTCGTTCCAGTTATTCCGCCTGAATTGAGACCTTTGGTACCGTTGGATGGTGGTCGTTTTGCAACATCCGATCTTAACGACTTGTATCGTAGAGTTATCATACGTAACAACAGATTAAAAAGATTGATAGAGATAAAAGCTCCCGAAGTAATTCTTCGTAACGAGAAGAGGATGCTTCAGGAAGCGGTAGATTCATTGTTTGATAATTCAAGAAAATCGAACGCAGTTAAGACCGACTCTAACCGTCCTTTAAAATCGCTTAGTGATAGTTTGAAAGGGAAACAAGGTCGTTTCCGTCAAAACTTGCTTGGTAAAAGGGTTGATTATTCGGCACGTTCGGTAATTGTTGTAGGACCTGAACTGAGAATGCACGAATGCGGTATTCCTAAAGGGATGGCTGCTGAGTTGTACAAGCCTTTTATCATTCGGAAGATGATTGAAAGAGGTATTGTTAAAACAGTTAAGTCTGCTAAAAAAATTGTTGACAGGAAAGATCCTGTTGTTTGGGATATTCTTGAGAATGTTCTAAGAGGGCATCCGGTAATGTTAAACCGTGCTCCAACATTGCACCGTTTGGGTATTCAGGCATTTCAGCCAAAACTGATTGAAGGTAAAGCTATTCAGTTGCACCCGCTTGCTTGTGCTGCGTTTAATGCTGACTTTGATGGTGACCAGATGGCGGTTCACTTGCCTTTGGGTAATGCTGCAATTCTGGAAACACAGATGTTAATGCTGGCTTCCCAGAATATTTTGAATCCTGCCAACGGTGCTCCTATTACCGTACCTTCACAGGATATGGTACTTGGATTGTACTATATGACCAAAGCACGTTCCGGTATTCAGGGAGAGGGATTAACTTTTTATTCTCCACAGGAAGCTGAGATTGCTTATAACGAAGGCAGGGTTGGTCTGCATGCTCAGGTTAAGGTTAGAACTTATGATCTTAACGATGAGGGTGAACAGGAATTGAAACTTATAGAGACAACTGCTGGTCGTATACTATTTAATAAGAAGGTTCCTAAAGAGGTGGGATACATTAATGAATTGCTTACCAAAAGGTCTTTACGTGATATTATTGGTAATGTTCAGAAGGTTTGTGGTATTCCGCGAACAGCCGACTTCCTTGATGATATAAAAAATCTTGGTTATCATATGGCCTTTGAAGGAGGTTTGTCGTTTAATCTTGAGGATGTGATTATTCCGGCTGCGAAAGAAAAATTAGTTGCCGGTGGTTATGCTGAGGTTGAGGAGGTGTTGAATAACTATAACATGGGGTTAATTACCAATAATGAAAGATATAATCAGATTATTGATATTTGGACTCATGTAAATGCTCGACTAACTCAAACCGTAATGACACAATTGAGTGAAGACCAGCAAGGTTTTAACCCGGTATATATGATGCTTGATTCAGGTGCAAGGGGCTCTAAAGAGCAGATTCGTCAGCTTTCTGGTATGAGAGGATTGATGGCGAAACCACAAAAATCAGGTGCTCAAGGTGGTCAGATTATTGAGAATCCGATTTTATCCAACTTTAAAGAGGGACTATCGGTGTTAGAGTACTTTATCTCTACTCACGGAGCCCGTAAAGGTTTGGCTGATACAGCTCTGAAAACAGCTGATGCCGGTTATCTTACTCGTCGTTTGGTTGATGTTTCTCAGGATGTTGTTATTTTGGAAAAAGACTGTGGTACTCTTAGAGGCCTTATAGCTACAGCTGTTAAGAATAACGAAGAGACTGTTGTTTCACTTGGTGAGAGAATTCTTGGACGCGTTTGTGTTCACGATATTTATCATCCAAATTCAGGAGAATTGATAATAAAATCAGGAGAGGAGATTTCAGAAGAAATTTCTCAAGTGATAGAAGAGTCCCCTATTGAGCGTGTTGAAATACGTTCCGTTTTGACCTGTGAGTCGAAAAGGGGTGTATGTGGTAAATGTTATGGACGTAATCTGGCAACTGGACAGAAGGTTCAGAAAGGTGAAGCTGTTGGAGTAATTGCTGCACAGTCTATCGGAGAACCGGGTACTCAGTTGACTCTTCGTACATTCCACGTTGGAGGTACTGCATCAAATATTACATCAGAGAGTAACATTACTTCTAAGTATGATGGTATTGTTGAAATTGATGAACTGAGAACTGTTTCTCACAAACCTGAGGATGGTAAAAAAGTTGATGTTGTAATTGGTCGATTGGCTGAATTGCGCATACTTGATGAAAATACAAGGATTGCTCTAACAACACATACAATCCCTTATGGTGCCAACCTTTTTATTAAGAATGGTACTATGGTTAAGAAAGGTACTGTTATCTGTGAGTGGGATCCATATAACGCAGTTCTCGTAACTGAGAAGTCAGGTTCGGTTTCTTTTGAAAATCTTATTGATGGAGTTACATTTAAAGAGGAGTCTGATGAACAAACAGGTTTCCGTGAAAAATTAATCATCGAAACCAGAGATAAAACAAAGAACCCTTCATTACGAATTCTTAATGAAGAAGGAACTGTTTTAAAGAATTATAACTTACCGGTAGGTGCTCGTATCTCTCTTGTTGATGGAGATGTAATGAAACAGGGTGAGATTATTGCTAAGATACCGAGAGTTGTTGGTAAAGCTGGTGATATCACCGGTGGTTTGCCCAGGGTAACAGAGCTGTTTGAAGCACGTAATCCTAGTAATCCTGCCGTGGTTTCAGAGATTGATGGTGAAGTTGCTTTTGGAAAAATCAAGCGTGGTAATCGTGAGATAATTGTAACAGCAAAGAATGGTCAGGTAAAAAAATATCTTGTATCTCTTTCTAAACAGATTCTTGTTCAGGAAAATGATTATATTCGTGCAGGCATACCACTATCTGATGGAGCTACTACACCTGCTGATATTTTGGCAATTAAAGGGCCTACCGCTGTTCAGGAGTATATCGTGAATGAGGTTCAGGATGTATATCGTTTACAGGGGGTGAAAATCAATGATAAACATTTTGAAATTATTGTTCGTCAGATGATGCGTAAAGTTGCCATTGCAGATTCAGGTGATACTAAATTCCTTGAAAAGCAGATTGTTGACAAGATCGTATTTATGGAAGAGAATGACGACATCTGGGGAAAGAAAGTAATTGAAGATCAAGGTGATTCGCAAGTGCTTTTAGCAGGAATGATAGTGACAGCCAGAAGGTTAAGAGATGAAAACTCACAGTTGAAACGTAAAGATTTGAAACTTGTTTCTTTTCGCGATGCTGTACCAGCTACCTCTAGTCAGGTATTGCAGGGAATTACAAGAGCTGCTCTTCAAACAAAAAGTTTCATGTCTGCTGCTTCGTTCCAGGAAACAACTAAAGTACTGAATGAAGCTGCTATTCAGGGTAAAGTTGACACTCTTGATGGCTTGAAAGAAAATGTTATTTGTGGACACTTAATTCCTGCCGGTACAGGACTTCGTGAATATCCGAACATAATTGTCGGCTCTAAAGAGGAGTATGATAGATTTGTGAAAGTTGACGAGGAGAGTACTGAAGAGGTTGAGTAAACTATTATAAAACTGAAAGTGAAAAAGGGGAAGCACATTTGTGTCTTCCCCTTTTTTATTTAAAAAGTTATTAGTAATATTATCTTTTAACTAATTTAACGGTTTAATAAGAGACTGTCCAAAAAGTCGTCATTCCGAGCGGAGCGAAGCCTGCCTGCAGCAGGCAGGGAATCTTACAAAGCAAAGCTGCTGTAATTCAACAGATTGCTTCTTTCCCAATGTTTGGGACAGGCAGTTCCTTATAGCAATGACATCAAGTTTTTATTTTTTGACGCTCACACAAAGACTAACTATCGAATAATATAAAAAATACAGTTATGGAAGAGAAGAAAAAAACTCAAAATCAATTGAACATTGAGTTGAATGAAGAAGTAGCACAGGGGGTATATTCTAACCTGGCAATTATTACTCATTCACCATCTGAATTTGTTATTGATTTTGTACGTATCATGCCGGGAGTTCCTAAAGCTCCGGTTAAATCAAGGATTATTTTAACTCCTGAACATGCCAAGCGTTTGATGATGGCTTTAAAAGACAATATTAAAAGGTATGAGTCACTGCATGGACCTATCAAGAATGTTGATGACCATGGTGGAGGCCCGGTTATGCCTATGAATTTTGGGGTGCCACCTGCCGAAGCGTAATTGGATGTAAGGATGTTTGGATTTTCGATGTACGATGTTGGATGCGGAGCGATAGCGAAGTCCCGAATATCGGGATGCGATGTTTGGATTTATGATGTTTATAAAGAATTCCCCTCCTCGGAGAGCCTGTCCCGTTGATATAACAGGAGGTTAGGGGTGGGTGAAGATATAATTAATGGATTTTATAATCTATGATTAAGATGTTGTCCATTGTAGATATTTCTAATTATTGTTATTATTATGAATAATTTGTATAAGTTTTTCGTATCAGGAGGGGTTAGAATAGGTTTTTTGTTACTTCTTTTTGCAATAGTTTTTGATTCTTCATGTCAATCGGTCAAACAACAGGTCATTAACGGGGATGAACAGTTTGATAGTTATATTCCGTTAATTAAGGGGCAACGTATTGGTTTGGTAGTTAATCACACAGCTGTTGTTGATGGTGTGCATTTGGTTGATACTTTGCTTTCACTTGGTGTTAAGGTTGAAAAGATTTTTGCTCCTGAACATGGTTTCAGAGGTAAGGCTGATGCAGGGGCAACTGTGGCAAACGGGAAAGACAAGAGTACCGGCATTGATATCATCTCCTTGTATGGTAAGTACAGGAAGCCTACCAAAGAGATGATGGATGGTCTGGATTGTATTCTGTTTGACATTCAGGATGTAGGTGCAAGGTTCTATACCTATATATCGACTATGCACTATGTTATGGAGGCTTGTGCCGGGAATGGTGTTAAGTTCATTGTTCTTGACCGGCCAAATCCCAATGGTGATTATTTCGATGGTCCTGTGTTGCAAAAAGAGTTTAGGTCGTTTGTGGGAATGCACCCTATCCCTGTTGTTCATGGTCTTACCGTTGGTGAGTTGGCATTTATGATAAATGGAGAGGGGTGGCTGAATGATTGTATGAAATGTCAGCTGCGGGTAATACCTGTGATCAACTACAAACACTCTGTCAGGATACCAGTAGAAATAAAACCGTCACCAAACCTGCCTACTGACCTTGCTGTTCGGTTGTATCCTTCACTCTGTTTTTTCGAAGCCACCAAAGTAAGTATCGGCAGAGGTACTCAGGTTCCTTTTCAGGTTATAGGTTATCCTGACCCCCGGTTTGGCGATTATACATTTACACCCGGATCTATTAAAGGAATGGCTGAAGATCCTCCTCAAAAAAACAAAAAGTGTTACGGTATTGATTTAAGGGGAAAAGAGAATCTGAATCAACAGCTTACTCTGAAATATCTATTGATGTTCAGGGATAAGTTTGAAAATGACTCGGCAATGATAACTAATGAGCGTTGGTTCAACCTTCTTGCCGGAAACAACACCCTGCTTAAAGATGTAAAGAAAGGATTGAATGAGGAGGAGATACGTCAACATTGGCAGAAAGAACTTGAAGAGTATGGTAAGATGAGGGATAAGTATTTGATTTATCCGGAATAGACGTTTTGTAATTATACATTAATATGACAACATTCGATTGGATGCGTTTGTGGTAATGCCAAATCATGTTCATGGCATAATTACATTGTTTGGGTTTTGAATTTGCATGGCAAACACGTTTTTATGACCATATAATTCGAGATGACAAATCGTTTGAAAACCATAAAGAAAGAGTTGAAAGAGATTATAAAGAAAAGTCCTATTGCCAATACTGTTGATAAAACAATTATGCAGGTACAAGCAGCTATTATTGGAGCAATAGTTGCGACATCGGTTGCAACATCAGCCGGAGGGCGGTAAAAATTGTTAGCAGTTATTTAGAGTGTCTGCAAGAAAACTCTCAAATTTAGAGGTTTGCGTCATTGCGAATGAGGTACGAGTGAAGCAATCTCTATTGGATATCAACAGATTGCTTCGTCCTATCGTCCTCGCAATGACGATCTGTTTCATGTTTTCTTGCAGATTCTAATTAATGAGTGTTTTGCTTTATGCAAACTTCTTGATAATATTTTCTAATTAGAGTTAATTCGTGTACATTCGATGACAAATTTTAACTGATAATGAAAAAAATATTTCTAATAATAATTGCATTTAATCTCTTTGTCGCAAAAGGGCAGGAGGATATAATTAACCAATCATCTTTTTATACTGCAGTGGGGGCAGTTTGGGCAGACAGCATAATGCAAACATTGTCGTTGGATGCTAAGATAGCCCAACTTTTCTGGATTGATATACACGCTGATGGTACTCCTTATGCTGCTAAAAAGTATTCAGACATTATTAGGAAATACAAACCCGGCGGTATACTTTTCTTTAAGACTTCGCCTTACAGACTTGCTGAGATGAATAACTTTTTGAATTCATTATCGGATGTACCCCTGTTTTCGGCTATTGATGGTGAGTGGGGTTTAGGTATGCGTTTGGATTCAACCATTTCCTTTCCGTATCAGATGACACTTGGTGCTATTCAGAATGATATGACTATTTACCAAATGGGAGTAGATATAAGTAAGCAGTTAAAAAGAGTTGGTTTGAATGTTAATCTGGCTCCTGTAGTAGATGTGAATAATAACCCTGATAATCCTGTGATAGGGAGGCGTTCGTTTGGGGAGAATCCTGAGCGGGTTGCCGCCAAGGCAATTGCCTATATTGAAGGTATGCAACAGGAGCATATACTTACATTTGCAAAGCACTTTCCCGGACATGGTGATACCAATGTTGATTCTCATAAAGCATTACCTAAAATAACAGGAACCCGTGACCATATCGACTCGGTTGAATTATATCCTTTTAAAAAAGTTATTGAGGCAGGAGTAACAGGAATTATGACAGCTCATCTGGAAGTACCTGCTCTGGAAAAGAGAAAGGGCGTTCCGGCCAGCTTGTCGGGTGATATCATTAAAAAACTGCTTAAAGACAGCCTTAACTTTAAAGGACTGGTGATTACTGATGCTATGAACATGAAAGGGGTTAAGGTCGCAGGTAAGCCAGGTAGGGTTGATGCTTTGGCCCTGATAGCCGGTAACGATATTATGGAATATACTGAGAATCTTCCAATGGCTATTGCTGAGATTAAAAAAGCTGTTAATGCAGGTGAAGTCACAGTAGAAGATATCAATATTAAATGCAGGAGGTCATTGATTGCGAAATATTGGACAGGATTGAACAGTTATAAGCTTGTAGAAATCTCCGGTTTGACTGATGATTTGAACAGGGGTTACTCTGAATGGCTAAGACATAAGCTTTATGAGTTAAGTATTACTGTATTGGTCAATAAAGATTCCATTTTGCCATTTAAAGATCTTGATACTCAAAGAACGGCATTAATCAATTTCGGAAATTCAAAAACTACAAAAGGCTATTATGAGAGATACGACGAAGTGAGCTGCTTTTCGGTTGATGAAAGTTTAACTTATGAGACATTAGAGAATAGTAAAGAATCATTTACGAGATATATTCTCGTTGTTGAAAAAGTTAGTTCAATAGTATCATCTTCACAAAAGCAAAAGCTGTTTAGCCAACTGCTTGTAAATGAAAAATGTGTTGTTGTAGTTCATGACAACCCCTATAGGTTGAGCAGGATACCACAAATAGTAAATTCTGATGCCATAGTTTTTACATATCAGAATAACAGTACAACACGTGATATTGCGTCTCAATTAGTGTATGGAGGTATAGGCGCGTCGGGCAGGTTACCGGTTTCAGTCAAAGGTTTGTTTAGGGAGGGAGCCGGTGTTGATGTTTCAGCCTTAGGCAGGTTGTCATATACTTATCCCGAAGAGACAGGTTTAAGTAGTGACTACATTGTTCCGAAGGTTGATTCAATAATTAATGCAGGTATTGATGTCCGGGCATTTCCGGGTTGTTGTGTTTTTGTGGCACATCATTCAAAGGTTGTTTTCTATAAAAGTTATGGATTTCATACTTATAACAAGGTTCATCCTGTACAAAAAGATGATATTTTTGACCTTGCTTCGGTTACGAAGATATCAGGCCCACTTCCTCTGCTCATGGAGGCATATCAAAATAATATGATAAATCTTGATACTCCTATGAGTGATTACTGGTCGGATTGGAGAGGTCGCCTGTTTCATCGTTCCAATAAATCAAATCTTACACTTCGTGAGGTGCTTACCCATGAGGCAGGATTGAAACCATATATTAATTATTATCCATTTACATTGAAAGATGGTGCGTTTATACCGAAATGGTATAGTATAAACAGGGATGAAAAACATACTCTGCATATTTCACAGAATTTGTATCTTGCCGATAAGTTTAAAAAAAAAGTTTATAGGGAGATTCGTAAATCCCCACTGCTCGAAGAGAAAAAGTATAAATACAGTGGTTTATCATTCATGATATACCCTCAAATGTTGTCGGAGCTTTACAGTGAAAACTATACTAAACTACTGTACGACAAATTTTTTCGTCTGCTGGGAGCAACTACTACGCGATATATTCCTCTTGATTATTTTTCTGAATCCAGGATACTTCCTACTGAGTATGATAGTATTTACCGTAAAGTATTGATATGTGGATATGTTCATGATGAAGCTGCTGCTGTAATGGGTGGTATTTCCGGTAATGCCGGTTTGTTTTCAAATGCCAATGATATTGCCAAGCTGATGCAGATGTATCTGAACGGCGGTGAGTATGGAGGGCGTAGATACTTATCAGAAGATGTGCTGAGAGAGTTTTCATCTGTTCAGTTTCCCGATAATGGTAACCGACGTGGTCTGGGATTTGACAAACCTCTGTTCAACAACTCTTCATATTCTCTTGCTAATTCGTATCCTGCCCCGGGTGTTAGTCAGGAGAGTTTTGGACATAGTGGTTTTACAGGTATTTTTGTTTGGATGGATCCAAAGGATGAGTTGTTGTACATATTCATGTCTAACAGAGTATACCCAACACGTGATAACAGATTGATATATGAATTGAATATTCGTCCGTCTGTTCATCAGGTTTTTTATGAGGCGATTAAGGGGAGAGGGGAGTTTGTAAAGTAGAAAGTTCGTAAAGTAGAAAGTCCATAAGACAAGTACAAAATCAACGAATCATCACATCATCACATCAACTCATTTTCATATTCCGGATTTTAGTGGTATAAGTCGTCTTTTCAGTAGTTTCCATTTTGAGTATCTCCAAACACTGCTTCCGCACCATTACATTGTGTGAGTATTAAACTATAACATCCCTGCTTTCACGTAATAGGTATATTTAACTTATTTATGATTTCAGTAGTTTTGGCAGTAACCTCAGAACAACTGACCCTTAAAAGCTAACATAAAGATTATCAACGCTTAATTAATTACTGCTTGGATTTGATAATGATACCAAATTAATTAAAGTCTCAGTGTGTTTTTCTTAGAAATAATCTTTAATTCTCTGATTATTATGTAATATAAATGTTTCACTAATTGTTTTTCCTGAGACTATCACAAAGTATCATGATTAACAACAAAAATGAAACCTGTAACTATCAGGCATATATAATATTACATTTGTTTTTAAAATTTGTTTCCTGAGACCACACGTTTTCGAAAGCAAATAGATTAGTATATATAACTCTGACTTGGTAGATATTATAATCTCTAATTACTTAATGTATTTTTCAAAATAACAAATATTGGTATCATCTTAAATCCGCACGGGTCAGTTGTTCTGAATTGCGGTATGCAGTATAGGTATTGTTACCTGCTGGGCTTTCTTCATTTCTATCATTTCATTTTCAATTTAGCACTAAACAAATTTTGTTTTTCAGGTTGGCAAAAAAGCGGTGGCAGACAGACAAGCTCTTTTGTAATTTTTGGCTATAGCGTGGCTTGTGTGAATTGCAAATGTGCTTGGCTGTGTGAGTTGGCTATTCCTAAGTAAGCCTCTCCTCTAATAAGTCTTTCCATATTACGAAACCTTTTCGTTCATCTGAATAATCATGGATAACTCTGCTAAAGTTTTCTGGGTGATTCTCCAGAAAGAGTTGCCTCCCTTTGTTCCTGATTATGTTTAAGTCGTTATTAATATCTATGATCCTATGTTTTAGTGTCTGAATATTTTTTTCAAAGTGCCAGATGTACGTTGCTTCTTCAGTATCTAAGGTTTCTATAATCAAGTGATACCCTTCACTCCCTGAAAGTAAAAATACAAACGAGAAAGGATTCAACACAAAACGAATTTTCATAGTTTTACTCTCATGTTTGGAGGCTAGGTATCTTAATTGTCGAGAGTGTTTAACATCCTTTTTATTCAAAAGATCATTCAGTAAATCTTCTTCTGACTCATATACTGACTGATTGTTTTGATCTTCCTGCAATTTCTTTAAATCAAGTAAGTTTTCTTCTGATCCTGGAAAATAACGTTTGTTTAGTATGTCTTTTTCAATAAATCGGAATTTTACACTTTCAATGATTTCTTTGTTGATTCTTTCTATGTCAGGAGAATTAGCAGTTTGAGCAACTAATACATTGTTTTCAAACTCAACATATATTTCAACTTCCACGAATTTTGATTTCAATACTTTTGAGAAATAAGCTTTTAAAACATCAAATTCAGGCCGTAGAGCATCATTCTCAACTTCAAATTCAAGTTCATTTTTGAATTCTGGAATCTGGAAATTAAAAGCAACAGCACCATACCGGAAATCCAGTTTATCAATTAATATCTTGATTTTTTTGTCTATGCTGAATATTTGGGCAACATCATCCGTTTTTGTATGTTCATCAAATAGTGATGCTTGCTTGTCAAGATACCTGTAGTGTTTATTCCTTTTTAAGAAAAGACGGTTTAAATAATCAATTTGGTAATCCCGATAATCATAAATAATTGGAGTAACCTCGGAACGTTGTACTCTGCCAATGTACTGAATAAGTTTGCCTTTGAACGAGAATGGATAAGCTAAAAACAGGCAAGAGGCATTTTGAAGATCAGAACCCTCACCAAAAAATTGCCCGGTGGTGATCAGTACCTGATAATTCCCCTCGTTAAGTAGTTTCCATTTTATTATTCTACTACTTTCAGAATCTTCCCCACATAATGTAACAGTCTCGAAAGATTGTTTAAGAAATTGGTTTAATGTATCTATATGATCCTTTCGCTCTGTAATAATGACAACCTTTTTGCCCATGTTCAACTCAGCTATTACATCTTTTAAAATTAGTTTGTTTCTGGTTGAGTCATGAATTAAAATTTTTGAAAGAGTTTCGAAAGTATCTGTTTTGGAATTAAAGGGTACATTAAGTGAAGTATTTCTTATCTCAATCCTTGGATGCTTGTATTGCTCAATGTCATTTGGTTTGATTTCGGCAATAATTTCTCCAAGATAAATGAAAATAAGTTTGTCATCGTTTCCCTTTCGGAAGGGTGTGGCTGTCAAACCGTATTGGTAATATGGTGATAATTTTGAAATAGTGTTCCTAAAAGTATCAGCTGGTATGTGATGGCATTCATCTATAATGATAGTCCCAAAGGACTGAACAAAATCTTTACTTTCTTGTTTAGTAATGTGTTTTCCAAGGCTTTGAATCATAGCAACTGTAATTGTTTTCCCAATTTTGGCTTTTCCTTGCCCAATTCTCCCAATTTCATTTTTCGCAATACCAAGGAAGGTTTGAATTCGTTCAATCCACTGTTCAAGTAGTTGCTTCCGGTGCACAATGATTAGGGCAGGTTGTTGTTTATCCGCAATGATTTTTAACCCTATCACCGTCTTGCCCGAACCTGGGGGAGCTGAAATAATTCCAAAATCTTTTTGCGATATCGCCTCAATAGCAATGTGTTGATGTGACCGGAGACTTAGATTATTTGTAAAATCTATTGGAGTTTGTTTTTCCCTATTGTCCAGAAATTCAAAATCTATTTTATGTTGTTTGCAATATCTAAGTACTCTTCCGATAAAGCCTCTGGGGATAATTACATCATATTCGGTTTCCTCTATGCATTTGAAAAACCGCTGTGTACCCCATGTGGTTTTTCCGATTTTCTTTTTAATAAAAAATTCAGAGTTTGCAAAATTGAGTTCCTCTTTTAGGAAGTTGACTAAATCATGCTTCATTCCAGATCTGTTCAAGCGAATATCATTGCTTAAAGTGACTTGAAGTTTGCTCGAAATGTTTTGATTATAGTTACTGCTAACAGTATCGGTTATCATGGATTGATACAATTCATCTAGATACTTTACAGATACCTTTTGAATAGTAGTTAAAAACTGCCATTGATCAGGATAAAGTTTCAATTCATTATTTGATGGTTTAATGAAACAACTATTTCCTTGATTGTAAGAAGGTTTGTGAAATGGAAGAGCAATCAGATTGCCCAAACCTTTACCGGAAAGAAAATTCTGATTAGGAAACAAGCGGTCAAAACTGGAACTTTTGTCAAATACAGAAAATATACCAGACTGTTCCAGTAGTGTGGTTAAGATTTTTCGGCTTTTGATGGCCTGATAGGGTTGATCAAAAAATATCCAGACATGTCCTCCTTTTCCAGAACGTGATCTTTCGAGATAAGATGGAATATTCATTTTCGAGCAGGTTTCAATGAATTTCAGACACTCTTCTATCCAGTTTTGTTTATCAAAGTCAGCAGCAATAAACCAAGATGTATTGTTTTGAAGCAATGGGTAAATACCTATCAATTGATCGCCATTCAGGTGTTTTATGATTTGCTTGTCGGTTAGTGGTAGGTAAGTTTTGTCTTTATAGTTTTTAAATGAACCTCCTTTCATTTTGTGCAAGCGGTACATGTATGGGTCGTATTGATAAGCAGGCATATACCCGCTCTTCTTGCCATTTTGCCAGTGGATAGCAAAGACGTCTTTTCGGGAGTTGAAAAGGGAGTGGATAAGGGCTAACTTATGGTTGTCATTTGTAAACATTTACTTTTCAATTGATACTGCTTTGCGATAGCTTTCTCTAAATACTTTCTGCAATACTCTGAATTAATCCTAAAATAATATCAGTTCCTTCTTCACCAGAACCATAAGGCAAGGCAGTTTCAATGCCTTCTGTTATATTATTATTTTCCAATAAATTCTGGCATTCCTCTTTCAAGTATGCTTTAACAGTAGAATTTGCTTTTCTAATGTCATTCAAAAATTGAGTGCAATTATCCAGAATGTAAATAATATCTTCAAAATCATGACTTTGCCGTAAG
>CBDUZZ010000009.1:0-76185 GCA_965371855.1 uncultured bacterium
CACCGGAGTATTTCACCGGATTTTAGGGGGTCAGCTTAGTCCGGATTATCCAAATGGATGAAAAACTTTGAGAAGAATCATAATGATTATTAAATTACCCCACACACAATGTATAAAAATAATAGCCGAGACAGCAGTAAATTCAAGGATTGTAGCCCGCTTCAACTTTCTTGTAACTTGACAGGAAAGTGCCACGCAGTCGGCTACTATTCTTATACTAAACGTTGGCAATAATTAAGGAACATATTGTTCAGTAGTTTTTCAATTAATAATATACATAACATGGAAACACTAAGAATTATTTTAGATTTAATTTTAATATTATTGGGACTTTATATTGTATTATTTAAGGCATATTTATCTCAAAAAGGTAAGAATTTAGCCACGAAAGAGGATATTAAAGCAATAACCGAAAAGATTGAATCAGTTAAGTATAGTTATCAGAAAAAAGGTGAGCTGGATAAAAAGGAATTGGGATTGAATAATGATTTATACGATGCACTGAATGAATTTCAAAATTGCATACAAACAGTCAATAATAATAAGACGCAAGAGGATTTGGATAGGTTTTCACAAATGTTTGAATTGACTAGAAATGCAATTAATAAACTTCATATTAGTCATGCTGCGACCTATTACGCACATTATGAGAATGTAGGATCAAGATTAGATAAAAGTATAAATGATTTTTTAAACGCTCAAAGGGCAAAAGATCAAGTGGAAAGTTTAAAGCAAATCAATATTGTAACGTCAATGATTGAAGATTATAAAAAGGAGATATTTGCCTATATAAAGAAATAACTATTGCCTAGTCGAGTAGGTAAATGGGAATCTCACCCCTAAACCTCTTACAGAACCCCATACGTGAATGACACCACGCCGAAGCCTTGCCACTAGCTAACACTTCTCGGCTATAATCCAAGTGTGTAAGGGACTTTCACCCTCTGTAAATTTGCGCCCATTCCTTCGGCTTTTGAAAAATTTATTTGTGTTTTTGAGTTTTTCTCAAGCTTCCGAGTGTGCAATATTGCCAGACAACAAAACAAAAAAACATTTTTTTGAACAAAGCAGTTTCCTTTAAGGAAACAATTGTATCTTTGCATTCTTATTCATTAAGTGGATTGGGACACATGCTGAATATTCAAAACTTTGTAGTAAAAATAAACAATATGACATAAACGCTTTTTAAGCATAAAACAAAATTAACAGAGATGGAACTTATTAAATATTATATTATAAAAGACAGAGAGCAATATGACAAATATTGTGATATCCTGGAGGAATTAGTTTCTAGTGAAAATGAAAGTTTTCAGGATGATATTGAATTACTCAATCTACTTATTAATAAGTGGGATAAAGAAAACAATTCTCTTATGGATTTAGAACCTATTGAGTTACTAAAAGCTGCAATGACAGAAAACAATCTTAGAAGTAAAGACTTGGTGGACATTCTGAACTTATCAAAAGGAACTGTTTCAAAAATTCTAAACTACCAAAAAGGACTTTCAAAAGACACAATTAGAAAACTTGCCGTATATTTTAAAATATCTCAAGAAGCATTTAATAGGCCATACAGACTAAAAAATGAAATAAATAAACACTTCAGAAATGCAAGCTTAATGAATACAAAAAAGGATATGCGGAATTCAATGGCAATATAGAAAGCAACAATTGCACAATCGAGTATGCGGCTGACGGGATTATAGCCTCGCCAGACAGGCGGTATACAGCGGCTCATTAAGTTGTGGAGAAATCTTTTTGTAAATTTCAAGTAGAGAAACATAGCCCCGTTTTTTCAGTATCTCAACAGTAATGGTAGTTCCTAAAATTGGGCTTTGTGCAATTGCCCATACGTGAACGAAACCATGCATAAGCTTGCCCCTTATTCAACTCCCAAACGAATAAGGTTTAGGTGTTAATCATTGCTCTTCTTCCTTTTCCATTCCTTTAATATGGAGATCCAAGGCGACAACGGATATTTGAATCTCCCAAATAGAGAGAGCCAGCGAGGCTATCATACAAACAAGGGCCAAAATAAAAGCAACAGCACCGTATGATTCTATCTGCAAATATATAAACAGAGTAGAAGCAACACTCAGAAACAGGCTTATCACTCCCAATAGCTGCATCCATTTGGTAATGTTTAACCTCTTTCTAATGTTCTTAATCTGCCCCAAAAGTACATTGTTTTTATTCTTTTTGTACTCGGTATAAAGATTCCTTACAATTTGAGCATAGGCCAAAAACCTGTTCGTGTATGCAAGTAAAATAAGTGATACTGCCGAAAAGAGCAGCGCCGGTGTTGTTATAGAAAGTTCAAACATAGTTATTTAAAAATATTTTCCAACTTCTTTTTCAGGTCATTAACCTGTTTTTTCACATTTTCATCCTTTATGAGGTTATCAATTACCTTGTCGGCCTCTTTTACCAATTCATCTCCCAACACAGCTTTTGCCTGATCCAGATTAAGGCTTATTTCCGGTTCCTTAACAGTACCTTTAACAATAATATCAACAGGCACATCACTACCGGAGGTAGAAATTACACCACCAAGGAATCCGGCAAGACCTGCTAACTCTTTTCTGCTAATTGGCATAGTAATCTTGTAGTCCATCGACTGATCTACCCCTTGCTTTCCTTGTATTTTCAACTCTTTATTATAGATATTTGCAGTAAATGGCTCAACAATAAGATTCCCCTTGTCAATTTTAAAATTAACATCGAGATTCTTCACCTCCATTTTTTTATACTTGTTATTTTTTAAAAGAGCGGCTATCCCATTTTGGATTTTCGAACCAGATATCTCAATTCCGTTTGACTTTAAGTTTCCACCTCCACTCACAGAAGACATTATCGGGGAAGAATCTTCACTCAAACGGCTTGAATATTTAAATCCTGCAGAGACTAATCCTTTAGCATTTTTTGCTATCGGCACAATTGAGTCAACCACACTGAACGAATTTGCAGCTTTGTTTATATCAATATTAGTAGCCTTGATATCGAAATCAACGAACGGGTTATTAATATTTTCAGTACTGTACTGGCCTGTCAGTTTCATTGCTCCATCAAGAAGAGCCATATCGAGTCCGTCTAAAATGACTTTCCCGTCATGTATGGTAACCTTACCTTTAGTATTTGCAATAACAAGTTTATCATATAAAATCTTGTCTGTCTTGGAATTCAAAACAAAATTCAAATTTTTAGGTACTTCAACAACCTCCATTGCTGTGGCTTCTTCTTCTGAACTTTCCTCTGACCCAATAGTCATTAATTCATTAGCATCAATTAGTTTTGAATAGTGATTTAAAGTGCCTTTCAGTATACCATCTTTCAGCACATAAGCCAGGTAATTTTCAAGCTTACCGGTCATATTAAAATCACTACGCCCCATTCTGCTATGAAACGATTTTAACTGCATGTAACGTGGCGAAAAAGTCATTTCCGCTTCATCGATATATATTCCTTGCGGAAGATCAGTATCCGAATAGAAGAAGCTTTGCATTGTAGCACCACCATTGGATTTAATCTTCTCGTAAGCTTCTTTCTCGATCATATCATAATCGCCGGCAATAATCAGGTCGGCAGCAATAACGCCTTTAATCACAACACTATCAAGTGGTATTGCATCGGCAAGAGAACCAAGATCAATTTTACCTATTACATTGCCACTAAACGCAGGATTAGACATGGGATTAGTAATTTTCATTCCGGCATCAAACGGATTCCCACCCAACATAAAATGAAACTTCTCAATATCAGTTACCGTCCCGTCTAATGAGCCGCCGGGATTATCGATCACACAATGAATATCTATGTTATCAATTGATTTGGGCAGATCAGGATACTGTACCTTACCCCCACTAACCGCCATATCCATATTAAACGAAGGCACATTATCGCTATCAACATAATCGCCTTTAATTTTTGTTACAAAAGAAAACTTACCGGAAGTTTTCACATCCTCAAAGTCTTTCATATATACCTCCGGCACAAGGGACATAAGTGTTTTTAGATCAGATTTTTTTGCTGAAATAACCAAATCTGTTCCAATTGATTCCTCCTTTGACTGAACAGAACCTTCTATGCCAAGAGCCAGACCGTTAAGTGTTAATTCATTATCAAGAAAAGTAAAAACCATATTTTCCATGTCGGCATTAATCTTTGCATCAAGCCCCAACTTTGCCCCTTTGAGATAATTGACCCCCTCCATTTTTACAGTAAGAGCATCAATACCGCTATTAAAGGCAATTTCTGTTGTTTTCTCCGACAAGTCACCGGTAAGAGTCAAGTTAAAGCCTTTCACTCCGGCACTTAAATCCATTGTCTGGTCGTCATAGACCACTTCACCGGCAACAATTTTAAAGGATTGAATATGCACACCCATATCCGATGTTGTTGTATCTTCATCCATCTCTGTTTCACCTGTATCAACCATTATATCCCAGTTGGCTGATGAATCAGGAAGGACTTTAGCATATACCGAAGGGTGCTCAATAAGTATCTCGTTAACCTCAATAATATCAGAAAAAGCACTACTGATATCAACAATAACCGAAAAACGGTTAAGTGCCAGTAGGGTGTCTCCCTCAAACTTATCTTTACCAGAAACAGTCAGTCCGTCGAGATGAACATTAATATTCGGAAAACTACGTATGAGTGACAGCGAAAAATTACTGTATTCAACTTTTGCGTTAACAGCATTATTTATCTCCTCATTTATAATCTTCTCTATTTTACCTTTAAAAAATAGAGGCAAGATCAACAGTAGAATAAATAAACCTAATATCGTAAATGAGAAAAATTTAAAAAACTTTTTCATGGGTGATAATATTTTAATAATAAATTACTAGGCAACAAAAATATAAAAACATCACTTGTAAAATGCAAATAACATCTTAAAAGAACTTAAAATAGATATTTTGTGATGATTATTTCATCAATACCCACTCCCCATCATCATAAACAAGGTCAAATGAAACTTTTATTGGAATGATATTTTCACTCATGTAAAACAAAAGTTTTACTTCATCTTTTCTGTCATTCATAGTAAATGAAATACTATCAACTCTAATATTTTCAGGCAGTTTAATTTCTGCTTTTCTTTCAAAATCATTAAAAGTTATTTTTTCACGAATGGGTTTATCGTCAAGTCCTACGAAACTAATCAAACCTTTATACTCATTCTTCTTATACACTAATATGTTGTATCTCTTCCTAATCATTTCTGCAATAAATGAATAGTTCTTACCATCTATCTTCTTTTGTTTAATCTTAGTGTCTGTTCCTTTTGATATGGATATTACACATGATGTAATCACAAAAACGATTGAAATGTAAAAGAGTATTCTGAAATATTTCATTTTATTAATTATTAGCGCATTAGTGGCTTTTATGAATATTTGAGGCCAAAGAACTAAATATACTTTATGAACTTTATGAACTTTATAAACTTTCAACTAACTACTTCATTGTCTGTTTAACAATCCAGTCTGTCACAATTTTTAAAGCAATCGGCGAGAAAGTCTGTTCAATCGTTGAATATTCACTAGGCAATCCTGTTTCACACTCCTGAAAAAGATGATTCAATCCCTGAAGTTCTTTTGTAGTAAACTTTTCATTACCACCTTTTTCAAGTGCATCTTTTATTGCTTCAAGATTTTCTTTAGCATCAACCTGCATATCTTTGCTACCATTAATTGCCAATACCGGACATTTAACTGTTTCTAATACAGGAGCCGGATCAAACCTCAAAAAATATTTCATCCAGGGAGAGATTAATTGTTTTACCTGTACATCAACATAATCATCAATATTCATTCCCTTAGGTATTCCGGATTCCTCTGATTCACTTATTGCCTGTTTAATATAACTTGTTAATTTTTCTTTAAGAGTCATATCATCATCTGAATTAAGCACAATATCATATATGTTCCGGTTTGTCTTTTCTGCCTTTAGAAGGTCTTCGTCACTCATACCGTATGCTTTTCCCAAATCATTTTGCTGCTTTACTAATAGTTTAGCTCCCTGAACGCCAGGCCCGGCCATTAAAACAATAAAGCTGACATCTTTCGATTCTGATGCAACAATAGGAGCAATCATTCCTCCTTCACTATGCCCTATTAATCCTATCTCTTTTTTATCTATCTCTTTTCTTGTTTTCAGATAATCTATTGCAGCCCTAACATCTTTAGCAAAATCTATTGATGTTGCTTTTGAGATATCCCCTGTCGATTCACCAATACCACGATCATCATATCTTAAAACCGCAATTCCATTTCTGGTAAGGTAATCAGCCAATACAAGAAATGGTTTATGCCCCATCAACTCTTCATCCCTGTTTTGTGGTCCGCTACCGGTAATTAGTATGACCGCCGGAAAATGCCCCTCCTTATTTGGTAATGAAAGTGTTCCTCCCAACACAATACTGTCTTTAATGTTTCCAAACTTAACATCTTCAGTATAGTATGGATAAGGTTTCAAGGGCTCCTGTGGTCTTAGCACCTCCTCTTTTTTTTGTTCCGAACGTGTAAGTGTTAACGGGAAAGTAAGCCCGGCCTGCTTAAAATCACCAACAAACATTGTATCATTTTCCAGTTTCCCATCATATGTTATCCCCAAAGCCGGAAGTTCAAATTTCAAGTTCAAATCCACAAACGTTGTTGTTGGCACAGGTATTCCCTTAGCTCCCTGATCCGGACTGTCCATAGTTGAACTGTAACCATCTTCCGTTTGCGTTATATTAAACACTATCCGCAGTTGAGTTCCCTGCACATTTAGAACTCCATTCCATGCCCCGGATATATCCTGAGTATAGCCGGGCAATGATATCAGAAATAGAAAAATAATAGATAGTAGGTTTTTCATCTGTTTATAATTTAGTAATTATTTGAACCATATAAGGCATATAAGAAAACATAAGTTATTATTAGTAGGTTACCTTGTATCTTGTATCAACCCACCCCTACCCCTCGAGGGGAATCATCAACCTTTTCACTTTGACCTTAAACCTTCTATCTTGAACCTTATACCTTGAACCTTATACCTTGAACCTTATACCTTGTACCTTATACCTTGTACCTTGTACCTTGTACCTTATACCTTGTACCTTCTACCTCTGTGCAAGAACCTTTCCTGAGACTTCCATACCTGCTTTAAATGCTTTCAGATTTACCTGCACAATATCCTCACCTTTACGCTCAAATATTTTTTTGATACCGAACTCCAACATTTCGTATCGTATATCCATAAAGGGAGCTGCTGCACCCAACATAACAATATTACCAGCTCTGGCTGTACCACACTCTTTGGCAATTTTATCTGCATCAACAAGAACCAGATTAGAATGTTTTTTCAACTCTATCATTAGCTCCTCTACATCAGGATAATCAGAAATATTATTAAATGGTGTAATATTGGTAACGATCCATCCGTCAGGATTTAAAAATGGAATATAGCGCAATGCCTCCATTGGTTCAACAGACAATATCAAATCAGCACTCTTACGGGAGATAAGATCTGAATAAACAGGAGATGATGAAATTCGCATATTTGCCTGCACATCCCCACCACGTTGACTCATGCCATGAACTTCAGACTGCTTCAAAAAAAGGTTTGACTCTAATGCTGCTATACCAATCACAGCCGAAATAGACAATATCCCTTGTCCGCCCACTCCCGAAATTATTATATCTTTTTTCATTTGTTCTATGGTTGAATGGTTTTATGGTTTTATGGTTAAGATGTTTTAGATAATCTATTTCTTTTTTTACGAGCCAGAGTCTGGATGCATTCACGCCTTGGTATAATCACAGACACACCATCATACTTAAACTCCTCTTTCATCATTCGAACCATCTCATCGTGATTTTTCCGATGAGGAACAATTACCCTGATATGATCAGGTTCAACACCTATACCTATGCAGATATTCTCGAGATGATTTTCTGCTGCTGAATGTTGACCACCGGTCATGGCAGTAGTCATATTATCACTTATAATTACCGTTATTGACGTTTTCTCATTAACGGCATCCAGCAATCCGGTCATTCCACTATGGGTAAATGTAGAGTCACCAATAACAGCCACAGCCGGATGAAGGCCTGCATCAGCCGCACCTTTAGCCATCGTTATTGATGCCCCCATATCAACACAGGAATTTATGGACTCATAAGGAGGCAGTGCACCAAGAGTGTAACAACCTATATCGGCAAACACATGTCCGTCTCCATACTCTTCAATAGCTACATTGAGTGCTGAATAAGCATCACGATGCCCGCATCCTATACAAAGCGAAGGAGGTCTGTTTGCAACAATATCAGGAACATGCTCTTCTTCCTGAATTTCAAATCCCAGAGCTTTACCAACCAAATCAGGATTAAGTTCACCCATACGTGGTAGTAAACCATCTAAACGGCCATGAACCTTTTTACCTTTTCTGAAATACCCCGACAATAACTCCTCAATCATAGGATACCCATCTTCCAGCACCAACAGCTCATCACACAACTCTTCAAACTCATTTATTTTATTATGAGGCATCGGATACTGGCATATCTTCATCACAGGATATTCACAACCGTCAGGATAATGCTCCATCACGTAGTTATAAGTAATACCACAAGCAATGATACCCAGCTTTTTATTTTCTCCGTCAATAAAAGAGTTATACAAGGATTCAGCCGAGGATTTCTCAAACTTAGGTCGTGCTTCAACTAATTTCTTGTATCTCTTACGCGCCAGTGAAGGAAGCAGAATAAACTGTTTTAGATCGGCAGGCAAAACAAGCTCATTTAGTTCAACCTCCTCTTTTCTGACAATTCCGGTTCGCGAGTGTGCCAACCGTGTAGTAATCCGTAACATAACAGGCACCTCAAGCTCTTCACTCAGTCTGAAACCAAAATAAGCCATATCGTAGGCTTCCTGTTGGTTTGACGGTTCTATAATTGGTATCTGGGCAAACTTACCGTAATATCGTGAATCCTGCTCATTTTGCGATGAGTGCATCGACGGGTCATCGGCAACAGTAATTACCAATCCGCCATTAATCCCTGTAATAGCAGAATTCATAAACGCATCAGCAGCAACATTCAACCCTACATGCTTCATACACACCATCACTCTCTTACCGGCGTACGACATACCCAGTGCGGCCTCCATGGCGGTCTTCTCATTAGCCGACCATTGAGAATGAATATGCCTATTTTGTGCCACCTCTGATTCCTGAACATATTCGGTTATCTCCGTTGAAGGAGTACCGGGATAGGCATAAACCCCTGACACGCCACCATCTATTGCCCCCTGAGCAATTGCCTCTGCACCTAAAAGTAGTAATTTTTGCATAGTGATAAGTAGTTTCAATTTAACACATAAAACCAATTGCCACTAAATAACAAATAATCTACGCCTTTATTAATGATATTTATCAGAGGTTACGAATTGATAGCAAATTTTATATGTAAAAAGCCTTAACCACATAAGACAGATAAGAAAATATGACACGGATCGTCATTGCGAGGACGATAGGACGAAGCCCGCCTGACCACTATTGAAAAACATTAAAGCCGGGCAGGCAATCTATTGATTCAATAGAGATTGAGGCTGTCCAAAAAGTCGTCATTCCGAGTGGAGCAAAGCCTGCCTGCCGCAGGCAGGGAATCTCACAAAACTAAACTGCTTTAATTCTACAGATTGCTTCTTCGTTCCTCATCGCAATGACGTCAAGTTCTTTCTTCTTGGACAGCCTCTTCACTCGTACCTCATTCGCAATGACAAACCTCCAAATTTGATAGTTTTCTTGCAGAAACTACTTATATGAACTTATATGCCTTATATGGTTCAAAGAACAATAATTACTCCTGCAAAACAAATTTCACCGGAATGGCAACTATTTTGCCTTTAAACTCCGGAATCTGAATAAGTGGCATTTTTCTAACAAAAACTTCAGTAACTTCATTAATCAAAAGTTTAGATTCATTATTTTGCGTAGGCTCAATATTATTATTTTTTCGTGCAGTTATTACTATTTCATCTAACACTAAATTAGCACTAGTTGGCTCAACTGATATTCCGGTAACATGAGCTTTATTATCAACAGTAGCATATAGCGTAACCTTTCCTTCGATTGATTTTTTTTGAGCCTCAACAGGATATTTTAAGTTCATAGCCAACGCTCTATGAAGTTCTGATATGGTAGTAATAAACTTATCTTCTTCAGCCTTTTTAGTTGTAACCTTAATTACTCCGTTCTTCCCTTTCTCACCATATAATTCAGTAGCAGTTTCACCTTTCAAAACCGATACCTTTTCAATTTGAGATGGATCAATACCATTAATGTCATCAACTAATTTACCATCAACAATAAATAAAGGTGAATTGCTATTGCCCAAATTAGAATGTATTCTGACATTTCCACTAAGCGTTACAGTATCTCCTGTAGTGCTTTTTTTTATGCCAATAGCAGTTACTACAATATCTTCATCCAAAGGTTTCTCCTTTTTAGATGTTTCTACCCAGTCTGCATCTTTTAAAGCAATCAAAATAACTCCGTTTTTACCCTTCTCACCATAAAGCTCAATACCACTTTCACCTTTTAAAACACTAATCGATTCTATATCCTCCGGTAGAATACTTTCAATATCATCAACCTCTCTGCCATTGACAACATACAAAGGTGGATTGCTATTTCCCGGATTAGCAAGCAATCTGACACCAGTCTCAATATTTATAACAGTATCTTCTGTAGTGCTATTTTTCCTACCATAAGCAATCACTTCAACATCATTAATTGTGGAATCTGCAATTGAAAAACCATGAGTTGATTTAACTACTTCGGTTTTAACCTCTTTATTCGACAGGCCCATTACTAAAATAGCAAGGAGAGGAAGTACTACCAACTGTTTTACAAGTGCATACTTGTTTTCTGTTTTCTTTTTCATCATTATTATTCTGTTTTTAAGTTGTGATCCGTTTAAAGCTGTAAGAAAAGGGGCAACCCCTTGTTTGTCGGCCAGAGTAAGCATAGCCATTTGGTAATTTTTAGGATTATGATTTTGCACTACCTTATTATCAGTTATGTATTCAAGATTGTTTTTCACAGCATCTTTTATCAACCATGCAAAAGGATTGAACCACTGTGCTATGAACATAAACTCGGTTAACAAGATATCGTTTGTATGCTTTCCCTCTACATGAATATTTTCATGGTTAACAATCATTTCTAGATCAGGATGGTCAAGTGTGTTTTTTGAAATTACAATTTTATTAAAGAATGAAAATGGGTGAATATCTTCCTTTGTAATGCAAACAGTTGTATTAAAAACCCTATGGTTTTCACCACTTCTGACTATAGACAAAGCCTTAAAATAACCAAACAAAAAATGCAACATAAAAAACACTACCCCCAAAACATACAAACCTAACAGGTAGTGATACCACTCAAGTGCAAATGCTCCTGCATCAACAATGCCTGTCCCATTGGCTACAAAGGCCGAGCTATTTATGTTATAATGAGGAACAGATTCAACATACCTTACGGTTGTAATAGTAATGAGTGGTATCACAAAACTCAACATCAGCGATGCCGGAAGATAGATACGATTAAAAGTAAACTGTTTGCGGCTTTGAAATAGCCCCAAATAAACAATATAAAACAGACCTGCTACAATTGCTCCCTTCCCTAAGTATACAATAAAGTCTTCCATTATTTCTGATTTTTAATCATTATAACCAACTCATCAATCTCTTCGGGCGACAAACTTTTCTCTTTTACAAAAGAAGCTATTACACTTTTATAAGAGTTATCGAAATAGTCGGACACTATCTGTTTCATAAATGAACGCCTGTACTCCTCTTTCGAAATAACAGGAAAATATTGGTAAGTATTACCGTATTGTTTAAACCCGATATTACCTTTTTCCTGCAACAACCTAACCAATGACGAGATAGTGTTGTAGTGTGGTTTTGGGTCAGGATATTCTTCGATAATATCTTTTACAAAAGCCTTTTCTAGCTTCCAGAGAATTTTCATTAACTCCTCTTCTTTGCGTGTTAGTTTTTTCATTTTTTTGACTTTGAATATTTACAAATATATTTAATTGTAACATTTAATTACACATTTACAATTAATTTCAGCACACGGCATGAGACCTTTATTCGCAGAGACATGTTATTCAGTAAATTCAGACAATACACTAATTATGTTACTCTCTACTGTTTTATTATACCCTTGAAAATTCATTAACACTTTTCCTTTTGGAGATAATATCATAAAATTCGGATAACTATGTATATAGTATTGTTTACCTATGTCACTTGCAGAATATAGAATGGTTGATTGCAAATTGAATTTTTCAACAAATTTTAATATCCCTTCCTTTTTGTCAATATAGCTACTAAATATGCTAACAAGAGCAACATCTTCATTATCTTTAAATCTTTCTTCAAGCCGGTTCATCATTTCTCCAGCCTGCATACAATGTGCACACCATGTTGCTGTAAATTCAAGCAAAATATATTTCCCATACATGCTTCTATTTGATAGCATTTCATCTTTACCTAATATCGGCAAATCCCAGTCAGGAGCCTTTTTCCCAACTAAGCTACCTGGATTCATTAATTTTTCAAGTTGATTATTGTTTTTCAAATTCTGTTGCAATAGATTTTCTTCACTAAAATAATTTTGCTGTAGTCCAATGTTAACTTTTGTATTTGTAAAATATGCTATTTCAAAAGAGTTAAAAAAGATACCCTTAGTATCTTTTTTATAGAAAACCGGATACAATTTAGATTTATGAAAACATAGTTCGTATGTTGTTTTGACATTTACTGTTTCTTTGTTTGAAGAAGATGAGGCAGGCACATCCTTTTCTGACATCAATATAAACCGGTAGCATACAGCTTGATTAATTACAGTGTCAGGTCTTTGATATATTTCAGATTGATAATCATCCAATATTTTAATAATCTGATTTGCAAGTTTATATGGGGTTATAAAATACAATTGATGCGACTGATGTTTTGCCGGAATGTATCCATTGCCCATTTTTTGCATTCTAAACGCTTCCGGTTTATCAAATAAATTGTATTTTTTTACTTTGCCTTTATATGAATTATAAACGGTATTATTGAAAAAAACAGCAAAATCACCAAACTCTTTTCTAAAATTCTCATTGGTTTCAAAGTGATAATAAAAACCATTTAATGTATCTACAGGTACTTTCTGTGTTACAATAGTTGATTCAATTGACATTGGATCTCCATATGGAAAGGAAAATGTATAATAGCAATATGATTTGTAGTCTTGATAGTTATTTAATTCTTCTGCAATTGTTTTTAAAATTGCTTTTGGTTGTGTAAATGAAACTACACTAAGGCTAATAAAAGAAATGGTAAAAATAATTTTTCTCATAAAATGTTGTATATATTTTTTTGCTTACAAATGATATTTTAAAATCACAATACAAACATACAACTGATATTTCAGTTATACAACTTATTTAACAGTTTTCTAACTGAATTTTACGTTACCAAGCTAAATTCATATAAATCTATAAATATTACGCCTTCAGGAAATTTGATATTAAACCTGCTGAATTTCAAAAAAGGAAACATTATTAGAACTGTTGGATAAAATATAGTATCTTAAAAAACAAAAATAATGTAATGGTATCAGATAACATAAAATCAGATCCTGACAGTTGGGTTAACAAATATGCCAATAAGCTTTACGCCTATGCTTTATCACGGGTTGGAAATGTTGAACTTGCTGAGGATATGGTTCAGGAGACTTTCCTGGCAGGATTAAAAAGCCTGAGTAGTTTTAAAGGTAACAGCACTGAATATACCTGGTTAATGTCAATATTAAAACGAAAGGTCGTTGATTACTATAGGCAAAAAGCTACACAATCTACTGTTTCTATCGAGATGGAGGAAACAAGATTCAGACAAGGTAAACCAATGACCGGCCACTGGATAAAAGATAAAGGCCCAAAGGCATGGGACAATGATACAACATCAAAAATTGAAAATGAAGAATTCATGATGATTCTGAATCAGTGTATCAAGATGCTACCTGACAAATGGGCATCATGTTTTATTTTGCGTGTTGTTGAGGAGATGCCCGGTAAAGATGTTTGTAAGGAACTAAACTTAACAACGTCTAATTTATGGACGGTATTACACAGGGCAAGGCTACAACTTAGAGATTGCATGGAATTAAACTGGTTATCCAATTGAGTAAAAGTGCTATTATAATGAATACAAAAGGTAAAATAATGATAAACTGTCAGGAATCAACATTCCTGATTTCAAAAAAGCAAGAGGATAAACTTTTACTTTCCGAACAACTTAAACTATCATTACACCTGATGTTTTGTAAGTATTGCAATCGTTTTTCAAAACAAACAGCATGGGTTACAAAATCTATAAAGCAGATGAACAAAAAGATGAAAAAGCAATCGGTAAATATTACCCTTACCAAAGAGCAAAAGAAAAGAATAAGAGATGCTGTAAATAAACAATATAAAAAATAGGATATTATCTAACGCTCAAATGTCCTCCTTACGTCAAACGATTTGAGGTTCACAAGACATTTGATCGTCCGTAGAACATCAAATAGTCAAGAATAAGTATTTCTCAAAAAATATTGTTCAATTTGATAATACTAACCTGATTATCAGTGAGAGCCCGCTTATTTCATAGAAACCTCTCGCCTTTACAAAAAACAGGCTACATACTTGGGCCGGCTCTGGCATTTATAATTATCGTTTTCACCAATCCCGACCCTGACAACCCTATTGTTGGATATACTGCCGGGTTAGCATCCTGGATGGCAATTTGGTGGATTACCGAAGCTGTCCCTCTTCCGGTTACGGCATTAATTCCTGTTGCTCTGAGTTTATCGGTATTCTGGTAATTACCCTGGGTATTATTTTACTCGGCCCCATACTCGGAATTGACATTAACCAATTTCCCGATTGGGCGAAATAGGACATGTACTGTACTCATCTGATGACTTAGAGTCATCTGATGAGTGCTGAGAGATATGTGAAACCTGACAGGTCTTTTTCAAATACTCGAAACCTTTTTCAACTTATTTGTAAGGATTTAGAAATTCATACGACTACTAATATGAATTGAGTCTGAATAAACACTGACTTGAAAAAAATAGATAATTATTCATTAAAAATTACAGAAAGATGAAAACAAGAAAAGAGAACAAAAACGGTTTATTGAAGAGTGTAGTACTTAGTGGAATGATAGCAGGTGCCATGCCATTTGCATCCAATGCTGACAACCTGTTCAATTACGAAGATCTTGGTTCTGGTTCACAATTACGGAGTAACCTTATTCAGAAGTATGTATCTCCAACTGATGCCATTAGCAAAACAGGTGAAAACTTTGTGTTTGAAGCTAAATGCGGAGAAGGTAAGTGTGGTGAAGGAAAATGCGGAGAGAAAAAAGGAACTGAAAAAAAACAGGAACCAAAAAAAGAGGGTAAGGAGAAGGCAACAAAAGGAAAAGCCAAAGCAGGAGAAAGTAAAGAAAAAAGTAAATCATCAGAAGCAAAAAGTGGCGAAAAGAGCAAGTCGTCTGAAGCCAAATGCGGAGAAGGAAAATGTGGAGAGAAAAAATAGAGTATAAATTGTATACCAACGGTGTAGCTCAGAGCTACACTGTTGGTTTTTCACCTATTATTTATCAAAAAAAACTCGCGTATTAGCAGCCAATAACACAACCATGAAAAACAACAGCATAGGTATAGGATTTAGAAAGGAGTTTGCTGACGAATTTATTGACAACAAAGATTTCTCACCAGACTTCATTGAATTTGCTCCAGAAAACTGGATAGATATGGGCGGATATTGGCGAAAAATTCTTGATAAAGTCACCGAAAAATATCCTGCAATATGTCACGGATTATCCTTGTCTATAGGTAGTGCAGAAGAGTTAGATATGAATTTCCTAAAAAAGCTAAAGAAGTTCCTGAATGAATATAATATTGACATGTATTCAGAACACCTTTCATACACAAAAGCAGAAAATGCACACCTATACGACCTGCTGCCTATTCCTTTCCGCGAAGACGCCGTAAAGCATGTTGTGAAAAGAATTAAACAAGTTCAGGATTTCCTGGAAAGACCACTAATCATTGAAAATGTATCATACTATACACCGGTAGCAGCACAAATGAGCGAACATGAGTTCATAAACAGTATTGTAAGTGAATCAGGTTGCCTAATGTTATTGGATGTGAACAATGTGTATGTTAATGCATTTAATCATAACTACGACACTAAAGCTTTTGTTGATGCAATGCCTCTGGACAAGGTAGCCTACATTCACATGGCAGGTCATACTAAAGTTGCTCCGGATATGATTATCGACACACATGGTGAGGCTATTATTGATCCTGTGTATGAACTGTTTGACTACACCGTATCAAAAATCAATCCAGTGCCGGTTCTTTTAGAAAGAGACTTCAACATTCCGGAAACTGAGGAGCTGATATCTGAAATGAAAAAATTAAAAAAGATAACCACAAAACACTGGGAGGTAGCAAAATGCTTTTAAACGAAACCATAGATATCCAGAACAAAGTTGCAAAGTATTGCAAAACGGGTATTGAAGAAAACATACCCGATATTACAGAAAACAGAATACACCACTATCGCAGGTTGATATACAACATCGTTGACGATACCATGTTAATAGCATTCCCTATCACTAAAGAATGGCTGAACTCTGACGAATGGGATATGCTTATTTCTGATTTTCTGGCAAAGCATCCAGCAAAAACACCCCAGGTATGGAAACTGCCATCTGAGTTTTATTCTTTTGTAAAACAACAGAACTACTCTGTTAAGTTTAACAAAGAGGCATTAAATGATCTGTTATATTTTGAATGGCTGGAAATTGAGATTCACACGATGCCTGATATTAATGTGCCTCAATACAGTACAAAGGGAAATATATTAAATGATAAACTTATTTTGAATCCTCACTTCAGATTGATAGAACTTGTTTATCCCATACATATTCACCATGCTGATGAGGCAACAAAAAACAAAGGAGAGTGGTATGTCATAATATATCGTAATTACGAAACCAACACTGTACATTTTATGCAATTATCACTCTTGCATCTATTTATTATTGAACGATTAACAGACTCGCCTCTTTCATTAAGCAACTTAATACCTATGATTAACACCGCATTCGGAATAGACAATGAAGCCTCACTCCTAACCCACCTAAAACCATTTATTAAAAACTTATTAACTAAAACTGTAATACTTGGATTTTCAATAAGAGTTTAGACTCTGGTGATGAAATCAAATATGAATAACTAACTGCTACTAATACAGAGCTTTTAACTTGATAAACTTAATAAACTTTCAAACTAAATTTTTAATCATGAAAACACTTTATAAAAAAATAGAGATGATTGGAACCAAAACTGAAGATTACGCTCTTCTTGCTATACGACTGGTTCTGGCTTATGGATTCTTCGGACCTGCATTAATGAAATGGAGAAACATTAATGGCATAGCAGAATGGTTTGCATCGATGAATTTTCCTTTGCCAACTTTGAATGCTTACCTTGCTGCATCAACAGAAGTAGCTATAGTGATTTTATTGCCTCTGGGTCTATTTATCAGGTTTATTACTGTACCTGCAATGATAACAATGATTGTGGCCATTACGACCGTTCACCTTGGAAATGGTTTCGAAGCATCATCAAACGGTTTTGAAATTCCATTGTATTATCTTTTAATGCTTTTCTTGCTATTTTCTCGTGGAGCAGGTAAATATAGTATCGATCATTATTGGGTGCAAAAGCAATAATTTTCAGTTCTTAAGTAGTTTCTGCAAGAAAACATAACACAGATCGTCATTGCGAGGACGATAGGACGAAGCAATCTATTGATATTCTATAGATTGCTTCACTCGTACCTCGTTCGCAATGACGCAAACCTCTAAATTTAATAGTTCTCTTGCAGACACTAAGTAGAATTATCGCATCGATCTACACCAATTATAAAATTTTTCAAAAAGGTTCAAAAAAGCTTACCAAAATAACTGAGGCTCGAAGTAAAATTTTGTATAATAGGGTTAAACATAAAACACAAAGGACGTCCCACTTCGGGCTTCCTGTAATAATAATACGAACATCTTTACACCTTTTCCGAACATACTATATCCATCTAAAAGGCTGTATCGTTGTACTTTTGTAAAAAAACAATTAATACAATGAAGCAGCTTTTATATCTCCTGTTATTTTTAGTCATTATAATCGGGTGCAAACAATCTAATATAAGACAAGTTAGTATTATACCTCAGCCACAAACTATTCAAATTACTGGGGGTAGTATTAACTGGAACACCATCGATGCAATTACAGCTCCGGCAAAGTATTCAGAAACGGTAAATACATTTCTTGAAGAGATAAAGGTTATGAACATTCACACACCTTCATTATCTCCTCAAAATGCGAATAACAATATAATCAAAGTCATTTCTTCTAAAGAACTATCTGAGGAGGGCTATGAGTTGATTATAAATTCTGATTTGATTACCATTAAAACCTCCTCCACAAGTGGATGTTATTATGCTTTTCAAAGTTTGAAGCAGCTATTGCCATACAATAACAGCTCTGATATTTTATTACCTGCTCTTCATATTAAAGATAAACCAAGATTTAGCTATCGTGGAATGCATATCGATGTCAGTCGCCATTTTTTTACCGTGGCAGAGTTAAAACAGTTCATTGATGTTATCTCTCAATACAAAATAAACAGGCTACACATTCACCTTACCGATGATCAGGGCTGGCGTATTGAAATAAATAAATATCCACTCCTAACAGAAAATGGAGCCTGGCGTAAACATAACAACCAAGACTCACTCTGTATAAGAAACGCTAAGGAAGACCCAACATTTGAAATTCCCAAAGACAGGTATAAAACTGTTAACGGTGAGAAGATGTATGGTGGCTTTTACACAAAAGAGCAGATGCGTGATATCATAAAGTACGCTGCTAATAAACAGATCACTATTGTTCCGGAAATTGATATTCCGGGACATTTTATGGCAGCAATTGAAAATTACCCGTTCCTCTCATGTACAGGTAAGACCGGATGGGGAACACACTTCTCAACCCCTGCATGCCTAGGCAAAGAAACTACATACACTTTCATAGAAAATATACTATCTGAAGTAGCAGACCTCTTTCCCGGTGAATACATTCACATTGGCGGTGACGAAGTGAACATCAGTTCATGGAAAAAGTGCCCCAAATGTCAGGCTGTGATAAGTAAAGAACATCTGAAAAACGAACATGAGCTACAAACCCATTTTAATAAGCATATCGAAAAATTTCTGAAGAGTAAAGGTAAGAAACTAATGGGTTGGGATGAGATTGCAGAAGGAGGACTCACAAAGGATGTTGCAATGATGTGGTGGCGTAACTGGGCTCCTAAAACAAGAGAGGTAGCTGCAAAAAATGGCAATAACCTGATTATAACCCCCGACTTTGAGTACTATTTTGATTTCTCATATAAATCCACACCAACATCAAAAGTATATAATTATGAGCCTGTTCCCGAATCATTCACTCAGGAAATGACCAAAAGTATAATTGGTGTTCAGGCTAACCTGTGGTCTGAAAGAATACCCAACACTAAAAGACTCTACTATCAAGCTCTGCCTCGCATGTTGGCACTTGCCGAAACCGGATGGACAGATAAGGAAGCCAAAGACATCGACTCTTTTAATAAAAAAATAGTTAGCCAATTTGACCGTTTTGACGCTCAAAACCTGTTTTATCACCTTCCCTCTCTTCTGGGAATTGAAGAGATAGTAGTCTTTACTGATACTGCCACTTTGAATATTCAGATACCGTTAACCGATATGAAAGTGTATTACACAACTGACGGCACAGCACCTACACCAACATCAAACGAATATACCAAACCTGTTATTATTAACAAAAGCTGTATTTTAAGAATCAAAGCCTATCGCAATAATGTTTTTAGTGAAATATATGAATCTAAATTCGACAAACAGATACCTGCAGAACCGGTAAATGTAGAAAATACTATCACAGGAATTGCCAGAACCGTTTATAAAAAGCGATTTGCTAGCGTTTCTTTAATTCCGGGAGATGTTAAGCCGGCAGGTACTTCAATTGAAAAGACTATTGGTTTAGGAGAATATGGTGATAAGGAATATTTCGGATTGGTTTTTAAAGGATATTTTAATGCCACAAAAGACGGAGCATACACTTTCTATACATTATCAGATGATGGCGATCAGATGTTTATTCATGACAGGCTGGTAGTTGATAATAAGGGCGGTCATGCGGCACGCTGGAAAAAAGGAATGATATTTCTTAAAAAAGGACTACACCCTGTTAAACTGCACTATTGCCAATTGGCTGGAGGGCTAAAGCTTGAAGTATGGGTTAAACCTCCAGGTGAAAACAAAAGAATTACCATTGCCGAAGACTGGAAGACAACACTATAGAATTGATTATTGTTAATTGAATATTTAATAATTTATATCATATGAAATACTTTCAATTTTTAATTTTTGTATCTCTGATGCTTATTTCCTGTGAATCAGAGAAAAAAAAGGAGAAGAAGGATAAGAAAGACTCTGACGACAAGATTGAATTTACTCAGATGAAAAAACTTAAGTTTTCACCTGAGACATATGTTGTTTATAAAACTCCCAACAATCTAACCATCGACGGTATTGCCAATGAAATAGAGTGGCAGGAAGCTCCTTTTTCAAGAAAGTTCATTGATATCGAAGGTGATAAAAAACCTAAATATGATACACACGTTAAGATGTTGTGGAACGATGATTATTTGTACATTTATGCTGAACTAAAAGAGCCTCATATATGGGCAAATCTTACCGAAAGAGATGCAGTAATATTTTACGATAACGATTTTGAAGTATTCATTGACCCTGATGGAGACAATCACGGATATTACGAATATGAAGTAAATGCCTTTAACACTGTATGGGATCTCCTGATGATAAAACCATACCGTGATGGCGGACCTCCAATAATCAACTGGGACATAAAAGGATTGCAATCAGCGGTTAAGATTCATGGCACATTAAATGATCCCTCTGATATAGATGAAAAATGGACTATAGAGATAGCGTTTCCAATGAACGTATTAAACGAATACAACAGTGGACCAAAGGCTGCCGATAAAGTACAATGGCGAATTAATTTCAGCAGAGTTGAATGGCAAACAACAGTGATTGATGGTAAATATAAAAAATCTACAAATTCAAAAACGGAAAAACCATATCACGAAAACAACTGGGTTTGGTCACCGCAAGGTGTTATCAGTATGCACCAGCCCGAAACATGGGGCTACATTCAATTTTCGGAAAAAAAGCCAGGAACAAAAAAGGTAGCGTTCGATTCTAAGAAAGATGAGAAAGTAAGATGGGAGTTAATGAATGTTTATTATGCTCAGCGAACATATATTCAATCAACCGGTAAATGGGCTACGAAACTCAGCAAACTGAAAAATGTAGGACTAGATATAGAGTCTTTGAAATATATCAAATCCATACAAACAACAAAATCATTGTATGAAGCCACTGCTCATCGCAAAGACAGTAAATATTTGTGGCATGTGGATAATTCAGGTAAACTGTGGAAATCAAAAAAGAATTAGCCACAATAACCTTTTAAAACATACTTGTGTCCACTCCGAAAAGTCCAAAGCGGCGTCACTGCGAGGAATCGAAGCAGTCTAATCGCTTTATTTACATAAGTATGAGATTGCTTCACTTCGTTTGCTATGACGAAACAAGAGTTTATAGAGTGGATACATACTTGTAAGATTGATTTTTAAATCTTAAATTGCAAAGTAGCTATTGAAGTAACAAAAGGATAAATATCGAACATCATCACATTAACACAACAACCAACATGAAAACAAAACTATATTTAATTTTAATACTTATTTTCATTCCTCTGTTCTTAATGAATGCACAGGAATCAGAAAGGAAGAAAGCCCGCCGTATGGAATGGTTTAAAGATGCCAAACTGGGAATCTTCATCCATTACGGAATCTACTCTGTTTACGGGATTGATGAGTCATGGTCCTTTCATAACGGATATATCAATTACGATGATTATATGAAACAGCTTGACGGATTCACAGCATCAAAATACAATGCTGAAGAATGGGCTAAACTATTCAAAGAGAGTGGTGCTAAATATGCCGTTCTTACTTCCAAACATCATGATGGGGTAGCTCTTTGGAAAACTAAAACTGACCATCTGGATGTTGTTAATAACTCGCCTGCAAAAAAAGATATTGTTGCTCCTTTTGTAAAACATCTGAGAGAGAATAACCTGAAAGTTGGCATCTACTACTCTTTAATTGATTGGTCACACCCCGATTATCCGGGATTTACACGTAACGAGAAAAGGTACAAAAATGACACTGAACGATGGAACTGCTTTGTAAAGTTCTATCAAACTCAGATGGAAGAGTTGAGTCAATGGTTTAACCCTGACTTGTATTGGTTCGACGGTGATTGGGAACACTCTGCTGAAGAGTGGAAAGCAAAAAAACTTCGTGACATGCTTTTTGACTATAATCCTAAAGTCATTCTGAACAGCCGCTTGCAGGGTTATGGTGATTATGAAACTCCTGAACAGGGAGCCCCAATCACAAAACCTAACAACCCATACTGGGAACTATGCATGACAATGAATGATTCGTGGGGTTATCAGCGTAACGACCATAATTACAAAACCCCATACCAGATGCTTCGTATTTTTGCCGATTGCATTAGTATGGGTGGTAACCTGTTAATGGATATTGGACCAAAAGAAGATGGAACAATACCTAATAAACAGATTGAAATATTAAAAGAATTTGGCAGATGGACGAGCAAGCATTCCGAAGCTATTTATGGAACAGAAGCCGGTATTCCGCAAGAGAATTACTACAGCCCTTCAGCTTTATCAAAAAATAAAGAGACACTATACCTTTATATTACTAAGCAAACAAACACAACAATTAACGTCACGGGACTTGAAACACAGGTGAAAAATATCCGCCTGCTTGGAACTGAAAAAACACTGAGTTTTGTTCAAAAAGATGATATACTTAAAATCACTCTTCCGGCAAAAGACCTTGACCCTGCCATAACAGTTTTAGCATTGGATTTAAAAAAAGAGGTTGCAATTAAAAAACCGGAGAAATCATTTTTCGACATTGAAGTAAAACCTCTTTATGATGATGCAGAGTGGAAACAAAAACATATCATAGCTGTTAATGATTTTCATGAAGGCATAGTACCGGGTCATTACAATGGTCCTACTGCACTTTCAAAAAATAAGGATATACTTTATCTTTTTGTTGATGGAAAACCAAATGGCCCTCTCGTAATAAAAGGCCTGAAAAACAAAATCAACCGAATATGGGTTGTTGGTAAAGGAACAAAGTTAAACCATGATGTGAAAGGTAAACTCTACTGGAGCAGCGTTCCGGGAATTGCCTACATAGATGTACCGGATTATGTACTTGACAAAAAAATGACAGTAATTGCGGTTCTTCTTGACGGGCCGGTTAAACTGTATCGTGAAAAAGGAAATGTGATTGAGAGCAATTAGGTTACCCCTCAAGAATTAAATTATTGTACCACATACTTTTTTTGGATACCGGATAATATGCTTATATTTACTTTTTATCCTACTATTTTTGAAGACATTAACCATTCAAACAAGAACTAATTTATGGAAACAAGAAAGGACTTAAAACTAGCAGTTATCATAGATGCTGACAATGTCCCAAGTGGGAATGTAAAAGGAATGATGGAAGAGATTGCAAAATATGGTGTGCCAACATTTAAAAGGATCTATGGTGATTGGACAAAGCCTAATTTATCAAAATGGAAAAGTGTACTTCTAGAAAACGCCATAACTCCAATTCAACAATATGGTTATACTTCAGGTAAAAACTCCACCGATTCTGCAATGATTATTGATGCTATGGATATCTTATATACAGGCAAAGTTGATGGATTTTGCATTATTTCAAGTGATAGTGATTTTACCAGACTTGCTATTAGATTAAGAGAATCAGGAATGAAAGTGTTTGGTTTTGGTGAAAGAAAAACACCCAATCCATTTATAGTTGCATGTGATAAGTTCATATATCTTGAAATATTGAAAAGTTCAAATTTATCTGAAACTTCTAAAACATTTACATCATCGAAGACTAAAAATGTAGAGCAAAATGTACCGCCTAAAATTGACTCAGAAACAATTTCATTAATATCATCAACCGTGGATGATATTGCAGATGAAGATGGATGGGCATTTTTAGGCGATGTTGGCAACCTTTTAATAAAGAAAAAGCCGGACTTCGACCCAAGGAATTTTGGTTATCAGAAGCTTACTCCTTTAATTAAATCCCTTAAAGATAGTTTTGAGATAGATGAACGTATAACAGAAAGAGCGAATATTAAACTTGTATATATTAAGTCGAAAAAATAACAGACAAAAAAATGTTAACTCTTAAAAGGAGAAAGATATAGTGAACAAAAGTAACAATCGTGTATGCCCGGTTGAAAGAGCAGGCAGTCTTGATAGTACAATTCGAAGATGGTTACAAAACCCTCGGAAAATACTGATACCATATATTGAAGGACCTAACGTGCTTTTTAACAAGACAGTAATATTGAAAAAGAACTAACGCCAAATAAAACAGGAGGGAAAAAAATGAACAAAGAAAATGATTGTTGTCCAAAATTCGATCCTGAACCATGGAATGAAAAAGAAATCACGTGGAAAAACAAGAAATTTGTAACTGATCGTGTTCGCAGCTTCTTTCATATCCCGTTGAATTTCGGTAAGGTTATGAAAAGAGTCGTGAGTAAAATTGAGTCATCAAATGTTAAATGCCAAGACAATATTGTTCTTGCAGATGAAGATTCCCTTTGGGGAACAAATGTATTTGTAGATGTATCGGGAGATGTCAAAAACGGAAAAATGACATCTATTTCAGGAACATTTTTAAGCAAAGTGTTTGAGGGCAATTATAAGAATATGGGTAAATGGATAAAAGAGATGGAACAGTATGTAAAATCAAAAGGCAAAGAAACTAAGATGCAATATTTTTATTATACAACATGTCCTAAATGCGCAAAAAAACAGGGCAAAAATTATGTAGTGCTTTTAACGCAGGTATAAATAGTAGTTCTAACAAATCGCTCTGTCTGATCGCAAAAACACTCGATATTTTTGTATGCTCGCTTCGTTCGGTGGCAGCTCCAATATTATGTTTGTATGAGAAATAAGAAATCAATGAAAACTATTTGGATTGCAATTTTTACTTTAGTGTTGATTTGGTCGGGAATTGGGCCTAAAGAATATTTTACCTGGGCACTTGAAGTGGCACCTGCTATAATCGGTTTTGCCATACTTGCGGTCACTTACAACAAATTTAGGTTAACAAACATCTTATACGTACTTATCCTTTTACATTGCATTGTCCTTATGGTTGGTGGCCACTACACATATGCCGAGGTCCCATTGTTTGATTATTTAAAACCCATATTAGGGTTTGAAAGAAATAACTACGTTAAAGTTGGGCACTTTATGCAAGGATTTGTTCCTGCCTTAATTACAAGAGAAATTTTGATAAGGAAAAAAGTTCTAAATTCAAAAAAATGGCTTAATTTCCTGGTGGTTTCCGTCTGCCTTGCTATTAGTGCATTCTATGAATTAATCGAATGGTTTGTAGCTGTTTTATCAGGTGAGTCAGCAGAAGCATTTTTAGGCACTCAGGGATATGTGTGGGACACACAAACTGATATGGCAATGGCATTAATTGGATCTGTATCAGCATTATTAATATTGACAGGCTTACATAATAGACAATTAAAAAAAGAGCTATGACTTATATTATCATATTTTTTGGCCTCATGTTATTTCTGGGAGGAGCAGTTATCGTTGTAAATCCTGAAATTATTTTTGGTTTATTGCGAAATAATATGGAAAAGGTATCGCTTCAGTTTCTTGCGATTGGCATGAGGGTGGTAATTGGTATTTTACTAATTCAATATGCTGACGAATCAAAATATCCCACCACAATTGAAATAATAGGGTGGCTATCAATAGCTGCTGCGGTAACTCTTAGTATTATTGGTCGGCAAAGCTTTCTAAAACTAATGTCTTGGGCATTTTCGTTATTAAAACCATATGGTCGAATAGCAGGATTATTCGCAATGGCATTAGGGGGCTTTCTTATTTATGCATTTGTGTAGTACAAAGAAATATGAAATATGCGATATGGGAAGTATTGTAAAAAGATGTGGTTGGGTCAATACAGAAAATGAATTATACATGCAATATCATGATGAAGAGTGGGGAGTGCCTGTATACAATGAACAAAAACTTTTTGAGATGCTAATTCTTGAAGGTGCTCAAGCTGGGCTGGCTTGGGAAACAGTTTTAAAAAAAAGAGAAAATTATAGAAAAGCATTTGATAATTTTGATCCAAGGATAGTTGCAAAATATGATGGTCAAAAACAAGAAGAACTTTTGCAAAATAAGGGTATTATTCGTAATAGGTTGAAAATTAAATCAGCAATTCGAAATGCAAAAGTGTATTTGAGAATTCAAACAGAATTCGGTAGTTTTTGTAAGTATATTTGGAATTTTGTAAACCACCAACCAATCCAAAACAATTTTAAGTCATTATCGGATTTACCTGCAAACACGGAACTTTCAGACAAAATCTCAAAAGATTTGAAAAAGCGGGGAATGAATTTTGTGGGCTCAACTATTATTTATGCTTATATGCAATCTGTCGGGATAATAAATGATCATGAGATTTCTTGTTTTAGATATGCACAAGTATAACCCCTACACAAACTTCTCCCTGTTTTGCAGATTTATCAGTCCCCACAGAATGGCTACTAAAGAAGCGATAAGAAAAATAATATGATTACTCTCCACTACATTCTGATAAACCTGTTCGCTCATACCTTTTGGCAGTTGAAACGGATTAAGGAAGACGTTCCATTTACTGGATGCCAACATTTCAGGAGCAAGCATCCAGGCTATCAATCCCAAAATAACCATAACAACAGCTGTTCCGTTACCGTTTTTCACCAAAGTGGAGAAGAAAAAACCCATCATACTAAAAAAAGTAATAGGAACCATTAAACGCAAAGTCATTTTCAGTATTGGCACATTTAGCAATATTAAGTTACTAAACAATGATATAACCAAAAGATATCCGAAAGCCATAACCAGAATCATGAACAACCTAACCAGCCATACTTTATAACGATAGTTGGGTATCCCGAATATTATCTCCAGAATTCTGGCATCCTCATCGTTCTGAATACCGTAAACAGTAGGGAAGAATATTATCAGAAGAGAAGGAAACATCAGCTGATAATAGACTCCTTCGATAGTTTCCGGATCATCCGAGAAAAAGTTAAGTGCTGTAATAAGCAGGTAAAACAGTACCGATGCCCCCAGAAAATAGACAAACCTGTTACCAAATACCACTTTCAAATTATAGCGCATTAAGCTAATAATAGTTGAAAACAATGAGGTTTTGTATGTTTTTATTATAGCCATGTCTTGATTTATTATGCTATTGTTTTGTCATGATTTTTGCATTAGCAAAAAATCCTGCCAAAACGGTGTGTTCTCGTTCTTTAATCCCCGGGTTAAAACCCGGGGTTATTAATATTTCGTCCCTATGGGACTTTTTACCTTCTATTTATCGCCACCATTACTCTCCCCTCTCCATTTTGGAGAGGGGTTGGGGGTGAGGCCTCTTGTCCCTTATCCCCGGGTTAAAACCTTCGATTTATCTTAAACACTGACAGGTCTTGCAGACGCTGTCAGGTTTGTAACAACTCCTAAAAAAAACTCTGTGCCTCTGTGTCTCTGTGTTAATTAATTACTCCTATCCCCCATTACTACGCAGCAACCATATATATGCATCTTCGAGCAACGGCTTAGCAATTACTGCCTCGTCATGCGGTTTTTCCTCCGACAAGCAACGCAGCTTTATCTTATCGCCAGAACGCATATGGTGAACTATCGAAAGCTCCCTGTTATATTTTTCAAAATCCTTTACATCAACCTCAAGCTGCCACACTTTGTCATCAGCTATTGTAACCATCTCCGAAGGGAATCCCCAATATTTAAGTTCACCTTTGTTTATTACTGCCACCTGATTACATGAACTTGAAATATCCTCAATAATATGCGTTGAGAACAGTACAACACGTTCACGACTAAGTTCCACAAGAAGGTTTCTGAAACGGATACGTTCACGCGGGTCAAGGCCAGCTGTAGGTTCATCAACAACGAGAATACGAGGTAAATGAAGCAGTATCATGGCAATACCTATCCGCTGTTTCATTCCACCTGAAAACGATCCTATTTTGTCATCCTTACGCTCCCACATGTGAACTGATTTCAAAACATATTCAATTCGTTCATGCCTCTTCTCAACATCCAGCATATTACGCAGTATCGACTGATAATCGAGAAACTCCCAGGCCGTCATATTCTCATAAGTACCAAACTCCTGCGGCAGATAACCGATAAGCCCCTGTAACTCTTCCCGCTTTTTAGCAGAGTCAAAACCATTAATAAATACCTTACCGTAACTCGGTTCCAGAATACCACACACAATACGCATCAATGTAGTTTTACCTGCTCCGTTAGGACCAAGCAATCCTATCATACCCGTATTGATCTCAAGTGAAACACTTTTAAGAGCTTTGAAAGGAACTTTCTCCTTCCCTATTCCCGGTATGGAACGAACTAACCTGAAGTACCACCTTTTAATTCCGGCAAACCGGCCGGTGACACGTTCGATATTCACATTTTTTTCTGCTAAACGCCTGCCTGTTATCGTCAAAAGCAATATCAAATACCATATTAATCCGAAAATTACAGCACCTGTCTCTGCTGACCACGACATGAAAAACAGAACAGTAACAAGCAGTGGATATCCCCACTTAACAATTTTGCGTATCTTCAAAATAACACTCTCCCTAACGAAATTAATGCCTGAAATGTACCCCAAGAACCACTGAAGGATAAAGTAATTGAGCAAAACAAAAAAGAAACGCGCAGTGCCATCATCAAGATACCACCATGTAAAATATATAAAGAAACCGATAAGAGGTATTTGCCAAATAAACCCTTCAAGAATCTTTCTGGTAGTAGTTCTGTTCTCTTTCAGTCGTTGACGGTACATAACCTCCCTACTTTTCCACTCCCTGACAAAACGATTGCTGCGACCATATATTTTCACAAGACTACGAATTGTAATTATTATCGGTTCATCCTCTTTTATCAGTTCACTTTGCGCTGTTTTCAGGCTGGTAAGTATAAAATAGAGAATAGCCGGGACACCGGCAATTATCAAAACAATAACCAACAGTTGAAAAGCAAAAGTATAATCGGACACCATTATTACCCACCATAAACCTAAAGCCCAAAGTGAATATATCAGAAGTTTAAATTTAACAGCCAATGAACGTATCCAGTTGAGGGCATTTTCAAAACCAAAACTAAATGTAGGAATAAACACAAGAGTAAGCAGTGTACTGAAACTCAAACCTCCCACAACGGTTATTGCAAATGGTGCCCCAAGTGAGCCTGCATATTCATCGCGAGCCATAGCAAGTGGCATCATGGCAATGATAGTAGTAGCAGCAGTAATAGTAACAGGTCTCAATCGAGAAATACCGGCTTCAATTAATGATCGGGCATGTCCCATACCATTCCGACGCAGTTGTCGCGAATAATCAATTAGCAATATCCCATTGTTTACTACTACCCCAAGAAGTATGAGAAAACCAATAAAAGTATTAAGATTCAATAAACTATTACCCGTGAAAACAAGTGCCAGCATAGATCCTATAGCGGCAAGAGGAACTGAAAACATCATTACTACCGGAGCCATAAAAGATTCAAACACCGATGCAAGTATCATGAATATGAGTATCAAACCAATACCGGCCAACAGTTTAAACTCACCAAACTCATCCTCCTCGTGTATTACCTTAACCGAAATATTGGACGGAACAGGAATAGACTCCACCAGCTCATCAACCTGTTGACGTGCCTCTTCAAGCAGTGATTTTGTATTGTTAACCTCATCGGAAAAACGATAGTTCACTTCAATCTGTTTTTGCTGATTAACCCTTAATATTTCTGATCTTCCATAAGAATAGATGATATCGGAGAAATCGCGCAGAGGGAAAAGAGCTCCACCTGTACCTCGTATATTCAACTCTTTAAGGTCATCCATTGTTTTGGAAGTCTCCTCCTCCTCTTCCGGAACATCTGTTTTCAATATAATATCGTACTCCTCATTATCAACTCTTAACAACCCTCCTGACGATACTTCAGGTTTAAAAGAGGTAAGCTCACTAACTATTACGTTTGGAGTGATACCATATATACCCATAAGATAATTATCTGTATTCAGGTGTATCTCAGGTCTAGCCATTGATGAAGAGACTCTGGCACGTTGAAGATTTTCTATGTTCTCTTCAAGGTAATCTTTAATATCGCTTGCCACAAGCAGCATCTTGTCATAATCTTCACCTTTTATCACAACCTGCTCCTCCTGTTGCCCTATTCCTAACATACCCAACATGCTCATACCCGGATTTGACCCAAAACCGCGACCTCCTCCACCCATAGAAGTCTGCTGATCTAAAGATATTGTAGCACCCTGAATATTGCTTATCCTTTTTTGTATATCTTTTTTTATCTCATCTATATTCCGGTCGCCAATATCTCTGTATTCATCTTCCAGATTAATGGACAACTGAGCATTCTCCTCATACACCTGACTTATTACATCCTTTTTTTCTTCAAGTTCCTCAAGTCGTGATTCGAGAGTACGTACGATTATATCGGTTTTATCGAGGGTTGAACCTATCGGCATCTCAACAGTAACAGTAAAACTGGTAGTGTCAGTCTCCTGTTGCCGTGTAAAACTAAGACCTACACTAATCAGCAGCACAGCAAAGAAAAGAATAAGTGAACCCATTATAGTTACTGCCGGCCTGCGAAGAGCTGCCTTTAGCAGAAGATAGTAGTACTGAACCAGTCTGTTATGTAACGAAAGCTTCTCAAGAGCATGAACCCTCTGCTTCAGCACCTTTGATAAAAACAGATGTGTCAGCATTGGAACCAGCATCAGAGCCACCAGAAGTGACACTATAAGTGTTGATATTATTGACACACTTATATGACGTGCTACTTCACGAAAAACCATATTTGTTGAAAAAGCAAAAGGCAGAAAAACAGAGATAGTGGTCAGGGTTGCTGCAATTACCGAACGCCAAACCTCCTTCGTTCCACGTATTACACTCTCACTACTGTTGTACCTGCCCAATGATGCCACACGATAAATATTTTCCATCACCACCACGCTATTATCAATAAGCATACCTATTGCCAGTGCCAGACCAACGAGGGTAAATACATTTATGGAGATACCGTATGCATAGAAGAAGTTAAATGCACCGTAAACAGATATTGGTACCGATAGCATCACCACGGATACAAGAGGTATGTTTTTCAGAAATATCCATAGAATAAATAGTGCCAGCAAGCCTCCCATCAAAGCCAGAAAAATAATCTGATCGAGGTTATCTTCCATCGTCTCTGCCGTGTTCGACTCTACCACTACCTCTATGTCTCTTCCGGCATAATCTTCGTTAATCTTATCTATCTCGGCAAGGGTTTTGTGTGACAGATCAATCAGGTTTACCTGTGCGTCTTTTGAAATTGCAATGGTAACAGCTTCCTTACCGTTTACCCTACTATATGAGTCCTGTTCTTTAACCCCAAATTTTATCTTAGCTATATCTTTTAGTAAAACAGGGCCATCGGCATCAACAACAATATTTTCAACATCACTAATACGGTTATAATCAGCTTCGGCAGCAACATAATAGCGTGTTAAACCATTTACGACCTCCCCAACAAAAACCTTCTGATTCTGACCACCGCTTATTTTCTGCCTGATACTGCCCATTGTTAAGCCATAGCTTTTCAGAGCATCTTCAGAAATGGAGATTTCTACAGTTTTCTGTCGGCCACCATATATCTCAACACCTGCAATACCATCAATACTCTCAAACCTGCTTTTCAGCTCCTGTTCCACAACATTACGCACACGGTCGACACCTCCACTACCACGCACCTGAATACTCATAAAACGGTTATTCATCTGCTCCAGGTCAGCTTTAAATACCATAGTAGTAAAGTCCTCAGGGAGTAAAGCCTTTGCACCATTAATCTCTTCAACAAGTTTCAGATAGCTGAACTTCACATCAACATCCATATTGAGATAAACCATTATCATCCCACGTCCGGGATTGATACGACTCTCAATTTTTTCTACTCCTTCGAGCCTGCTGATAACGCTTTCAAGAGGGATTATGCCTTCCTGCTCAAGATATTTGGGGTCTGCTTTGGTAGGTTCCGCTATCTGCACAAATAACATTGGATATTCCGTGTTGGGTAGCAGTTCAAAAGCCAGACGCTGATAGGAGATAACCCCTAACATCGTCAGCGCGATGAACAGCATACTTATCAGAACCTTTCTATTTATGATAATATCCATAAGCCCCCTTCAATTCCCCCAAATGGGAGAAGGTTTTATAATTCAAATTTTCGATGTCCTATTCATTGTTGTTTTGTCATGATTTTTGCAGAAGCAAAAATTCGCGCCAAAACGGTGTGTTCTTGTTTTTAATCCCCGGGTTAAAACCCGGGGTTACTAATATTTCGTCCCTATGGGACTTTTTACCTTCTATTTATCGCCACCATTACTCTCCCCTCTCCATTTTGGAGAGGGGTTGGGGGTGAGGCCTCTTGTTCCTTATCCCCGGGTTAAAACCCGGGGTTACTAATATTTCGTCCCTATGGGACTTTTAACTTTTGGTTTCTTTTATTTCCCCTCATACCTTCTCATCTAACATCACCATCCCGCTACTCGAGACTTCACTATCGCTCCGCATCCTCAAATCACCCTTTGCAGAACCTTTATGTTCACAATTAAACTATCACCTTGCACCTTGTACCTTATCCCTTTCACCTTGTACCTATCACCTTGTCCCTCTCACCCTATCAACAAAACTATCAAACACGTAATAGACACATGGTATGACCACAAGTGTAAGCAGGGTTGATGTTATCAAGCCTCCAATAACTGCAATAGCCATTGGCTCCCTTAAAGCTGCACTATCGCCAAAACCAATTGTTAATGGTAACAATGCAAGTATGGTTGTAGAACTAGTCATCAATATTGGCCTCAGGCGCTGTTCACCGGCACGTATAATCGCCTCTTTAAGGTCATGCCCCAATCGTTTGTAACGATTAATGGCATCAACCAGAATTATTGAGTCATTGACCGCTATACCGGCAAGCATCACAATGCCGATAAAAGCCATAATATTGAATGTTTTTCCAAGAATGAAAAATGCAAGCACAGCACCCACACCGGCCAGTGGAATAGTCAGAAGAATTGTGAACGGATGAATTAACGATTCAAACTGAGAAGCCATCACCATGTAAACAAGTATTATAGACAACAGCAATGCAAACTTTAAACTGCCAAACGCCTCTTCCCTTTTTTGTTCTTCACCTGTTATTTTTATTTCTGTATCAGCCGGAAGAGAGACATCCGAAAATTTAGTTTTAAGCTCATTTACCAGATGGTCAAAGGGTTTTTCATCGGTAACCATAGCACTTACCCGGACAATGCGATTCTGATTATTTCTTATAATTTCCCTGGGAGCAGTGCCAATTTCAATGTCTGCCAGTTCGGAAAGAAGGTATGTTTTATTATTTCCTGTAATTGCCAGATTTTTTAACTCATTCAACTGTATATCCGGCATTTCAAGGGTAATATCTGTCAACTCACCTTTAAGATCCATTCTTCCACCATCCTCACCACTAAGATAACCAGCCACTTGCTGAATAATACTATTAACATCAAGATTGAATATTCCGGCTTTTAGTCTGTCTATTTTCAGATTCACTTCAGGTGCACCGTCTTCAAAAGAGCTCTTCACATTATAAACTCCTTCACTATCACGCATTATTGATGCTACATCGGCAGAAACATCAGCCAGGTAATCTATATTATCACCTATCACCTCCACAACGAGAGGAGCCTCTTCTGATCCGAAAATACTCTGTAACACCGATTCATCCTGAATAAACCGTACCTCTAGTCCGGGTATATCCTCAAAAAGTCCGTTCAGCAAAGAGACAAGTTTCGAGTAGCTTATATTTACATCATCATTAAGAGCAATCTTTATAAATCCTGTGTTATTTCCCTGGGCAGAAGTTGAAGCTGCATCACTACCTGTATCTTCACCTGCATGAGTATAAACCCATTTCAAGTTTTCACCAAATAGCTGAACAACCATCTCCTCCATCTGATTAAGAACATGGGATGTTCTTTCAAGAGCTGTTCCTGCAGGCAGTTCGGCACTAATTCGTACTTCCCTCGATTGTGTTTCAGGCAAAAACTCACTCCCGATGAACGGCACCAGAAACGCTGCCAATAAAACCAGTACTGCTGCTCCACTCAAAATAACACCTTTCATATTGAGTATCTTTGCCAGTACTTTCCCATACCGCGTACGTTCCTTTTTTATCAGGGTTTGTTCTTCTACTTTTTTTGGAAGCAAAAGTTTACTGAGCAGGGGTATAACCAGTAGTGCAACAACAAGCGATGACAACAAGGAGAATGCCACTGTCCATGCCTGATCTTTAAAAAGGGCACCTGATGCACCTTGCAGATACACAATGGGAAGAAAAACAACAATGGTAGTTAAGGTAGAAGCAGTGAGAGCACCTCCTACTTCAGCAGTACCTTCTATTGCAGCATCTTTTATGGATAGCCCCTCCTCGCGTTTTCGAAAAATATTTTCAACCACTACAATGGCGTTATCCACCAACATACCTGCACCAAGTGCCAATCCACCAAGCGTCATTACATTTAGTGTTAATCCGTTAAAGTACATAAGATTAAAAGTGGCAATAACAGATATCGGAATAGCCAGACTCACAACCAGAGTAACACCCACCTTGCGTAAAAAGAGAAACAGTACAAAAACAGCAAAGATAATACCTATCAGAGCACTGTCCTTGACCTCACCAATCGCACTTTCAATAAATACTCCCTGATTATTAATTATATCCAGCTCGTACCCTGGCAACCTCTTTTGAATGGTTGCAAATGCCTCATTAAGTTTCTCTACAGCTGCAACGGTATTAAATTTAGTCTCTTTATATACACTAATTCCAAGACATCGTTTACCGTTATAATGTACAATATTTTCGGGTTCACGGTTTCTTACGGTAACAGTAGCTATATCACGAAGCAGAATGGGTACAGTTTCTCCTGTTTGTACAGTACTACCCTGACTGTTATCAGTAACACTATTCAACTTTACCACAAGGTTTTCAAGTTGGGATATTGTAGTAAGTTCACTCACTCCCTTGATGATGTATCTCTGACCCATCTCCTCAATAGACCCACCAGATACATTTCTATTGAAGTTTTTAATAACATTCACAACTTCGTTAGGTGTGAGCTTAAATCCTTTCAGAAGATTGGGGTCTGTTTCCACCATTACTTCAGCTTCCTCTTCACCGGATATGCGTACATCAGCAATACCTTCAATTCTGATCAATTCATTACGCAGGTAGTTTTCAGCCACCTTACGCAACTCATTCATATCTTTGACCAACGGATTACTAAAAGCAGCTAAAATGACGGGGCTCTCATTAGGGTCGTATCTTGAGATATTCAGTTCATCAACATCCTGATTTTGCGATATGGGAGTAAGTGCTTTCTGCAAATCCAAAAACGCTTCATCAAGATCTTTTTCCCAGGTATATTCAACCGTAATTTGTGCTACACCTACTCGACTAAAGGATATTACGTTAACCACTCCACTCTGCCTTACTGCCAATCCCTCAACCTGCTCTACAAAACGAGTTTCAATCTCCTCAGGAGAGCGTTCGCCTGATTTCAGTTCAACATAAATACGTGGATTACGTATATCAGGAAACAAGTCGGTACCAAGCCTTGACAATGAAATGATACCAAGCAGAATAACTCCCAGAACAATCATTGTAACTGTAACCGGGTAGTTTACCGAAAATCTGGAAATTGCTTTCATTTAACAACTTTAATTTTTGAACGATCGCGCAAAGTTTCAAAACCTTTTATGATTAACCTCTCACCGGATTTCAATCCATTTGTTATTTCCACAAAGCCATTATTCTCTATTCCTGTTGAAACAAATCTTCTACGGGCTGTCTCTTTCTGAGCCACAAATACGTAACGTCTGTTACCCATTGTCAGAATAATATCTTTTGGTATCACAAGAGCACTATCAAGCGATTCAACAACAATCTCAGCTTTAACAAACATACCGGGTCGCAATTTCAGATTACTATTTATAACCTCTACCCTTCCTTTGAATGACCTTGTTTCCTCGTCAATAGCCGGTGACAACTCAGAAATAAATCCTTTCAATGTATCATCAGGAATAGAGTAATTCATTATTCTGGCAGGTTGTTTTACTTTCACACTTCCCATTAGGTTCTCCGGAAAGTTCATATCCATAACAACAGTTGAGTACTCCATGAAACTTATTAATGGCTGGCCTGTCTCTATTCTTACACCATTAGAGTAATACGGCAAATCAGTAATAACACCACTAAAAGGAGCAGTAATCAGCATTTTTGAAAGTTTTATCTTTGCATTCTCATAAGCATTACGTGAAGAGACAAGTGCTTTTTCAGAGTTTACAAGTTCACGCAGAGTTACGCCTCCCATTTTGTACAATGCCTGCTGTTTTTCATACTCCATCTCCGATATATCCAAATCAAGTTTGGCACCTTCAATGTTAGTCTGATTCTCATACTCTTTATCTTCGATCTTTATAATTACATCACCTTTATGCACCACATCACCCATTCTGTACTTCCGTAGTGTATTCTTTTGCAGATAGTACTCACCGGCAATTTCTGATTTGCCAGAATACTCCAAAGCGGGATTAACTATGCCGGTGGTAATCATCGTTTGCTCAAACGACTTGGCTTTAATCTCCTCAACTGACACATTAATTGCCACATCAGTATCAAAACTTGATGTTTCATTGTTACAAGCAATGAATATAAAGAAAAAGAGACTTAGCGAAAACAGATATTTAAATAAACTTTTCATAATAATTTAGATTTTTAAAGGTTACAGCACTCCGGGAACAATAAGTTGTTTGTTCTCAAAATCATATAGGGTTTGAAGTTTCATATTCAGGAGTTCAATTTTATAATTAATTAATGCATTTATCAATGAGTTTTTCTTTTGTGTAAGCTGATTTTGTTGAAGGTTAAGATCCATACTTGTAAGATCCCCATTACGATATTTCTCAAGATTTATTTCATAAGTTAGCTTTGCATTCTCTTCATTTTTCCGGGCAATAGTTATTTGCGTCAGAAGGTTTCCGAGGTTTCTGTATATCTGCCTGATGGTTAGCTTGATATTAATCTCTACATCTTTCAGGTTATACTCCATTGATTTTAAAGAAGCTTCGGCAGCTCTTAATCTGGCTTTCTTCTCCCCCCAGTCCCAAAGAGGAATAGCAAGTGAGAATTGTACAGACTGGTTGTCAGTAGGGTGCTGGTACAGATTACCAATATTATCATTCTGCCCAAACAGACCAACTTCAATTCCTATATCTCCACGAAACTCATTCATGGCATTTGTTTTGATAATATCAAACTGGCCACTTTCAATATCTATTTGCCGCTGCCTGAGTTCCATACGATTTTGCAAAGCATAACTTGTTGCCTGTTGCAAATCAATATCAATAGGAGTAACCGAAACATCAGCAATAACCATTATCTCTTCTTCAAGAGGAATACCAAGAGCCTGTTTAAAATTATCCTTTATATTTTCCAAATCAACCTCGCTATTTTGCATGGAAGACTGACTTGATAACATATCCAACTCGGCTTGCAGTAACTCCTCTTTTGCCACTAATCCCGCATCCACCTTATTCTTAATAATCTCATAACTCTGCTTTCTGTTAGCATGTTCCTCTCTTGAAGTTATCAAATTCATCTGTGTTTGATATACCTGATAAAAAAACTGTGTGATCTGTTTCTCTACTGATAATTCGCGCAAAGCATAGTTAAGTTGTGAATTTTCGTAAGAGAGTTCCAGTTCTTTAAGATCAAGTTTTGTACGGTTATAGGTAAAAATAGGTTGTTGCAATTTTAATGATAGATTATTGGTAAAACCTGTTGTCGTCGAATTTGCGGAAAGGGAACTGTAAGAATCCTGCCAACCAAAACGATTATTTAATGAGATAACTCCATCAGTCCAGATGATAGGTTGATCAACACTGAAAGTACCGGTACTTACCGTATTTTGAACATCAATCCACTTACCGATATCTTCGTTGTAACGCCGGTCACGAGTAAAAGAATATGGTGTGAGATTTAGCCTGAAGTTCGATTTTAAAGAGGCTCTCTGAGCATTCAAATTCTCTCCACTTCTTTCAAGCGACAACCGTGCCTGGATAATATCAGGGCTTTCACCCAAAGCTTTATTCACAGCCTGCTCTAAAGTCAGCAACTGTTGTGCTTGTAACATATAAAAACTATTACCTGTCAACAGACATGCAACAACAGCTATTCTGTACAGTATGGCTTTTGTTTTGAATTTCACAATTTTAATCATCCCTCCTGTGTGTTTAAATCCAATAATGGATATTTCTTCAAGTTAAAATCAGTCATAAATAAATCTTTTTTTTAACATTTTGCCTTTGTTCTGTATCACCTCACCCCCTGTTTCTCCCTTCTCCTGTGAGGAGAAGGGTTGGGGATGAGGTGAATCCGCATAACTTAAAGGTAATGGGCCTACTCCACTTATTTTTTCACCCATTTCACAGCATCCCCATATATCAACGCTGACTCCGTTTTATCAGATAGTTCAATGATTGCATCACCTTCTGAAAAATAGAAATCGCCCAATAAAACCCAACCACCACCTTCCGGCAGGGTAAGACTTATCTCCTCCTCACCATCATCATGATGAACAGTATAAGTATACTTATCTTCTTTTTTCTTTTGCTGTCTGAATCTTCTTCCCATTTGAATATTGGGAATATAAACATAACAATCATAATCGCCACTCTCTTTTATTTCGGCAGTCCATCGTATTTTTCCGTTACCATTACCGTTTCTTTTAAAGTATGCCGATTTTATATACTTTCCATAAAAGTCACTGCCGGCAGTTAACTCCCACTTAACCGGAGGATTCCACCACCTGAGACTCTTATACTCCATGTCATCATTATCTTTATTCTGTCTGTTTACCCACCAATCCTTAATGCTATTAGTCTCAGATGAGTTAACAATTTCACACCCTTCATCTTCATTATCAACCACAATTTCAAAAGGTTCACTAAAACTAACTATCCTATCCGAAGGTCTTATCCCCTCAAAATAATCAGAAAATCCCTCCTTTTTCACAACATTAAAACCAGTGAGCCTACTTGATGAAGGTATATTCTTTGCCAAAAATGTATTAATAAATATTCCTCTTGGTTCCTGATCGGTAAGAAAGCCAATATCAACTGTTTCCCCTGCTTTTATAAGGTAAGTTATTTTATTATCATCTGAATCCGTTGACATGGAACGAAACCGCCCGCCCCTGCTACCTCTCGCTCCCTCCATAACCACAAACTCAATAATCCCATCAGTTTCTCCGCTATTATAAACAGGTAACCGGATAAAGTGGCGAACCCTTTCACCATCTTTAATTTTAAAAACATCAACGCTACCATAAATAAAAGCAGCAACCTTTGTTTCGTTCATCCACTCATCAAGAACCTTACTAAAATCCTCTCCCGATTTATTTGACAAATTATCTACAAATCCGTTTATTGAGTAGTCATTAAAAGCATTTGTTAACAAAAGAGTATCAATAAATGCATCGAAATCTATGCTTTCCCAATTTACACATAAAGTACTTAACAGTTGTGTTCCTTTAGCTGCTATAATATTTGCATATTCACTCTCATCTTTCTCCCCAATCAGCTCTTTCAAACTCTTATCTTTAAGCGACAAAATAACCCTGTCATTTGCATTCAGTCCGGAAAAAGATCCTCGTGCAGCGGCTTTTTGTCTGTTAAACAGATAATTCTCCATAGCTATATTTAATACAGGATAACCATTCTGGTCAATATAATCTCTATATGCATAAAACATCGGGAAAACCATATATTTACCCCACCCCTCTATTTCGCGTCCGCCGGTAATACGGATTCCCCTAAAAAAGGAAGTAGGTTGAATAAAATTATTTCCAATAAACCTTTTGAACAACCGTACCTGCTTCTCCTCACCTGATAGCTCTTCATTACTCCTGCTCGTCATTCTATCGATATTTCTGGATTGAATACTCAAGTCGTTTCGCCAGTCACCTCCACCAACCTCAGGGAAAAATATAATTTCGGGCATAATATTTTCTGTTGCCAATGAGAACGTGCGTAAGTAGGAGAAAAAATGAATGGGTGATTCAACAACAGATAGTCGTTTAAAAGGATATTTAACACCTAACTTGCGCTCATAATCACCCTTTACATCCTTAATCAGATAGGATATTGTATCCTGAATAGAATCAAATGCAGTAAGATAAACTGTGTGGTCAGGATGTTGATAAATACGCATTTCAACCGAATCGATAACAGTTTTTTTAACCACATAATTACCGATAGTAAGACTCATTGCATTGAGTTTTGTTTCTGGAGTAAAAGAAAATTCTCCGGGTGCAGGTTCTTCATCTCTACCCTGTGATATTGCTGTTAACCCCTCTTTGGTTTTTACTTTTAAGCGGAAGTCTGAAAACCGGTATTTGGTCCAGTATTGTTTGGAAGCCACAAAAGGATACCAGTTAGCTTCCCTGGTAAGCAATACGTAATTGGGAGCAACTAATGAATACATCTTCCCATAAACACCCGGACCCTGTCTATTTAAAGCCCTATGTGCATCATCGGATACATCAGGAAAAAGAACTGAATTATCTACCTTCCCTGAATAATCTAATTCTACCTCTAAAGGTTGTTCATTTCCCAATACCGTGGAAGAAACAGCAACAAGGTGCATATCACGTTTAAAATCAACTTGCTTACCATTTACCTTTAAAGATGTAATTTTTAGTCCGGGATTTAAAGCCAAAACTAGGTCTCCTGTTCCGGCATCATTATCCTTATCAATCGTTAAAATAGTTGTACAAGAAATCTTATTACCATTGTGTTTAAGGTCAATATCATAAGCCTGAATACTGTAATTACTCTCTACAAGGCTCTTATTCAACTCTCTCACTTTGTTTAGCCGGGCTTCCTGTACCATGTGCTTATTTAAGTAGACTCCAAAAAGAGAAGAAGAAACAATAAGTAAAACTAAACTTATTGTATAAACCCATAATTTAAACTGCTTACCCTGAGGCAAACGTGGTAACATGGCTATTGTGACACTAATAAAAAAGAGTCCGGCAATCAGATAAGCACCACGTAACAATAAAATTGAATCAAATTCAAAGAATCCTGAGAAATCAGAATAAGCCAAAGGCATGAAAAAACTAATGAAATCCCATGTCCCATAAAGTTTAAAGTTCAGATAAAAAAGAGCCACTGCAATGTAACCAAGCAACAAAACAAATGTAACTGCCTGATTACGTACAAGTAACATCACAAAGAATGATAAACCAAGAACAAATATCAGTGTAGGAACAGAAATAAGAAGCGGATAGAGTATAAATGCATACAGATTAAAACTCAGGTCATTGCTAATTAATGTAACGACAGCACCAATAACAAGAACTATTATATTGAGAATAAAAAACACCTTTAAAATACCGAAAGTTTTTCCGGCAACATAAGCAAAATTGGAAATATCTCTTATATAAAAAGCTTCGGTGGTATCGAGTTTTTTATCCCTTCCAAGGAAATCAGCAGATAGAAATACTGCAATTATAGCCTGTGCAATATTCAGAAAGAACATATTCAGGTATGGAAGTGTTCCGGGGATCAATCTGCCTGGCATTCCATTTGGCCCCAATATTCCAAAAGCAAAAAGGTTAAAGAATACGATAAATATCAATGCAATAGCTGAAAAAATACGAAAGAACCAACTTCGAAGTAAGGTTTTGGACTCATAGCGAGCCACCGTCTTGATCTTAAAAAATATATTCATAAATTCTATGGTTAAAGGGTTTATTGTTCCTTGTTCCTTGTTTCTTGAACTCGAAACCCGGAACTTGACAGACTTTCAACTTTCAACTTGACAAACTTTCTCCTGATTTAGCCAAATATTCCATAAAATAGACATAAGCATGTTCAAGGTTTGGTGAAATTATTTCGCCTGAGAAACCGTCAAGTTTATCAGCTACAAATTCAACCTCATACCCTGAATCACCCGGAATTGATGATACTACCGGATATCTTTCATTTAAGTTTTTCATTTCGTCAAATAGCACATGTGTACGAAAAACATAACCATCTGCTAGCTTCACGAAATCTTCAGGGACACCTTCAAAATGAACACTTCCCTCATTCAGTAAAGCCATCTTACTGCAAGTTGATGAAATATCTCCTACTATATGAGTTGACAAAATAACAATCACCTCTTTCTGACTAAGGTTTGAAAGAATATTTCTGAACCTGATTCTCTCTTCCGGATCGAGCCCTGTAGTAGGCTCATCAACAATAATAATTTTAGGATCTCCTATCAAAGCCTGAGCAATACCTAAGCGGCGTTTCATTCCACCCGACAGTTTATTGGCAAACCGATTTCTAACATCAAAAAGGCCTACCTGCTCCAACATCTCATCAACGGCAGCTAATCTCTCTTTCTTGTTTTTGATACCTGCCAGGGAGGCAGCATAATCAAGAAACTCCCAGGTTCTCAGTTTCACAAAAAAACGAAAGTCCTGGGGCAGATAACCGAGTATTGACCTAACCTCTTTTCGGCTCTCTGACAGCTCTCTTCCATTTACAATAATTTTTCCGGAAGTTGGTTTTAATAGAGTTACAAGAATACGCATCAATGTAGATTTTCCTGCACCATTTGGACCGAGAAGACCAAATATGCCATCATTAATGGTAAGGTTTACATTTTCAAGTGCCTTGAAATGATTCTTATACTCTTTTTCAAGATTTTCAATTTGAATTTCCAAGATTTTATTAGTTTTTGTTAATGATAAAAGATATTCTTCTTTAAAAAATATAAAAATAGTAAAATTTAGGAGGTTAAATAATAACCTCCTAAATTAAATTTCACTTAAAACCTTCTTTTACTCCGAACTCCATGAGAATGGCGCATATCAAACATAACTTTTTGTTCATCTGTCAGCATAGCTCGAATAACCTGCTGATGTGACAACTTGTTTTTGGCCATTTCAAGTTTAATCTTACCCATCTCATCTAACAGTTTATCAACATCTTTCAGTTTTACATCATCAACAGAAGTAATTGTCTTCAAACTTGCTTTGTATTCACCAAGGCTGTTGCGATATTGAGTCATTGCTTTCATCTGCTCTAATTTGAAAGATTTTAGCTGCTCCTCTTGCTCAGTAGTAAAACCGATCATTCCTGTCATTGGTGTTCCTGATCTATTTCCATGATAAGATTTCATTCTTCCGGGTTTACCTTTCATCCCTTGTCCTTGTTTCATTCCTGCTTGTGGCATCCTTCCCTGCATTGGTTGCATACATGGTCTGCCATGTATCTGCCCTGATTTTCTTTGCGTCTTGCCAACCTTAGAGTTACCTTTATGGAAACTACTTTGACCTCTTGCTCTTTTACCCATGCCACGGTGTGCATCAAACATTACGCGTTGCTCATCATTAAGGATCTTACGTATCTCAACTCCGATTCTAACATTTTGTTTTGCCTGTTCGGTCTTTAGCTCCTCTATTTCTGCCAATACCTTTCCAGCATCATTAATGTTGATATTATCACCGGTTGTCAATGTTCGCAAACGAGCCCTTTTCTCATTCAACTCATTTCTTACAGGTAATGTTTTTTTCATCTGTTCAACACGCAGTTGCTTAATCTGTTCCTTTTGTTCATCGGATAAATTGTTAAACATCATCCCATGTTGCATACCTTTGTGCATACCCCGATGAAATTGAGCTCTTTTGTTTCTTCCATCAAAATTGTTTGTCCCGGCTTCCGGAACTGTTGCCGATGTTAAAAATAACATCAGGCCAAATAACATTACAATTGGTAAATACTTTAACTTTTTCATGATAATAATTTTTTATGATTTTACATTTAATTTCTTTAAACTAAACCTCGCGATGTTTAGTAGTGATACTGATTACTGATTACTGATTACTGATTACTGATTACTGATTCCGGCTTCTTCCTTCACCTCTAAACGGAGGGCCATTACCATGTTTCATCTTACTCATCATCTTTTTATGAAGTTCATCAAAAACAACTCTCTGCTCTTCATTCATTATAGACTTCACATCCTTCAAATGGTTTATATTCTTCCATTCAAAAATCATCTTTTGTGTTGTAATTTCTTTTATTAGTTCTTCTAATCTTGCTGAATCCTGATTTTCAGAAAACACCTCATCACCAAGCAAAACCCTTAAACTGTCAATTTGTTTTCCGGTTTCTTTCATATCTTCTACATGTTTGCATTTAAGGTCTTTATACATCTCAGTCTGTATAGAATCCAAATTCAATTTCTTAACAAGAAAATTCCTGTATTTCTTTTGATGTTTAGTACTCTTTTCTCCAAACTGATTCCCTTTCAACATCTGATTAGAAGTTACATTCGTTCTATTGATCCAAATACCGATAAAAACAATATTCAGCACTAAAAACAGAATTAATAACAACCAACATATTTTACATTTTTTATCCATTTCTTTTTATTTATTCTTGTTGTTTTCAGAAAAATCATAATATGTTCCGGAAGCCAGGTTTGCCCACCACTGATCCTCTTGGTCAATATTATATTCCGAAGAGAACTCGCTAAGCATATCATTGTTACTGTCAGGTTGATTAAAAGTGTTAATAAGGATTAGCAAATTACCGATTACAGCAAAAACAATAAGTGATGCAGCTATACGAATATATGGCAAGAAATTCATTGTCACTGTTCGTCCCTTGTCTACTTCCTTTTCGAAACGCTCCATTACTTTTCCTGCAAATGACTCTGGCGGTACAACCCTGGTAATATTTTCAGAATACTCCAATATGGCATCAACCTGCTTTTTTATGTTATCATCTATTCGTTTCATCTGTTTTCCTTTCTACTATATTTGACTCCATTATTATATTTTTCCTGCGTTTAATTGTTACTTTCTCAGTAGAAATAGTCTGTCAACAATTCTTTCAACTTCTTTTTTGCTCTTACCAATAGCGACTCAACTGACGACACCGTAGCACCCATCACTTCAGCAACTTGCTCCTGAGTTAACTCCTCAAATCTTGAAAGAATAATTGCTTTTTTTTGCCTTTCAGGCAGCTTGTCAATTGCCGCATGCAAAATCTGCCTTTTCTCCTCATCTTCCATTTCTGTATGAGGTTGCTTTGTATCCTTAACATTCAGCCTGGACATCTCATCATTGTCAAGAAAACTTAACAACCCGCTTCCTCTCTTTTGTCTTTTTTTTGCCCGTATAAAATCAAGCGACTTGTTCATAGATAATCGGTAAAGCCATGTCGATAAAGAAGCATCTCCCCGAAAAGTATTAAGCGACCTGTATGCATCAATAAAAACATCCTGGGCTACATCCTCTGCATCTTCACGATGATTGAGGAATGAGTAACAGGTATTATACACCAATGCCTGATATGAAAACACAAAAGTTTCAAATGCTTTTGCGCTCCCCTGTTTTAGCTCCTCTATTAATATTTGATCATTCATTTATTTCGCACTTCATTTAATAAGACGAGCATTATTCTTTTTTCCTGCGTCAGCAATTTTAAAATGACATTACATCAACATATTATTAAGTTGATTTACAATCCGATTTTTCAGCAACAGTTAACAGTTGTATCGATTTATTATTATCAGATTTACACCCAATAAAAAATAGTAAGACAAAAACAACAGTATGCTTCATAGTAAACGATAAAAAGTTTTTCGTATATTTAAAGTTAAATATAATACTAAATTTATGAAAAAGTTATTTATCATTATAATAATCACAGCATTTACTTATCAGGCACAATCACAAATATTACTAACATTAATTTTTGGTGATAAATTAAATTCTGACGAAATCGAGTTTGGACTTGACGGTGGTGGTAGTTTTACAAAAATCTCAAATATGGACTCGAAGAAATACCTTAATGACTGGTATCTTGGTTTCTATTTTGATTTTAAAACTAAAGCGAATTTTAATATCTATTCCGGAGTACATGTTAAATCAAATCTGGGAGCAAATCACTTAACAGAAAAAGACCTTGCGGATTTAGGAGCAACATTATATTTAGAGACAGATGGCACACCTGTAGATGGAATCTACAGTCAAAAACTTTATACATTTATAGTACCCATATTAATACGCAAATACTTGAAAAACAACATATACTTTGAGGCTGGGCCTCAATTAGGGTTGACTTATAAATCTTTTGTAGAATTTGTAGAAGTAACAAAAGAACGTGAATCTATAATAAAAGAGTACAATAACAGCCTGACTAACTGGTTTGAAGCAGGTGTTGTGTGTGGTACAGGATACAAATTTAGAAAAGGTGCAGGCTTGACTTTTGGCATTCAATATTTTTACGGTCTTACAAACGTATATAAGAATCGGTCAAACACAAAAAACAGCGGATTCTTTATCAGAGCCACAATCCCCATAGGACGTAAAAAAGCACAACAAAAAAGAGAAGCGGCAAAAAAAGCCACAATGGATAGTTAAAATGAAACATTAATTAAACCAAATCATTAAAAGATAAATGTACTATTAAACCGAAGGATTAGCTTCGAACGAAACCTTCAGTAGTATAAAATTATCGTTTCTCATATCCTAAATTCAGGTATTACAAACGCTGACAGGTCTTGCAGACACTGACAGGTTTTTGGTTACTCAATTCCTCGATTCATCACACCATCATCCCGATACTCGGGACTTCGCTATCGCTCCGCATCAACATCCCGCTACTCGGGACTTCGCTATCGCTCCGTATCATTCCACCTTCAAACACCTTACCATATATAGAAACACACAACACAAAGACACTTTGTCATCTGAATTTCAATACTTTATGACATATTTTCATGTTTATTCAATTTTTCATGACAATTTATAATCTAACTCAAACCTGGCCATTGTAGTTTAATTCAACTCTTTTCTCGGCTAAATATTATCCGTCAATAAAAAGCCGGACAGGTTTTGAAGTGCTTAGGATTTTAATTTATCTATGAGTAACTCTGTGTCTACTTTGAGCAACTTAGATTAGTTACGAAATTAAAACGGTTGAAGATTTTAATGATGTTTATACTGCTCAGTTTCTGACCTATTTAAGATTGGGCAAATATAAACTTGGTTTACTTTTAATTCAGACAACACAGGAGAAATGACACTTACAGTAACATTTGATGGAGAAACTGAAACAGAGTCAGGCGATTTCGCCTGGAGTACTGAAGGCGAAACTTTAACTATTACTGAAAACGGCGAAACAACATCTGTTTAGTATAGTATTTGATGCGATTCGGTATTAATACCAAATTAGTTTATCTGCACATTGGGAAGCTTAGCACATGGTGAAGGTTTAGCTCTATGTGCAAACTCTTAATCTTACAATATCTATTGACATCATCCAATGTTCTTCGTATCTTAGGTTTTCATGCATTCTAACAATAATTGAAATTATTTAACCTATTAAATTTCATCCATTATGAAAAAACAAATACTTTTTTTAGTGATGATGGCTTGGTGGTTAGTGTATACTCAGGCGCAGGATATTAACATCACTTTCTCGGCACAAGGCGCAGCAACAACTATAGACGAAGTAGTTGCGAAGAATTTAACAACCGATGAGTCAGTCACCCTCCCGGGAGATGCAACTTTAGTATTACACTCAGTCACCTCTAATATAGATGAGATATTATTGAATAATAGTCTCAAAGCTGTTCCAAATCCCTTTAACTCCATCACTCAACTCTATTATCGAAATAAAAAAGAACAAAAAGTACTAATAAAGATTACCAGTGTCAATGGGAAAGGAATAACTCAATTTGAGAAATTATTATATGCAGGTGACCACCTGTTTCAAATATCAGCAGGTTACAGAGGAATTTACATTTTGAGTATGATTACACCAAATGAAACTCAAAGCATAAAGATTATGCAGAATGAAACAGGTGTTAGTCAAATTGAATATATGGGTGCAGTACTGGTAGCAGAACAAATAACAGGAACAGTTCTTAAAAGAGCCGTTGCCGATTATGTACTGAATTATTCTACTGATGATATTATTTCATATACCATTACAAGCGGTGACTATACAACTATTATCAATGAATCTCCAAGTGAATCAACAACATTAACAGCTGATATGGTTGAATGTACAGACGGGAATGAGAACAGTTACGCCATAGTTAAAATAGGAGACCAATACTGGATGGCCGAGAATATCGCTTCAACCAAATATGCTGATGGTACACCCATAACTCTTGTAACCGACAATGATGACTGGATTGCCTTAGGCGATAACGATACTGACAAAGGGTGCTGTTATTACAATAACGATGAAAACAGCCAATACGGAGTTTTATATACCTGGGCGGCAGCCATGAACGGCACAAGTAGCAGTGATGCCAACCCAAGTGGCGTACAAGGCGTTTGCCCTAATGGTTGGCACTTACCAAGCGATGCAGAGTGGACGGAACTAACTGATCATCTGGGCGGCTCAGATGTAGCCGGTGGCAAACTAAAGGAGACCGGAACAACACATTGGGAAACTCCCAACACCGGAGCAACCAATAAAAGTGGCTTTTATGCTCTTCCAAGTGGACAACGCTCCAAGCACAATGGCGGTTTCTATAGCTTAAGCAAATATTGCAGCTGGTGGAGTACTACCCAGCGAGGTGATCCGTTCGCATGGCATCGTTATCTTAAATATGATGACGCTAAGGCTGAACCCAATTGGTACTATAAATCGGAAGGTTTCTCAGTGCGTTGCGTTAAGAATTAAAACAATTCTATCCTTCAACGTTGTTTCGGATAATTATTTACGGCATTGTAATACTTGCTTGGTGAGTGAATTGAAATGAAAAGCCACATTCAACTCATTTTACTTTTTACCTGTAAAAAACATAGTACCAAAATGGATTACCAAATTTTTCAAACAGGATTTGTTGATTATTGGGGTTCTTTTTATTATGAATATTATTAAACTCCCTGAAGCGTTTTTCTATTTGATCACTTAACTTTAACTTTTTTAAATCAGGCTATTTTCCCCAGTTCATTATTGCTTTAAAGCAGCCTTGGTGAAAATATACTCCGGGATCTCCTGGTTAAACTTTATGCTGATAATATGCATCTCAGTACCTTTCCCATTTTTTAGCATGTCTTTATAAATCATTTTCATGGGAAACCACCTTCCCTGTACTTTTGTAATTTCTGAAAGAGAAGTCCTTTTAAGCAACTGTCCGCTTTTAGCAAATAATTCTTCTTTTAAAGGAACAAAATATTCGGAGTCAATCCACGCTTTACGAGAGTAGTATGAAACGTCATCTACTTTGGCTATCAGCTCTAAAACAAAAGTCTTTCTGCCATCAATTTCCTCCTCACCAACTTTGGTTGCGGTATAAACTTCTGTCAATTCACGATCCTCCATCATATCTTCATACGAAAAGTCGGAACCCATAACAGACTGCCGTAACATATGACCTGAAATTTGTATAGTACGGTCGGTGGATGGAGAGTAAATCCAAAGTTTATCTTCCAGCTTAAGCATCTTGGTTCCTTTTTCACGAGCGGGAGTTAAATACTCCGTAAACGATTTTTTATCGCCAACAGAATAAGAGATTGAAGTCATTGTACGACTATTCCGTTTTCCATGTATCGTCATTGAAGATTCAACAATGCGGTTCTCAGCCGACATGTTCAGGTCAACTCTATCTAAAATTTCATCCGCTGTTTGAGCATTCATATTAACTGAAATCAATGCTAAAACTGTAATTATTAAATGTTTCATTATGATTATTTTAAAAATTAACCTAATTAATTTTATCAAACCTTCACCCCATAAGTCTTCACACTTCGAGTTCCTTAAACAACTGTGCTGTTTTTCGTTTGTAAATGGCATATCCGGCCAGTGCATTACCAAGAGTCATAGCAATTAATCCGGGGAAAAAGCCAATGTAAAATAGTTCAGGTGAAACAGCAGCACGATAAACCGGTGGCATCATCATGTTTACATTTTTCATCATCGAACTGAAATCAATTCCATTTTCTTGCAGATAATAACATGCTCCCAGTCCGAAAATTGTACCAACGATTGATCCAATGAGCCCAATAAGAATTGCCTCATAAATTATGGTTCTGTAAATATGCCCTTTATTCTCTCCCAAAGCCAGACGAATTCCATACTCACTGTATCGGCGTAGGCCTCCCAACAGACCTGTATTCCAAAGAACTATTGACATTGCCATAATAAATATAAATACCATAATGCCACTCATGCTTTCAGAATGAGTAAGTATTTCATCTAAGCCATTTTGATCACGGAGCTTAAACATTTGTGGTGAAAATTCATCAGCAGCACTACTATATTTAGCGTTAAATGTGGTTTTTACAGAATCAGCTCTCGCATCATCGTAAGTTCCTTTTTTAAAATAACCTAAAATTTCGCTTGAAGCATCTTCCATATCAAGGGCTAATTGCGCATCAGAGATATCTATAATAATTGCTCCCCTGTCGAGAACAGTAGATCCAAAACTGATAGTACCACTAACCTGAAAGGTTTTAAACATCATGCTACCGTACATGGTTGAACCAAAAATGGTAATATCATCACCTGTTTCCACCCCAAACTTTTCAGCAAATTCATTACTAATAAGAGCCTCTCCTTGTTTGTTTGGAAGCGATCCTTTAACAATAGAATTGCTAATGTTCATTCTCCCGGCCTCGGTAGAGTTTGGCGAAAGCAAATCAACAGCTCTCCCTGCTGCGGGCCCTTGTGCACGGGTTTCTCCATTCTCATCCGGCACATCAAGCAATCCGCCAAAATTGATACGCTTAACCCATTCCATATCAGGATAATGAGAATTTAGATTTGTAAGAAGTTCTTCTACGTTCAATAAAGCCAAATCGTTTGGCAATTGATTTTGGTTTTCGGCATAAGAGCGAGTCATTATCTTAACATGCCCGGTTTGGAATTTCGCACTCATGTCAATCATGTCGGTAAAAATACCTTTCATCCAGCCACTCATAAACACAGTAAGAAACACACCAATTGAGATAACTATTACCGGCAGTAGGCTACGGCTTTTATCCCTTAATATTCCTTTAAATATAAATTTTATCATTTTTATATGTTTTCTATTAATGTATTTTGTACATTGAAGTGCCTGGAGTTTAGAGTACTTAGAGTGCCTAAAGTTTTAACGTTTTCCCTATTGAAGTGAAAATAGCTAGTAGTTCATTGGCTTCTGCTAAAGCAGATTTAATTTTTTCTGAATCAACCCAATTTAATTCATCAATTATTTCTAACCAATAAACTGTTTCACTAGCTAATTGTAAATTTCTTTGTCCTGGTTTCAAGTTGTTTGCTAAATTCTTTATTATCCATTTTCTTTAAGTTTTGTTTAAATCTAACTATAGTTCACTTTAGGCACTCTAGGCACTCTAAGTACTCTAAGTACTCCAAACTTCTTCCTACTGCAACTTCCCTTTTAAAGCATCTGTAGGTTTCATTTTTGAAATTTTACGGGCAGGGATATAACTTACTATTGTTGCAGAAATCACAACAAGAATTAGTGTACTGATAATTAGTCCGACACTGTAATACGGATAAATGGTTTCAGCAACGGTAATACCCATATCCGGACCACCAAAAGTAATCCCTACGGTATCGAGCCACATAAATAAAGGTATTCCATAAACTGCTCCCAGAAGGGCAGCAAGGATGCTATGTGCACCTCCTTCAACGGTAAATATACCTACAACCTGAGAGCGGGTAAGCCCCAGGGCAATGTATGTTCCTATCTCTTTTTGTCGACGAAATATCGAAAGAACCTGGGTATCGAAAATTGCCAGTAATGCAATAATCAGTAATAAGCCTTCCAGAATCAAACCACCGGCTTTTTTCGATTGAATGATATTTTTCAGATCTGACAATAGAAAATCCAAATCCTTAAAATCCCAACCTTCTATTTCTGCACCACTGTAATTTTCGCCTGTAACAAGGAGTGTAGCTTCACCTTCCATATTTGTCATTTCCTGTAATACAGGAAGTGACATATACAACTGACCATTATCAGCCGAAGGAACGTCACATCTGAAAATGGAAGCTATTAGAATTTCTCTGGCATCGAAAGTGCCATTTTTATCACGCCAACGCACAAGAACCCTGTCGCCCACTTTTAGTTTGGTTGACTCAGCCATTCGTTTACCAATAATAGCGGCATATTCATCTTGAATATTTGTAAGGTCAGTTGTTGGCAGATACAAAATATTTTGTTTTGGATCGATGCCTTTTAAAATTCCACCCTGCACTCTTCCCTCAGGGTAAAGTGTTGCCTGAGTAATTAAAATGGGTGTGAGATTACCCTTGTTTATTTCTGCCTTCACCTGATTCGACAACGAAGCATGCGAATCCTGAATTGTGTAAGGGTCGTACTTATCGTATTCAGGATGCCAGAATTGCCCCTGACCAATTTCCCAATCAATGGTATCTTTTATTCCTTGTCGGTTCCATCCATCAATCATTCCATTGTAAAAAATGATAAGAACAAATGCAAAAGACAATACTGTTACATTGAGCCAGGTTCTGAGCCCTGCACCAATGAGATTTCGAAATGCTAATTTTATTGCTAACATCATATTATGTTTTTATTTCATCACTAACAACTTTTCCATCTTCAAGCGAAATTGTTCTGTTTAAATATTTCATAACTTTTTCATCATGCGTTGCAAAAAGAAACGTTACATTAAATTCTTCATTTAACTTCTTCATTGTTTGAAGAATATGGTGTGAATTTTTAGAGTCAAGGTTTGCTGTTGGTTCATCGGCCAGAACAATCTGTGGCTTTTTTACCATTGACCTTGCAATGGCAACCCTCTGACATTCGCCACCCGAAAGCATATTTGGTTTCGACTTAACTTTATCTGTTAAGCCCACCCATTCCAAAGCTTCCATTACTGATTTCTTACGCTCTGAAGCCGACTTTTTTTGAAGTAATAGAGAAAACTCTACATTTTCAAAAACAGTATAAACAGGCAATAAGTTATAGGTTTGAAAAATAAAGCCAATGTGCATATTCCTCAATTTGGCTGCCTGCTTATGGGACAGTTCAGAAATTGATTTATCTAATATAATGGCACTTCCGGTGGTGGGTGTGTCGAGAGAACCAATAATGTTAAGCAACGTGGTTTTGCCCGATCCACTTGGCCCTACAAAACCGGCAAATTCACCCTTGTTAAAATTTAAACCGATTCCGTTGAGAGCTGTAAAATAACCCTTGCCTACAGGATATTTTTTCACCAAATCGTTGATTTCAATTATTGCCATTATCTTCTGTTTTTAATGATTAAACACGAACATTAGTTGAATACCAAGTCCACCATAAAGGTTTTCTTTGGCTCCCATAGTTGGTAATTGATTGTTTTCCGGATTCCAATATCCCATTACATACAAAGTGGTGTTATCGAATTGCCGATACCAATTTACAAAATTATAAACAGATTTATTTAACCAATCGTAATAAATTATTACGTTAATATTGTCAAACATACCAAAAGTATAAGTCGCTGAGAGGGCTGTAAAATTTGTTGTTTGTGAAAACTGAAATGCATTCTCATCATTGGCAATAAACATATGTTCCAATACCATGTTTAAGCCACTGCCAAGACCAAAAGTATAATCCGTTCCAAGTGTAAATGTTTCCTGATTAGTGAATTGTCCTATGTTTTTACTTTTGTGAATCCATGCTCCTTCAAACCAAAGTCCTACAACCAAATCCCATTTACCATCCAGTCCGATTCTGTTTTCCGGAATCTCACCATATTCAGGCTCTATGCTGTTCATGTACCTTGAATCAGCAATCCGGTGATGATATGAAATGGCAAGTTCTCCCAAAGGAACGGGGCTTTGAAATCTTCCACCAAATTCGGGAGTTTTAGCATTTGTTTCTATAAGTTCCAGACCTTTAGTATCCTTATTTCCGTACAAAACCCAAAGCCACAAATTGGCATTGTTCATGAAATAATATCTTCCTAATCCTGCCCATACCCCATTTGTTAGTTGAAGAGGATCGCGAGGGTCAACCTGATCAAACCATCTAAGGGCGCGAAGCATATTGGCAGAACCGAAATTTATTTTCTGTAATCCGGCACGAACTTCAAACTGTTTGGTGGAATATCTTCCCCAAATTCGGTAAGGACTAATGTTTCCATCAGCTGAAGCCGAATCGACGAAATGAATACCGGCGTCGCCAAATAAATTTGCAGAAACTTCGAAATCAATCAAGCGCTCTGTTTGTAGTGGCATCTCATAATTCAGTTGTGGAATGTATCTGCCACCAAGATATAAAGGGTATGGATTTTCAGGATTAAGATGTGCCCATGTTGATAGCTGACCTGTAAATTTGGGGAGGTTATTTACTTTCTGAGTGCTATCCTGTCCGATAACCTTTAAACTCACAAAAGCAACTAAAACAATTATATATAATATTTTATTCATTGCCGGCAACTATTCCATAATTAAGAAAGTTTATCGATTCTATTTCCAAAACAGGCAGGTCAAAACCAAATTTATGAAAAAATATTTAATAAAAAATTGATTTTACTTTTTACCTGTAAAAAACATAGTACCAAAATTCAGAACTTTTCTTAGGCGGAATACCCTGGGTTAAAATTCACATCACCCTGTCAGCGGCCTTGGGCCCTGACAGTGGTGCTTTTGCGAAACAAAAACAAATTACAGGCAAGTTTACCGCTGACAGAGTCTCCGACTGCTGTCAGGGTATCCTCAAAAGGTCTAATCCAAAACCCTACAAGAGTTTTAAACTCCTGGAGGGTTGATTTAAGCAGCCTTGCATATATATAGGTGCAGTTCAAACTACACCCATAGTAGTACCTAAATCATGAAATATTTTATATTTAGTTTTTGACGATTCGATGTCCTCCTTTTTCGGACGATCGAATGTCGTAAAACCTCAAATCGTCCCGCAGGTCATTTGAGCGTTAAAAACCTACGGCGTGGCTTCGAGCCTCACCGTAGGTCGTACAGGAAAATCAGTTTATTTTATATTTTTGAAACTACTTTCGATTTCAGTTGATACTCTTTCAAGTACTTCTTCAAATGAGGCCATTCCATCTATTGCTGCAACATCATGCAGTTCCTGATACTTTTCAATTACCGGGATAGTTTTGGTTTTGTGCTCTTCTAATCGTTGCACAATCCTTTCAGTACTCGAATCATAGGGCATAGAAGCATCTGTTTTACTCCTCTTGTCTAACCGCCTGATTAGTTCCAGTGTATCAACATCTATCTCTACAATTTTATTGATTGATGATTCATGTTTTTTTAATATCCCGTCTAAAATATATGACTGTACCAGAGTACGTGGATATCCTTTAAAAATAAAGCCTTTGCCATGTTTTGTGTTTTCGATTTTTTGTTCAATCAAACGAATAACTATTTCATCAGGAACCAACTGCCCATTTTCATATAGAGCCTTTATCTCTTTTCCCGTAGGAGTACCCTTTTGTATTTCAGCATCAAGCATGGCACCTGTAGCTACAAATTCCAAATTATATTTTTTTGCTATCGCTTTCCCTATAGATCCCCTACCCGAGCCCGGATAGCCGAATATCACAATATTCAAAAGTTTTTTACTCTGCTCAATATTGACAAGTTGTACGATATCAGATTGAACATCTTTAATGCTTTGCATCCCATTAATCGACTTATAGTTGCCCCTCTCTTTGAAAAAATTCAATACAGGCAGAGTTTTATTACTGTACTCTTTAAGTCGGTTTCGGATAACCTCTTCATTATCGTCCATTCGCCCTGATACTTTACCACGCTCAACTAATCTCGTTACCGACTCCTCTTCAGGCACTTCGATACTAATCAGCAAATCAAGTTTGGTGTTCAGCTTTATCATCAAGCCCTCCAGGATATATGCCTGTACAAAAGTACGTGGGAATCCATCAAAAAGAAAACCATTTACGTCAGGATGCGAACGTATAGTTTTTTCGATTATCTGAACTATTATCTCATCAGATACCAACCCACCTTGAGCGATAATACTTTTAGCCTGTAGTCCTAATTTAGTTTCATCAGCTAACTCTTTTCTTAAGATATCACCGGTTGAAATATAAAACAGTTTGAATTTCTTAATTAAATATTCAGATTGAGTTCCTTTTCCTGCGCCCGGAGGACCAAATAGAGCAATGTTTAACATAGATTTAATTGTTAATTGTTAATTTATGACAAATTACACTTTAGGCTCCCAACCTTTTTCGTACTCTCGTTTCCACAGCTTATTAGCTTTTTTACTATTTACGATATGACCATTTGTATTGTCAATTTTCAGACGTTCATCACTACGATAAGCAATGTTAGCTAAATGGCAAAGAAGAGTACTTTTCACTCCTTCATCAACCGGTGAATTCTGTTTTGATGCTTTACCTCTGATTGTATCAAAAAAGTTTGTAGTGTGCATGGTAGAAAGGTCTCCTCCTCCACCAAGAGCAGTACCTGACTCCTGAGTACCGGCTGTACTTTCCTTAATAAACTTGCCTTTTCTATCAAATAATTTGTAATGGCCCCGGTCAATAATTACAGATCCTTCACTTCCATAAATAATTGTACCGCGACCTAATCCATAGGTATTGTATCCATTCCGACTCTTACCATCCCACTTGATTATTTTATTTCCTTTAAACTTAAATGTTGCATCCATAGAGTCATACATCTCCCAACCATCATCAAGAAAATGCTTTTTATCCGCTTCAACATAAACTTCATCAGGGTAATCTACCTGAAGAGCCCAACGAGCAATATCTAATTCATGGGTAGCATTATTACCTGTTTCTGCAGTTCCGTAATTCCAGCCGTACCAGTGCCAGCTATAGTTCCATGTATCATGAGTATATTCACGATGTATAGCCGGTCCTTGCCACTGCTCCCAATCCAAACCTTCAGGCGGTGCTTGTTTCACCTGATTAGGAGTTCTTCCCCTACTATTTACATAAAAAGCCACTGCCTTATATGGATCACCAATAGCACCTTCATGAATAGCTTTAATAATCTCTTGTGACTCTAATGAAGAGCGTTGCTGGTTTCCCATCTGAACCACTTTGCCATATTTTTTTTGTGCTTCAACTAACATCTCTCCTTCAAACGGATTATGACTTATGGGTTTTTCAACATAAACATGTTTTCCATTTGCCATAGCTAACAATGCTCCTGGAGTATGCCAGTGGTCAGGTGTAGCAAGAAAAACAGCATCTATATCTTTATCGTTTATCACTTTAAAAAAGTCTGCTTCGAGCTTTGGCTTATAATCAAATTTATTTAATACACGTTCAGCAGCCCTGTCACGCAGACTTTTCATAACATCACACAGATACAATAAATCAACATTATTACTCTTATTTGCAATTGAAGGGATATATGCGCTATATCGTCTTCCAAGACCTACAAGACCAACTCCAAGTCTGTTATTTGCTCCTACTATACGCGCATAACTTTTAGCTGAAAACCCCATAGCACCAATTGTTATTCCGGCAGCACCCAGAGTCGTCTTTTTCAGAAATTCTCTTCTTGATCTGTTTTTTGAATTCTCTTTTCTCATAACCTACAATTCTTTTATTTTAATGTTTTTAAAACGCACTTCATCGCCATGATCCTGCAGTAGGATATGACCGGCTTTAGCATTACCGAAATCTTCCCACTTCTGATATTTACTGTAATCTACCAAAGCTTCCCACATTTGGGTGTTTCTTTCATATTCAATTACCTTTATACCATTAAGGAAATGACTCACTTTATTGCCCCTCACTTCAACTCTTGCTCTGTTCCATGAGTCAATGCCGTTAAAACGTTTTCTTTTCAAATTAGAATCAAACATACTCCCATCAGCAGAGATAAGATCATACAACGAAGCAAGAGTTCTGTTTCCTTTAACACCCATTTTTGCATCAGGATGATTTTTATCATCTAATATCTGAAACTCACAACCGATAGCCGAACCAGCTCCTTTATTAAGTTCCGGATCAACAAAATACTTAATACCGCTATTAGCACCTTTAGTTAAATTAAAATCTACTTCAAGAATAAAGTCCGAATATTTTTTATCGGTAATTATATCACCCCCGTTACCCGACTCTTCACCTTCGGCTTTTTCTACAACCAAAATACCATCTTCAATGTGCCAGCCTTTTTCAGGGAAACCATCCAATTTTACCCCTCTCCATCCGGTAGTAGTTTTTCCATCCCACAAAAGGGTCCAGCCTTCATTCTTTTCTCCTTCAGTAAGAGTATTATTTAAATAACTAACCTCCCTGACACTCTTTGGCATTTCCAGCATATCACTCTCTGCAGCGTTAGGGTTAATACGGATATTTCTCCAACGAATTGCTTTACCTGCCAAGGCCTTGTTATTTCCTATTCCATGAACCTGAAGAGCTATAAACCCTTCCGGAGTCATATCATCAACCAGATTTACTACAGGTTTACCATTAAGCCATGTTCTTATTTTATTTCCTACTGCCTCAATTCTGAATTTATTCCATTCACCATTTTTAAATAACTTTTTTGAAGGACGATTATACTCCAACGGATAGAGCCAACCCCTGCGTGCCTCATCATAAATACCAGCAGTCCATCTTCTTTCCGAATCGTCGCACTCTACCTGATATCCGTGTACTCTTCCATTACTATACTCTTTATAACTCTCACTTCTGATTTGCACACCTGAATTCAGACCACGATCCATCTTCATCTCATACTCAAGAATAAAATCGCCATACAGTTTTTTAGTTGCCAAAAAAGTATTTGGACTTTTTAACGTACTTACGCCAACTATCTCACCGTTTTCAACACTATATTTGGCACTACCATTAAGAACCTCCCATCCTTTCAGATTTTTACCATTAAACAGATTTTCCCAGCCTGTATCTGACTGACTATATGCAGATACGACACAAAACAATAGAATTAAAACAAATAGATTTTTCATATTAAAAAAATTATAATTAATTATATACATTATCGAACAAAGATAGAAAACTTTATTTATCCTCATCTTTTACTTTATCCTTATTCTTATTCTTTTTCTCAATTCTCTCTTCAAACTTCTTTTCCCACTTTTTGGTAACATCATCAAGAAAAGGAACTGAGACACCAACGATAAAACGCCATCTTGACCAATCAACGGTTGAATTACTATCAGGATTAATTACTCTTCCCTGATCATCCTCATCAGGAAAATCAATGGGTCGGCTTATTTCATACCTTGATGATGAGTTTGTAGTCCCAAGGGTAATGTCTGCGCCTTTAAAATGCATAACAACAGATAAAAAATAATTATATGGTATATCCGATTCATTTTTTTGATATATCCTGTGCATCAATAACAGTTACAGCAGTAATATCTACAATTTCACGTACAGAACAATTCATTTGCAACACATTGATTGGTTTCTTAATTCCCATCACAATGGGGCCAATAATTTCAGCACCACCAAGTTCATTCATCATCTTATATGCGATATTACCGGAACTCAGATTAGGAAATATAATGGTATTCACATCCATACCTTTAATTCTGGAAAAAGGATATTTCTCATCACGCAGTGCAGTATTAAATGCATAGTTAGCCTGCATTTCACCATCTACATGCAAATCTTGATGATTCTCATGCAAAAAATTCACAGCTTCTCTTACTTTACGAGGACTTCCCTCCTTGGTTGAACCAAAGTTTGAATATGAAACCATTGCCATAACAGGTGTCATGTTGAAATTACGTACAACATCTGCAGTCATAAGTGCAGTATCAACTAAAGTACGTGATGTAGGGCTATAATTCACTGTGGTATCAGCAAAGAAAAATGGACCTTTTTTAGTCATTACAATGTACATACCTGCTATATTATCAAAAGTATCTTTTGATCCAACTATCTGAAGAGCAGGTCTGATTGTATCGGCATATTTATTGGTATACCCTCCTATAAAGCCATCTGCTTCACCGCTTTCCACCATCATTATACCAAAATAATTAGGATTATTCATTAACTCACGTGCCTCTATCAAGTTCAATCCTTTACGTTGTCTCTTTTCAAAAAGCAACTTCGCAAATCTCATTCTTCTATCATTTTCCTCCTCATGTTTAATATCAATAATAGTCATTCCTTCTATGTGGACACTATTCTCCCGGGCAACCTTTTCAATTGAAGTTTTCTTACCAAGAAGAATTGGAATAGCTATTCCTTCATGCCTGACTGTATCTGCCGCTTTCAAAACTTTAAATTGATCAGCATCAGCAAATATTATTCGTTTAGGATTAATCTTGGCTCTCTGATGTATTCCGTCAACCAGCTTATCATACAAGCCCATTCTTTTCATTAACTTAACCTTATACTCCTCAAAATCCTTTATTGTCACACGTGCAACGCCAGTATCCATAGCTGCTTTTGCCACTGCTGGCGCAACTGCAGTTATCAAACGAGGATCTAAAGGAGTTGGAATAATATATTTGCGACCAAAGGCGAGATTCTGACTTTTATATGCAGCATTTACCACCTCAGGCACATCTTCTTTGGCCAAATCGGCTAAAGCATATACTGCTGCCCTTTTCATCTCTTCATTAATCTTTGTAGCACGTACATCAAGTGCACCCCTGAAAATATAAGGAAACCCAAGTACATTATTTATCTGGTTTGGATAATCAGATCTTCCCGTTGCAAAGATTATATCCGTACGAGCTGCTACTGCAATATCATAGGCAATTTCAGGATTCGGGTTAGCCATAGCAAAAACAATGGGATCTTTTGCCATACTCTGCACCATCTCTTTTGTCATTACATCAGCTTTCGACAGGCCAAGAAAAACATCAGCCCCTTTAATAGCCTCATCCAGAGTTGTAAAATCCGTTTTACGAGCAAACTCCAGCTTATACTTATTCAAATCGTCTCTTTTATCAGACAATACTCCCTTACTGTCTAACATCAACACATTTGTAAGTTTCACACCTAAGCTTATATATAGTTTGGAACACATAATAGCAGCAGCACCGGCACCATTAACAACAACTTTGATATTTTCTATCTTCTTACCATTTAATTCCAGTGCATTCAACAAACCTGCTGCAGAGATAATTGCAGTACCATGTTGATCGTCATGAAATACAGGGATATCCAACTCTTTAATCAATCGTGTTTCTATTTCAAAACACTCAGGCGCTTTTATATCCTCAAGATTTATACCTCCAAATGTTGGTGCAATAGCCTTTGCAACCTTTATAAAAGCCTCTGTATCATTCTCGTCAACCTCAATGTCAAACACATCAACATCAGCAAACACTTTAAACAGTAATCCTTTACCCTCCATTACCGGTTTTCCGGCTAACGGGCCAATATTACCCAATCCAAGAACTGCCGTTCCGTTTGACATTACTGCAACAAGGTTATTTTTAGCGGTATACCGGTATGCATCATCCGGATTATTCTCAATCTCTTTACAAGGTTCAGCAACCCCGGGAGTATACGCCAACGAAAGGTCACGTTGTGAACTATAGGGTTTTGTAGGAACAACTTCAATTTTTCCGGGACGACCCATTTCATGATACTTTAAAGCATCTAGCCTTGTTATTTTATTCATTTTTATGTTATTTAAAAATTTAATGTTATTATTAGAAACTAATTATCAAATTTACTCATTTTCATAGGTAAAAACCATCTTTTATCAGGAAGAAATTAAGCATATATTTTTAAAATCATTTAATAATCTGATATAATGCACACTAATTAACATATATAACTTTTTAAATAAGTCATTAATTAATACCATTTGAACATTTATCATCCATTTCAATTTGCTCAAATGAACATATTAAGTTATTTTCACGATGTAATTCAATCAAGGCATAATAATTATAATAGCATGCAGATAGTAAAATATATTCTTCTATTCGTATCCCTCATAATAAATACTTCAGTATTATCACAAGAAGATAATACAGCTACTGATACTCCCGAAAAAGACATCCCTGCTAAAATTGAACTCATCCCTGTACTGGAGCTTACAAGCAGACTTCCTGATGCAACTAATAAAATAAAATCAATTGAACAATCATTGATTACTGATAAAATAATAAAAGAAGAAATAATAAAATTAGATACATTCCTTCTCAATTTTAAACAGTTCAAACAGAAACATATCCATAAAGGAGAAGAATTAGAAGACCTAAATTTATTACAGAATGAACTTTACAACTGGGAAAAAGAGAAAGCAAAATTATATGATGTACAACAATCATTTGACAATATAAAAAATGAACTTATTGAGCAAAAAGAATCACTTCAAACAATAAAAACATTATGGGAAAAAAGCCTTGAAGCTGCAAAGGGTAATGACCTACCTAATAATGCAAAAAGAATGGTAAACTCTTTATTGAAAGATATTGAACGTATCAATCGCACTTTAAACGAAAAGAATGATTTGGTATACAAGCAATTGGAATCCATCGCAAACACCACAATTTACATTAATGATCAAATACAGACAATAGAGACTAAATTAAGTAGTTTAACGGAAACACTTATTTTAAATAAAGAACCCTCCCTGTTTCATAAATTATTCAAAAAAGACAACGATAGTAATAATCAAAAAAAGTACGTACCAAAAGATTTTTATACTCCTATATCCAATTATGTATCAGATAATTTAATAATCATTACAATTCATATAATATTCTTCTTGCTTATTTTTGTTCTTTTAAATGTTCTAAAAAGGAAAATAAAACCTGCCAAATACAAAGATTTAGATGCAAAACTAATTTATATAGTTTTCGAATTCCTTCACAGACCTTTAATTAGTGCTTTATTGATTTTTTTATTAAGTGCAAGTTTTATTTATACCGATCCTCCTCCTGTTTTCACAACACTTATATACTTTCTTCTGCTTATTCCTGTAATGATAATACTTCCGGTAATTACAATAAAAGAATTTAACTTTTTTATATACGGATTAGGTCTTATATATCTGTTAACCCTGTTTTTACGTCTGCATATTCTTAATTCAATAACCGGATATCTAATTATTCTAGGAGCTATTTTAATGACAGTTTGGGGGATTGGAAAGTTTTTACATAAAAGCATTATTAATAAAATATTTAAAAGAGATATTACCAGAATGATAATGTCATTCCTTTTTTACGGTTTCGCAATATTATTAATCATTTCATTTTTTTCAATTTTAATAGGTTATTATACATTAGGCTTATTTCTTTTCGACAGCACGATATGGTCTATATACCGAGTCTTCCTTTTTTACGCATCTGTTGCAGTTCTTGCTGGATTTACAGAATTACTTTTATATAGCGATTACGTCAGACAGATAAATTCAATTAAAAAGAATTCTAAGGAGATTTTATCGTGGTTACATTCATTTATTTTATTAATGATGACATTAATTTTGTTCAAAGAGATGTTTTCATTATTTGGAATTTATGAACTCATTGCTGATTTCCTCGTTTCCTTATGGGACTATGCAATACCCCTTGGTGCAATCGATGATTTTACTATTGGAAATATCTTAACTCTGTTCATAACAATCTGGTTATCCAGCCTTATATCAAAAATTATCAGCTCTGTACTAGAACAGGATGTATTAAAAAAATTCAAATTAAAAAGAGGTGTTCCACGAACAATTTCAATATTAGCCAAGTACACAATTCTTACAGTTGGTTTTCTGATTGCAATTGCCGCAGCAGGGATGGAACTCTCAAATTTCACCATAATATTAGGAGCCTTAGGTGTTGGTATTGGTTTCGGATTGCAAGATGTTATTAATAATTTTATCTCCGGACTTATACTTCTTTTCGAACGTCCTATCCAGACCGGTGACACCATTCAGGTTGGCGAACTTTGGGGAAAAGTAAAGAACATTGGTATCCGATCAAGTATAATACGTTCATTCGATGGCTCAGAAGTTATTGTCCCTAACGGGATGCTTATCTCAAGAGAAGTAACTAACTGGACTCTCTCTGACCAGAAAAGAAGGCTGGATATTTTAATTGGTGTTGAATATGGTACTGATCTGAAGCAAGTTCTTAGCATTTTAATCGATTGTGCTAATAAGCATGATAGTGTTATGGATGACCCTGCTCCTTCAGCATGGTTTTTGGGATTTGGCGACAGTTCAATAAATTTCAAACTGGTATTCTGGCATCCGAGTTTTGATGGTTCATTGTCAGTTAAAAGTGAAGTAGCTATCGAAGTTTTCGATGCATTAAAGAAAGCAAATATTACTATCCCGTTTCCACAACAAGATGTATATATTAAAGAGTTCAAACCGCAGAAAGATAACTCGGTAACCAATAAAAACATTAAAGAGAAAAAAGACACTCAAACAACAAAGAAGGCTATCGATCCTAAAGTTGGGAAAGGCGACAAGAGTAATAAATAAATGATTAATACAGTTTACATATTATGACAGGAACAAAAAAAACTTTAAAACACAGAAAGGGGCTATTATTGTTTTTCACAGGAATAATAGTAACTATCATTTTAATTTATCCTTTCAATAAAACAGTCAGTTACACTTCAACCGATGAATACTGCATAAGCTGTCATGTTCATGATCATGCTATTGATTCATGGAGGCTTTCTCCACATGTTGACAACAATGCCGGCATTGTGGTAGGCTGTGTAGATTGCCATTTACCTCCGAAAGGTCACGGATATATTGCAGCCAAAATAAAACATGGATCAAAAGACTTATATGGCATGTATTTCAAAGATTCGGCAGACTATAAATGGGAAGCTAAAAGAACTGTTGTAGAAGCTAACAAGTACACTTACGAGGAGTCTTGCAAAAAATGTCACGTAAATCTCTATCCGGTAGGACTAACTGCAGAAGGTGCAGACTCTCATATTTATTACGAACAGTCTGACGATGAAATGACATGTTTGAACTGCCATATGCATACGGGCCATTATGATCCTGACTACATACATGCTCAAAACATAGAGTTTGCAGCTGAAGAATCTAACAAAGAACTTTTCACTTCTCCAACAACGGTTACAAAATTCGTAAATTTTACTGAAACTATCCCAAGATCTTCAGTCTCGTTTAATATGATAGCTATTAAAGGTGGTGAATATACAATGGGTAGCCCCAAAGATGAGCCACTCAGAAAAAAAGATGAAGGACCTCAGCGAAAAGTCAAAGTAAATTCTTTCTTTATGGCTGAAATGGAAGTAACGTGGAATGAATTTCTTGCATGGTTTAACGAAACTGCCTCGGAAGGCCGTAAAGAAGATGATAAAAACCAACCCGAAGTAGATGCCATGACAGGAGCAACGCCTCCGTGGGGAGCACCTGATCAGGGATGGGGCAAAGGTAAGAGACCGGCCATCACAATGTCGCATTATGCTGCAACACAGTACTGCAGATGGCTTTCAGAGGTTACAGGTAAAATTTACCGACTACCTACTGAGGCCGAATGGGAGTATGCTGCCAGAGGAGGCACTTCAACACCATACTTTTTTGAAGGAAGCCCAAAAGATTATTCAGGCTTTACATTCTGGAACAAATGGTTTGGTGCAGATACAACCATAATTAATTCATACGCCATTTATAAAGAGAACAGTAACGGTAAAACGCAACTCTCCAACAAGGTTTTGCCAAACTCATTCGGATTGAAAAATATGGTTGGTAATGTTGCAGAATTTTGTTCAGACTGGTATGCTCCTAATTCATACTCAATTATTAAAGATGGCATAACAAACCCTAAAGGACCTTTAAAAGGTAAAGAACACGTGGTTAGAGGTGGCTCATTCAGAAGCGATGCTGTTGCGTTACGAAGCACTGCAAGAGATTTCACCCAGACAAAAGCCTGGTTAAAGACAGACCCACAAATACCAAAAAGCAAATGGTGGTATTCAGATGCTAACCATGTAGGTTTCAGGGTTGTGTGTGAAACTGATTTTTTAAACAAGAATAATAATTGAGGAAATGTGGAGTTGACAAACTTAAAACTTTAAAAACTTTTTACTTTAAAAACTAAATTAGCCATGAGTATCAAAAAAAATATAAATCGCAGAAAATTCATTGAGAATACAGCTATCGCCGGAGGTTTGGGGATTATAGCCATTAACTCATTATCATCTTGCAGTAGTAAAAAAACACCTGAAGAGTTAGGGCTACCACCCATTTTAAACCGCGCACCAAAAGGTAAAAAATTGAAAGCCGGGTTAATAGGTTGCGGACATAGAGGAACGGGTGCACTTTTGAATTTTCTTAGTGCAGGTCCAAATCTCGAAGTTGGTGCTTTAGCCGATGTTTTTCCTGATAAGATGGAAGGAGTACGTGAGCGTCTTCGTAAGTATAAACTTGATGTAAAAGACGAAATGTGCTTTGCTGGTATTGACGGGTATAAAAAAGTCATGGAATCAGATGTAGACGTTGTTCTGCTGGTTACTCCCCCCTATTTCAGACCTATACACTTTAAGGCAGCCATTGAAGCAAAAAAACATGTATTCATGGAAAAACCTGTTGCCGTTGACCCCGTTGGCATTCGCCAGATAATTGCAACTGCAAGAACGGCAAAAACACTGGGTCTGAATGTTGTTACCGGTACTCAGCGCCGCCATCAGGATGATTATATTAAAACATATGAGCGAATTGCCAATGGTGCTATTGGTGAACCTTTGGCAGCAAAAGCATACTGGAATCAGGAGCATGTTTGGTTTCGTCGTCGTCAGCCGGGCTGGACAGACATGGATTACATGCTGCGTAACTGGAATAATTTTTCATGGTTGAGTGGTGATCATATACTGGATACGCACATTCACAATATTGATATTATCAACTGGTTTATGGGAAAACATCCTGAATCAGCACTTGGATACGGAGGACGGCACAGAAGAGTAACAGGTAATCAGTATGATTTTTTCAGTATTGACTTTAATTATGGCAACGGTCATTTCTCTCACAGCATGACTCGTCAGATAGATAATTGTGCCAATGGTGTTGGTGAAATAGTTATCGGTACTAAAGGATACACAAACTGTAAAAGCATTATTTACGACCTCGACGGAAATATTAAATGGCAATATGAATATCCAAAAGATAAAGATGGAAACCCGATGAAACAGGTGAAAATAACACCTTACATTCAGGAGCATATTCATCTTGTTACAGCAATACGTACAAATATTTATGTAAATGAGGCTGAACGTACGGCAGTGTCTAACCTCACTGCCATAATGGGACGGGAATCGGCTTATACAGGAAAACGTATTAGTTGGGAGGAGATAATGAGTTCAAAACTGAAATTAGGCCCTGAAGATATTACTACAGGCGATGTGAAGAATATGGAGAAATACGAAACTGTTCCTATTCCCGGAACAGCAATAAAATCATAGTATAAACATTTGAGAAATACAATTAAGGGTTATCTTTGCATACCAGACCATAACAGAATAGAATTGACAATATAACAATTGAATCCATTAACACTTTAAAGTATGTCAAAAAACAAATTATCAAGAAGATCGTTCCTGAAAAAAGGAGTTGCTGCAACTGCGGCGGCATCGCTTTTTCCTACAGTAGTACCGGCATCAGTACTTGGCCGGAACGGAGCAGTTGCTCCAAGTGACCGTATTGTTATGGGGCTTATAGGTGCAGGAGGTATGGGAAACAGTAACTTGGGTCAGTTTCTGAATAAGAAAGAGACGCAAATCGTTGCGGTATGCGATGTTGATGACCGCCATCTAAAATCTACCAAAAACAGGGTTGACACGAAGTATGGAAACAGTGATACCCGCACATATCGTGACTTCAGGGATTTTCTTGATAATGAGAAGTTGGATGCTGTAATATTGGCACTGCCTGATCACTGGCACGGAATAGCTGCTGTATCTGCCGCAAACAAAGGTCTTGATATATATGGCGAGAAACCGTTGGCACGTACAATCAAAGAGGCGCGGGCAATTGTTACTGCAGCAGAAAAAAACAATATTGTTTGGCAGACAGGAAGCTGGCAACGCTCTGTTGGCAACTTCAAAAGAGCTGCCGAGCTGGTACGAAATGGTGTTATCGGTAAAGTAACGCATGTAGAAGTAGGATTACCCAACGGCAACCAGTCGATAGGGACACCTCCAATCAAAACACCTCCTGCCGGTGTAGACTGGGACAGATGGTTAGGTCCTGCTCCTAAAGTACCCTACAGAGGTGTGTTGCACTTTCACTGGCGCTGGATACAGGACTACTCAGGTGGACAACTCACTGACTGGGCAGGTCACCATATAGATATCGCAAACTGGGGACTTGATTTCGACCAGACTGCACCAATAAGCATTAAAGGGAAAGGTGTTTATCCGGTTGAAGGAATATACAATGTGCCTGTTGAATATGTTATGGAAGCTGAATATGAGAACGGCATTAAAATGACCATTGCCAATGAACGATATTTTGTGGATAAACGAAAACATGGTTTATGGCCTCAAATAGGTGCTGTAAGATACGGTATGGGGCCGGTATGGTATGGTGAAAAAGGTTGGATACATGTGAACCGCAGTGGACTGTGGGCTTCAAAACCGGAGTTCCTGAAAGTCCCCGAAAAGGATTTAAAAACAAAAATATATAATAGTACCGATCACTGGCAAAACTTCCTCGACTGTGTAAAAACACGCAAAAAAACAATTACTCCTGTTGAAGTTGCACACAACTCTATTAGCGTAGCATTAATTGGTGAAATTGCAATGTTAACAGGTCAAGAACTTAAGTGGGATGCTAAAAATGAACAATTCACTAATAGCGAATATGCAAACAGACTATTGAGCCGTCCGTTCCGTTCACCATGGGAAATGCCGAATGTGAGGTGAAAAGTGTTAGGAATTAGGTAAAAGGTGTTAGGAGAAAGAGACTTTTCAATTACTCAAATTATCAATTACTCAGTTACTCAAAAGAAATAATTACACAAATACATAAAAAACATATGAAAAATATAATTCAACTTATTACAGTCGCAATACTTTCCATTTCAGTCTTATCAGGCTGTCAGGAGAAAAAGATAAAAGCGCTTATCATTACCGGTCAGAACAATCATAACTGGGAAGAGTCGCATGTTATTCTGGAAAAAATACTTGAAAATAGTAACGCATTCACAGTAACAACTTCTATTAGTCCTGCTAAAGGTGAAGACATGAGCAGTTTCTCTCCGGACTTTTTGGCTTATGATGTCATTGTATTAGATTATAACGGCGATGAATGGCCGGAAGATACTAAAAAGGGTTTTGAAATATATGTAAAAAATGGAGGTGGTGTGGTCGTATATCACGCTGCCGATAATTCTTTCCCCGAATGGAAGGAGTATAATGAAATGATTGGGCTTGGCGGCTGGTATGGTCGTGACGAAAAATCAGGTCCTTATGTTTATTATAACAGTCGTGATGAACTGATCCGTGATAACTCTGAAGGGAAAGCCGGTTCACACGGCCCTCAGCATGAATTTGTAATTGAAATACGTGAACCGGAGCATCCGATAGTAAAAGGGTTACCCAAGCGTTGGTTACACAGCCAGGATGAACTCTATTCCAACCTTCGCGGACCTGCAAAGAACATGACAATTCTTGCAACATCGTATGCCGATCCAAAGCAAAAGGGAACAGGAAAACATGAGCCTATACTTATGACAATCAATTACGGTAAAGGCAGAATATTTCATACCGTAATAGGCCATGTGGGGGGCGAAAAGGTTCACTATGCAACACAAGATGCAGGATTTATTCTAACACTTCAACGTGGTACTGAATGGGCTGCTACCGGTGAAGTAAAACAACAACTCCCTCCCGACTTGCCAAGTATTGGTGCAGCATTTCTTTTGCCCAATTATAAATTTTTCACTATAGATGAACTATTCGAGAAAGCTAAGAAATATGACTACGACAAGCCGCAAAAATATCTCTATCTTATTTCCAACAGAATAAGAGAGGCTAAAGGTAACTCTAAAGAGCTGGGCAAATATGAGAGTCGCATTTTGGAAACATTGCAATCAGATGATGCTACAAACGAGTGTAAAAACTACCTTTGCAGAGAAATAAGCTGGATGGGAAGCAAAAAGAGTATTCCGGTATTAAAAGAGTTGTTGAAGAACGAAGAAACAGCAGACATGGCACAGTTTGCCTTAACCAGGATACGGTGAACGGGAGTAGGGAACTAGGAACTAGGAACATATAAACTTTATAAACTATAAACAGATGAACAAACTACTATTATCACTAACAATAATCTTCTTATCCCAGTTTATTCAAGGACAACCTAAACCTAAGGACACTGAAGATTGGAGGCAGAAACCAGAAACTGTTACTCCCGGTAAATACAATAATCCACCTGGTGATGCTATCATTTTATATTCAAATAAAAAAGATGCGGATAAATGGGAACAGGTAAAAGACAATCAACCTTTAAAATGGAAAGCAGGAAAAACTCTGACTACAGTAAAAAACACAGGATATGTCCAAACTAAACAGGCTTTCGGTGACATACAGTTGCACATAGAGTGGAAAACACCCAAAAAAGTTGAAGGTGACGGACAAGGACGAGGTAACAGTGGGGTATTTCTGATGGGACTGTACGAAGTTCAGATACTCGACTCGTACAACAACGAAACATATTACAATGGTCAGGCCGGTAGCATATATAAACAGTATGCTCCAATGGCAAATGCCAGTTACGGACCCGGTAAGTGGCAGACTTATGATATCTTCTTCACTGCGCCCCGCTTTACTGATAGCAAGATACTGTTATCACCCGCTTATATTACTGTAATTCATAATGGCATACTGATACAAAACCATGTTAAGCTGGAAGGACCTACTGAATATATCGGAATACCTGGATACAAATACAATTCTGCCAAATTACCTTTGAAGCTACAGGATCATGGTAATCCTATATCGTACCGTAACATATGGGTACGCGAATTAAAAGAACAGGACACAAAAACACCTCTTATGACTAATATCGATCCTTTGGAAAAATACGGATGGAAGCTGGCTGTTCAGGCATGGTCTTTCAATCGATTCACTTTTGTTGAAGCTGTAAAATTTGCTAAAGAACTTGGGTTAAATTATATTGAAGCTTATCCGGGACAAAAGATTGGAGGTCTTGCCGAAGGTACTACTCACTTTTCTGCGGATGCAGAAACACAGAAAAAGATAAAGGATATACTTGACCATTACGGTATAAAAATGATAGCCTATGGTGTTGTTAATGGTAAAACACCCGAAGAGTGGAAGCAAATATTTGAGTTTGCTAAATATATGGGTGTTGAAACAATCAATACCGAACCACCTTTCAAGGATATTGCTTTAGTGGATAAGTTAGCAAAGGAATACAACATTAAAGTCGGCCTCCACAACCATGCACGGCCAACCCGATACTGGCAACCACAAACAGTGCTAAATGCTATTGCCAATGATACAGTAACGACAAAAAGCAAAGATTTGAGGCTGTGGGAACAAAAAATAATCGGAAAATCAAGTTTAATTGGTGCTTGCTGCGACAACGGACACTGGATGCGTTCAGGAATTGATCCTGTAGATGCATATCGCATACTGAATGGCCATATCATCTCTTTGCATATTAAGGATATGAACGAGTTTAATAATCTGAAAGCACACACTGTACCTATTGGTACTGGAAAAGCCGATATTCCGGCAATACTTAAAGAACTCAAAAAGCAAGGGTTTAAAGGGGTTATGACTATTGAATATGAGCACAACTGGGAAAATCCAATGCCTGATATTAAAGAGTCTGTTAACTATTTGAGGAAAGTAGCAGCTGAGATTTGATTTGATGATATGATGATGTGGTGATTCGTTGATTTGTTGATTTGTTGATGCGAAGCGATAGCGGAGTTCCGTACAACGGAATGGTGATTTGGTGATGGGATGATTTAACTTTAAAAACTTTTAACTTTATAAACTTTTAACTACAATGAGACCGGTAACACTTTTCACAGGACAATGGGCTGATCTCCCTTTTGACACGATTTGTAAAAAAGCCAAGGAGTTTGGTTATGATGGCCTGGAACTGGCTTGCTGGGGCGATCACTTTGAGGTGGACAAAGCTGATGATGCCTATATTGAACAGAAGCTGGAAACGCTGGCCAGGTACGACCTTAAAGTATATGCAATTTCAACTCATCTCATAGGGCAGGCTGTATGCGACCTGATAGATGAACGACACAAAAGCATTCTGCCCGATTATATTTGGGGTAATGGCGAACCGGAAGGTGTACGCCAACGGGCTGCCGAAGAGGTGATAAAAACCGCCCACGCTGCCAAACGACTCGGTGTGAAAATAGTGAATGGATTTACAGGTAGTTCAATCTGGCATCTGCTCTACTCCTTCCCTCCCGTTACAGATGAAATGATAGAAGCCGGTTATGCCGATTTTGCAAAGCGCTGGACTCCCATTATGGACGAATTTGAAAAAGAGGGTATTCGTTTCGGACTTGAAGTGCACCCTACCGAAATTGCTTTCGATATAGCCTCTGCCGAAAAAGCACTCGAAGCCATTAACAACCATCCTGCTTTCGGGTTCAACTACGACCCGTCACACATGGGCTATCAGGGTGTTGATTATGTCGAGTTCATACACCGTTTCAGTGAAAAGATTGTACATGTTCACATGAAAGATGTGAGCTGGTCGTCAAAGCCTGTTGATGCCGGTGTGTTTGGAGGTAACCTTAACTTTGGCGACCGCCGTCGCTTCTGGGACTTCCGCAGCCTCGGACGCGGAAATATCAATTTTGAGGAGATCATCCGTGCACTTAACCGTATTAACTACAACGGCCCACTCTCCGTTGAATGGGAAGACATTGGGATGGATCGTGAACATGGAGCTAAAGAGGCATGTGAATTTGTGCGAAAGGTGGATTTCCCAGCATCTGATCTGGCTTTTGATGCAGCGTTTGATAAGGAAAATCAATAAAACAGAATATAAGTTATGGATCAATTACCCACCTGATCAGACAAGGCTATACCACAAAGATATAGTAGAATTACTCTTTTAATAAAAGATTATTTAAATCTAAATCTGGTGGTAACCCTGCAGGGAAACGTGCAAATTTTTTAAAATCTGATAGTGGAATTTGAGGATAAATCAATATATTTCCATCTCCACTTTCTTCAACCAATGCTGTTCCTAAACCAAATATGGTTACTGGAATACTTAACAATAAAAATTCACCTGCATAATCTGGATGCACAATCACCCCTAAAAGATTTGGAATTAGAAGCAAACCTGTAGTTAGCAAATAATTGGATGTTAGATTTTTATGTGTAATTAACTGAACTCTATTTATATTGCCTGTTCTAATAGTATCAACTTTTCTATTTTCTGAAAGCAAATACAATAAATTATTTTCAATAGCAATAAGTTCTCCTGAGATTTCCATATTATCTACACCCACATATCTTGCATCTCTAATACTGATTATTGTCCAACAGCCAAAGGGATTATTTTGAATATCTTTCATTCTAAAATTATATGCATAAGGCACTTTTACACCTTGGCAGCTTGCCAAAGTTATGCAAATCCAAAAAAACCATATGTTGTTATTAATGAATTTCATATCTACTATTCCAAAAACTTTCTTCCATTGATGGTTCTATTTTTTTAAATTCCTTAGCTGATTTCCTCATATATAGTCCAGGGAAAGCAAATAGAAATCTGACTTTACTTAAATCTTCTTCCTTTAACCATTCATCTCTCATCCATTCAAGATAATATCCTTTAGTTTCAAGAAAAAACTCATAGTTTTTATTGTTGTCAAGTTTGTAGTTCAAAATATAATTATCTCCAGGGAAAGTAACTAAATACCTGATAGTATCACTTAAAATTTGAAAAACATCTTTGTCTTCAATATTATTCCTTAAAATATTAAAAGGCTTAATTCTGCATGGCTCATCTATTTTTCTTACACTTGCCAAACTTATATAGTCCATCCTCCAAAGCCCTTTTGTCATTTTAAGTTTTATGTTGATGGTTCCTGTTAGCATTTGCGGCAATTCTATTAAATGTAAATCTGTGGCAATAGGTCCCATCTCATTTATTTCATGAATTTTTTTCCAAATGCCCGATTTATCTTTTAAATAAATTTCAATTCCACCAAGTTTATCCCAAATTTTATTAAATCTATTTTCTAAGAATTTATTATCATTTTCAATACTTGAGGCATAATACCCATAATACCTTCCAGAGTATGCCATTGCTTGATAAAATAAATAGGTAGTTAAAAGGGTTTGGCGCGAACCAATCACCAGACCAAGTTTGGAAAGACTATCAATATTAAACTTTAAAAATAATTCTTCTTTCTTTGCAAGATTTTTGGAATCACATTCTGTAAATTGTTCAATATTATCAATATGAGCTATTTTGCTCAAACAATCAGCTTTATTGATTTCACACGAGAAAGGAATATTTAATTTTGTAGCCATGTAAAAATTGCCTTGTTCTGAGCAAAATACCTTTTCCTTTTCATTCTTTGGAATAGCTATTAAATTTACATATTTAATAACATGAGTCTCAAGTGCTTCATTTGTTAATTTAATTGAGAATAAATTATCTTTACTCTCCGCCAAATATAAATGATCAATATCTTTGTCTTCAAAAGCAGGTAAAATGCTTGAAGAAAAACCTTCTGCCATTAATTTCCAATCATCTCCATAATTTGCATAAAAAGTTGGGCAAGATCCAAAACATGCTTTGGGATTTAACAAACAGTAAGTAGATAATAATGCAAGAGGCGCTCCCGGAATAATAATGCTTGCAAGCTTACCCTTATTTATTAACTTATTAGTTTCAACAATTGTTATTTCATCATAGGATATTTTATAATTTCTATCGGCATTTGAGTTTTTATTGCTAATTACACTTGAAATGATTTTTCTATTAAAATCTAATAAATGGCCGGAACCTTGAATTACACTAAGACTATCGTCCATAACCCAGGAATCTAAAACATATAAATTATTATCTTTTGTGTAAACTTTTATAATATCAGTGGAAAGTTGGGAAACATCAATATTATTTATTGTTTTATGATATCGCTTAAGTTGGGTAGGAGCACATACCATTAACATAAAAATAAATAAACTAAACAAGCAATATTTCAACAAAGAATGCATTGTATTGAGTTTTACTTTTTATACAAGTTACAAAAAATCATATGACAAAGCAATACTTATTAAGTAAATTCCTGAAAGAATATAATCCTTATCCATTAGTTGTTATTATATTATAAGAGACAGACAAACTTGTATTTAAGGGTATTTTTATTGTTTTTTTATTACATTTTGGCTGGAGAAAAGTTAAATTGAGAGAGTTGCTCTATTTTTATGATTATCCCCATGCTGGCGCGGATTTATAATCCCCCCCTTCTGACCTAGCTTTTGATGCAGCATTTGATAAGGAAAATCAATAACCTAAAACAGAAGGGTCTACCCGAAAACTTTGAGATTACTAAAAAAACTAATGCAAATAAATTGATAGTTTTGACATATACGAAATATCAGGAACAGTTCGGTTTATACATACGTTATGCACAATCCCCCTACTGTCGAAAAAAGTTGAATTTTTTAGCTAACGGGTGTATCT
>CBDUZZ010000010.1:0-75662 GCA_965371855.1 uncultured bacterium
GCATCAAAGTTCATTGTACCTTGATAGTGAAGTAGCTCCGAAACCCCCAACGTTTCATACCGCCACCGTTAGCAATAATTTACGCGCAACTTTGAGAATTCAATAATCAAGTGCAACAAAAAATCAAATTATTTTTATAACAAAAAAATGAAAGACTATAAAAAAATATTTGGAGGCCTTTCTACAATTTGCGAATTTAAGAAGAAAGAAGTCATCCTTGAGAAAGGAAAAGTTGAAAATTATCTTTCATTCATTATAAAGGGTAGCATTACAATTATTACCTATCACAATGGCAACGAAATATGCATTAGTTTCGCTATCGAAAATTCTTTTTTCAGTTCGTATGGTTCGTTTTTAACAAAAGAACCATCAGAATACCAGGTTTTGGCTTTAGAAGATACAATTATTGAACGTATTGACTTTGAATCTCTTCAAAAAGCTTATTCTATTTCTGGTGACCATCAAAAAAATGGACGGAAAATTGCCGAACAACTTTATATTAAAGCAAATAAAAGAACCTTATCGCTAATTACTAAAACAGCAGAAGAGAGATATATTGAATTTATTGAAGAATATCCAAAATTTTTACAAAGAATTCCACTAAAATATTTGGCCTCGTATTTAGGTATTACACCGGTTAGTCTCAGCCGGATAAGAAATAAAATTACAAAATCCTAATTTCTTATCATTTGTAAATAGAATTGAATTTTAAAAGCCTCAATTTTGTACAAAAATTATTTTAATTTCAATCTATTATTATGAAAAAGAATCTTTTAATTACATTTTTGTGCATTAACATATTTGTTAATGTTTCTGCACAATTCGATGAGCGTTTTTACTTTCCAACTAAAGAATACGAAGAAATTGAAGATATCAATTATGAAGAAATGTTCTTTAATATTGATACTGTCATTTTACATGGTTTATTCTTAAAGCCTGAAACTACTGCCAATTCAACAATTATATTTTATATTGGCTCTGGAGGGAATGTTTCTTACTACACATCTATTACAAAACCTCTTGTTTATGCGGGATATCAGGTTTTTATGCTTGACCCTCGGGGATATGGTAAATCAACGGGGATTCCCACACATATTAATATTGCATCCGATGCTCAAATAATTCTGGATTCTATCTTAAAAAAGAAAGAAATTAAAAATACCCGAATAATAGTTTATGGCGCATCAATGGGCACTCAGGTTGCTACAAAAATTGCTAAAGACAATCAAGATAAAATACATGCTTTAATATTAGATGGGCCAATGAGTTCTTTTACCGATATTGCATTAGCTTCTGCTCCCGAAGAACAAAAACAAGTAATATCGCAATATGTAACATCTCCATATTCTGCAAAAGAAGATATAAAAGAGATTAAGAACATGCCGAAATTAATTATACATAGTAAAGAAGATGAATCAATTCCATTTGAACAAGGCGAATTGGTTTATGAAAATGCAAATCAACCCAAGAAAATGTGGGTTTATGAAGGTAAACACCTTGAATCAGTTCTTAAAAATGAAGAACTTTTCATACAAAAAATCAATGCTCTTACCAGTTCGCTATCAGACACTTTACCTAGAGAGAAAAATTATAAACTTAACATATCAATTAAGGGATTAAAAAACAATAATGGACAAGTTGTAATACAACTAAATGATACATTAGAAAGTGAGATAAAAAGTATAACAGGGAACATTGATAATAATCAATGCAATATACTTATTGATAGTATAGCAACCGGAAAATACACCATCCTGTATTTTCATGATGAAAACAAGAATAATAAATTAGATGCCAATATTATAGGTATTCCAAAAGAAGGATATGGGTTTTCAAATAATGCATCAGGTCAGTATGGGCCACCTCCAATTGAAGAGCGTATATTTATCATGTCTGAAAATAAGTCAATAGTCTTAGAACCTTTTTATTGGTAACGCTAAATTCAATGTGTGTTTTTGTATTTTTAATTTTTTTCGATTTAAATGGTAAGATTTTGAGAAATGAAATGATTTACAAGAATTGAAATAATAAACTATAATAGAAATGACAAAAAAGGCCATATTCAGAATATTCATATTTTATATAATAGGAATTGTTATATCGAACGTTTTTAGATTTGATTTGTTGAATTTAAATAATTCGAAAGAGAATTTGTCTGTTCTTGCGTTGTTATTGATGTCTCCACTAGGAGCAATTGGATTAATAACTGGCGCCGTCATTTCAATTTATTTACTAAAAAAAGAAAGGAATTTGAGTTATAGTCTGTTTGGAACATCTGTAAAATGGAGTTTAATAATGTTGATTATTCCAGTTATTCTTCTTGGTGTATTTGGCGTAAAAAATGCGATTGGATTAAATGTACATTATTACGGAGTTATTGGAGGAATTGGAACTCTTATTTATTGTTTTTGTGAAGAAATGGGATGGAGAGGATACTTACAAGACGAGTTAAAGACAATAAAGGAATGGAAAAGAGTATTGTTAATAGGATTCTTATGGTATTTCTGGCATCTGCCTTTTATTACTAACCAGAATTTTATGGATAATTTTCAGTTTTTAGGATGGATGATTATTGGAAGCTGGGGACTTGGCAAAGTGATAGATTCAACTAAATCAATAATAGCGGCAACTTGTTTTCATATGATTATTAATATTATGATGTTTAATGGTCAGATGACAAAAGGGATAGATGGGTCTTCAAAACTTATCATTCTTGGAATTTCTGTAGCTCTATGGATTTTAATATTAATTATTTGGGCAAAAGAAAGAAAAACTATTGCCAACAAACGCTAAAATTAATTGCCTGCTTAGGTGGTTTTTGAAAGTTAATTACCTTTGTCTAAATATGTTAGTAAATGGAAAAGATAATGCAAGAAAACGGCAACATAATTTCATGCCGCAACCGTTGTGGGTAATGCAGGATAGACCGAGCATTTATAATATATTTAAGTGAAAAAAATGAATTCTGAAAAGGACACACTTTATAAAATAGCTGAACAGGCAATTGAGTATTTGAAAGGAATCGATTCAGAGTCAATTGGCGTTAATGAGAGTTAAGAAGAAATATTAAGTAGGATTGACACAAAACTTCCCACTAAAGGTGAAGATTCTGTAACAGCATTAATGAAATTATCTGATGGAGTAAAAGCTGGACTTATTGGAAACAGGAATCCTAGATATTTTGGATTTGTACTTGCAGGAACAACACCAACAGCTATGGCTGCAGATTGGTTAACCTCACTATGGAATCAGAATGCACAAGTATATAATTCTTCTCCAGCAGCAGCGATATTTGAAGAAATTGTTATTTCATGGCTATTAGAGTTACTGTCCTTACCAAAGGATTTATCGATTGGTTTTGTAACGGGTGGACAAATGGCAAATTTTACTGCTATAAATATTGCTAGAAACTCTGTATTGGAAAGTTACGGTTGGGACTTTGATAAAAATGGTATACAAGGGGCTCCACTTATATCTTTTTATTGTGCAGATGTATGTCATGGGACAATTCTTTCTGCAATCCGTATGAATGGTTTTGGAGAAATAAATATCATTTCAATAACAACTGATTCTGAAGGGAGGATGATTATCTCAGACCTAGGAGAAAAACTAAGTATCAATAAAGGACCTAAGATTATTTGTAGCCAAGCTGGAAATGTAAATACAGGAAGTTTTGATTTTTTTGAAGAGATAGCCATTTTGGCTCAAAAACATAATGCATGGCATCACATTGATGGTGCGTTTGGACTTTGGGCGAGAGTTTCACCTCAATTTGCGGAAGTAACTAAAGGTATAAACAAGGCAGACTCATGGACTGTTGATGCACATAAGTGGCTAAGTGTTCCATTTGATTCAGGGATGATAATCACAAAGCATAAGGAATCTTTAGCAAATATTAAAAAGGCGCGATGCGTATATTCTGGGGGGCAAGATTATTTACAGCGCGATGGTTCGCAATGGATACCCGAAAACTCTAGAAGAGCAAGGGGGTTTGTCTTATATGCTGCATTAAGAAACTTTGGTAAAGAAGGATTACAGGAAATTATCGATAGAAATTGCAATTCAGCTCGATATTTAGCTGAAATGCTGGACTCTTTACCATATGCATCTATAATTAATAAAATTCATCTTAATCAGGTTTTGTGTCGCTTAGAACCTGAGGGAGTTAACGATTTGAATTTATTTCATCAAAAAGTTGCAAAAAGGATTCAGGATGTTGGTTCTTGTTGGCTTGGTACATCCAATTGGAATGGATTAACTGTTCTAAGAATGTCACTAACAAATATATATACATCATCAGAAGATATCCAAATTACCTTTGATTCAATAAGAAATGCTGTTAAGTCTGTATTAGAACAAGATGATATAAAAAGTTAGTAAAATGCACATACCCATAACAATTAAAACAATTAAGCATCGTATCAGGCGTAGCCGCAATATGTGTCCCGAGGCATCAGGATTGAAGTAAGCCCGTGCGGTGGGGTTATACCTTATATTATTGTGGAATCAATTTTTGTGGTTTCTTTATTTCAAAAACATTAGGGTAGTCTTTTTATCAAATCTCCATATTTCACACAGAGGTTTATTGAGAATGTTCAATCCGGGCAAAAAGTTTTTATAGACACCACGCATTTTTCATTGAAAATAGAGATTGCCGGACATACCAATTCCATTGAGGTTAACGCCTGTTATCTATATTGCTGTAGCTTTTTGTTTTTTATCTTCTGTGGATAATTTAACCGGTGCAGCTACATTAAGTGCCTTGCGTATGAGAGATAGTGCTTTTGTTTTTGAAGCGCTTGAAAGAAAGCCATAGTGCCTGATTCGTGTAAATCCCGGTGGCAGGATATGTTGACAGAATAGCCGCAGGAAATCTTCACCCTTAAGAGTGGTGTTTTTTCTTGCATAATTATTGCTGTAATCTTTCCATGAAAAAGTTACTTGGCTATTGGTTACATTTAATATCCTATCATTAGAAATTGCTGTTCGATGTGTATATCTCCCCAGATAATTAATAACCTGCTTCGGACCTCCAAATGGCCGTTTGGCATATACTACCCATTCATTTTCAAACAAGTAGGTCTTTGGATTATTTATAGTTATATGCTTTTTCACTCCTCTTACTGCATGTGATGATATGGTGGACAACTATCCTTATGATTATTATAATATTTGGGTTAAACATGGAGATGAGACCTCGTATAAGAATGAACCAACTTTAAAAACCTTAACACCTCTTTGGGATGTTATTGTTTTTAAACACTGTTATCCTGCAAGTAGTATTAAAGAAGACGAGAACCCTGATACTAAGTTTATTGTTTGGACAGGTGCTGCATTGACAGAAAAAGCGAATGAACAAGATAGGGCTGAACGTGCCCATGAGTTTTTTACATGGGTAAAGCAGGAGTGGGATACGTCGGGTGACAATATTTATATATGGGATTTTTACGAGCTTGAAACAGAAGGGGGTTTGTATTTGAAAGACGAGTATGCTGCATCGCCAACAAATTCACATCCGAATAAAGAATTTTCCGAGACGGTAGCATCTCTGCTTTGTCAAAGAGTAGTTGATGTAATTGTAAATAATGAAAGTAAAACGGAATTGACAGGGGAGTATCTGGTGGAGTCTGTGCCGGATGAAGGCATTGTGGGAGAATAATGAATAAACCTGTTAGCCTTTTATATATTTTAAGTAACTGCCTACTACGTGTCGAAAATGCCGATTATTCTTATACTTTAAAAGCTGAAATGATTTCTTTTAATTTGTTAGCTTGCAATGCCAGTTCTTCTGATGAAGCAGACATCTCTTCAGCTGATACGGAATTTTGATTAGTTACCTGCGTGAGTTGTTGAACTGCATTGTTAATCAGTTCTGCACCGCTAAGTTGTTCCCGACTGGCTATTGAAATACTACTGACGAGTTCAGCACTTTTTAATATATCCGGAATTATCTCCTGAAATTTTTCATCAGCAACATGCGATACTTCCTGGCTTGAATGGGTGATATTTTCAATCGACATTAAAGCATTTTTGCTATTGTCAGCTAATATTTTTACCTCTTTTGCAACAACGGCAAATCCTTGTCCGATATTGCCGGCATTTACTGCTTCTATTGTTGCGTTAAGTGCAAGTATGTTGGTTTTCTGGCTGATTTCTGCAATTATTTTTACTTTATCAGATATCTCATTAATTGAGTTGATAGTTTCTTTAAATATCTCAAATGCATCATTTATTTTTTGTGCTGAACTGGAAGATATATTATTTGTATCATTTTTTATTATCTTTTAAAATAGTAAATTCATTATATTTGAGAACTAGAGTTTAAAACTATAATATCATATAGTCATGGCATCAAGAAGAAATTTTATCAAAATTTCAGGACTTGCATCTATGGGTGCTTTTGCAACATCCTCATGCAATACAGGTAGTAAAACAAAACAATCAAAAGCAGTAAGTACGGTACGGCCAATTGTTATTTCAACATGGAAAAATGGTATTGATGCAAATAAGGCTGCTTGGAAAGTGCTTAGTAGTAATGGCAGAGCTGTTGATGCTGTAGAAAAGGGTGTTATGGTTGTTGAAGCAAATCCTGATGATATGAGTGTGGGGTACGGTGGTCGTCCCGACCGGGATGGGATTGTTACATTGGATGCATGTATTATGGATGAAACCGGTAATTGTGGTTCGGTGTGTGCATTGGAAAATATAAAACATCCTATTTCAGTAGCTCGTAAAGTAATGGAAGAGACTCCTCATGTGATGCTGGCAGGTGCCGGGGCTTTACAGTTTGCTCTTGAGATGGGCTTTCCCAAAGATAATATCTTAACTGAGAAGGCAAAGAAAGGGTGGAATAAATGGCGTGAAACATCAAAATATGAGCCTGTAATCAATATAGAAAACCATGATACAATTGGAATGCTTGCCATTGATGTTAACGGCAATATTTCCGGTTCATGCACAACCAGCGGATTGGCTTATAAAATGCATGGGAGGGTTGGTGACTCCCCAATAATTGGTGCCGGAATGTATTGTGATAATGAGGTTGGTGGAGCAGTGGCTACAGGAATGGGTGAGCTTGTGATGAAAACACTTGGTACGTTTTTGATTGTTGAGCTGATGCGGCAGGGAAGAACTCCGCAGGAAGCTGTAGAGGAGGCAATAGAGCGCATTGTAAAGAAAATTCCTGATTATAAAAAGTTTCAGATAGGATATCTGGCAATTGATAAAAATGGTACGGTTGGAGCGTATAGTCTGCATAAAGGATTTAACTATGCAAAGTATGTGAATGGTGAAAGTAGTCTGGTAGATGCAGGATATTATATAAAGGGTTAAATTGTTGTATTGTTAAATTGCTAAATGGGTTATTGATTATTGGTTTTCAAGTTCCAATATCGAACACTCAATTTCCAATTTTCAATTACCCGTTGGAGTAACCTGTTAGTGTCTTTTAGCTCTGACAGTGTTTGAGGATATGAATTATTGAAGATTAAAATAATGATACTTAAAAATGTAAACTGGGGTATAATTGGGTGTGGTAGTGTTACTGAGAAAAAGAGCGGGCCTGCATTTAATAAAGTTGAGAATAGCAGACTTATTGCTGTAATGCGACGAAATAGGAATCTTGCAAAGGATTATGCTAAAAGACATAATGTACCAAAATGGACTGACAATGCATCAGAGTTAATTAATGACAGCAATGTAAATGCTGTATATATAGCTACTCCACCGTCAACTCATGCAAAATATGCTATTGAAGCTATGAGGGCAGGGAAACCTGTTTATGTTGAGAAGCCTATGGCAACAACATACCGGGAATGTCAGGAAATGATAAAGGTTAGTGAGGAAACAGGTATGCCTCTTTTTGTGGCTTACTACCGGCGTTCGCTGCCCGGATTTCTAAAAGTTAAAGAGTTGGTTGAAAATGGAACTCTTGGGAAACCATTGTTTATTTCAATACAACTGACAAGGCCGGCAAACCAAAGTGAGAAAGAAAATATCTCATGGCGGGTTAAGCCAGATATAGCCGGAAGTGGTATTTTTTATGATTTGGCTTCTCATCAGCTCGATTATCTTGATTTTTTGTTTGGGCCTATTAAAAAGGTTTCAGGCTTTGCTTATAACAAAACCGGTTACTATGAAGCGGAGGATACTGTTGTAGCTTCTTTTATGCACGAAAGTGGTATTGCCGGTAGCGGAACATGGTCATTTGTTACATCTCAGGATACCCGAAATGATGTGATCGAGATTGTGGGTACAGAAGGAAGACTGGAGTTTTCCTGTTTTGGTCACACCCCACTATTATTGCATAAAGATGGAGGTGTATCAGAGATTATATTTGAGGTTCCTGAGAATATCCAGTATTATCTTATTAAGCAGATTGTTGCTGAATTGATTACCGGTAAAAAGTGTGTTAGTACAGGGGTGTCGGCAGCACGAACAAATAGAGTGATGGAGCAAATAATTAAAAAAAGTATTTAACAAAAATTGCCCCGCTCTGAAGGAATTATCGAAACGGGGCAAGGGGAAAACAACCTGTTTGGAAAGTTTACACTAAATTACTTCATTAATTTATAATAATCTTACAAAGGTTTATTTTATATGATGAACGGTTTGTTTTTTTACACGAAATGATGTAAAGTATAGACGAAAGGAGTGTCGGTTTTGTAGTATTTGATAACATTTAGGTTAATATATGAATTGTCGTGAACTATGTGGAGCATGTTGTATTGCTCCTTCTATTACAGCTAAGATACCCGGGATGGAGAATGGAAAGCCTGCCGGAGTTAGGTGCATTCACCTTATGGATGATTATAAATGCAATATTTTTGATTCGCCGGAACGACCGGATGTGTGTGCCAAGTTTATGCCGGAGCCTGAGTTTTGTGGCTTCTCACAAGAGGAAGCAATGATGATTTTAGCTGAGTTGGATAAAGATTGAAGCATATGAAGAAACTGGGTTATGTTTTGTATCAGCCCTATAAATGGTTGATCTATGTTCCATTAATGGTTTCAAGTACAATCATATGTTCAATATTGGCTGCAATAGAATCTATCGAAGCTTCCAGGAAGCAATTGGTTAACGGTACATCAGTAATAATATTTCCTGAGGGAACAAGAAGCAGAGATGGTAAGATACGTAAATTTAAAAAAGGGGCTTTTAAAATTGCTCATCTGCTTGAATTGCCTATATTGCCTGTTACTATTGTGGAAACGAATAAAATTATGGGTTCAGGGTTTATAAATGTTTTACCGGGTTCTGCTCAGCTAATAATTCATAAACCTATTGATGTAAAAAAGTATAAGGACTCACAGGATGAGCTTAGTAGGATAACTCGAGAGATTATTGCTTCTGGTTTACCTGTTGATGAATGATACAATTATTAATGATACAATGAAATAATGATAGTCTATGGTTACCGAATAGTGAATAAACGAATCATCACATCACCAAATCATCACATCACCAGATCACCAAATGAATTATTAAAAATGATAAAGGTATTGATAAATTTTCTACTTGTATTTATAGTTTTCCAGGGGGTAAGTGCTCAAAAGCTATCTACCAAGTCCAGAAAAGCACAAGATCTATATATGCAGGCTGGCAGATTGTATGTCGAAAATGATTATAGCCAGGCTGTTGATTTACTTAAGCAGGCGATAAGGAAAGATAAAAAATTCATAGAAGCATATTTTTTATTGGCTGATATCTACTACTCTCAAAAAGATTTTGAGAATGAATTTAATGTGTTAAGTCAGGCAGTAGAGTTAGATTCTACATTTTTTTTGTCTGCTTATTATAATCTGGGAATTGCCAGTTTTTATCTTGGAAATAGAGAGGAATCTATTTACTGGATGGAGAAATATAAACATAAGACAAGAGGAAAGAGAAGTCGGTTAGATGCAGAACGATGGATTAAGCAGGCAAAATTTGCTGAAGATGCTTTGAGTAAGCCGGTAGCATTTGAGCCTGTAAATTTAGGCACGTCGGTAAACAGTGATTATGATGAGTATTGGCCAAGTATTACAGCAGATGAAGAGTCTATGGTTTTTACTGTTTTGGTTCCAAAAGATACAGTGAAGTTTAGAATGGAGAAACTGCCGAAAACAGCACAATATTTTGGTGAAGATTTCTTTATGTCTGAAAAACGTGGGGATGAATGGAGTCTAAGACGTTCGGTCAATAGCCTGAATACAGATAGAAATGAAGGAGCACAGTGTCTGTCAGCTGATGGAGCATGGATGTTCTTTACCGCATGTGGTAAAAGTGGGTCGATAGGTAGTTGTGATATTTATTTTTCGTATAAGACCTCGGATGGATGGTCTTTACCAACAAATCTCGGTCCACCGGTAAATACACCTTATTGGGAGTCGCAACCAAGCTTTTCTTCTGATGGCAGAACACTTTATTTTGTCAGTAACAGAGTAGGAGGTAAAGGTAAAAAGGATATTTGGACAGCTACACTTATAGGTTTTAAACCGGATAAGACACCGGTTTTTGCTAATGTTGTAAATCTTGGGGATAGGATAAACACAACGGGCGACGAGAATTCTCCATTTATTCATCATGATAATCAGTCGCTCTACTTTTCATCAGACGAGTGGCCGGGAATGGGAAACATGGATCTGTTTGTATGCAGGCATGATAGTTTGGGTAAATGGGGAATGCCGGTAAACCTTGGATATCCTATAAATACACTTCATGACGAGATAGGGTTGGTTATAAATGCTAAGGGAACAACAGGTTATTTCTCATCTGACGGATTGCCTTCAAAAACAAAAGGTAAAGATATGTATATGTTTAAAATGCCAAAGAAATTCAGGCCTCATCCCGTTACGTATGTTAAAGGTAAGGTATATGATAAAGAGACAAGAGAGTTAATTGAGGCATCATTCGTATTGAAGAATATTGAAACTGATAAGCCTGTTGTGAATTCCTGGTCTGATGCATATTCAGGGAGTTTTCTGGTTTGTTTACCTGTAGGGAGCAGTTATGCTTTGAGTGTTCAGAAACGGGGATATCTTTTCTATTCAGAAAGTTTTGATCTGGAAGGGATAAAAAATATTGAAAATCCTCAACAGTTGAACGTTTATTTAAGTCCGATGAAACCGGGAGAAAAAATAATTCTTAAAAATGTATTTTTTGATTCTGACTCTTACGATTTGAAAAAAGAGTCATTTGCAGAACTGAATACTCTTGTTGAGATGTTGGTAAATAATTCGGAATTAAGGGTTGAGATAGGTGGACATACCGACAATGTGGGTAGTGAAAAGTATAATTTTTCTTTGTCAAAAAGCAGGGCAAGATCGGTTTATGATTATTTGGTGCAAAAAAATATTGCAGCAGAGAGGCTGAGTTTTAAAGGTTATGGGTTTTCAGAACCTATAGCTGACAATAGTACTGACAAAGGAAGAGCTCAAAACAGAAGGACGGAAATAAAAGTATTACCATAAAAAAAAGCTGCTCTTAGGCAGCTTTTTTTTAGTTGTTTAAGAACTTTGAGAGTGTATCCATTAATATTTGCAATCTAATAGGTTTTGCAAGATAGTCATCGCAACCAACTTCCATGCATTTCTCTCTCTCTCCTGACATTACATGTGCTGTTTGAGCAATAATCGGAATTTCAGGCTTAATTTTTTTCATTTCAATTGTTGCTGTATAGCCATCCATAATTGGGAGTTGCAAATCCATCAAAACAAGGTCAATCTTGTTTTCAATGAACATGTCAATTGCTTCTTTTCCATCAATAGCCCAAAGAATTTTTGCTTTGGTTTTTCTTAAAGCAGCATCAAAAAAAATCTTATTAGTATCAATATCCTCCACAACCAGAATAACTTTGTCTTTCCAGTTTTGTGTTAACATATCATTTAAAGAATCGTTATCATTCATAATTTGATTTGTTCATTTTGTAGCATCTAAAAATATAGTTTGTTTATGTCTTTTCCAAAAAAGGAGTGAAAAGATTCTTAATTTTTTAATTGTTTTACCGTTGATTCCTCATAGATAGCATTTAAAAGTCCATTCTTTTTAGTATCGTGTTTGAGTTCCCAAAACATGATTCCTCCAAGGTTGTTTTTTATAGCATATCTTGTCTTTAATCTTACTGAAGCTGTATCATCATAAGATATGAAAATACTATCTGATGCATTATACAGAAATGGTGCACTGGCTGCGTTATCCCAATGTTTGACAAATCCATTTTTGTTCTCATAGCTATTCTTTATTTCACTATACGCTATTGCACTTTTCCAGTAGCCTTTATTTGGTTGAAGCAATCCGTTATTAGCAGGAGGAACTCCTTTCCAGGTTCTACCGTAAAAGGCACTCCCAATAACTATCTGATTTGGGTTTGCACCTTTTTTTATCACAAAATCAATTATTTGTTCAGCAGAATTGGGTTTTCGATGTTTAAAATAATCAATAGCAGAAGACTTATCATTACCGGACAAATTAATGTTTCCCAGATTTGTATGGTGTGTTGTAAAAGGAGTGCTTGCTCCTGTTAGATCGTAAGTCATTATATTTATGTAATCGGAATATTTTAAAACCTCAAGTAGTTCAATGTGGTCAAAATATTTTTTCCATCCGGCTGCAGCAAATGTGAGAAGGTATTTTTTATTCGTGTTGTCCATTGACAGCCTCAACTCTTTCATAAGGGCTGTGAAGTTTTCTTTATCTTCAGGCCTGTAAGGGTTTCCAATTCCCGGCAATCCCGGATATTCCCAGTCTATGTCTAATCCGTCAATATTGTATTTATTGATAAAAGAGATAACACTTTCAACAAATACTTTTCTCGTCTTTTGTGATGCAGCCATATCCGAAAACCCACCTGAGCCACCCCAGCCACCACATGCAATCATTACTTTTAAATTAGGATGATTCTTTTTTTGATTAACCAGATTTGTTAGTTTTTCATTGTTTGATGTATCTCTGAATGCCATTTTATTATCAATAACTTTTGTAAATGAGTATATGATATGAGTAAGTTTTTCTAAGGGAAGGCTCTCTGGGGCATAATCATTTCCAGGTACAAAATATCCCATAACTGCAAACTCTTTTGACTGTTCAGGGAATGAACATCCTGTTATAGTTAAAACTAAAAGAGATAAAAAGACATATAGGTTTGCTTTCATGTGAAGATGATTAAAGATGAAAAGTTTATATCTGATTTTAATTGATTTTTATTTTCAAAGATACAATTTTGATTTTTTATTCTGCACAAGTAGTATATCTTTAAAAACTTAAATTTTAAATTCTAAATTGATGAGACATCTTGAAAATATTTTAGACAAGCAAAATCAATGGTGGAGATATTTGATAATGTTTTTGACTGTTTTTGTTGCGGCAAATTTTATTGGAGGTATTCCTCTTATATTGGTAATAGCGTTTAAAAACACACCGGGTGATGGAGCGATTACTGCAGACAGTTTTGGCATGATGGATTTATCACAATATGGCATTGACCAAAATTTAATGCTGATATTAATGTTAATTCCTTTTGTTATATCGTTGGTGTTTTTTGCTCTTCTTATAAAACCGCTAAATAAACAATCTTTTAAAGAGGTTATAAACGGTACTGATAGGATAAGATGGCGAAAGTTTTTTTATGCTTTTTTTGTGTGGATAGTTATAATGGCGATATATCTTATTGTTGATATTAGTCTTAACCCTGATAATTTTTCATTGAATTTTTCATTATGGCGGTTTATTCCTTTGGTGTTTATTTCAATCATCTTAATTCCTATTCAAACCTCATTTGAGGAGGTGATGTTCAGGGGGTATTTGTCGCAAGGAGTGGCTGCATGGACAAAAAACAGGCTGATGGTCGTATTGATTCCTGCATTTTTGTTTGGGATGATGCATGTTTTTAATCCTGAAATTAAGGAATATGGGTTCTGGATTACAATGCCTCAATATATTATTTTTGGAGTTGTTTTTGGTTTAGTTATAGTTTTGGATGATGGTATAGAAACAGCTATGGGAGCACATGCTGCAAATAATATTTTCCTGAGTATATTTGTTACGTTTAAAGCATCTGCTCTTCAAACACCTGCGTTGTTTGTACAAAAAGAGTTAGACCCTGTAAAGGATTTGATTACACTTATTCTGATTTCATTACTGTTTATTTTTATTCTTTATAGAAAATACAAATGGAATATTAAAGTGTTGTTTCTTCCTGTAAAAGGTAGTACAGACTGATGATTAATTATTGTTAATAATCAAATAATGAAATTATTATGAAAAGGCGCGACTTCATACGAATTACCGCAGTTACAAGTTTATATGTTTCAGCAGGCATGGGGTGTACCTCAGATAAAAAGAGATTGAAAAACTGGATGTGGCTTCGGGGTGGAAATGACATGACTGATGATGAGTTGAAAGAGTTTTTCCTGAAGTTGAAGAGCAATGGAGTTCATGGTATTTTACCGTCAGGAGGAAATACGTTTTATAAACGAGTTGGGCCGATATGCAAGGAGATAGGATTGGAATTCCATGCATGGCGCTGGACGATGAACAGAGGTGGCTATATGAAAGAACATCCCGATTGGTACGCTGTTAGTCGTAATGGTGATTCGGTTATATATAAACCTCCATATGTAAATTATTACCGATGGTTGTGTCCTTCAAAACCTGAAGTTGAAAGGGCATTGATAAAAGACTATACTGACTTGTGTAGGATTGATGGCTTAACGGGGGTACATCTGGATTATGTACGTTATTGTGATGTTATTTTGCCTATTGCTCTGCAACCTAAATACAATCTGGTTCAGGATTCTGAAATGGCTGAATTTGATTTTTGTTATTGCGACACTTGCCGTTCAAAATTTAAGGGTAAATATGGGTATGACCCGATGGAGCTTAAGGATGATGCTCCAAATGATGAAAAATGGAAACAATGGCGTCTTGATCAGTTGGTAAAACTAGTTAATAAAATTGCAGCAGAGGTTCATAAAACCGGTAAAAAAATATCGGCAGCAGTATTTCCAACTCCGGAAATTGCAAGGAATTTGGTAAGGCAGGATTGGGAGCGGTTCAACTTAGATGCATATATGCCAATGGCTTATTTTAATGATTATGCCGGAGATTTGAATTGGCTGGCAAAAGTTGTGAAAGAGGATGCTGTCATACTAAAGGGGAAGGCTGAGTTCTTTCCTGGATTACATTTAGGGCACGTTCGTAAGTATGGTATTGAGAAAGTTGTAAAAACTTGTATCGATAATGGAGCTCAGGGAGTTACAATCTTCTTGGGTAATCAACTTACTGATGAAGATTGGAAAATATTTTCAAAAGTTGCTGATAGATAATTTGATGATAGATAGCGATATTTATAGAACCATTGAAGAAAAAGCAGAAGGTGCTTATAAAGAGAAAGGAAGTAAATTCCTTGCTTTTGCATATCCTGTTTTTACGGAAGATGAAATAAAAGAAAATATTATACATCTGAAAAAAGAATTTCATGATGCACGACATCACTGTTATGCATGGAATCTTGGCCTTGATGGTAACCGGTTTCGTTCTAACGATGATGGAGAACCTTCAGGAACTGCCGGTAAGCCGATTTACGGGCAAATATTATCACATGAGCTGACCAATGTTTTAGTGGTTGTGGTGCGATACTTCGGTGGCACAAAGTTAGGTACAAGTGGATTGATACATGCATTTAAAACTGCAACCAAAGATGCTTTGGCCAATGCTGTAATTATTGAACGAACTGTAAATGACATTTGTACAGTGGTGTTCGATTACGCTGCCATGAATGATGTGATGAGAATAATTAAAGATGAAAATCCGGAAATCATAAGCCAGGATTTTAACCTTAACTGTAAAATGAGGCTAAGCATCAGGAAGTCAAAGTTCCAATTGTTAATCAGTAAATTAGAAAAGCTGGAAGCTGTTAAGGTTGAGATTGTATAGATAGCTGTTTATGGAGTCTCATGATATTCTTTAATTATTTTTTCAACATCACTCATCTCAATATTGTACTTTTTTCTTAGCCAACTTAATCTTTGTTTGTCAGGAACCGATCTTGGAATATTTAGTCTTGTTTTTATAAATTCCGTTGGAATTTTATATTTTTTTGATATTTCGTCAATGGTCATGTACCCCCTTATTTCAACTGTTGTTGCATATCGTCCTTTTCTATGTTCGATTGTGCTTACCTCAGGTTTTACCAAAAAAGGAACAATAATAAAAAGGGAACAAATAGTGATGAATAATACTGTAATTAGTTTATAAACCATCTTTTTTTGAAATATCCTGTTATATAAACAAATAATTATATCATAATGTAAAATGATGTGAAGTACTAATAATCCAAGTAAAACAAATCCAATAATAAGATGAATTGCCCCCCATTCATGTCTATCCATTCCAAACAGATAAAGTTCAAAGTTGCTACCATATACAACCCATCTTTCTTGTCCGCTAATCAATGTGTATTTAATTAAAAATCCAATGCCAGCCATGGCTGACATACATAAGAACATCAAAATGTTTATTATGAAATTTATTGTCGATTTTTTCATGATATAGTCATTTATAAGTAGTCAGATTAATTTACATATACTCAATATCCACTTCTTTGAGGAATTTCTCTTCAAGTAGTTTGACAATACGTTTAATGACGGTACGTCTTATTTCCAATTCAACAGGTAGGTTTGGGTCCTGGTGAGCTACATTAACGTTTGTGCCGTTAAGGATATGAATTTTGTCGCTTTCGAGCAAGAGTTTAACAAACCTGTCGGCAGGACCGTTAGATAACTGATAGTCTGCATTAAAATCTTCCATAATACGTGCCACTTTACCAAGAGTAAGAATTCCTTCGGTAACAAGGTCTACACCTTCAACATAAGAGATTGGAGGCAGGTCTTCATCAACAATTTCTATACCTGCTTTATATTTTAGTCCCAGTTCCCTCACAATTACCTCAGCTGTTGTACCTCCTGCTATTACCTTCTTTCCTTTGAATCGTTGTACTTTCAGGCAAAACTCCATATCATCTTTCTCATTAAACGGAGGCCCACTCACAAGCAATAGTTTACGGGGTTCTCTGTAATATATTACCCCACATGAAGTATCATCTTTTGGATTTCCACCATCATGCAGTGCTGACATATTTACAACCTTTTTTGAAAGTTTTGCTGATGCTGCATAAGGTGTATTCTTAATTATTTTAACAACATACTCTTCAACTCCATCTCTACCCCAACCAAAAGGAAACCCACGAGAGCCCATACCTGATTGTACAATACCATCGGACCAGAAAAAAATCCTATCTTCCTTTTGAACATAAAAACGGCATGTTCTAATAGTTTTTCCAACATTTCTTCCACCTTCAAGCACGATATCTTTCCACCCCGGATCAAACACCTTCTCACCCCTCATAACAAGACATTCAGGATTATCGTACTCAACAATTGTAGTTAATCCGTTTTCTTCAATATCAATAATCGTAAATGTTGAATAACTCATCTTCCTGACACTGCAAACAGGAAGTGTCTTCATTATGATCTCAGCAGTTGTGGTTACCTCGCGGTGCTCAATGGTGAAATTAAGAGCCATAGATGCAGTAAGAGTCGCTAGTACATTAGCTTTTACTCCGCTACCCATTCCATCAGAAAGAACAATGATAGTACGTTCCTCCTCTTTAATTTTTTTTGTCAGATATACATCACCGCAAATAAGTTCACCTACATGATTATTTTGCTGACAATATATATCCAGAAAAAAACTATTTTCCTGCTCCGTGTTCACTGTCTCCTAATTTTTGAGTTTCGATAATTGAATTAAGTGTTTTTTCTGTTTTAGCTGCACTCTCTCCAAGAAGAAATGCAATCTTCTGAACTGTTTTCAGATTATTCCGGATAACATTCCGGGCACGATTAATAACTTCTTCCCGGCGAACCTCCGGTGCTGTAAGGTCACGTATGATACCGCCAACCACACTGTTTTTCTTTATGGTAAATACCGACACATTTAGTATTGAGTCTTCAAAAGCAGTATCACGATTTAAAATATCTTCACCAGAGTGTAACACAGACTCGAACAGCTTGGCAAAGGGAACTAAAGTTTTAAGGTCAGCTCCACGCAAGCCGGGTATCATTTCATTAATTTGCTTTGCATCTTCACCAAGCATATTAATGAATTTCCAATTCGACTCCATTATTTTCAGGTTCGCATCTACCAATACTACACCTGATCTGATTTTATTCAGCATAGTTGTAACCGTTTCAGCAGATTCTCTTGCTGCCTGCTCTTCTGCTCTGGCTTTTTCTTCACTATCTTTTAATGCCTCTTGCGTTTTTCGAAGCTTTTCGTTAGCCGAATTAACTTTATTTATATAAGTATGTAGTTTTTTTATCGAATGAGTATAACACATCTCATAATTTGTAAACCCCTGCACATGTGCAACAGCAAACTCACGGCAAGTAGGATATCCGCATGCACCACATCCTAACTGATCTTCACTTTTGCTTTTCCCCATTTCGTGCAAAACCTGTTGTATTTGTACTTCTGTAGGATAGGGTATTCGCATGTCATGAGCCTTAAATGTACGGGTAAAGTCTAATTCTGAGAATTCCCTGATATCATTCTCCCACAGGTTTACATCAAACCCTATTAGTCTTTTTGTTACGTACTTAATCACATGTGTTCTCCGAGTGAATTTTTTACCCCCTGATGACATTCCCGGCCCCATAATACACCCTTTACAGTAGAAAAGATCCAGATGCTGCTTAAGATCTTTTTCATCACTGAACTCCTCTATTGTCTGTAAAAAGTTAGTACGTCCTTCGGTAATGAGTACACTTCCATCAAGCAAATTTTGATGTATATCAACAGACTGTAACAAACCGTGACTAACAGGGAACAAACCTCCCTTTTTCCCAAGAGGCGGATCGAATTCACTATATGTTACCGACTTCTCTAATATATTATACTCCTTAAATAGTTCCCTTAACTCCATAAAAGTAATTACCGCATCAATATTTCTGTTTTCCTTGTTTATTGTCTTTACATCATCTTTTGCCGAAGAACATGCTGTTATATAAACTGTCTTTACACTCTCTCCGTATTTCTTCTTAATCACTTTGGCCATTGCAACATAAGGAGGAACAATAGGAGTAAGATTGTCGACCAGTTCGGGATGATAACGTTCAATATAACTTACTGTTGCCGGACACTTGGTAGATATATAGTATTTTCCCTGAAAGTTATCATATAGTTTTTTATATTGGATCGCAACCATATCAACACCAAAGGCAACTTCATTGACAAGGTCAAAACCCAGTTCCCTGAGCATGGCAACAAACTTTCTGTAATCGGATATATCGACAAATTCACCGGCTATGGAAGGGTCACACATTGCAGATACCTTATTTTCGGATTTTATCAAGCTCATCGAAATATCTTTTTCACTACGATAAGAGATTGCATTTTGTGAACACATTGTTACACAATGCCCGCAACCAATACACCTGCTTGCAATAATTTTGGAATGATTATCCTCAATCTTAATAGCTTTTGCCGGGCATACCCTGATACAGGTATAACTAAGATTACATTTGTCTTTATCTGTAACTATTAACTGTGGCATTATTTTTATTGTTAAATTGTTCTATGGTTAATAATTACTGATTCATGTTCTCTCCCCCTTCGGGGGGATTAAGGGGGGTCTCTTCTCCTAAAGACTCGTCAAGAATATTATAAACCATCTCTTCTTTCACCTCACTATAAACTTTGTCATTTACAACCAGAATAGGCCCATTTTCACATTTTCCCATACACAAATCTCCATGAAAAAACACGGCTTCTTCAAAATTATGTTCTTTAAGCCATGCCTTTACTGCATTCATAACTTCTTTACTTCCTCTTGAGAAACATGAGCTTCCCAGGCATATTGTTATTTCATGTTTAGGCTCCATAAACAAATAGATATTTTTTTCAGCAATTAAGATAGTGTAAATGTTTCGTATTTGCCAAAATAATTAAGAAAAGTAGCTGTAAGAATAAAATTTAAAGTTCTTTTTGTTTTTCAACTAAGGATAAAAGTTTTTTAATATTCAGCTCTCTGTTTTGTATAAGTTCAACAAAACTTAGCCCAGATTCCTGCATCATAATATCACGGGTATCTATAAAATTATAGTTTAGTTCGATCGCTAGTTTTTTCCCCCACTTACTCTTTCCGGCAGATATATATCCAATAAAGTATATCAACATAAGGCTATTTGTTGTATACTATTTTACTGTTAATGCTATTCTTTTTATCTCCATTTTCATTAGCCCTATAATAAATGATAACAGACAATTCGTTTTTTGTTATGTTCATTTTTTCAACAGTTACTTTAATAATTGGCATATTCAGTAATGTTTCAATTTCGGTTTTTACTTTGTCAGGATCGTGTACTATTGAAAAATCAAAAGGAGAGTAGACAAATGGTTGACGTATTATTTTCTTTTTTGGTTTATACCTTTCTAATAAATAGGTGCTAAGTAAAATAATAATATTAGAAATTATTATTCCCCGCCAAAACACTTTAAATTCTATTAAAGCATTAACTATTGCGATTCCGATTACAAGAAACAGGTAAGTCATGTCCTTTATATCAACAGGTGGGGTTCGATATCTTATAATACTGAAAATTGCGAACAGACCTATAGCAAATCCCATTTGTATGTTTACCAGCCCAAGAAATGCTGAAATAAGAAAAACCATTATTCCTATTAAGAAATAGGAGAAATAGTATTTTCTTTTGCCATTGTATGGAAAATAGATATAATGAAGCAGGATAAATAGTACAATAACGTTAATCGCCAATCTGGTTATTACTCGTATAAAATCTTCCTGAAAATGAAAAAGGTTATCCATTGCTAATAATTATTAATATGGGTCTCTGCAATTTGAACAAATTATTCTATAACCTGCTTTGTGCTTTAATTCTTTATAAAACTTCTGGATATACCATTTTAGTTTTTTCCTTTCTTTTATTGGCAAAGATTCAAAACTCATTATGGTATTATAAATTTTTTCTTCTGCTGATAGAAATTCTTCTTTTAATATATTAAAATTATCATCAGTAGGTCTGCAAAAGCCCATATAGTCTCTTTCTGTTACACTTTCGGCATTACTCCACTCTTGTGGCATGGAGTAATGGGTATTAATAAAGCCGGAATAATCAAAATCGTAAGGAATAACATAAGCTCCGTGAATATTAATGGCCATTATTTTTATGAATTTAATATTATGACTGGCTTTATATAGCCAGTCGGTGTTGCCTATCATGTAATTGAAAAGGGCTACCCTATCGGCCGACAGTGCGTCTAATTCATGATATTTTATAACTTTTGTTTTTATTTGAACCGCATTAACCCTTGTTGCCATGGCTTTAATAGGTTCTATTACAAAACCATATCTTGATTGATTTAACTCCTTTTTACCTGTATCCCTATAGTCAATCTTTAGCAACCTTGCCTTAAGACTGTAATCGGTTATTGCATTATATAGTTTATATACGAGATACTCCTTTAAAAGATAAGCATTAAAAATTTTGCTCCCTTTACAATGGGTAACCATTTTCATCTTATTAATTCCTTTGTAATCAGGGTTTTTTATAGGGTCTGTTTTGAAATTAAGTTTAATTGGGGGGAAATAACACAACTCTTTCCTTGAATTACCTCTGGTTTTAATGCGAATGTTTTTTACAATTGAATCATTGTTAGGAAGATGTACAATTAACTCCGCCGGTAAATATTGGTCATCATTTTTAGGTTTTGCAAATTCTGTAAAATCACTTATTAACGTAATGGAAAGCGTGAAATCATCTTCAAACAGCGTTCCTGTATAAATGGTGTCCGTTATTGGTTCAAACTTACTGTTGTTCAAGGCAGCCTGCTGCACAGAATCCATTTCCTGACTATAAATTTGAATTGCTGTCAGCCAGATAAAACTAATTGTTAAAAACTTTTTCATCTCTATGTGATTTTAAATTAACTATAAATGTATTATTATTATTGTTATTATTCAAGGTACGAACTCTCTTTTAACAATACTAAAACAATATATTAGACCAAATTGTTTATAGATTATCACCTGCCTGAATTTTTAATCATTAAATTAATCATTCTGTTAAAGTCATTTTCATCTATTAGATCCTCTATTGATATATGCATACGATACCTCCAGTAATGGCGAGTGTTGGAAGGCATATTGATCTGTTCATTGTGGGTATTATCACTACGTAATTCATCGCTCATTCCCAGTAAATCCTGCAAAGGAAAGATAGTCCACATAGCCGGTGAGTTCAGATTTTGATTTATTATGTCTCTGCAAAGCCATGGTTCAGCAAAATATGGAATTTCACCCTGGTGTCCGAGTTGATGGTTGTAAAACCTTTGTGATATGACTCTGTCTTCTTCCCACCATCCACGAATAGTTGATGTGTCGTGTGTTGATGTAGTGCAAACAGATAGGTAAGGAGCATCTTTAGGGTCAGCAAATTCCACGTTGTCATTTTTAGGCATCCGCTGAACTTCCAGACTTAAAATGTTTAACTTTTTCATTACTTGCGGTACAACAGCTGGAATCATACCTAAGTCTTCACCACAAACTAACATATTAGTGGTGTTTATTAAAGAGGGGAGTTTGTTCATTGCTTCTTCTTGCCATAATTCTTCATGTCGGTGAAAGAAGTAATTAATATAAACAGTGTCAAGTGCATTCTTTTGTTCACTGTCCAGTTCCATATATGAGTATGTCGAATGCATTGATACTCTGGGATGAAAAGTTTCAAGTTTGTCGTCGTCGGGTAAAAGAACAACTTCTGCAGCCAGTCGTAGCAGGCCTGACATAATGAATGTATCCTTTTCGTTGAGATTTTCAAGTTTATCATACTTTACAAAATGATTATAAATTTTTCGTTGAGTGTTGAATTCTTCTTTTAATTCATAAACATTAAGTTCTGTTTCGTTCAGATATAACTTTCTTATTTTATCTGCATAAGTGTCAAATATGGTTTTTAAAAAGTGTTCACGTATATATGGTTTGCACAATCGTTCGTAATCAACCCATATTCCGGCTGTTTGTAATTCTTCTCTGGTGAATGGTATTGATGGTCTGAAATGTCCTAATGTTCCCTGAATGGCATTGAATGGGATTTCCCAGATGCGAAAGAATCCAAGTATATGGTCAAGACGAAAAGCATCAAAATATTCTGTCATTTTTATCAGTCTGTTTTGCCACCAACTGTAATTTTCTTTTTTCATTTCGTTCCAGTTGTAAGTAGGAAATCCCCAGTTTTGTCCGTCTATGGCAAATCTATCGGGTGGGGCTCCGGTTTGTCCGTTAAAATGGAATAATTGAGGAGAACTCCATGTGTCAGAACTAAAGCGACCTACTCCAATAGGAACATCACCTTTAAGGGAAATACCTTTACTACGGGCATAGTCGCTTACTTCTTTTAATTGTTTATCGAGATGGTATTGAATAAAATACCAAAATGAGATTTCCGGAAATGTTTCAGACTTCTTATTGGTCAGTTTAGATACTTTTATTTTAGAATATTTTTTGTGTTCTTTCCAATAGTTAAAATTGGTTGTTCCGTAATTATCTCTTAAATAACAGAATGCGGCATATGGTTGTAACCATTTTTTATTTTTAGTTATGAAACTTTTAAAGTTGGTATTCTTTTGTATATTTTGTTCTTGTTCTTTGAATATCTGGCGTGCATATTCTATTTTATGTTTTAAAACTGTAATGTAATCAACATGATAGTTTTGGTTTAGTTTTTTTTGTAATTGCTCATATTTCATCCTGTTCTTTTTACTTTTTAGTTTACCTATTTTGAAAATATTAAGATAAATAGGGTTAAGAGCAAAAACAGAAATGGTGTTGTAAGGGTATGAGTCTAAAAAAGTATAAGTAGCTGTTGTGTCATTAACCGGTAATATCTGTATTATTTTCAACCTGGTTTTTTCTGCCCAGTCTGTAAAAAGTTTAAGGTCAGTGAAATCGCCTATCCCAAAACTGTTTTTTGTTTTCAATGAAAAAACGGGGATACTCACTCCGGCACCTCTGAAAGTATAAGTGTCAAAATGAATCATATTATTATTAATTATACAATGGCAGGTTTCATTGGGTTTTTCAATGTCCATTATGTGATTATTACCGGCTTCCCAGTGAATGATTTTCCCGGTAATATTATTGATTATTACATATTTGTACTCAATATACTGTTCAGGTGACTTTATATTTACTGTTATCCGCCAATCCGGATAGTTATAACTGTTTAATACAAGAGCTTTTTCATCATTCCACATTCCCAGCTCCGGTATATTTCCGCTAATACCCAGAGAATAATGTTTATCTAATGGAATAAACCTAATGCGAAAATCAATAATATATTTTCCAGCCGATGGGAAACGAAATCTATGACTTTCAATATCATTCCTGTTGAATAGAATATCAGCGAATATTGATGATTCCCACAGCCTTTTTTCATTTGCATTATCTTCATAATAATCCTTGATAATAAAATGTGAGAATCTTTTAGGATTAATTTTTAAGTTGCGTGTTCCTTTTTTATCATACACAATGGTATCGGTCTCATGCTCTTTTGTGTAATATTTGTACTTTATTGTTGAATTAGTAATGTCATCAAGTTCTACTTCGGTTTCCCATAAATTATTATTAATATATCCAAGAGGCAATGACGAATTACTATTGCCTAAAATCTTATTCTCAAGTAATAAGAAAATACTTTTTTCCTGAATGGCAGGATAAAAACAGATAAACTTTATTTTCATGGCAATATTTTTTATTTAAATATTTAAACTCAATATAACTCCACAGTTTTAAATATACGAAAATATCCTGCCAATTTCAATTACTGTTTATATCTATTAACTATTTCTTTGTTGATATGGTAATAAGGAAATGTCGTTGTATATTTATAGTAATTAATATTGTAAAAATAATAATGATGAAAATATCAGGTAGTGAGAAAGATAGAGTGTTGTCGCGTATTAAAACTGTTCAGGATGATATTACAAAATTAGAAGTAGATGCCATTGTTAATGCTGCTAATAGTACATTGTTAGGAGGTGGTGGTGTTGATGGTGCTATCCATAAAGCTGCAGGTTCTGAGTTGCTTGGATATTGTAGAGCATTAAATGGTTGCCCTACCGGAGAAGCAAAGTTAACACCGGGTTTTTTATTGCCTGCTAAATATATTATTCATACAGTTGGGTCTGTATGGTATGGAGGGAAAAATAATGAATCTCAGTTACTTTCCAGTACTTATAAAAACTGCCTTAGTATAGCTTTAAAAGAAAAGTTTGATGTTATTGCTTTTCCTAATATTAGTACAGGCGTATACGGATATCCAAAAAAACCGGCTACTGAAATAGCAATTGAAACAGTAACAGATTTTCTGCTTAAACATGAATATCCAAAGAAAGTGTTGTTTGTAATTTTTGATAAAGAGAATTTGGGTTTTTATCAGGAAATTCTGGGATTCAATAAGTAGGTGAAAATATTAAAGGAGTGTGGATAAAACCAACACTCCTTTTATTTAACCCTAACCTAAAATATATGAAAAATCTATTACTGTAACTATAACATTTGGGATGCTTTTTTGTTTAATAAAACCTAAAATTATTTATGAGCTAGCTCTTAGAGAAGAGTTCTAAAACAGTAATTTCAGGGGGCATTCCTACACGGATAGGCATTCCCAGGTATCCCAGACCACGGTTTACATACAGATATTGGTTTCCTGCATGGTAAAGGCCGGCCCAGCGTCGGAACTTATATTTAGCAGGGCTCCACTGGAAATTTTTATATCTTAACCCCAACTGCATACCATGAGTGTGTCCTGATAAAGTCAGATTGTAAGGTTTTTTCTTTAATACTTCAGCATCCCAGTGATCTGGATCGTGAGTAAGTAGTATTTTAAAAGGAATATCTTTAACATCTTTTTCGGCAATTTCTAAATCGCCATATTTCGGGAAAGGCGGATGTCCCCAATTCTCAACTCCTACAAGTGCGATATGCTCCTCATTGTGGGAAATGACAGATGATTCGTTATTTAATAGTTTAAAACCAAACCTTTCATGGGCATCCTGGATTCCCACAAAATTCGCAAATTTCTCCTCTTTACTTTTCCATTTTGAATAGTTCCCGTAATCGTGATTTCCAAGAATAGAGAATTTACCTAATGGAGCTTTTAATTTGTTGAAAATGCCATCCCATCCTATTGTCTCTTCATGAAAATTATTTACCAGATCACCTGTAAAACAGATGATATCAGGCTTTTCATTGTTTATCATTTCAACAACCTTTTCAACCTCCTGATGATTTGAGTTGAAACTTCCAAGGTGTAAATCTGATATATGAACAATCTTTAATCCATTAAAAGCTTTTGGAAGGTTGTTAAAAGGAAGTCTTGTGCGCGTAATTTCAAAAGCAAAACGACCTCTTAGTGCCCCAAATATTAATGAAATAAATGGTGCTGATGCCATCACGATACCTATCTGACTTAAGAATTTTTTTCGGCTGATACGTGGATATCGCCCATCGTTAATCTTTCTATTGTTTTTAGTTTTGAATATTTTACTTGTGGGCTTTTCTATTAGGAATGCAAGCCAATAAAAGGAAAGATAAAACAACTTTGGGATGTAAATTGTTAAATATATGAACAACATCCACATAAAGAAAGTGTAGTCTAAGGGAGTTGTAGCATTACTAATTAAAAACAGTGATATGAAAAACGAGATTATAAAAAATAGTGAACAGATGTAATGCCAGGCAGCTCCTGTAGGAAATGTGAAATGGGATTTGTTTTCTTTTGGATAAATATTGTTTAATTGCTTATACAGCAAAAAATCAATTAGTAAAATAAAGATTGTTAACCCAATAAATGCTTCAAACGGATACCGCATACAACTCTTTTTCTGTCAACTTACTCCTGTCAGTGAAAAACATTTTTTTATACGGCAATGTTAGATAAATGTTTTAATTTAAAGAAAAGTTTATAGTGAATTAATGTTAAAGATGATTAAGTTAATGCATGGTTCTGTATAAAATATCGACTAAAAAGAAAAAGAATTTGTATTTTAATAAACTGTAATCTAACGTACATCTCTATTGATTTGAGATATAAAGGATAATCATGGATCAATCATCCGGTAATAATGTGAAAGTTTATAATGTTAAGAACCTTTATATAAAGGGTGCTGCATTGTTGCTTAAAGATAAATTAGAGGACTTGGGATTTAATGTTAGCCATATTGATCCCGGAATAATGATATTGGGAGATGTTCAAAATATTGATGAAGATAAATTATTTAAGATACTTAACAAGTATGGTTTTGAGATAATTAAAGATAAAGACCTGTTGCTTGTTGAGCAGATAAAACAAGCTGTTATTGAATTGATTCATTATATGAACAATATGAATTCCGTTGTTCGGAAATCAGAATATATAGTTGAGAAACTTGGGAAAAGTTACAGTTATCTTTCAAGAGTGTTTTCCAGATTTGAACCAATTACACTGGAAAAGTATATTATTTTTCAAAAGATAGAAAGGATAAAAGACCTTATTGATCAGGATGAACTAACTTTAAGTGAAATTTCATATATAATGGATTACAGTAGTGTTCAGTATCTTTCTAATCAGTTTAAAAAGATTACAGGATATTCGGTTACAGAGTATAAAAGCAATACTACTGGAAAAAAGAGTTTTCTTGATGAATTAGACGTGAAAGATTATAACTAATTATGGAAAGACAGAATTTCATAATTCTATTGCATAATTTTATAACAATAACAATTTGAAAAATTAAATCTTTGTATCAGAAAAAAAAACTAAAAACTTTAAATATGGAACTTAGGAAAAATATAGCAATTAGTGATACCGGATTTGTATTTGATGCAAGTAGCGGTGAATCATACTCTTTAAATCCAATAGGGTTGGAAATATTGACCTTTTTGAAAAGTGGATTAAAAGATGACGACATTAAAGAGAAGATACTTGAAAAATATGATGTAGATGGATCAACATTCGATTTGGTTTATTTCGATTTTGTCAGATCTTTACAACAATTTGATTTGCTTGAAAAATCATGAAAAAAATTAAACTTACAATTGCAGTATCAGGATTAAACAATACAGATAATCCAGGGCCGGGTGTTCCTTTTATAAGAGCAGTAAAAGAATCTGAGAAGTTTGATCTGAAAATTATAGGTCTTGCTTATGAGAATCTGGAACCTGGTATTTATATGCCGGGAATGGTAAAAAAAGTTTATAAGATGCCATATCCGTCTGAAGGTAAAGTGCCCTTTTTGGAACGCATCACTTATATAAATCAACAGGAGAATATCGATGTTTTAATTCCAAATTTTGATGCCGAACTGCAAACTGTAATGATTAGTGAGAAAGAGCTTGAAGAGATGGGCATAAAAACTTTTCTGCCAACTCTGAAACAGTTTGAAGAGAGACATAAATCGGAATTGGATAAGTTTGGTGAGACATATGATATTAAAGTTCCGCATAGTGTGTCTTTATCAGGTTCGGGTGATATAAATAAACTTCCTAAGGATTTTGAATATCCTGTAATGGTAAAAGGCAAATTTTATGATGCCCATATTGCCTACAATAAAGATCAGGTAACTAATCATTTTAATAAAATAAGTGCACAATGGGGTGTGCCGGTAATTGTTCAGGAGTTTATTAAGGGCACAGAGGTTAATGTAATTGCATTGGGTGACGGACTTGGTAATACTATCGGAGCAGTGCCAATGCGGAAGCAATATATTACCGATAAAGGTAAAGCCTGGGGCGGTATTACCATTGATGATTCTAATATGATTGAGCTTACCAGAAAACTGATTTCTGAAACTAAGTGGCGTGGTGGAATGGAACTGGAACTGATAAAGACATTAAATAACGAATATTATCTTATTGAAATAAATCCCCGTCTTCCTGCCTGGTTGTACCTGGGAGTTGGTGCCGGGCAAAATCTGCCTGAAGCCATGTTGCTAATGGCATTGGGTGAAAAGGTACAACCATATACATCTTTTGATGTTGGTAAAATGTTTGTACGCTACTCTTATGATATGATGGTTGATCTGAATGATTTCCAGAAAATATCAATGAACAGTGAAATATAGTAGTTGATAGTTATAAAGTTATAAAGTTGAAAGAGGGTGGGTATATTCCAATTAATCTTCATTCAAAACATAATAAACAAATAAACGAATAAACAACATAAATCATGAAACTTCCATTTGAACGTCCGTTAATAAAAAAGATTAATGCAGGAATGCCGAGTAAATTTGGCATGAAACCAACATTGAAACCGATAGAGAAGATTGATGGAGTACCGGTTAGTGATCTCCTGAAACAGTATGGATCACCACTGTTTGTCGTTTCTGAACAAACAATCAGGGAAACATATCGTGAAGCTAAACAGGCCTTTGAAACACGTTATCCTAAAGTGCAGTTTGCATGGTCGTATAAAACAAATTATCTGAATGCTGTTTGTCGGATATTTCATGATGAAGGAGCATGGGCAGAGGTGGTTTCAGGGATGGAATATGATAAAGCTCTTCATAATGGGGTTAAGGGATCACAGATTATTTTTAATGGCCCGAGTAAAACCAGAGAAGATCTGGTAAAGGCTATAGGTAACGATTCATTAATTCATCTTGATCACTTTGATGAATTGTTTTTGGTGCTGGAATTGGCACAGTCGGCAGAGAAGAAACCTAAGGTAGCTATCAGGGTTAATATGGATACAGGTATATATCCCAGATGGGATCGCTTTGGGTTTAATTATGAGAACGGCGAGGCATGGGAGGCTCTGAATCGTATTATGCTTTCTCAAAAACTCGAATTGGTAGGCTTGCACACTCATATCGGGACTTATATTATGACGCCTGATGCTTACAAGGTTGCTGCATCAAAACTTGCTGACCTTGCTTATAATGTTGAAAGAAAGTTTAAGCATAATATTAGATATATTGATATGGGAGGAGGGTTTGCTTCTAAAAATACGCTTAAAGGGGCATATCATACTGGCATTGATACTACTCCTTCTTTTGAAGAGTATGCCGAGGCGATAAGTGGTGCCCTGATCAGTTCAAATCTTAATCCTGAAAAATTGCCTGTTCTTATTTTGGAAACCGGAAGAGCAGTGATAGATGATGCCGGGTATATTTTGGGTACAGTTATAGCCAACAAAAGGCTTTCTGATGGTAGAAGGTCGTTAATTGTTGATGTTGGCGTTAATCTTCTGTTTACATCTTTCTGGTATGAACATGAGATATATCCTGCCAAAGGGACAACTCAGTTTACCGAAGAAACAACTATTTATGGCCCCTTATGTATGAATATTGATGTGCTAAGAAATGCTATTGATTTTCCTGTCCTGAAAGCAGGTGATGAGTTTGTTATAAAGCGTACAGGAGCATATAATATGACGCAATGGATGCAATTTATTCATAACCGTCCGGCTATTGTACTTATTGATGAACATGGGAAAAGTCATTTAATAAGAGAACATGAAACGTTAGAAACCATAATGCATCATGAAAGAGTACCGAAACATTTGAGTTGATGTGATTAGCAGATTAGCAGATGTGATTATTAGTTGATTGTTATACCTGCTAATTACTAAATAAACAAATCACCACATCATCAATTGCCACATCACCAAATCAAACAATGTCAGAGATAAAAAATATATATAAGGAAAAAATACAACCTTTCATAGAGGGAGTTTTTAACGCCTATTCTGAGGTGTTTTTTTCTGACAGTAAAGTTTTTGGCAGCATTCTGGTTGCAATAACATTTCTTGACTGGCCGTTAGGTGTTGCCGGTTTGGTATCGGTATTGGTGGCTAATGGTACTGCTTACCGACTTGGATTCGACGAATACCATATAAGGCGTGGCTATTACGGCTTTAATGCTTTGTTAGCCGGTTTGGGATTGGCATTGTATTATGAACCGAGCTTAGTTCTCTTTATGATTTTAATGGTAGCATCACTGTTCAGCCTGTTTATCACAATAAGTCTTAAAGGTTTTTTTGGTAATTACGGGTTACCTTATTTAAGTTTACCTTTTATTATTACTTTATGGATAATAATTTTGGCCAGTAATGATTTTGTTAATTTAGGTTTGAATGAAAGAGGTATATATACCTTAAACACTATTTACTCCAGAGGGGGTGTTAATCTGATTAATTTTTATGAATGGATAGAAAATATTCCTCTATATGATTCATTGAAGATTTATCTTAAATCATTAGCATCGATATTCTTTCAGCAAAATATGTTTTCCGGAATCCTTATTGCATTTGGTCTTTTATGGTTTTCTCGTATTGCATTTTCCTTATCATTAATAGGATTTTATGCTGCGTACTTTTTTTATGGTTTTATTGGTGCTGATTTTGAAACCCTGAATTATACTTACATAGGTTTCAATTATATTTTGGCATCAATAGCAATCGGTGGATATTTTCTTATCCCTTCAAAAACCACATACATGTGGATTGTTTTAATAATCCCTTTGTTGGCTGTTTTAACCGTAAGTTTGTCTAAGATATTTGCTGTCTGGAATTTGTCAATATATGCTCTTTCCTTTAATGTCATTGTTCTCCTGTTTTTATATGTGTTGAAATTAAGAGGGCAAACGGCCAAAAAACCCATTGAGGTTTTTATTCAGAATAATTCGCCGGAGAAGAATTTTTATGCTTGGAAAAGTGAAATGGAACGATTTGGAAACCGGTCATTTGTCGTAATTAAACTTCCTTTTTTCGGGACATGGAGTGTCTCTCAGGGACATACCGGGGAATACACACATAAGGGTGATTGGCGTCATGCATGGGATTTTGTAATTCTTAACAATAAAGGGCTTCAATATAAAAATGAAGGTAATATTCATGAAGATTATTATTGTTTCGATAAAGCTGTAGTTGCTCCGGCAGACGGAATTATTATAGATGTAATCAATAATATTGCAGATAATCCTGTGGGAGATGTGAATACTATTGATAACTGGGGTAATACTGTTGTAATTAAGCATAATGATTATTTGTACAGTAAATTGAGTCACCTGAAAGAGAATTCGATAGAAGTAAAAGAGGGACAAAAAGTTAAGTTTGGTGCTATTATTGGTAAGTGTGGTAACTCAGGAAGATCGCCTTATCCGCATTTGCATTTCCAGTTACAAGGCACACCATATATTGGTTCAACAACTCTTAACCACCCAATTGCCAGTTATATAACAGAAGTCAATGGTGAGTATGAGTTGCAACTCTACGATATTCCTAAAGAGGGTGATTTGTTGAGTAATATACAACCGGATGAATTGTTATCAACAGCATTCCATTTTACTCCGGGAGAGAAGATGAGTTGGAAAGATGAAAATTCCAATTTGTTAGCTGAGTGGGAAGTTATGACCTCGGTATATAATAAGTCATATTTTCATTGTAAAAAAACAAACAGCATAGCCTGGTTCGAAAATGATGGAGCACTATTTTATTTTACTCATTTTGATGGCGACAAAAACAGTCTTTTATATCATTTTTACCGTGCTGCATTTATGATACAGTTAAGTTTTAAAAGTACTATGGAGATTAGGGATAGATATCCGGTGAATAAGATATTTAAACCCTATGAATTAATTTTGCAGGATTTTGTTGCTCCATTCTACATTTTTAAAAAAGCCCACTTTAAACTTAAATATGTAAATATTGATAACGAAACATTCCCATCAGAAATGAAAATAGAATCAGAAGTGCATAAAACAAACTGGTTTAAGCAAAAACACGATTGCACTTATGAGTTATTTATTGAATCAAAAGGAATACAGAAGTTTAATATTAAAACTAAAACTAAACAATACAGAATAATATGTACAAAGCCACTATAATTTTGTTTGTATTACTCTTCTTTGCTTCAATGCAGGGGAAAGCACAAAGGAATGATTTTGCTCATTACGATTCATTGACTTATAAACTATATATGGATAAAGATTATAAGCAACTGCTAACGGTTGGTAAAGAAGCGTTATATTCAGGATTCGATTACTATTATTTGAGGATGAGAACGGGTATAGCTGCGTATAACAAAAAGAAATATCGTTTAGCGACGGATCATTTCGAAAAAGCTTTAGCATTTTCTGATAATGACATTGTTCGAGAATACCTTTATTATGCCAGCCTTTGGGGAGGAGAACCATTAAAAGCTCAAGAAACTATTAAAGGGATGTCGGATGCTTTAAGAATTCGTATCGGAATTTCAGGAAAAGATATTTTGGCAATAGATGTTGATATGGCGCTATTGAATCAGACAGAGGCTTTCCCGGATGATTTTGATTTCCCTGAGCTAGAAGGAACACAAATAATACCAACACAATTTTTCAATATGTCATTTAGTTTGATGCATGGGTTAGGAGGGAAAGCTAATATGACACATACCATTACATATTTGCATAGAAGTAATGATAAATATACTTTTGATAATAATCAGGAGTATTATGATACGGAGTTTAATGCTAATCAAATTCAATATTATTTAGGTTCTGCAATATCTATAGGTCGGTCATGGGCTCTTCATTTGGGAGGGCATTTTTCTGCAGTGTCTTTTCCTGAATATATTGAACGAGGGTATGGATCTAATCAGTTTATAAAAAACACATCCTGGAATCAGGATTATATTTTTTCAGCTTCATTATTAAAAAATTTCACCCATGCATCTATTGAGGGCGAAATGGTATTAATGAGTATGAATGGAGTGTTTAGTTCCCAGCCGACAGCTATTTTAAGGCTCTATCCGTTAGCTAATTTAAACCTATATACACAATCACAATTTTCATATTTGCTAAAAGATAATTCCGGTACTTTTTTTCAACAACAAAAGGTAGGATTTAAGGTATTAAAACGGTTATGGTTAGAAGCTAATTATTTTTCAGGTGATGTTTCAGGATTTACATTAAATAACGGATCAATGCTTTTTAATGGGGCAGAGGAGGTAAACCGCATGGCAGGTGGAATGATGATTATACCTGTAAGTCCAAAATTCAGCCTTACATTAGGATATCAGAACAGAGTACAAACAAATTATTTCATGCAGGATTATGATGTTAATTTGAAAAGTAACAAATTGGAATTAAATTATTCACTTTTATTTATATTGTTATCATGGACACTTTAAAAAAAATCATAGTATTAGTTATACTGCTTCTTAGTTTTAATATTGTTTATGCACAGGATAGTGTGATTAAGGCATTCGAGGAAAGCTACAGCCTTGAAAACGAAGGTAAACATAAAGAGGCCCTTACTGCTTTAAAAAAAGTTTACCTTGAGGATAGTTATGAAATAAACCTCAGACTTGGATGGTTGGCGTATCTGTCAGGTAAATTTACCGAATCAATAGCTTACTATAATAATGCAATAGATAAGCTACCGATGTCGGTTGAGGCACGCTTAGGCCTTGTACTGCCGCTTTCAGCAATGGGTAACTGGAATCAGATTATTGAGCAATATGATAAAATTCTTGATGTTGATCCTAAAAATTCATTGGTAAATTATCGGCTGGGAGTTATCTTTTATGAACGCAAACAATATGATAAAGCTGAATCATACCTGAAAAAGGTGGTGAACCTCTATCCGTTTGATTATGATACCCTTTTAATGCTTGCATGGGTGAAATATCGTCAGGGAAATTTTAATCAGGCTAAGCTGTTGTTCAATAAGGCATTGATGGCTAATCCGGCTGATGCTTCAGCAAAAGAGGGGTTGTCGCTAGTGAAATGATGTGATAAACTGATTAATTGTTGAATCGGTGAACTGTTAAATCGTTGTATTGTTGAATGGTTATTTGTTTATAAGTTTCCTTAATTAGTCATTGCAAGAAAACCACAAAAATTGTTACTTTTATGGAGAAACAATAAATGTTATTTCCATGAAACGATTAGCAATAGCTCTACTTTTTTTTATAGTCTTGATAATCTCTGCATTCGGACAGAAAGATAGTGTGATTAAAAGTATTTATAAGAAACCGTATCTTATTCAAAAGAATGCATTCGGACAGACAGATAGTTTGATTACTAGTAGTGATGATTCTACGAAAGTTGTATATGTATTTAAAATATTCAGGGAGATAGGCTCTACAAGCTGGATTCATACGCAGGAGGCATTTGAGGAGGCTGAGGAGTTGAACACCTCTTGTGTTATTTTGCACTTGAACACTTATGGTGGTCAGGTTATTTTTGCCGATTCAATCCGTACAAAAATTTTAAACAGTAAAATTCCGGTTCATGTTTTTATTGATAATAATGCGGCATCAGCAGGTGCACTTATCTCAATAGCATGCGATAGTATTTATATGCGTCCTGGTGCCAATATTGGGGCAGCTACGGTAGTTAATCAAACAGGTGAGAAGATGCCGGACAAGTACCAGTCGTATATGCGATCTACAATCAGGGCAACTGCTGAGGCTCATGGAGCTGATACAATAATAACAGCTAACGATACAATAATTATATGGCACAGAGACCCGCGAATTGCCGAAGCTATGGTAGATGAGAGTTTAGCAGTGCCGGGAGTTAGTGATACTGGTAAGGTGCTTACTTTTACTACTTTGGAAGCTATCAAAAACGGGTTTTGTGAGGGGGAAGCCAATAGCATAGAAGATGTTATCAAGAAGCTTAAAATTGATAACTATGAAATAGTAGAATTCCGTCCCTCTTTTTACGACGGGTTAAAAGGATTTCTCACAAGTCCTATTCTTCAGGGAATCCTGATCCTAATCATTATGGGTGGTATATATTTTGAACTTCAAACGCCGGGTATTGGTTTTCCTTTACTTGCAGCAGGTATTGCTGCGGTACTCTATTTTTCACCATTATATATTGATGGGATAGCTGAAAACTGGGAGATAATTCTTTTTATTATAGGTATAGTATTAATTGCCTTGGAGGTATTTGTTGTTCCCGGATTTGGTATTACAGGCGTTTCAGGAATAATTTTGGTTATAACAGGGCTTACTCTTAGTATGCTTAATAATAATGTTTTTGATTTCTCAGATGTTAGTTTTGATGCATTCTTTAGAGCAATAATGATTGTTCTGTCAGGTTTTGTTCTATCTATTGGATTGGGTATTTACCTCAGCGATAAATTGTTTTCGAAAGGGCCTTTGTCAAAAATTGCCTTGCAAGCAACTGAATCAATAGAAATGGGATATATTGGTGTTGAAAATTCATTAAAAAATCTGATAGGGATATCAGGTAAGGCCTATACAGATTTGAGACCTGCCGGGAAGATTGAAGTTGATGACGAGCAGTACGATGCTGTTGCAGAAACCGGTTATATTGAAAGAGGTGAAGATATAACAGTTGTAAGATTTACACATGGGCAGTTGTATGTGAAAAAGGTGTAAGGAACAAGGAACAAGGTACAAGGTACAAGGTACAAGGAACAAGGAACCTTTACTATACATAGGGATTCAGGAGTATTGATTTTTTTGCTTCATTTTTTGTTGTAGAAGGAATGTAATTTCACTTATCTTGATATATTAAGAAATAGGTATACTTTGTACATAAAGAAGAAACAAAAGGAATAGTAACTATTTACATACGATATGCCAGCTGAAAAGAGACCGTAATAAGAATATTTTACTACAATCTAAAAAAGAAAAAGAATCGGAACAGGCTGTCCTTTCGCTGTTAAACACAACTTGTCCCAGACATTTTCGGGATGCTTTTTTGCCATCACACACTTTAGTACAAATTGACAGATTAGAACTAAAAGTGAAATAGTGTTTTAGTAGAATTAATTTAAAAGATGAGAGGAAAACCAAAATATGAGCTTATTTCAAAAATCAGTAGAAAAGAAATATTTAAACGACCTTGACTCGACATTAATCGACAAAAAATATACTGATTTTCAAAACTATTTTGGTAATTCCGAGAGACAGGAAAATATACGAAATTCAAAAGAAGAACAATTTCAGGAAGGATTTTTAAGGGAACTGTTTGTAAATATTCTGGGATATACTTTAAACCCTGAACCTAATTTTAACCTGACCACTGAACTGAAAAATATCTCGAATAGCAAAAAAGCTGATGGCGCAATTCTTCGTACAACGGAGCATGCTCCGTTGGGAGATGCTCACGCAGTAATTGAATTAAAATCGACAAATACCACAGACCTCGATTCGATAGAAACACAAGCATTCGGGTACAAGAACCATCACCCGAAGTGTATTTATGTGATTACATCTAATTTCGAGAAACTACGCTTTTACATACAAAATGCAGTTGACCATATCGATTTTGATTTGTTCAAACTAACAAAAGAACAATTTTCGCTATTATGGCTTTGTTTGGCAAAAGATAACCTGTTAAATGATTTACCACTGAAAATAAAAGATTCGTCGGTACTACAGGAGCAAAATATTACTAAAGAATTATATGCAGATTATTCAAAGTTTAGAAGTGATTTATTTGAAAACATTAAACAAAATAATCCTGAAAAAGATAAGCTTCTTGTATTTAAAAAGGTTCAAAAATTATTAGACCGGTTTCTATTTGTTTTCTTTGCAGAAGACAGACAATTATTACCTCCAAATTCAATTAGCGAAATTATTAAACAATGGAAGCAACAATCGGATTGGGGAGATAATGTACGTTTGTATGACAGGTATAAAAAATATTTTCATTTATTGAATATCGGATGGAAAGGTAAAAAACATGAGATATTTGCCTACAACGGAGGATTGTTTGCTCCTGATGATGTATTGGATAGCTTGAAAATTGATGATGATGTTTTAGACCAAAATACTTTAACACTAAGTGGCTACAATTTTAACCCTGAGCTAATAGATAATAGCGAATATGGAAATGTAGTTGATGTAAATATTCTTGGGCATATTTTCGAACATTCATTGGGTGAAATTGAAAATGTTCAGGCTGAAATTAAAGGCGAGAAAGTTGACAGCCAAAAAACAAAACGAAAAAAAGACGGTATCTTCTATACCCCGAAATACATTACAAAGTACATTGTAGAAAATACAGTTGGCAAACTTTGCAACGAAAAACGGACTGAACTGAATATTGTTGACGAAGAATATGCCAAAGGAAGAAAGAACCGGAAAAAGGACATTGTAAGAACACTCGACAAAAAACTGGATGAATATCGCAAATGGCTTTTAACTTTAACCATTCTCGACCCTGCCTGTGGTTCGGGTGCATTTTTAAATCAGGCTTTGGAATTCCTGATAAACGAACACCAAAAAATTGATGAGATGAGGGCACAGCTTTTTGGAGGGGCAATTATCTTTTCCGACATTACCACCAACATACTTGAAAAATATATATTTGGCGTTGACTTAAACGAAGAATCGGTTGAAATTGCCAAACTCTCGCTTTGGTTACGCACTGCCCAAAAGGGGCGAAAACTAAACACCCTTAGCAACAATATTAAATGCGGAAACTCGCTAATTGACGATCCCGAAATTGCAGGAGACAAAGCATTTAACTGGCAAAACGAATTTCCGAATATTTTTCGAAAGAAAGAGAAAAAGGCATGGCATATTACCACAGCAACACATAATTCGCGCTATTCGCAACGGATGTTCGACAACTATGTAAAAAAAGGAGAACCAGTTTGGCTTTCTGAAAAAGAAGAAATTATTGTAACTAGAACCATCGTTGAAATTGCAGAAAAAGATAATCTCAATATTGTTGCGTATAATATTTGCGGTGACCATGCCCATATTCTTTTGGTATGTGAGGAAGAGGAACTTCCGAAAATATTACAAAAGATAAAGTCTATGTCGGCAAGGGCGTGTAATATCGAAATGGGACGGACAATACTAATGGTAGCCAAAGGGGAGCATGCTCCCCGTACAGAACAGGATGCATCGGCACGAACATCGGAGCATGCTCCGATGTCTGCCTCCATATCTAATGTCGAAAAACGGGAGCATGCTCCCGGAAGAGGAAAAACACAATACCACCTCTGGACACAAAAGTTTGGGCAAAAAGAAATAACTACCGAAAAACAACTATGGAATACGATAGAATATATCCGAAATAACCGTGTGAAGCATGGGCTGGACGACCAGAACAAAGGAGCTTGCTCCCTTGTTGGTAGCGAAACCGCTACCGGAGAAAAAGAAAAAAATCTCGAAAAAATCATCGAAAATATGACCTGCACCCGCGAACACGCCTTCCGAACAGAATACTCTGGCGGTTTTGATGTGGTGATTGGAAATCCGCCGTATGTACGAGCCGAATTATTGGGAGAGTTTACCGAATATCTAAAACAAAAGTATTCTGTATTCAATTCTTCTGGTGATTTGTTTTCCTATTTTTATGAAAAATCATTTAAACTACTTAAAGTTGAAATCGGGTTATTTGGCTTCATCTCTAATACATTCGACAAAACAACCGCAGGAATTAGCATCAGAGAATATTTACAAAAAGAAGTTTTATTTCTAAAATATATTGATTTTACAGAGGTGCAAATATTTGAAGGAGCGACTACTTACCCTGTAATAATTATTGCTCAAAATAAAAAAAGGATTAACGGTACATTCCAATTTATTAAGATTCCAAAGTCGAGCCAATCACGTCTAATCGACATTGATTTACGCTCTTCGGTGCAAGTTGCTCAAAATTCGCTTGATAAGGTAAACTGGAGTTTTAAAAGTGAGTTAGCGGTAAAACTAATTGATAAACTAAAAAAGAATAAAACTATTAAGGAATTTTATTGCAAATGCTATTATGGTGTAAAAACTGCACTTAATGAAGCATTTATTATTTCAAAATCTTATGAAGTTGGGGAACATGTAAAACCAATATTTGAAGGAAAAGAACTTTCGAAATGGGTGAGCCAGCAAAGTGTTCAACAATTAATTCTTTTTGAAAGCAAGTGGACGAAGAAAATATATGGTGATGAAATTACAGAAGAATTAGCTCTCTCAAAATTAAAAAATAATTTCACTGAATTAATAAACCATATTTTGCCACTTGAAGAAAGGGCGAAGAAAAGGTATGATAAAGGAGATTTCTATTGGGAATTAAGAAATTGTGCTTATTACAATTTATTTGAAAAACCAAAAGTTGTATTTCCTAACCTTCAAAACAAAAACAAATTTGCTTTCGATGAAACTGGTGCATACATAAACGCACCGGCTGTAATTCTTCCAACAAACGATAAGTATTTAACTGCAATTCTAAACTCAAAATTGGTTTGGTATTTCCTTACAAATATTTGTGTTATGAGAAGTGGTGGTTACATTGAGGTTAAACCGCAATATTTTGAACAGATTCCTTTACCCGAAGTATCAGAACAACTTAAATCTGATTTGGAATTAATCACCGAAAGAATTATATCCAGTACTTCTGAATCACATAACCTAAGTGGTAAGTTTGTCAGGTTACTAAAAAGCAAATTCGAGAATATAAAAATTACCAAAAAACTTGAAAAGTGGTTTGACTTAAATTTTGTTGATTTCCAAAAAGAACTAAAAAAACAGAAAATTAAATTATCCTTGTCCGATGAATCTGATTGGATTGATTTCTTTGAGCAACAAATAAAAATATATTCGGAGGTTTCAAATTCGATTACTTCGATTGAAAAAGAAATCGACCAAATGGTTTATGAGTTGTATGGTTTGAGTGAGGAGGAGATTAAAATTATAGAAAATGTCTGAACTGGGATTTTATGGATGAATGGGATTATGGGATTTTTGAAATCCAGTTAATCAGAATAAGCCCATGAATCAAGGTTCAGAAAATGGATGACAAATTGAAAGTACGATGAAATACGAAGAACTAAAAGCAATTATTCATCTGGAAGATGTGTATCTTGCACAAGCTATTAATTATCTTGAAGCTTACGATTTGGAAATAGGTCTGTTAATTAACTTTGGAGCAAAAAGCCTCGATTATCAGCACACCGTCCCTTCGCTTTCAGGCACATTTGGCATTCGCACGAGGTTTGCCTTCAATCCAAAAAAGCCTTCAGACCCGTCACTCTCCACCGCCCTGACCGAGAAACATTGCAGTAAAATAAAAGCATTTGATTTGATGGAAAGAAGACAGCCAGCATATAACAAAGTATCATATGTCATTGGGCAGCAAATGGTAAATTGAAACATGAGTACAAATAATAAACATCCCAAATTTAATATAGGACTTATTTTACCATAGATGAAACGTGACTACCCCCTGAATTATTTTTCCTGTTTCCGGGTCGAGTTGTGAGCCGAACATACTGTGCGGTATAGCGTAAATAGCCAGCATCACAACTGCTGCTGTGATAGTCCAGAAACGAGATGGTTTTCTGAAATTCATATAAAGGGCAATAGTCCAGAAGATGGCAGCAATAAGAGTCTTGTTATCGGTAAGATCCCAGCCGAAAGGTACACCTGTCCAGAAGTCACCGAATGCAAACTTCTGAACGATAGGGCCAAACATCAGGCCCCCAATCGCAATAAATATGGAGGTTAAAATGGCCATGTTTACAAAATTTCTTGTATTCAATTTGCTGAGTATGCCTTTCTCTTTTTCAGTAAAATCAACAATGTTAAAAATGGCCATAATAGCTGTTACATTACTAAATAGCATGGCAAGAAACATGGCAATAACATGCGGCAAAAGCCAATGCAGAGGAACAGGATCCTTGAAGCGTATTATCTGTTTTGGAATATTGTATGTGTTGTTTCCGTCAGAAATTGTTGCTGTATATTCAAGCTTTCCTGCGGCAGCTTGTTGAGGCAAAGTAGCTTCGTAGTGGTCAGTTATGAAATTGAATGATACTAATTTGAAATCTCCATTTGTTGGGTATTTTCGATAATTTATTGATGCTTTAATATTAGGGTCATTTACTTCGAGTACCATAATGTATGGCTTGGAAACATCGTCAGGTGTTGTTTCACCGCTCCTGGCAAGCTTAAGGGAATAATCCTTCCCGTTTAAAGAAACATCCTGTTTGTATGGATAAGTAGGTCCGGTCATTTTTTGATATGCAGCAACGGATATTGTAAATACTATTCCGAATATCCAGATCAATGTTTTTTTCATAGGTTTGATTTATTAAATAAAAATATTGTGAGTTTTTCAATTGATTTAATCCGTAAGGAAGACGCATATCCCTACGAACTGTTTTTGCAACAACAGGTAAACAAATAATCTTTATGAATGTTTTCTTCAGATATACAAAAATACTTTATTTAGCCCTTTAACCATATATCTATAGAACCATAGAATTATAACTCAATCAACAACTTCTCTTTTTCGCCGCCACGTTCTATTTCAACAACAATACGTTGTCCCTTTTCACATTTTGCAAGTCGATACATATAATCATAAATGCTGGTTACCGGTTTCTCTTCAATGCCAATTATTATATCTCCTTTTTTCATGCCTCCGGTATCGGCAGGGCCACCCGGGCGAACGCCGTCAACAGCTAATCCTTTAACATCAGAAGTAAAGCCCGGAATAATTCCTAAAGTAACTTTTAACCGGCGGCGAGATGCGGTAGGTTGTTTTGTTTCTGTTTTTGTCAAAGTAATTGGTTGGTCACTTTTTGCGTAAACAGATGCTATGTCGTAAATGAGTTTGGTAACCTGCTCTTCTCCATGATAGTTTATAAACTGAACATCATCACCCGGAGTATGATAGTCATCGTGGACACCGGTAGTGATAAACAGAACGGGTATGTTTTCAAAATAAAACGACGAATGATCTGAAGGCCCTGACCCCTGAGGGTTCTTAACTGCCTTGAAATCGTAGTTTTTCAGGGAAATATCAATGATTGAATCTGCTTCAAGCGCAGTACCTGTTCCTCCTATCGACATACGTTTTAATGAATCCAGGCGACCTACCATATCCATATTCAACATGGCTTTAACTTTTTTCAAGTCGATAACAGGATGTGATACGAAATATTTCGATCCGATAAGTCCCATCTCTTCAGCACCGAAAGCAATAAATACAACACTACGTTCCATGGGTTTCTGGCCTATTTTTTGAGCAAGCTCAATAAGTGCAGCTACACCGGAAGCATTGTCATCAGCACCATTATGAACAGCTACAGTATCGGGTCGTCTTGAACCTGAACCCGGGCCTCCCATGCCAAGATGGTCGTAATGGCCTCCTGCAACAATGTATTCATCGGGTGTTTTTGTGCCTTTTACCATGCCTACAACATTATGGGTAGTAACCTTTTGGAAAAAGACATCTGTGGTTGCATTTATTTTTTGTGATGTTACAAATGAGTTGGGTCTCTTTTTTGAGGTTAATGTTTCTTCTAATTTTTCAATTGTTTTTCCTGATGAAGCAAGTATTCTGTTTGCAAGGTTTCTGCTTATTTGAATAACAGGTATTGATGAAGATGATATGCTCTGGTCAAACTTTATTTTATCCAGCTTATCTTCTTTATCAAAATCTAAAGTGTTAACAAGGAGTAATCCTGCTGCTCCATGGTCGATGGCAGTCATTACCTTATACCGGTCGTTGCTGTATGTAGCATATGGGCTTTGAGGGTTATCCAAATCAGGGTCCACTCGAAATGCCAACACCCATTTCCCGTTAACATCAATCCCGTCATAGTCATTCCAATTCAGGGAGTCATCTTTGATATCAAAACCAAAACCTGCGAATACAACATTACTATTTAGTGTTTTATTACCGGAGAATCCCATAGGAACAAAATCATTATTTATCAGGGCTTTATCACCGTTTATTTCAAAACTGTTGTTTTTCCCGGCCTTTACTTTTGTAACAACGTCAAAGTATTGATATCCGTTATCAGCCAAAAGTGTAAGTCCTGCCTCTTTAAAACGTTGTTTTATATATAATGCAGCAAGAGAATCACCTTCGGTTCCGGGTTTTCTTCCTTTGAGTTCATCGGAAGCCAGATAGTAAATATGATCTTTTATCTCATTTTGGTCGATCTCAGAATTGTAGTTTTTCGTACAACCGGATAAAGAGAGGATAACAGTAAAAATAAATAGATTCGTTTTCATCGTAAGGTGATTATGTTTTTACGATGACAAATATGTGAAAAATATTTCAGGTATTATGGTTTGTCTGTTACGTTTTGTTGGGATAACTAATTTTTTACAAACAAAGGCTTTACTCATATTAAAAAGAAGTATTTTTGTTCTATAAATAAATAGTTGATGCAAAAGAAGCGTGTAGTAATAGGTTTATCTGGTGGAGTAGATTCCAGTGTGGCTGCTTATGTTCTGAAAGAACAGGGCTATGATGTGATAGGTCTGTTCATGAAAAACTGGCACGATACAACAGGAGTGCTGAAAGCTGATTGCCCGTGGTTGGATGATAAGTTCGATGCACAAGCTGTTGCTATGAAACTCAGTTTCCCTTTTCATGTGGTTGATTTGAGTGATCAGTACCGTAAGCGGGTTGTGGACTATATGTTTTCGGAGTATGAGAAAGGACGAACACCAAACCCTGATGTGCTTTGCAATAGGGAAATCAAGTTTGATGTATTCATGGATAAGGCTCTTGAACTGGGAGCTGACTTTGTGGCAACAGGGCATTACTGTCGTAAAGAAACTATTGAAATTGATGGGAAGCCTGTTTACAGACTGCTTGCCGGTAGTGATAAAAATAAAGACCAGAGTTATTTCCTTTGCCAACTGTCGCAGAAACAACTTGAGAAAGCTCTGTTCCCAATTGGTGATGTTGAAAAACCCGAGGTACGTCGTATAGCCGGAGAATTAAATCTTATCACTGCACATAAAAAAGATTCTCAGGGAATATGCTTTGTAGGTAAGGTTGATTTACCTGTTTTTTTACAGCAGCAGCTTGAGTCTAAGAAGGGAAAAGTGTTTTTAATTCCTGATGACAGCGAACTATTCAACAGGAATTGGCAAGATGCAAAAATTGATAAGCCTTCTGATGAAGTTTTGGATACATTTTCTCAACCATATCCTTTTCACCCCAAATATGGTAAGAAGATAGGGGAGCATAACGGGGCACATTTTTATACAATTGGTCAGCGAAAGGGTTTGGATTTAGGAGGTTTTGCTGAGGCTTTGTTTGTTACAGGCATTAATGTTGAGTATAATCAGGTTTATGTTGGGATGGGGAAGAAGCACCCCGGTTTGTTCCGTGACGTATTGGTGATAAACAGAGATGAGGTTCACTGGGTTCGTCCTGACCAGGCTATGGAAGAAGGAGAAACTCGCCGTTATTTAGTTAGGATACGATATCGCCAACCCTTGCAAAAAGCTACTTTGCACTGTCGGAATAGAGGGATGTATATAGTTTTTGATGAACCGCAAAGAGGCATTACTTCAGGGCAGTTTGCCGCCTGGTACGATGGTGAAGAGCTTGTAGGTTCCGGGGTTATTCAATGAGTCAATGATTGAAGGATGTGGTAATGTGATGATGAGTTAGTATGTGATTCCTCAATTCCTCAATTCCTCATTCTTTTAACATACTCGGATATATAAACAAATGTGTTTTTCCTTCTCTTGGATTGATTTTTTCCCAGGCATCTGTATCGAAATCAATAACTACTGTTGCAGTTGTAGGGAAATGATAGATATCTTCATCGCTAATCCTTGAAGCCAACATTACAATATCAGGATTGTGGGCAAAAACAATTATTGAATTGTACTTATCGTCAACAGAGGAGATGTAATTCAGAAAATCAGTTGTGGTATAACCATCGTATAGAAATTGTTGAGTGTTTATATTGTTTTTGGAGAAGTCAAGTACCATGGCAAAGATTTTGGCTGTTTGCAGTGCTCTTTTTGCTTTGCTGCTGATAAAGTAGTCAGGAAGGATATTCTTGAGAATGAGTTGCTCTACTACTATTTTGGCATCATTGTGTCCTCTGTTGGTTAATTTACGTTCAAAATCATTAACCCCAAAAGTGTGTTCCGTTTTAGCATGTCTGACAAGTATAAGTTGTTTCATTTTTTTTTGTAAATGGTTCTGATTATCATGAAATTATTAGTGTTTTAATTTATTCTATTCAAACTATTAATAATAATCGCTATCCGTGATTTGAAGTCTCTTTGTCCCACAAATATTTGTAAATTGCTTGTTGAGATCTTACAAGAGGCTCTTTCTCTTGAATCTTCACATTGTTTAGCCTATCATCAATTATTCTTGCTTTTGTATTATCATTTAATTGAAATTCCAGAATATCCAATAGCTCTTGTTTCAGTTCGGTGCTTTCAACCGGAAATGCAATCTCAATTCTGCGGTTAATATTTCTGTTCATCCAGTCGGCTGAAGTTAAGTACAATTCGCTGTTTCCGTTGTTGCTAAAAATCCACACTCTGGCGTGTTCAAGGAAACTGTCAATAATGCGAATGATTTTGATGTTTTTACTGTAGGGTTGGTTCGGAATAATACAACAAATACCTCTAATTATCAAATCTATTTTTACCCCTTGTTGGCTTGCTTCATAAAGTTTATTTATCAATAACTTATTCTGTATGCCATTCATCTTTAGTAGCAGATATCCTTTTCCTCCTGATTTTTCAATTTCAATTTCTCTGTCAATCTTTTCAATTAATGATTTTTTCATATCTATCTGGGTAACCAGCAGTCTTGAAAGCTTGGGCTTCGTGCTTTGATCCTCTAAGAAGATGAAAAGTTTTTCCAGATCATTTATAATGGTATCGTTAGATGTGAAGAAACCGTGGTCAGCATATAGCTTAGCCGTTTTTTCGTTGAAATTACCTGTGCTCAGATATGCATAAGAGCGCTTGCGGCTACCTGCAGATTTGCGAATGACTAAAGCCATTTTTGCATGAACCTTTAATCCGGGAATACTATAGATTATTTTTATACCGGCATTTTTCATGAGCTCTGCGAGGTAAAGATTTTGTTCTTCATCAAAACGTGCTTTCACTTCCACAAAAACAGTAACTTTTTTGTTATTTCTGGCGGCTGAAATTAACACGTTAACTATTGCTGAGTCTCTGGCAACACGATACTGTGTGATTTTAATCTCCTCAACTTTAGGGTCGGTGGCAGCCTCGTTAAAAAATTTAAGTAAATAGTCAAACGAGTGATATGGATAGTGAAGTATTCTCTCTTTGAGCTTAAGGGCATTGAACATTGAACCAATATCTTCTAATTCCTTAGGATGAATCGCTTGAAGTGATTTCAATTCTAAAGACGGACTGTAAGGATTCGGGAAATTAAAGAATGCATCAAGATTTTGATGTTTGTCAGTTCCAACAAGTTCTTCCGGTTTGAAATTAAAAGTACTCATTAGAAAAGAGAGGGTTTTTTTGTCAATTTGTCTGTCATAATGTAAGCTGGCAGGAGTTCCAATCTTTCTTTTGTTGAGACTTTTCCTGATTTTCTCAATTAGATTTCCTGAAAATTCATCATCGATACCCAGATCTGCATTACGACCTACTTTGATACTCCAGCTTCCAGCTATATCATATCCGGGAAATAGTTCTTGCAGATTATAACGGATTATGTCATCCAGAAAGAGGATGTGGTGATAGTTATCTATCTTGGGCAGTGTAATAAATCGCGGTAGGTCTTTTGTTGGCAGCTTAAGCAGCGCATATCGTGCACGTCTGGTTTTTAATTTTTCAGGGTTTTTACTGTTTTTCTTTCTAAAAAGTTTAATTACCAGGTATATACGGTTATCCCTCATGAAAGAACGTGTTCCTTTATTAAATAATACCGGTTGCAAATAAGGAAGGGCCTCATTATAAAAGAATTCTTTTAAATAAGTCAGGTGTTCCGGTGCTGTAGGAAGACTATTCTGATATAATATGATATTATAATTTCTTAATTCAACTAAAATTTCATTATTTAGTATGCGACTGAATTCATACATCTGCTTTGATACAATATGATTTATCTCTTTTAGTATTTCTGCCGGTTGTGGAGAATCAGGCATCCGAACATTCTCCATCACGGCTGTTTTATATTCAGCAACTCTGACTTTATAAAACTCATCGAGATTAGATGAATAGATAGCTAAAAATTTTAATCGCTCGTATATCGGAAGTGATTTGTCAGAGGCTTCTTCCAAGACACGATAATTAAATGATAACCAGCTTATGTCTCTATTGAAATATTTTGGCTGTAACATTATAAATAATCAATTGCTTCAAATATAAAGCTATTAAAAAAAAACGTTTATTTTTATGTTTTTATTTTTATTTTTTAGTTGATGACAAAAATCGGACTTATTTCAGATACCCATTCATGGTTTGATCCTCGATTTTATGATCTGTTTAAAGATGTTGATGAGATTTGGCATGCAGGTGATATTGGTGATACGAGAGTTCTGGAAAAGATAGAGGCTTTTAAACCTTTCAGAGCCGTTTATGGTAATATTGACGGCACTGAATTAAGAAAAGAATTGAGATTGCATGAGCGGTTTATTTGTGAAGGTATGGATGTGTGGATGACTCATATTGGCGGTTATCCGGGCAGGTATGACAGGTTGGTTAAAACAGAGATACAATTAAATCCTCCCGATTTGTTTATCTGTGGTCATTCTCATGTTTTGAAAGTCATGAATGATAAAAAACTGAATCTACTGCATATGAATCCCGGAGCAGCAGGACGATATGGGTTTCATGCGGTTAGAACTGCCATAAGGTTCAGTATCGATAAATCTGTGATAAAAAATCTTGAAGTTATTGAGCTGGAAAATAAAATATAGCTATAGTGAGTGATAAGTTATGAGATTTAGATTGAAAATTAAAACTCCCTTCCTCGGAGGGGTTAGGGGTGGGTGTTGTTAGGTATAAAGAAGAAAGGCAAAAGTGAAAAAAATAAAGTTATATCTTTAGAAATATTAAATTTGAATAATCATAAGCTTGATTTAAACATGAGTAAATCTAAACTCTAACTTCTAATTTCTAATTTCTAACTTTCCTATGAATGATATAGTAGATTGGTTTGTAAAGTCTTTTTCTTCCGATAATTACAGGGAGTTGCCTAATGAAATAGCAGGAAAACTTAATGAATTGAACCGTGTTGAGCGGGGAGAACTTAAGATGAAGCTTTTTAATGAGGCAAAGCTTCTTGCAAAACATAATCAGGAAAACCTTATAATTACAACTAACTACGATATAGTAAGGCAATTTGAGGAGGAGTTTGAAAAACTATGGAAAGAGATGTTTTGGCTTTAATTCTATTGTTAAATGGTTCTATGGTTGAATAGTTACAAAACTTATGGTTCATCAAATAAACAAATAAACAAATCCTCAAATCACCAGTTTTTATTGTCTCAATAACTTCCGGGATAGAGTATTTATATCTGTCAGATATTTTGGTAATAGGTTTTTATTGCTCGCCCTTACCGGTGTAATGTCTATTCCTCCCCGCCGTGTGTAGATGCAGGTTACAGCAAGTTCTTCAGGCTGAAATGCATCCCATAGCCGCTTGTATATCATTTCACACACCTCTTCGTGAAAGTGATTCTCATTACGGAAAGAGACCAAATATTGAAGTAATGATTCAGATGAAGGTTTATTATCACTTTTCATATAAATAAAAGCGGAGCCCCAATCCGGCTGAAAAGTAATCTTACAATTACTTCGTAATAAATGAGTGCCGGTCTTTAATATAAAAGGTTCGCTTTTTTCTGTTTTTAGTAGTGTAGGAGTCTCTTTGAAGGTGTTGAAATAAATATTCTCTATCTCCGGTATGTCTTCGAGAAGAAAATAGTCTTCGAAATCGTAAGGTTGGTTAATGCCCGGCTTTGTTAATATATGAATCTCAACATCTGTTTTCAGCAGATTGGTCAGATCATTCTTAATGATGCTCTTCACAATAGAAATTCCTTCACCGGGAGTTTTTCCATAATGCTCCATGTTAAAGGAGTTAAGGTATAGTTTTAGTGATTTGCTCTCTACAATAAACGGATTATTACAAGGATAGATTATTTTAAGAAGACCGATAACCGGAAGACCATTCTTTGTTAAAAAGCTTAATTCATAAGCATGCCACACATCATACCCTATAAATGGCAGGTTGTCTTCATTAATGTTATACTCTTTACGGTTCAGCTCACGGGCAACAGCAATAAGCATCTCAGGAGCATAATGCTTAGGATATTTAATCTGTTTACCAAGATATTTTGATTCGCTCATTTTTAACTTTTAACTTTCTACTACTTATACTCCAATCGATTCCTTAAACAGTTCAATATGCATTCTCGGGCTAAATCTCCATCCGTTTGATATGGCTATTTCTAATGCAATGGGCGTAAATATGTTTAACTCTTCTTTGGTGGCTCCAAGGGGCATTATCAGAATATCATCAGATTTCCATCCGGTAAGTTTGTTTAAAAAGTCAGATTTAATCTCTTTATCTTCATCTCTCTTATTTACAACAAATTTGAACTGTAAGGGTTTATTGTGAGTGTTGCAAAAATCTATATAGGCTTGCAGTCCATTTATATTTATTCGTTTTTTATTGTGTGATTTGAAAATATCAGAATCTGATAAATTATAATTGGAAAGTTTTTCCGGTGTTGGGTTTGTGTTTGACAGTTTAGGTGAAATGCTAAAAAGGTCAATCCACTCTGCCAATTCTTTGTCAAACAGTGTTCCGTTTGTTTCGAGTGTAATATGAATGTTTAATTCGTTTTTTAAATGTCTGCAAAGTGTTGTTAGTGTTTTTGACTGACGCATCGGTTCGCCTCCTGTAATTACTATATGCCTGATGTTTCCCAAATTGTTTTTTACAGTTGCTACGATATCACTTATGTTCCACATTGTTGAGTTGATAGTATCAAAAGCAGCATGAGGAGTATCGCACATACTCTGTTTTCCGTTTTTCATATCCCATACACAACGCAAATTACACCCCGACAGGCGAATGAACAGTGAAGGTACACCGGAAAGTTTACCTTCACCTTGAATGGTGCCTGAGAGATTCATACCTGTTTTTGGTAGTACCTTAATCGGTTTTCCGTATTTATCCTTTGTTATAGGAAATATTCCTTCCGCTGATAATAATATTTTCATCAAATTTTCAAATTAATACATTAACCAATCATCACATCAACGCAGGATCTTTATATCCGGCTTCTTCAAAGGCTTTTGCTCTTAATAAACAACTGTCGCAAGTCCCGCATGGTTTTTCGCCTCCACGATAGCAGCTCCATGTAAGGCTAAAATCAACTCCCAGTTTCATGCCCAGTTTTATCTCTTCAGCTTTAGTTTTGTTTACAAATGGAGCATGCAGCTTAATAGGCATATTTTTCTCTGCTCCCATAACTGTACCAAGGTTTATGGCATTCTCCATAGCATCAATAAACTTTTTTCGGCAATCCACGTAACCGGAATAATCAACTTCACTAACACCAATAAAAATATCCTGTGCATTGTTTGCTTCGGCTACAGAAGCAGCAACTGATAGAAATATCATATTACGTGCAGGTACGTATGTATGTGGAATGTCTTTTCGGTTTACATCCCCATTTTCTATGTCTACGTTTTTATTGGTTAATGATGAGCCTCCCCATGAGTTCATATTTATAGAAACTATTTGGTGTTTTGTAACCCCTGCTTTTTTTGCGATTGCTTTGGCAGCATTCATTTCACGATTATGGCGTTGCCCGTAATCAAAAGATAAAGCAATAATATCGTATCCTTTGCTTTTAGCAAGGTAAAGAGTAACCGCAGAATCCAGTCCGCCTGATAATAATACAACAGCTTTTGCCATCGTTATAATATTTAATTTAAAAAAAAGCTTATCAGTCCGGATTCTGGGAAAAACAAAAAAGGAATTACAAAAGGCAGTTTCCAACAATGGAATTTACTGTGGTAGGTGTAATGGTTTCTCCTAGTTTTGTTTAACGACAGGATGGTTACGAACTGTCGGGTTTTAAACAGTGTTTAAAATCCGGTGCAAAATTACAAAAAGAAGATAGAATAAACAGTTAGAATGATTATTTTTTGCATTATTATAGTTAAGAATTTAAAAAAACATTGTGAATAATCACATTTGGGTTATTTTTGTCAAAAATTAAAAATGAGATAATGAAGCGAATACTATTTTTTATTGCTATGACATTGATTGTTATAGCATGTAATAAGGAAGAAGAAGAAGAAAAAGTCGATCAGGCAGCAATCGATGATCAAATTATTCAGGATTACCTGGAAGATAATAATCTTGATAACGTAGTAAAACATAGTTCAGGCTTATATTATGAAATAACCAAAGAGGGTACAGGAAGCAGTCCTAATGTTTATAGTACAGTTAGTGTGTATTATGAGGGACGCCTTTTGGAGACAGATGTGGTGTTTGATGATAATGATGGAAAGGTTTTGGTATACCCTCTTTTAAATCTGATAAAAGGGTGGCAAATTGGTGTTCCGTTGTTGAAAGAAGGTGGGAAAGGAACCTTTTATATTCCTTCCGGTTTGGCTTACGGAGAGAAAGGAGCCGGAACAATTCCTGCGAATTCTGTTTTGATTTTTGATATCTACTTGGCAGATTTTCAGTAATAAAAAAAGAACCCCTTTATGAAGGAGTTCTTTTTTTTATGGGATTATTCTATTCTATTAGTCTTCAATTTAAGGAATAGCTTTTATATAATCAATTTGTTCCTGTGATAGTTCTTTTCTGTCATTTGTCAATGTCCAAATGGCATTTTGAAGATAATCTGCTATCTCTTCATATTTTGACAAATCAACTATATTTGCTGATTTCAGTTGTGCTGATGGAGATGTGTTAAGGGCGTATTCTATGTTTATTGTTTTTCCGACAAGGTCGTTTAATATATATTTCCACAACCAATCTGAACTTGTGATACCAAGTATTGCATAAGTAACGTTGGCATTTGAGCCATCACGTCCTTTGTTTAAGCAAAAAGCAAACAGATAAATTTCCTTCGTAGTATTAGCATTAATACACACGTCAATATCACTTAGCAATACTCCATTCTGGTAACCGGGTTCATTAACTTTAAAAACCAAACCGGCAGGGAATTTTATACACTTCTCACCATCGCTGGAGTTTGTTAATGTTAATTTAATCCTTATCCAAAACTTAAAACTACTATTGTGCCAACTACCACCACAACCATAATAATTCCATGAACCTGAAGTTGATTTAAGTTGATTTTGACCACTGGCCAAAAGATCATCAGTACTCATCTGTTCAGCTCCTTGTATGTTAAAGCTTATACCATCAATGGTGCCGTCAGTATCAACGAAAGCTTCTTTAATTTCAAGTTCACCGGGGGTTTCACCCATACCAGGAATGCCTTCTGATACACTTTCTTTTTCTTCGCAAGAAGAAAAACCTATTGCAACTATTGCAATAATAAAAAACAGATTGATAAATTTTTTCATAACAATAAATATTAGTTTAATTAAATATTATACTCTAAAAAATGATTATTCTGTACAAATATACGTTAAATATTATAAAAATGTTACAATGTTATAATCCTAAGTTTGTGCGATATGTAAGTATTCAGAGTACTAATAAGTGCGAGTGAGTTAACGTAATGTACAGATACACAATTGTGTAAGCAGATCAGGTGAGTAGGGATTCGTGATTAATACATTATTTTAAAGAATTTTCACATTTGATAAAACCTCAATATAAAAAGACAATCGCACAAATAATGATGACTAAAAAGACAATTTATCTTCTTCTTCCTTTTGTTTGAGGCACAGGTGTTAGTATTTTGTAATCTATTTCTACCTCTCCTTTTGATATTTTATTTAACTTTCCTTTTAACAGTCTTTTTTTTAAAGGACTCAGATGATCAATGAATAGTATGCCCTCTAAGTGATCATACTCATGCTGTACAACCCTTGCTGCAAAGCCTTTGTATGTTTCTGTTACCGGTCTGAATTCTTCATTAAAAAAATTGATAGTTATTTGTGTTGGTCTTTTTACTTCTTCTCTAATTGTAGGAAGACTAAGGCATCCTTCATCATGAATATCTTCTTCTTTGTTTCGTTCAATAATTTCGGGATTAATAATGACTCTTTTGAATTCTTTTAATTCGGGAAAATCGTCTTCAAGAGGAGTTGCATCAATTACAATTAGTCGTATAGATTTATTAACCTGTGGTGCAGCCAGTCCAATCCCGTCGGATTTATACATGGTATCCCACATATTTTCTATAATATCATTTAAACCCTCATGGTTAGGATCGATATACTTGGCTATCTTTCTTAAAACCGGGTGTCCGTATACAGCTACCGGATAAGTCATTTGAAAATGTTTTAATATTATTTAATAAGGTTTTATTTCTTGTCTGTGCTCTAAATATGTTTGCAAAATAATTGTAGCACTAATCTTATCAACCAGCATTTTATCTCTTCTTGCCATTTTCTTCAAACCTGCATCTATCATCGTTTGAAAAGCCATTTTTGAAGTATAGCGTTCGTCAACCCATTTAATCGGCAAATCAGGGTAGTGTTTTCTAAGTCTGTTGGCAAATGGTTTTACATACTTTACTAACTCAGAATCTTCACCTGTAGATTGTTTGGGATAGCCGATGATTATCTCTTCAACAGTTTCATCATTAATGTATTTGACAAGGAAGTCAAATAATTTATGAGTAGGTACTGTTGTCAGGCCATTTGCAATTATCTGCAAGGGATCAGTAACTGCAATCCCACTCTTTTTTCTGCCGTAATCTATGGCTATTATTCGTCCCAAGTATTTTTTATGCAAAGATAGTAATAATTGAGGAATTGTTGATTTGAGGAATTGAGTATTTGATAACAAAACCCTCCAGGAGTTTCAAACTCCTGGAGGGTTAGAGGTTATTTATAAAACAATAAAGTATTACCTATCTTAAAGCGGCTTGAGCAGCAGCTAATCTTGCAATTGGTACACGGTATGGAGAACAACTTACGTAGTTCATGCCAACGCGATGACAGAACTCAACAGAAGTAGGTTCACCACCATGCTCTCCACAGATACCTACCTTTAGGTTGTTGCGTGTACTACGACCTTTATCTGTACCTATTTGTACCAATTGGCCTATGCCTTCCTGATCAAGTATCTGGAATGGGTCGCTTTTCAAAATACCTTTTTGAATATAGATAGGCAGGAATTTTCCGGCATCGTCACGTGAATAACCAAAGCCCATTTGAGTAAGGTCATTTGTTCCGAATGAGAAGAATTCAGCTACCTCTGCAATTTCGTCAGCGGTAAGTGCTGCACGAGGAATCTCAATCATGGTACCAACCATATAATCGATCGTAACTCCTTTTTCCTCAAATAATTTATTTGCAACAGTGTCAACAATCTCTTTTTGTAGAACCAACTCTTTAACAGTACCAATCAGTGGAACCATAATCTCAGGATAAGTTTTTACTCCTTCGGCTTTTAGTTCAAGAGCAGCTTCAAGAATAGCACGAGCCTGCATTTCTGTAATTTCAGGATATGTATTTCCTAAACGGCAGCCACGGTGCCCCAACATCGGGTTGAATTCGTGAAGATCAGTAACTTTTTGTTTGATGACTTCAACACTAACTCCAAGCTCTTTAGCCATCTCTTTTTGATTGGCATCTTCATGAGGAACAAATTCATGCAAAGGAGGATCGAGTAGGCGAACAGTTACAGGTAGTCCTTCCATTGCTCTAAATACTCCCTTGAAGTCTTCACGCTGGATTGGTAAAAGTTTATCAAGAGCTTTACGACGACCGGCCTCGTCATCAGCCAGAATCATTTCTCTCATTAACTTAAGTCTCTCTCCTTCAAAAAACATGTGTTCTGTACGGCAAAGACCAATACCTTCAGCACCAAATTTGATAGCTTGTTTTGCATCACGTTCAGTTTCAGCATTTGTACGAACATTCATAGTACGGTATTTGTCGGCAAGTTTCATTATTTCATTGAAATCGCCACTCAATTCAGGCTCTATTGTTGCAATTTGTCCTTCATAAACTTCTCCGGTAGAACCGTTCAGTGAAATCCAGTCACCTTCTGCAAAGGTTTTTCCACCGGCTGTTAGTGTACGTGCTTTATAATTTATAACACAGCCACCTGCACCTGATACACAACATTTGCCCATACCGCGTGCAACAACGGCTGCGTGTGATGTCATACCTCCACGGGCAGTAAGAATACCTTTAGCAATATCCATGCCTTCAAGGTCTTCAGGAGAAGTCTCAATACGAACTAAGATAGATACCGGATAATTTCCTGCTTCATCGGCATGAAAGACAATTTGTCCTGTAGCAGCTCCCGGAGATGCAGGTAAACCTTTAGAAACAACATTTGCTTTTTCAATAGCTTTCTTATCGAATACCGGATGAAGTAATTCATCAAGCTTATTAGGCTCCTGACGAAGAATGGCAGTTTTTTCATCAATCATTCCATCACGTACCATATCCATGGCAATTGTAACCATTGCTGCGGCAGTACGTTTTCCGTTACGAGTTTGTAGCATCCACAATTTACCATCCTGAATTGTAAATTCAAGATCTTGCATATCTTTGAAATAGCTATCTAATTTTGCCTGTGTGGCGAAAAGTTCTTTGTAGGCAACTGGCATTGCTTCCTCTAATGAAGGAAAATCAGATGCTCTTTCTTCTTCTGAAACTTCAGAAAGTTTGGCCCATCGGCGCGCTCCTTCAGTAGTGATTTGTTGTGGAGTACGAATACCTGCAACCACATCTTCACCCTGAGCATTGATCAGGTACTCTCCATTAAAGATGTTTTCTCCTGTAGCTGCATCACGAGTAAAGGCAACTCCTGTGGCTGAATTTTCACCCATATTACCAAATACCATTGCCTGAATATTAACGGCAGTACCCCATTCATCAGGAATCTGGTGCATTTGGCGGTAATATATAGCCCTTGAAGTATCCCAGCTATCAAATACGGCCATAACAGCACCCCAAAGCTGATCCCATGGACTTGTTGGGAAGTCATGACCAGTTTGTTTTTTGACAGCAGCCTTGAATTTAACAACTAATTCTTTAAGAGCAGGAACACTAAGTTCATTATCCTGTTCAACTCCATTAGCTTTTTTAACCTCTTCAAGAATTTCTTCAAAAGGATCGATATCTTCTTTTGATTCAGGTTTCATGCCAAGAACAACATCTCCATACATTTGTACGAAACGACGATATGAATCCCATGCAAAACTTTCGTTACCTGATTTTTTGGCAATAGCTTCAACAGCATCATCATTTAACCCAAGGTTCAGAACGGTGTCCATCATACCCGGCATCGACACACGTGCCCCTGAACGAACAGATACCAATAAGGGGTTTTCGTCACCACCAAATTTTGCCCCCATAAGTTCTTCAACGTAAGCAACTGCAGATTCTACATCTGCTTTTAAAAGTTCTACAACTTTATCGTGACCTAATTTATTATATTCGGTACAGGTATCAGCTGTAATTGTAAATCCGGGAGGTACCGGAACTCCAATAAGGTTCATTTCAGCCAAATTGGCTCCTTTTCCACCTAATAGGTTTTTCATGTCTGATTTACCTTCGGCTTTTCCATTGCCAAAAGTATAAACGCGTTTTGTACTCATCTTAAATGAATTAGTATATATTAATGAATATTAAAATCTATTTTTAAATAGGCCTACAAAATTAATAAAATTTTTCTCAAAGCAACTAATTATAATTAACTCATTTTTTAAGTAAAAAAACGCCACACATGATGTGTAGCGTTTTCTTATTAAAGGATTGTTGAATAAATCAACAATTTAGTAGTTCTGTTCAGATAGACGTTTGTATGAGTTGTAACGCCATTTTGCATTTTTCTCAGCTTCGGCAAACAGTATGGATGCCTCTTCAGGATTTGATTTTAAAAGTGCTGTGTAACGAACTTCTCCTTTCAGGAAGTCCTGGAATTTACTCCAATCCGGCTCTTTTGAATCAAGAGTGAACGGATTCTTACCTTCTTCTTCTAATATTGGGTTATACTTGTACAGATGCCAGTAACCTGCTTCAACGGCACGTTTTTGCTCATCCTGAGTTTTACCCATTCCGGCTTTTAAACCATGACTAATACAAGGTGAATAAGCAATTATCAGTGATGGTCCAGGATAAGCCTCTGCTTCTTTAAGTGCTTTGAAGTAGTGACTTTGATTAGCGCCCATTGCAACCTGTGCTACGTAAACATATCCGTATGTAGTAGCCATCAAACCTAGGTCTTTCTTCCGGATTTTCTTTCCGGCAGCTGCAAATTTGGCTATAGCACCTGTTGGTGTTGCTTTAGAAGACTGACCTCCTGTGTTTGAATATACTTCGGTATCCATTACCAGTACATTTATATCCTGACCTGAAGCTAAAACATGGTCTAATCCGCCATAACCAATATCATAAGCCCATCCGTCACCACCAAATACCCATACTGATTTTTTAACGAGATGATCTTTAAGGTTCAGGATTTCCTGAGCAACTGCGTGTTTCTCATTTTCTAAAGCTTTTAAAACAGCGGTAGAAGCATTACGCGACTTCTCACCATCTTCTTTGACTTCTATCCAGGCTTCGAAAGCAACTTTTGTTTCGGCACTTACTTCATTCAGTGTCTCATTCATTTTGCGCTCAATGCGTTCGCGCAGTTTGTTAACAGCAGTAGCCATTCCTAAACCATATTCGGCATTATCTTCAAACAGTGAGTTTGCCCATGCAGGACCACGATCGTTTTTGTCAGAACAGTATGGAGTAGCAGGAGCTGATCCACCATAAATAGAAGAACAACCTGTTGCATTTGCAATCATCATTCTGTCACCATAAAGTTGAGTGATAAGTTTGATGTAAGGAGTTTCTCCACAACCGGAACAAGCACCGGAGAATTCGAATAGTGGTTGAGCAAACTGTGATGATTTAACATTAAGAGTTTTAGGTGTGATCTCATCTTTAATGGTTACTTTTTCAGCCATGTATTCCCAATGATTAACCTCTTCCATTTGAGATTCAAGAGGCTTCATTATAAGTGACTTCACTTTTGAAGGACAAACATCGGCACAGTTACCACAACCGGTACAGTCAAGAACACTTACCTGAATACGAAATTGTATACCGTCAAAGCCTTTACCATTTGCTTTTTTAGTTTCTACTCCTTCAGGGGCATTTGCAACTTCTTCTTCATCCAAAAGGAATGGGCGTATGGCAGCATGAGGACAAACATAAGCACACTGATTACACTGAATACAGTTGTCAATTTGCCATTCAGGAACATTAATTGCGATTCCACGTTTTTCATAAGCAGCAGTTCCTGCAGGGAATGTACCATCTTCACGTCCGGTGAACGCACTAACAGGAAGGTTATCTCCTTCAAGTGAGTTGATAGGCTCCATAATGTTTTTGATGAAATCGGGTACTTGTTTTTTAATAGTATTGGCCTCTTCTGTAATGTTTGCCCATTCTGCAGGCACTTCAATCTGAGTAACATCACCACCAAGATCAACGGCTTTATAATTCATTTTAACTACATCTTCACCTTTAAGACCGAAAGACTTAACAATGGCTTTTTTCATACTATCAACGGCCTGATCGTAAGGAATAACTTCTGAAATCTTAAAGAATGCTGATTGCATAATGGTATTGGTACGGTTACCCAGTCCAATATCTTCAGCTATTTTGGTTGCATTAATGATATAAAACTTAATATCATTTTCGGCCATGAATTTTTTAAACTTGCCAGGTATATGTTTTTTTGTTTCTTCAACATCCCATGTAGAGTTCAGAAGGAAAGTACCACCGTTTTTCATGCCTTTAAGCATATCGTACTGATTCAGATAGGCAGGAACATGACATGCAACGAAATCAGGGGTGTTTACCAGATAGGGTGAGCGAATCATTTCATCACCAAATCTCAGGTGAGATATTGTGATACCTCCCGATTTTTTAGAGTCGTAAGCAAAGTATGCCTGAGCATATTTATCGGTATTGTCACCAATGATCTTAATAGAGTTTTTGTTAGCACCAACAGTACCATCAGAACCTAATCCATAGAATTTACCCTCGAAAGTTCCTTTGGCAGCTAAACTTATTTCAGGTAACAGAGGAAGAGATGTAAATGTTACATCATCAACTATACCTACAGTAAAGTTGTTTTTTGGCTCATCCATTTTAAGATTTTCGAAAACTGCAACCATATGAGCCGGAGTGGTATCTTTAGAGGATAGGCCATAACGTCCGCCAACAATGAGAGGAGCATTCTCTTTACCATAGAACAAGTCCCGTACATCAAGGTACATAGGTTCTCCGTTTGCACCTAATTCTTTAGTTCTGTCAAGTACTGCAATGCGTTTTGTTGTAGCCGGAAAAGCCTCCATGAAGTATTTTGCTGAGAAAGGACGATATAGATGAACTGCTATCATACCAACTTTTTCGCCTTTTGCTGTAAGATAATCAATAGTCTCTTTCAGAGTTTCGGTAATAGATCCCATTGCAATAACAATGTTTTCAGCATCTTCAGCTCCGTAATAATCGAAAGGACGATATTTACGACCGGTTATCTTACTGATCTCGTCCATATACTCAGCAACAACATCAGGTATATTTGTGTAAAATTTATTAATGGCTTCACGTGACTGGAAATAGATATCAGGATTTTGTGCAGTACCTCTTGTTACAGGATGTTCAGGATTCAATGCATTGTCTCTGAATTTTTGCAAAGCATCATAGTCCAACAGTTTCTCAAGTTTATCTTGTTTCATTAATTCCACCTTCTGAATTTCGTGAGAAGTACGAAATCCGTCGAAAAAGTGAAGGAAAGGAATACGTGTTTTAATAGCAGCAAGGTGAGCAATACCTGCAATATCCATAATCTCCTGAATGCTTCCTGTAGCCAACATGGCAAAGCCTGTTTGCCGGGTAGCCATAACATCACTATGGTCGCCAAATATTGACAATGCCTGAGCAGCAAGGCTACGAGCACTTACATGAAAAACAGCAGGAAGAAGTTCTCCCGACATTTTGTACATATTAGGGATCATTAGCAAAAGTCCTTGTGAGGCGGTAAAAGTAGAAGTTAAGGCACCGGCTTGTAATGAACCGTGAACAGCTCCGGCAGCACCTGCTTCTGATTGCATCTCTTCCACTTTAACAATTTCTCCAAAAATATTTTTCCTTCCTGCGGCAGCCCATTCATCTACATTTTCGGCCATGTTGGATGAAGGAGTGATGGGGTAAATTGCAGCTACTTCGCTGAACATATAGGCTATATGAGAAGCAGCATGATTTCCATCACAAGTGATAAACTTTTTTTCTTTTGTCATTACTTGATCTATTAAATTAATATTTTAAATATTCAGTTATATTATTTTTTACCAAAAGGCTTTAAAGTTACAATTTTCATCTAACTATCTCAATAGCATTTTAAAAATTAATTAAAATAATAAAAGCCATTATAAGAATGGCTTTTATTATTTATTCTTAAGTATAGTCTCTTATTTGTCATTCATCGAAATAAGGAATTCTTCATTTGATATAGTCTTGTTCATCCGGAGACGAAGGAATTCCATTGCTTCAACTGGAGTCATGTCTGATAGGAAGTTACGTAGGACCCAAATGCGGTTTAGGAATTCCTGCTCGATAAGCAGGTCTTCACGACGAGTGCTTGATAAGTTAACATCAACAGAAGGATAGATTCTTTTGTTTGACAAGCGTCGGTCTAATTGCAGCTCCATATTTCCTGTTCCTTTGAATTCTTCAAAAATGACCTCATCCATTTTCGAGCCTGTTTCGGTAAGTGCTGTTGCAATAATTGTTAAAGAACCTCCGTCTTCAATATTACGTGCAGCACCAAAAAATCTTTTGGGTTTATGTAGAGCATTTGCATCAACACCGCCTGAAAGAACTTTTCCTGATGCCGGTGATACAGTATTATATGCCCTTGCCAAACGGGTTATTGAATCGAGTAAAATTACTACATCATGGCCACACTCAGTAAGACGTTTAGCTTTTTCGAGAACAATATTTGCAACTTTTACATGACGCTCGGCAGGCTCATCAAAAGTTGATGATACTACCTCGGCATTAACGCTACGTGCCATGTCAGTAACCTCTTCAGGCCGTTCATCAACAAGAAGTATTATCATATATACTTCGGGATGATTGGATGCAATGGCGTTGGCAATATCTTTTAACAGAACTGTTTTACCTGTTTTGGGCTGAGCAACGATTAATCCTCTTTGTCCTTTTCCAATTGGAGCAAACATATCTACAATGCGAGTAGAGAGATTGGCCATTTTTCCACTACTTATATTAAATTTCTCAGTTGGAAAAATAGGAGTCAAATGATCAAAAGGTATACGGTCTCTCACAAAGTCAGGTGTTCTGCCATTTATTTCTGCTACTTTGATCAGTGGAAAATACTTTTCACCTTCTTTGGGTGGTCTGATAGCCCCCAAGACAGAATCACCTGTTTTAAGTCCAAACAGCTTTATTTGAGATTGTGATACGTATATGTCGTCAGGAGAGTTAAAATAATTGTAATCAGATGAACGTAAAAATCCGTAACCGTCAGGCATTATCTCTAAAACACCAGAGGCAGAAATAATACCTTCAAATTCGTAAGGTCTGTCATCTTTGCGTTCGTAATTTTTACGGGGTCCGTTATCTTTTTGAAAGTTTCTGTCTTTTTGAGAACGTTCTTTCTTAACATGTTCTCGAGAACTTTTATCTTCAGAAGATTTTTGATCCTGATCTTTTGATTTCTCAGGTTTTTTCTTCTCGTTTACAAATTCTTCCTGTTTTATTGGTTCTGATTCTTTCTGTTTTATTGGTTCTGTTTTTTCTTTAACCTCTTTGACAACTTTCTTGGCAGGATGTTTTGCTTTTGTTGAAGGCTTAGTTTTAGGTTGTTCGTTTGGGGATACAATAGGCTCACTGTTTTTTTCAGGGGCCGAAGCTGCTTCTGTAACTTTATTTGTTATTGGAGAAGTTTTGTCTTGCCCCTTTTTTATCCTTGGCCTTCTTGTTGTGGGATTTTCGACTTTTCGGTCTTTATTAACAGTTTTCTTTGTTTGTGTAGACTGAATAGCCTGTTCATCCAGGATTTTATAAATCAACTCTTGCTTTTTATAAGATTCAACTCTTTTGATCTTAAGGTCTTTTGCAATTTGTCGTAATTCCGGGAGGAGCTTTTTGTTGAGCTCTAAAATATCATACATAATTTTGAAATAAATTATATTAAACGGGTAATGTCATTTAGGAATGAATGAAAAAATAAAATTGTATTTGATTATCAGGATTTAAATGGATTATACCACAACCTTCCATCGTAGAATTTGTGCAAATTTAAATATTATCATTGAACCAACAAAATAAAATTGTCATTTTATATTAGGAAAATAAAAAAAATATATGCAATTTTAAACAAGCGCAGAAAAATAGAGTTGTTTTCACATGTAATATCCAACCAAACCTTAATCAATAATGAGGCAACTTAAAATAACCAAACAGGTAACTAATCGTGAAACCCCATCTTTGGACAAGTATCTTCACGAGATTAGTAAAGTAAGGTTGTTGACTGCTGAAGAGGAAGTTAAGCTGGCTAAGAAAATAAAACAGGGAGATCAGAAAGCGTTGGAGAAACTTATTAGTGCAAATCTCCGTTTTGTTGTTTCAGTATCTAAGCAGTATCAAAATCAGGGATTAAGTTTGCCTGATCTTATAAATGAGGGTAATATAGGATTGATAAAAGCAGCACAACGTTTTGATGAAACACGTGGTTTTAAGTTTATTTCCTATGCTGTTTGGTGGATTAGGCAGTCTATACTACAAGCCTTAGCCGAACAGGCCAGGATAGTGCGACTACCTTTGAATAAAATAGGGTCAATTAATAAAGTAAATAACGCCTTTGCGCGTCTTGAACAGGATTTTCAGCGGGAGCCAACTTCCGAAGAGATTGCTAATGCATTAGAGATTGCACCTAAAGAGGTAAAAGATGCTTTATGTGTTTCTCCCAGACATTTATCGATGGATGCTCCTCTAAGAAAAGATGAGGATAATACTCTTTATGATATTTTATTGGCAACTAATAGCCTGAGTCCTGATTCTAACCTTCTAAATGATTCGTTACGTAAAGAGATAGAACGCTCTTTATCCACACTAACTTTACGTGAAGCTGATATAATTAAACTATATTACGGATTAAATAAGGAGCCTCCTTACTCGCTTGAAGAGATTGGAAAACTATTTAACCTTACAAGAGAAAGGGTAAGACAAATAAAAGAAAAAGCAATTAAGCGATTAAAGTATACATATCGGAGTAAAATATTAAGGTCATATTTGGGACAGTAGTTGATGTGCTGATGTTCTAATGTGTTGATGTGTTGATTTGCTTATTTGTGTGTTGTATTATAACACCCTCCTATCTGAGTTTCAGGTAGAAATTCCTCTAATCCTCAATTTATCAACTACTCAATAAAATTAATTCCTCGATGAAAATCATTCTATCATTATTTCATTATATATTTGTATCCTTACATCATTAAATCATTGAAAATATGACTCATTTAATTGCACCATCATTACTGTCGGCTGATTTTAGTGATCTGAAAAAGGATGTTGAAATGATCAACAAAAGTGATGCGGACTGGTTTCATCTGGATATTATGGATGGAGTGTTTGTTCCTAATATTTCTTTTGGTATTCCGGTGTTAAAGTCTATTAAGCCGTTGGCTGAGAAACCGTTTGATGTGCATTTAATGATTGTTCAACCTGAACGGTATATTAAACAGTTTAAAGATGCCGGTGCTGATATATTTAATGTTCATTACGAAGCCAGTACCCATCTTCACAGAACTATTCAGGCAATACACGCTGAAGGAATGAAAGCCGGGGTTACTCTAAATCCCCACTCTTCTGTGTCGTTATTACAAGATATTATTCAGGATGTAGATTTGGTTTTATTAATGTCTGTTAATCCCGGATTTGGCGGTCAGAAGTTCATAACTAATACATTAAATAAAATTGATGAGCTTAAAGAGCTTATTTTAAAGAAAAACAGCAAAGCTCTTATAGAAGTTGATGGCGGTGTTGACGGGGTTACAGCTCCCAAGCTTATCTCTGCCGGTGTTGATGTATTGGTGTCAGGTAGTTATATTTTTAAGTCAGAGGATCCGATAAAGACAATTTCAGATTTGAAACAAATCAGTTAATATTTATTATCTTTGCACACACTTTTGGGGCTGACATGGAATAGACAGCTGGGTAAAGTGGTATGTAAGCATGTCGAGCGTCGTGATGCCGGCTCGTAAATCCCGGATCTCAAACCTTTTAATTGGCGAAAATAATTACGCTCTTGCAGCCTAATCGAAGTATAGTAGATGGGCTTTATTCCGCAACCAGGTTGTGGAACAAGACATCTCCCGAGTGCCTTTTTTCCGGGGCGGCTTGATGTGGAGATGCTGGTAAACCGGAAATCAGAATCAGGGTGTTCCGGACTGATTCTTAAAATTTAGGAACTAAGGCAGTAGTCGGTGGCTTTGATCCTGCTGCTGCACGAAAATTAAGTCAAAGCTATGCATGTAGAAAGCATATGGCTTCCTTGTCTGGACGAGGGTTCGATTCCCTCCAGCTCCACAATTTAAGAAACTCTTGCCACTAATCTGCGGTGCAAGGTTTTGTCCTGCAATTTCAAGGAATGTGGGTGCAAAATCGGTAAAACTAATTACATCATCTACTACACGGGCGGGTTTAATCTATAACATCCCTGCTTTCACGTAATAGGTATATTTAACTTATTTATGATTTCAGTAGTTTTGGCAGTAACCTCAGCCTCGTACCATTTACCATTCAATTTAACTTTCTTCACTTCTTTAAGGAATTTATTCAAATCCGATGGGGAGAATTTATTATTCAGTTCTGATGATTTTAGTTTATTGAGCAAAACGTAATACCAGTGAAGAGTAATGTAATTTATAAACATCCATGCTTCTAAAGAGAACCCATAAATCTTCTCTGCGCTATTGGTTGTGTTTGAAAGTACTGATAGCGTGCCAAATTTTTTAACATTTTGATGAAACCCCTCAATGGAGTATTTTTCTGGATGTGTTTCTATTCTATTTAAGTAATCCTTCGACTCTTCCGCTTTTAATTCATCGCTCAAAAAAGTATGAATCATACCTTTTTCTGAATCAAGGGTTTGATACCATATAATTTTTCCATCATACTTAAAAAATCCACTCCTTTTATTTTACCGTATTGATCAATTAATGCTGAAGTAGAAGCATAAGCTTCCAAACATCCGCGTCCTCCTCCGCAATTACATTCAATTCCTTTATGATCGATAGTAACATGGCCTAACTCTGATCCCCTGTTCTTATAGCCACCATACAGTTTTCCATTTGCTACTATAGCACCACCAATACCAGTACTCACAGTAAGAAAGATAACATCGGCACAGCCTTTTGCAGCTCCATAAGCAACTTCTCCAAGCCCCATAACATTGGCATTGTTATCAGCAAAAACAGGCAAATTAAATTTTGTTGAAAATATTGAACCAAGGTCAATGTTTTCCCAACCATTAAGATTATCAGCTCCTCCAACAACCACACCATCACATACAATTCCCGGAGATACTATTCCAATACCGGCCACATCAATACCTTCCTCTTTTGCTTTGTCCATTACCATTTGTATAGCCGACCTGAGGGTACTTAGAATATCGTCTTTTGATGCTTTTTCGCCAATTGGCAGTTTATCTTCCATCAAAACCCCTACCTCAGACACAAGCGCAAATTTCACAAATGTACCTCCCAGGTCGATACCTGCTGCATATTTTATTTTTTTAACTTCAAACATCTTTAAGAATTATCTTAAAGTTACCATATCAACATTCCATGCCTTTATTTTAACTTCAGGTTTTCCTCCTTCAGAATTTGACAGAAAGTATTTAGCATCGTAAGTACGCTCTTCTCCAGGTAAAAGTGTCACGTAATTATCATTCCAATAAATTGGTAGGATAGGCTTTCCGGTTACTGAATCAATCAGGTCAAAAAAGATAAAGAAGGCTATTGAATTAGATGGGTTTTTCACTTTTAATGTTACTTTCCCGTTTTTATTATCTTTCTCAAACTGATAATCATACGTCAAATTAACTTTCGGCAACTTATCCAATGCCGAATAATCAGCAAATTGCTTCGTAGGCGTATAATATGCCCATTCGAGTTTTTTTGCAGCGTCATAATCAAGAACATCTTTTTTAAGCGACAACCAGTAAATACTATTGTCAACTTCCTGATTATTTTGATCATACACTCTTAGATCCAAAAACCATACATCTGAAAGATTTTTAATTTCTGGTAGTTTGTAAATAGATTTTGAGATATTGGTCTTAATGTTGCCGGTCCATTGATCTGCGAATATTTCTTTTGAATTAATATCAAATGCCCTGATTTTCACAGTTATATTTTTAGCATCCATTAAATCTTCGTTGGCAATAAAAATATCGTCAAACCCATATCTGTAAATTGCATGAAGCGGTGTACATGCTTTTCTAACAGCATAGAAAGACCCATTAGGCTGAAGATACGTATCGTACAATTGCCAATATAACTCGGGCCATGCAGAATTTAGCATCCACTGAACTAATCCGGTACTTTTAGGCTTATGAGCAATAAAAGCTTCAAACATTGGTCGCATAACTTCATAATTGCTCACTTGAGATTTAAACGCAAACTCTTCAATATTCGAAGATTTACCATATCTTGCATTTAAAGCTTTCCTATACCTATCCAGTGTTTTAAAAGTATTTCTTCCGGTATGATATTCCCAATATTTTTTATCAATAGGCCACAAACTTTCCTCAGGAAGCATCCTTCTTAGTGAAGCTACGGGTGGAATGCTTGGTCCCGGACAGGTTTCTGTGTTAAAACCATAACCACCGCCCAACTGAGTATCTGTAAACCAGTACACCGGAGGAGTGAATGCGTAAGGCCCCAACATTTTCATTCCGGTCGGACCGCTGATGTCGCTAATCAAAGGAACCGCAGCAATAATTTGGTTATTTTCAGTTCCGGCACCACCAGCAGAAGTTACATAAGATCTAGACGGATCATACTTTTTAAATAACTCAATATATTTCCGTTCTAACTTTGGGGCAGGAAGTTTATCACTACCAAGCATCCATACGAAAATACTTGGATGGTTTCGTAACCACAACATTTGGTCTTTCCAGTAATTTTCCATCAGGTTAATATCTTCGTCACTTACAGGGCCTCCATATTTTTCATGGCATGGTTTACGCAGGTATTGCTCCCACTCCCAATGACAGTTCCAACCAACCATCACCAAAATACCATATTCATCACAGAGGTCATATAGGGTTTCGTCTTTTCCCCAAAAACCTTCCAATCGAATACTATTCATATTCATATGATGCACATATTTTAACTGAGCCTCTACTGTTTCTTTAGTATCCTGAAGCAGCAGGTCATCAGTCCAACCTCCACTTTTGATCATAACAAATTTTCCATTGACCTCAAAAGCCCGGTTTTCATCTTCATTTAAATAACTGGTTACTTCCCTGATACCGTACTTTTTTTCGACCTTATCAAGAATTTTGTTTCCGGCAATAAATTCAACTTCTATGTTATAAAGATCAGCTTTACCCATACTATTGGGCCACCAAAGGTTTACATCCTTTACAGAAAGCTGTTTGAAATCTTCAGGAGAAAATTTACAAGACAATGTTTCTCCTGCCTTCAAGCTTACTTTCTTCTCAACAACTCCTACTTCATAATCAACTTTAAGAATACCCTCTACAAGCTTATCTGAGCTGTTTGTCAACTCCGTTTGAATATACAGATCAGCAGCATCCAAAGTTTTTTTATTAACTTTTGAATATACAAACGGACTTCTGATTTTCACACCTTCGTTGATTTCCAGAATAACTTCCCTGAAAATACCCAAATTACGGTCGCGTGGCAGTGGGTTCCAATCAACAAAACCGATAGAATATTCTCCATCTGCATGTTGCCACATCTTCAGCGCCATCGCATTTTCACCTTCATTTACAAAGTCATCAATATTATAAGTAAGGATTCGGTAAGTCCCGGCAAAGCTGTCTTTTCCGACTACCTTTTTGCCGTTTATCCATAAATCTGCCCGATAATTAATACCATTAAAACGAAGAGATACCATCTTCTTTATATCGGCTGAAGAAAGTTTAAATGAAGTTCTATACCACCAGGCTTGTTTAAATTGGTCATAATCTACCTGTTGCATATTGATCCCGAAATACGGATCTTCGATTACACCGGTTGATGCCAAACTTCCAAGGACCGTCCCGGGTACTACAGCATCGTACCATTCGCTGGCATTAAAACTATTTTGGGAAATTGAATTTTCTTCTACACCTTGCAATTTTTCCACGGGTTGCATTTTCCAGTTTGAAGAAATAATTTCAGTACGTGATGTAACAAGCATATCTGTTTTGGTACAAGCAGATATTAAAAACATGCTTATTACAAACAGCCATGTGGTTTTCGTTAATGAATAAAATTGTTTCATGAGTAAGTTTATAGTAAATTATAAGAATCTAAGCAAAGAAAGATTATCAGGACATTAAAAACTTCTGTTATTTTATTCATTTTGCATTGTTTTTTAACCATTGATAAGATTCTTTGCTTACTTGAAATCTCCACTGAGACTGTCAGTTGGTTCTTTCAGCCAATCCAGGTTGAAGCGATAATATAAGCCGCTGGAGATCATGTGAATAATATTGTCTGAGGTTTGAGTAATTGCCAGGTAGCCACCAGGTTCGGCCTGAGTTGGCGAAGTGCTAAACTTTTCGGTCCACGCACCTCCATCGTACTCTCCCTCACCCGGCGTTAGAAGTTTTTGCACCGGCCACGTTTCTCCTTCATCAAATGAGAGTGCGGCGAACATGCCATGGCCGATGAATGATTTGCCGTTTTTATCTGTAAAGGTCATGCCATTGTCACCTGGGGTTCTGTTTCTGAAGCTTTCGGTGAATGAAATTAGCAAAATTGGGCCCTCATTTAGGCGTTTCAGCACGAAACGCTGCCCCCATCCTATGGGTGGAAATTGCGTCGCCTTATATGTCCATGTCTTTCCCATATCGTCTGAAATACTCATCGGCATCTTGCCATCCATCTTCTGCCCCCTTCCAAGTGCCATCAATCGCCCGTCTTTTAATTCAACTACACCCGCATGGATTCCACGAATGTTACCGCCGGCGTCCTCCCAGCTTAGTCCTTTGTCGCGACTATAGTGCAGCGCTGACGGTCCTTCCGAGCTCGGGTCACCATCGCACAGTTGAACCAAGGTGCCATCCTGCATCATCATTGTACCTGCGATAACCTGATGGCGTACTTTGTAGCTCGCTCCAGAAGATATCGGGCGAGGTGCTGTCCAGGTAGCACCATTATCAACACTGGTACGCAATAGCAAAGCGAGATCCTTCCAGCCTCTTTCATTCTCTTTGCCCATGCCATTAAAGTGATAAAGCTTGCCCTTTTCATGGTGAAACAACGCCGATCCGGTCATATTACGGTTATCGGCCTTAAAGAACTCGCTGGCTGGATCCCATTTGTTCGATCCTGCTCTCAGGCGACTGGCAAGAATCGTCATTTCCAAACCAGATTCATCATCTGTTGAGAACCATATTGCAAGTAAATCGCCGTTCTCGCACGAGGTGATTGCCGGACTATGATTGTGCTTGTACATGGGGTCATTGGAACCCTCTACCGGTGAGATTACATATGGAACCGGAGTGGCGAAAGACGGGGTAGCTAAACTGGCGGGATCTGGCCACTTGTATTTGTCCTGCGAAACATTCTCAGCCCATAGGGGGAGCGTGGCGGGTTTTACAGGCTCTGCCGCCGCTACCTTACCATCCTTATCCACAACTTTAAAATGATGGTAAGCCATAGATGATTCCTGGCACTGGAGATTTAGAGATGTAATTAAGATTGCCGCAACCACTAATAGGAGCAATTTAAAAATGTTGGTAAAATATTGTTTTATCATTATATCGTAATTAATAAGAAATAAAGTGCTTATTTTTTTGTTCATAATTTCTATGTTTTTTCTATTCTAATTTCTTTATCAGCCAAACTTCTGTTATTTCCGGATCGCCCCAGTTTAATGTAATTTTACCACTTTTTATGGCTTTAGCCGGAACATGATATTCAATAACAGCACCTTTTTTATCACTAAAAATGAATGGTTTAACCCACACGCCCACCTATAATGCCTGTTATAACTGATCCAAATCTTAATCGTTTAATTCCATGGCGACCGATACTGTTTCTGCTTTATTCCTGATAAATTAAAGATGGGCATGCACATATAAAAGTACATACCCATCTTTTAATAATGCTATCCTTGATTAATTAATACCCGGGATTTTGTACTAACTCGGCTCCAAAGTTTGCGTCTATCACCTCTTGAGGAATAGGCCAAAGTCCATGATGGTTCTGGACGGTAGAACGGCCTTCTGGCAATAAACCATGTTCGCGAACTCGTTCTACAACCAATCCCATTCTTGTGAGTGTGCGGCGCCTGGGTTCTTCATATAGTAATTCCCGTGCCCTCTCATCCAGGATATAGTCCTGTGAAACATCACCGGCAGTAATAAGTGGTGCGCCAGCTCTTGCCCTAACAACATTAATATCATCTGCTGCACCTTGGAGATTTCCATCTCTGAAGTGGGCTTCAGCACGGAGTAAATAAGTTTCTGCCAATCTATATACATAGATATCGCTAGTAGTTCTACCATTATATTTTTCGCCCCTCAATGGCTTACCCAAAATCTTAGTAGGGAATTTATATAATCTCCGTAGAGTGTCTTCTTCCGCTCCTGGCCCTGTCCGTGGCCCAATGAGTTGTCCATAATATGCAGATTCTGGATGATTATAATAAAACTCGCGTTTAAAATTAAATTCAGAATTTCTCATATCGTTTCCGGCACCTTGCCATATATCATATATGGAATAATTTGTGCCACGAATACGACCTACTCCCCGGCCCAGCTCATCTGTTGGAAGATTAGATACACCATCGGGAGCTTCTATTTTATCCAAAAAAGGGCCCATAATACGTACTGCTGCAGAACCCCATCCAGAGCCAAGACCACCATCTGTCCATTCTTCAATTTGCACTACTAAAATGGACTCCGTATTACCAGAACTCCTATTGAAATTATTTTCTGAGAATAAATCTGAAAATACATCTCCAGGTTCTCCTGCACTGCTTCCAAAACGTTCTGTCATAAGTTCATAATCACCAGAACCAATTACGTTCGAAGCACTACTAACAGCATTACCATACTCCCCTAAACTAATATAGACCTCACTTAATAAATGGTCAGCAGCAGCCTTAACAACTCGCCCTTCCAAACTAACAGTTGTGGGCAACCATTGAGCAGCAAATTCCAAATCCTTTTTAGCAAATTCCAAAACCTCTTCCCGGGTACTCCTAAAATAATCAAACTTTGGGCTTGTTTCTACAGCATCTACAATAGGTACCCCACCATAAAGGTTTACAAGAAAATTATAAGTATACCCCCGATAAAAACGAGCTTCGGCAATGACAGCGTTTTTTTCGGCTTCAGTTGCCCAATAATCGGCAGATTCAGGTAAGTTGGCATATGTTATTATTGTATTGGCTTGCGGAATCATTTGTGAATACGCCCAATTCCAATTCATTATCACCTCACCTGTGATAGGAGTTAGATAAGTGAGCCAGTTTCTATTTCCAGAATATTCAGCTCCAGCTTCTTCGCCAACATCCGTTTTTGCAAAATTAGTTAGAAAGTAGCCAGCATCGTCTTCATCATTAACGTACTCTTCCCGTGCTTGTCTTACCAAACCAATCAAATACGTTTCAAAACCAGCTTTTGATGTAAGAGTCGATTTATCACTCAACTTTGATAATGGTATTTCATTAAGTATGTCATCGTTACAAGAAAACAGACTTAAGATAAAAACCATTAATGGAAATAACATCCTCATTTTTTTATAATTCAAATGTGTTTTCATAATTACCATAATTAAATTTTTTATTTAAATATTTTTATTTAAAGTGTTATATTAAGTCCCAATGTAAATGTCCTTGGCATAGGATATAATTCACCAGTTCCTTGATTATCCGTATAGTCGCCTCCACTTTCAGGGTCTGCCCCTAACCAATTAGTAAAAGTGTATAAATTTTTACCACTTATGTATAACCTTAGACTTGATATTTTCAATTTATCCAATGTCCTTTTATCAAACTCATAACCAAGTGACACATCTTTGATACGAAGGAAATTCCTACTAACATACCAATTTGTCCCCAGAGGATTTGTGTAAGTTAATGACGGTCTGGTATTTGAACTATTTTCAGGTGTCCACCAACCTACGTCTACTTGACTAATAGGTCTGCCAGGCACCAGAGGATTAATAAGGTTAAATCTGGCATCATATCCTAAGATGGAATTGATAAATACGGACAGGGAAAAATTACCATAGTTAAAATTGTTTCTAATGCCAAAATTATATTTGGGATTACCGGAACCAACAACTTGCCGATCTTCAGAATTTATAACCCCATCTCCGGTTATATCTTTAACCCTAACATAACCGGGTTCCATTCCGACAGGAATATCTGTATCCCCTTCTTGATAGATTCCATCGAAAGTATAATCATAATAGGAATGAATAGGTTGTCCAATAAACCAACTGTTGGCCACATCATCATCTTCCTTGCCATCTTCATTAAGGTCGGTTTCAAACAAATGAACAATTTTGTTCTTATTGTATGAGAAGTTAACTGAACTGCTCCACTCAAATTTGTTTTTTCTAATATTTACTGAATTTAATGACACTTCTATACCTTTGTTATTAACTTCCCCAATGTTGGTTAATATACTAGTGAAACCACCCATAACCGGGATGGCTCGCCTTACCAATAAATCAGTTGTTTTACTATTATAGGCCTCTATAGTTCCACCTAAACGACCATTAAAAAGATTAAAATCTATTGCTGCATTGGTTGTGTAAGTAGTTTCCCATTTTAAATCACTGTTCCCCAGAACATCGGTGACAACACCAATACTGCTGGAGCCTCCATCTCCAAAAACATATCGTTCTGTATCAGAAAAGCTAAGTGATTGATATGGGGAAATAGCTTGATTTCCTACTGCTCCATATGATAATCTTAGTTTCAATAAATCTATGCGTGCTGCGTTTTCCATAAATGATTCATCAGATATTACCCATCCAAATGCTCCGGATGGAAAGGTCGAATACTTATTATTGGCGGAAAAAACCGAACAACCGTCTCTTCTCGCTGTTAATGTAAACAGATATCTATTTTTAAATTGATAATTTAAACGTCCCATATATGATACTCCTTCTGTCACCTGAGCAACAGATGAGATTAAAGGTGTTGTTCCCAAACCAAGATTATTATAACCTAGTCCATCTATACTAAGCGGACCTGCTTCCGCAAATGTTGCCTCATATTCAGTATGATTACGTCCATACATTAAAGTAACATCAAAAGCATGATTTTCACCAACATTCTGTATGTAGGTGAGAATATTTTCCAATACCCAGTCAAAATTATTTTCGTTAGTTTTATCTGCACCGGTAGTATTTACATCCTGATGCAAATCTTGCCGTACATAATTATAGTCATGTTCCCATCGTAAATTTGGGGAATAATTTATTTTGTACGTAAGGTAGCCTTCTTTATGAATAGGCACATTAATTTTCGCATAGAAATTGCTAAATAAATTATCACTTTTTCTGTCGTTGGTAGTCAAAAAGGCAGATAGCATCGGATTATCTACTGCACCTTCGTCCGTAACCGGGTAACGGGTTGGCTCTCCATCCGGATAATAAAACGTTCCGTAAGGGCTACTACGGTAAGCTTGATAAATATCTGCAACTTCCCCCGACCTGTCACGGCGTGAAAACGTTGCGTTTACACCAACATTTAGCCATTCTGTTAGCTTAGAGTCCACGTTTGCCCGGAATGTTGCACGCTCTTGCTTATCATTAAATATTAATCCTTCATCTTTACTTATATTTGTAGATAGATAATAGTTTACATAATCAGTCTTTCCTGAAATACTAAAGTCCAGGGAATTGATTCTTCCTTGTTGAGAAATAACGTCCCATGGACTATGTGAAATACCATTTAAATAGTTTTCTCTTTCTGTAGGAGATAAATAATCTGCAATATTATCCGGATTTGCTTCCATACCCACTTGTCTTCGCCAATCGAGCCTTCTTTCCAAATATCTTTCCGGACTTAGTAGTTTAAGTTCGTTTCCCGGACTACTAAATCCACTAAAAGCGTTTATACTAACCGTGGGTTTTTTAGTTTTCCCTTTTTTTGAAGTAATCAAAATTACTCCGTTGGCAGCTTTGTACCCATAAATTGCCGTTGAACTGGCATCTTTAAGAATATCCATACTTTCAATGTCATTAGGGTTAATCTCATTTAAACTACCGGAGAAAACAATACCGTCAAGGACTATCAATGGATCCGTACCACCACTCAAAGAATTCTGTCCGCGAATGAGTATGTTTCCACTTTGACCGGGACGGCCATCACCTGTAAACAAAACACCGGCAACTCCACTTAATGATTGAGCTACACTTATATTAGGTAAACTTTTGTTGACTTCCACCATATCTATAGATGCTATAGATCCTGTAACTAGTGTTAAGTTAATCGTCAATTGACGGATAAAGTCTCTTTAATTTTATCC
>CBDUZZ010000011.1:0-75463 GCA_965371855.1 uncultured bacterium
CAAATTTATTAGTGCCTATTTTTACTTGAAATCACACTTTTTGTCATGTACTTAAAAATTTGAGTTAACATAAGTCCTGATGTTTCAGTAATAAGATCAAAATACCCGATGCTTTCTTTTTTATCAAAAGAAATAAATTTGGATAATTGTTTTCGAAAACGACTTAGTTTACCGTTTGTAAGTTGTTCAAGATACCCCCAATCAGGGCTATTAGGAATTGGTTTTTTATAAGGAATGTTAGCGTTTACATTAACAGCTACAAGAATGTCATTTTCTTGCCGAAATACCTGGTTAACCGGTATTGGGTTAAGTACACCTCCATCCACAAAAAGAGTGTCGTTTTTTTGCAGAGGAGTGATTACTATGGGAATTGATATTGAAGCCCGTATTGCCTCAAATAAACTCCCATCAGAGATTACTACTTCTTTTTTGTTTTTAAGGTCAGTGGCTACCACAGTGAATTTAACAGGTAGGTCTTTGATATTCCGGTCGGGAATGAATTTCTGTATCTCTTTTAATACTTTATCTGCTTTTATTATACCATTTAAACTTAACGTAAAATCAACTAAATTGAATATATCCATTTTACTTAGTGAGCTTAGCCATGCTTCATATTCATCCAGTTTTCCGGCAGCGTAAATTCCGCCAACCAAAGCGCCCATTGAAGTACCGGAAATAGAACTTATTTCATAACCTTGCTTAACAAGTTCATGAATTACTCCTATATGTGCAGTTCCCCTTGCACCTCCACTTCCTAATACTAATGCTACTTTTTGTTTCATTTTATTGTTTTATTTCGAGTTACCTCTGTTAAGTTCTTGTAATTTACTAACAATTTGAATTTTGGCCTTTCTCGGAATAAATTTAGATGTATTTACTAAAGAAGCATTCAATAATCCGGGGATTTCAACTTCCTTCCCTGCTTGTAATGCCCTGTATCCGGCTTTGGCAACCTTTTTAGAAGAGGAAAGCATATTGAGTTTTGACAGTTTTGAGTTTTCACTTCCCACTTCTTTCTGAAATCCTGATCTTGTAGGTCCCGGGCATAAGGTCGTTACTGTAACGCCAGTTCCTTTCAACTCATTTGTAATTGCTTCAGAAAATGATTGCACAAATGCCTTGCTGGCATAATAAACTGCCATATGTGGCCCGGGCTGAAAAGCTGCCATTGATGAAACATTCAATATCTTTCCCTCTTTCTTCTTAACCATTACATCAACAAACAATCTGGTCAGTTCAGTAAGAGAAACAATGTTGATTTGTAAAATGTCTGATATTTTCGAAAAGTCTTCAGTATGAAATTTTGCAAAATCGCCTATACCGGCGTTATTAACCAAAACATCAATAACAATTTGTTTTTCTACTGTTTCATTAAATATTTCGATAGCAGCGTTTGGTACGGATAAATCTTTTACAATAATTAATATGTCAATATTGTATTTCTTATTGAACCTTTCTTTTATCTCTTTAAGTTTATCCTTATCCCTTGCCACTATAACTAAATTATAGGAATCTTTAGCAAATAATTTTGTCAGTTCATAACCAATACCCCTTGTGGCACCGGTAATTAGTGCGGTCTTTCTTATTTCTGTTTTATTGTACATTTTCTTCAACTAAACATTAACTTAAGGTTGCTTATTGAAATTGTTACTGTTTCAATTTTCTAACAGTAAACTCATCATCTGTCAGGCCGGTGTCGTAATTTACATCCGACATCAACATCTTTGTTTTATGGTTCTTCTTCAGGTCGGTCATCTCAATTTCTTTGGCATTCCAATATTCACCAATTTTTTCAAATTGATAACTTGCTTCTTTTATTTTCTTATTTCCCTTATCGTAATATTCCATGTAGGTAGGGTAGAAATCTGTTTTATGCACTTTAACTATTAACTTGGAATATACCGACTTAGGTGATATTGGAGATAATTCCAATACATAAACATCACTATCTGCTTTAATCAATTTGGGAGTGTATTTTTCAGCATAAGGCTTTGCTTCAAGATCATCATAGGAGAAATCTGTACCTGCAAATTTTTGACTTTTTACCGAAGATGATATTCTTCTTTCTTTTCCAAAAGCCGGTAAGTACATGTACATTACATCATTTGGTAAAGACAGAGTTGCAATACCTGCTTGTGATGCAGGAGCCGTAAATCGAAATAACCGTTTATCTGTTCCTTTTTGAATCATTGTAGCTTCACGAATTTTTTCTTTTCCCGCTTTGTCAATTAAAATAATTTTGTTCTTTCCGGTCATGTCTTTCGGGGAATACATAACATCATCCATTTTCTTTAAAATAGTATTTGCATCTTGTGCGTTTGTGCTAAATCCTATTAACAAGAATAATGCACTTACTAATACTGATAATTCTACTGTTTTCATTTTAATTAAATTTTAATATTTATTAATTTGATTAACTGTTTGCTGAATCATATACAATTGAGCGTACCTTCTGAGCCCACTCCCAATGTGATAATGAACTGTTTAATTTTTGGGAATGAATTGGCTTAGCTATTTTAACTTTAATGGTCTTACCCCTTTTTCGAAACAACTCATGGGGCAAGAGCACCAGTTCAAGATTTGTTTTTATCCAAAAAATCTGCCTAAATAAGTTGATCCCATAAAACAGATTTGAATTTCTTCCATAAAACCTGATTGGAACAATATCCCTATGGTTTGAGATAGCTTTTTTTATAAAACTTTTTTTCCAGGTATTATCCTGAACTTTAAATTTATGAATGCGTGAAACCAATCCAAAAGGGAAATGTGTAATGGGGACATCGCTGGCAAACGTTTTCTCTAATTCGATAAAATGTTTTCTAGGACTTTTACCAAAAACACTAACATTTGCAATTATTGGCTGTAAATTCGGCACAAACATAAATGCATCGTTGCCTATAGCTTTAATTTGCCCATATTTATTTCCAACAATAAATGTTAAAATTAAACCATCGAGCAAACCAAAGGGATGATTGGCAACGAAAAAACACTTCCCGTTATCAGGTAGATTTTCTTTCCCTTCAATTACAATTTTAATATTCAGTTCTTCAATTATCTTTGGCAAAAAATCAACTCCTTCAAACTCTTTGTACTTATCGAGAATGTGGTTTATTTCATCCTGCCTGATTATTTTTGCAATAATTTTTACAATAAAACCAGGAAGGCTTTTCAAAAACTTCGAATCACTATTTTTTATAATCTGTGCAATATTGATGTTGCTCATTATCTTGTTCTTTCTTTTCTTCTGTAATAAAGAATTAGTATTACCGGTAATAGTGTTAATGCTCCAATCCCTGAGCCAATCATACTCATAGCTACAAGAATCCCGAAATTTTGTAAAGGCACCATTTCAGAAAAAATTAACACAAAAAACCCAACTGCAACTGATAAAACATTAATAACAATAGCCTTACCACTTATCATAATGGTTTCTTCCATCGCTTTATCTAATTCGCCAGTTTCTTTATATACATGATTAAAGTGAGTGATAATATGAATAGAATAATCAATTCCAATCCCAAGTGCTACACTGGCAACAAGTACCGTTGCTATGTCTAATGGAATGCCTGTTACACCCATAAATCCAAAAAGTATTGTTATTGTGGCGATAATGGGAATTGCTGCAAAAACCCCTTTCATTGGCGAGCGTAAAACCAGCCCTACAATTAGCAAAACCATAAATATCGCTATTACCAAACTGCTCATCTGGCTTTCAATTAAACTTTTGTCTAACTGAAAATATACCGAGGGCATGCCGGTTACTTCAATTTTACATGTTTCGGTTGATTTTTTGTCAACAAAATCATCCATATAAACAACAAAATCTTTTAATACTTTACTGTCGTTTGAAGCAAATTTTGATTGAATAATTGCTCTGTCAAGCTCATCTGAAACTAATTGTGGCATAATATCCTGCCCATCTAATAAAAACCAAAGATTTTCTATTTTTGCTTTACTATCCGGTATTTTCTTCCCCTCACCCATTACGTCATTCATATCTTCTACTAGGTCGGCAATTGATTGTGTGCGATCTATAGCAGAAAATTCTTTCATGTAATTCTCTGTTTTTATCATTGTTTTTAAAACATCCGGACTTTGTATATCACCATTAAACACGACAAAAACCGGTTGTGAACCACCAAATTTTTCTTGCATTATATCTTCGGTTACTCTGGTAGGATTGTCTTTTTTAAAATATTCAGCCATGTTTACTTCCCTTTGAATAAAGAAAATACCGCTAATACTAACAAACATAATTATTCCCCAGAATAATAAAACATATTTTGGATGCTTATACAATAAACCATATAAAGGAGAAAGAATAATATCATTTAAAATTGTGTGTTTCTTTTTACTATTGCGTTCTATCCTATTTGCACTTTTATACATTGAAAATGCTGATATTACAGCAGGAACAAAAAATATTGAAAGAAGCAATGCAAATATTACACCTAAACCGGTAAACACTCCAAAATCACGAATTATTTCCAGATATGCACCAAATATAAACGACACAAATCCAATCATGGTTGTTAATGCAGCAAGGATAACAGGCACTGTGATATAGGCTAATGCTTTAATCAATGCTTTTTTGCGGTCTTGGTCAAAAGTTGTATTGATTCGGTTTATCACATGAATAGTATAAGCACTACCCACCGCAAGCAGTATGATAGGCGTTATACTTGAAATCATTGATAACTCATAACCAAATAATACGATAGAGCCAAGTACCCAAATAACTGACAAGGCGGCGGTAAGCATTGGGAGTACAACACCTCTGGTTGATCTAAATGAAAGAAAAAGAATAAAAGCTATTAAAAAAAATGTGATTGGTATAAGTTTGAAAATATCTGATACAATTAAATCTGCAATATCGTTCATCATAAACGGTAGTCCTCCGAAATATAATTTCTCAGGTATATTAAGCTCCGTAATTTTTTCTTTTATATTTGCAGCAACAGCCTGCTTATCAACATCGTCAAGTAAAGTAAACATGATTAAAGTAGAAGTTCCGTCTTCTGATACGATTGTGCCTTTATACATATCTTTTAAGAAAACCCTCTCCTTTAACGTATTTAGTTCCTCTTTTGTGTCAGGCAAATCGTATTCGTCGAGTAGTGTTCCTATTTCAATACCCCATTCGCTCCCTTTTATATCAAGTACGTTAGTAAGGCTTGTTACGGTTGAAATTCCATCTGTAACCCTTAATGTGTCAGTAATCTGTTTTACATATTCAATAACCTCTTTTTTGAAAACATTATCAGTTTCTATAATAATCATTCCCATATCATTGCCACCAAACTCTTTGCCTATGTTTTTATATAAAAGGGCAGCAGGATCATCATCGGGCAATGAACTAATTATATCTGAATCTATTTTTAGGTCTTTGGCCTGATACCCTAAAAAAGCTGTTAATGCAATAACTACGACTATTATCAGCCATTTAAATTTTACTATTCCTTTTGCTAATCTGTTCATGTTTTATTAATTTACTTGCTTAATTACTTGTTCTATTAGTTCACCTACTGTTTTCGTATCATAGATGTTATCATCCAACATAATATCTAATTCATCTTCTAAAGTTATAACTAGTTCAACCAAATAGAGGTTAGCTGTATCTTTTATCTAAAATAAAATTATCCGGGTATTTTGCATTTACATCTTCATACATTCGACTAATTTCAGATATTGTTTCTTTCATATCGCTTGTATCTTGAATTACTCCTTTAACTCCCATTTCCTTTTTTTTATAATCAATATAACCCACAACAATAGGCACATCAGCCCTATTTGCCATATAGTAAAACCCCTTTTTCCAATGGTCTGTTTTTGCCAATTGTCCCTCAGGGGAAAGAATAATATGTAAGCTTTCACTTTTCTCAAATAAAGAAACAACTTCATCTACATATTCTTTATTCAGGGACACGGGGATGGATCCATAGAGTCTGAAAAAATATTTTAACGGGAATTTAAAAAAATCCTTTTTCGATAAGAATTTATAAACGATATTCATTTGCATCAGCATTAATTTTCCATAAAATGCATCCCAGTAGCTTGTGTGTGGGGCAAATATTATTACTGATTTTTGTATATCAGGAAAACTGCCGGTTATTTTCCATCCCAATATGCCGATGATATTTTTTGATATTGTTTTCATTCTTTTACGTCAAACACTACGGATGTATTTAAAATGCATCCAATCTATTTTGTGTTAAATTTAATTTAATCTTATCTCTATTTTTTTATACTTATCAAACAGGAATTTTGCATCTTCAAATTTTGGCCGACCAAGACTTCCTTTAACATTATTTGATGCACCAACCGGTTCTTTGGATTTTCCCAGAAAGTTCGCATCCACCTTTCCATTAGAATTTATATCCTGAAAAACAGACACAGCATAAGTACCATGTTTAACATTAGCAAACATAACTTTAACTCTATTTGATTTTACGCTTACAACAATCCTGTTATCCGCTTTTTCGGGTTTTGAAGGGAATCCGTCACTTTGTGAATACAAATAAACAGACATTTTTCCTTTAACTTCTTCAATGCCACTAATTTCAACAATCAGATTATTTGAACTCTGAGCAACTGTGTAGTTGACAATTATTACTTGTAAAATGCTAAAAATCAATAGTGATAGTTTCAATTTCATATTTGTTCTTTTATTTGATTAATTAGTGGTCTTTAAAGGGGGTTTATACTATTTTATTCCTTCAAATATAAATGCCGGTGGAATATTCAATAAAGTAGCAGTTATAGTTGATGCAGCAAATTTTTGCTTTACCAAGCTATAGATTAGCCATGAGTATTGACAAGTAATAAATTTCCCTTTTTCTTTAAGCATAGAATATGATCTGAAAATAATTCTCCGCCTTTTCCTACTGTTAAAAAAAGTAAACGGTATAGTTGAAATAATATAGTCAACTTCTTCAACTCTATATCTGTTTTTCAATATCATTCGTGCTTTTTCAGCATCTGAATGAATAATTACCAGACGGCTATCATTTATTTTGGTTAAACTATTAATGAATTGTTTATTCGTTTCAAACACAAAAAGAGTAGAATCTTTTTTCATTTGGTTTAAGAGCTGTTTTGTAATTACGCCATTGCCCGGTCCGTATTCAATAAGAATATTTGCTTTGTCAAAATCAATTTTCTTCATCAAATCTTATACAACGTATTTTGATGTTGACAGAATTGCTCCTACCTTCATGTCTAATATTAACTCCTTAATCAAAATCTTTTCTTTCATACTTTATAAAATTTTATTTTTTTTAAAATAATCATTTTTAATTATCTGTTTTATAGTCAGTTTCGTTAAAAAAATTATGGAGTCAAACCTTTTGTTAGTATTCCCATAAGACCTTCAAAATAAGGCGAATACTTTTCGTATTTATTTTGAAGAAAGAACGGAATTTCAAGTCCTTTCAACACCATAATAAACATATCTAATAAGACATCAATATCTTTAATATCTGCAAATTCCTTTGTTTCTATTCCTTGTAGTATAATCTTTCTTAAATTCCCTTTTTCCCATTCGTCCAATTCATTTCTTAAATCATCAATAAAGTCAAAATGCTCAAAAAAATCTGCTTTTATGGTTTCGTGGTAGTTTGCAGCATCATTTAAAATCTCCATTCTTTTAATTAGATATCTTTTTATCTTTCTGGATGCACTTAAATCAGTATCTTCTAAAATTATTGATAACTGATTTTTTAAGCTAATTATTTCTTTCGAAACAACTTCCTTAAATAAATCTTCTTTACTAGCAAAATGATAATATAAAGAACCTTTTGCTTTTCTGGCAATTTTTGCAATTTCGTCCATAGATGTTTTATGGAATCCAAATCGGCTAAACAATCTTGTAGCTACGGATAAGATTTTATCTTTTGTATCTTCTATCTTCGTCATGTTCTATTTGACTAATTTCGTTTAATAGTACAAACGTACTGTTTTTTTGATTATAAACAATAGAAATTTGAAATATTAAAATATTTCGATTGCCTTGTATAATAAATCAAAATGTTATAGAAGCTTTTCTCGCATATATAAAAAGAAGTATCGATGTGATGAATTCAATTAGCCCTAGTTTTTTTGCATCAATGAAAACCCAAAACAACAAAATAGTCTTAAACATTTTTTGAATATTAGTTGCACACATCAACTATATACCTTTACTTTGCCACCGAATGAATAATAAAATTATGGAACAAGATAATTTACCTCTCGGAATGGTAGTTGGACAAATGATGCGGGAGTTGCTTCGTGTCCTTAAAAAACGGGATATTGAGCAATCCGATATTCCACTTACTATTGAACAACATGCTGTTTTACACATCCTAAATGCCAAAGATTCTGAAGTTATTCTAAACGATATGGCATGTGCCATGGGTAAAGATAAATCAGCTATTCTGCGGATTATAGATGTATTAGAGAATAAAGGATTAGTAAGAAGAGCACCGGATCAAAAAGACAGAAGAAAGAAATACCTGATGGTTACAAAAACCGGCGAACAAGTAATTGAAAATTTTAAAGAAATAGAAAAGGAACTAAGAGAAGAACTTAAAGTAGGAATATCTGCGGAAGAAATGAAGATTTTTTATAAGGTAATAAATAATTTAAAAGCTAAAGCAGAACAATTATAATTTTTTAAAATAATAATAGATGTTAACAATTATAGATGTTAACAACAAAATAATAAAAGACAATATAAAATGAAAATGAGAGCAGTTTTTTTAAGTGTGTTATTTTTAAGTGTTCTATCGCTTAAAGCACAAAAACCTATGACATTAACGTTAGATAGTGCGGTAAACTACGCTATTGAACACAATAAAACCTTGGTTAGTTCAAAATTTGCCATTGATAAGTCATCTCAGAAAATAAAAGAAGCAATATCGAGTGGTTTACCTCAAATTGATGCTTCACTCGATTATACAAGCTTTTTGGGTGCAGAAGCTACTTTGCAATTTGATCCGGAAGCACCACCTACAATTATTGAATTTAACCCAACAAGTAACTTTAAAGCAAGTGCAAGTCAATTAATCTTTAATGGTAATTATATTGTGGGTGTTCAACTCGCAAAACTTGCAAAAGAAATAACCGAACAAAGCTATCAAAAAGATGAGCTAAACGTAAAAGACCAAACCACACAGGCCTATTACATGATATTAGCAAGTGAACGAATATTGGATAGGTTAAAGGACAATTATAAAAATTCACAGGCAATTTGGGAAAAAACAACCAACCTTGCCAATGTAGGCGTTATAGAACAAACAGAGGCTAAAAGACTTTCTATTATGGTAACTGCTGTAGGGAATGCTGTAAAATCAACCGAAAGGCAGGTTGAATTAGGTTATAATTTATTGCGGTTCAACTTAGGTTTGGAGAGTAATCAGCCCATTAAACTATCAACCACTCTTGATGATCTTTCAAAAACAATTCAAATAAGCATAATTGATACCTTTAATATTGAAAACAATATAGATTATCAATTGATTTCTATGCAGGGTGAAATTTCAAAGAAATCAATTAACATGGCCAAAGCAAGTTATTTGCCATCATTAGTTGCATTTTATTCCTATACTGAAAAAATTAAAAAACCTAATTTTGACATGTCGCCTAAGCATGTACTTGGAGTTACTTTGAACGTTCCAATATTTGCAGGAGGCTTACGAAAATCTCATTTGAACCAAGCTAAAATTGATTTTGACATTAGTGAAAACACGAAAGATTTGTTAATAGACCAGTTAACACTGCAAGAAAAACAATTAAGTTATAACTATAGAAATCTTCTTGAGCAATATATTTCTGAAAAAGAAAATGTTGAAATATCAAAAGAGGTATTAGAACAAATGAATTTAAAATTTCAGCAAGGAATTGTTTCGAGCCTGGATCTTACCACTTCAAACAATGACTACCTTACCGCAGAAACAAATTTGACCGGTATAATATTTAAATTATTAAATGCTGAATTAGCATTAAGAAAATTAAATAACAAACTTTAAAAATAAGATTATCATGAGTAAAATCAATATTGTAACTTTATCTGTTGTTTTTGTATTATTAGCCTTAACAACAGCTTGTTCTACGAAAAATGAAGATAAAAAAACAGATGTAGCAAAAAAGGCCGTTCCTGTTAAAACAATGATTCTTAAACCGGAATTAGTAATGCGTTCTATTGATTACACAGCAACGCTCAATCCTTTTAAACAGGTTTACTTAGCTCCGGCAGCACCCGGTAAAATTGAAAAAATCAATGTTGAAATTGGCGATCGTGTATCTAAAGGAGAAATAGTGGCATTAATGGATCATACTAATTTGGAATCTGCACGCATAAACATAGCTAATTTAGAAACTAATTATAAACGATTAGAAACACTTAAAAAAACAAATACTATTGCTGACCAACAATATGACGAAGTCAAAGCTGCTTATGATGTAGCAAAAGTTAGCTATAGGTTTCTTGTAGATAATACTGAATTAAAAGCACCATTTAGCGGTATTATTACCGGAAAATATTTTGAAGATGGTGAAAATTTTTCAGGAGCACCCAATACCCAAGTTGGTAAGTCTGCCATTGTTACCATTGAACAACTTAACCGGTTAAAAGCATTGATTGGGGTTTCATCATCTTATTTTCCTCAGATAAAAAGAAATATGAAAGTTAATGTTACCTGTGAAATATATCCAGATATAGTTTTTGAAGGTGAAGTTTATAATGTTTATCCAACAATAGATAATGCTACCAAAACATTTACAGTAGAAGTAAAAATTAATAATCCTGATCTAAAATTACGCCCGGGCATGTTTTCAAAAATAGAGCTTAATCTGGGAAAAGGAAAATCTATTTTTGTTCCAACAATTGCTCTAATCAAGCAAACCGGAACCGATGATATGTACCTTTTTGTTAACAAAAACAACATTGCCAAAAGACAACGGGTTAAAACAGGTAGAATGATAGATGATAAAACAGAAATATTGGAAGGAGTTAATAAAGGTGATGAAATAATTGTTGTTGGACAAAATAAACTTGAAAATCAAATGCCAATAACAATTATTAAATAGCAGAATTTTAAATATTTATGAACTAAATACGTAAATAATGAGTATATATAGCACAGCAGTAAAAAAACCAATAAGTGTTATTATGATATTTATTGGGGTAATTATATTCGGAATCTATTCATATCTGAACTTACCTGTTGATTTTTTTCCGAAGATGGACCCGCCAATAATTTCTATTTTCACATTTTATCCGGGAGCTAACGCCAAAGATGTTGAACAGAATATTACAAAGAAGATTGAGGATAATATGGGTTCTATCAGCAATCTGAAAAAAATATCTTCTTCTTCAAAAGATAATACATCGGTAGTTACTTTAGAATTTGAATGGGGAGCAAACTTAGATGAAGCGACTAACGAAATTCGTGATGCAGTTGGTATGGCAGAAAGAATGTTACCCGATGAAGTTGAACGCCCCACCATATTTAGATTGAGTACCAGTATGATGCCTGTGATTATGTTTTCGGTAACATCCAACGAAAGTTATGATGGCATTAAAGACATAATTGAAGATAAGGTCACCCAACCACTTAATCGTATTGAGGGCGTAGGAAATATTTTCCAAATTGGTGCTCCTGTCAGGGCTATCATGGTAGATATTGATCCCCGAAAATTAGAATCTTATCATTTATCAGTTGAACAAATAGGGGGCGTTCTCGCTGCCAATAACCTGAATTTGCCTTCAGGTAGCCTTGAGATGGGTAAATCTGATTTAAAAGTTCGATTGCAAGGCGAATTTGAAAACAGCAGTGTTATTAAAAATATTATTGTAAGTAATTTAAACAATAAGCCTGTTTATTTAAAGGATGTTGCAACAATAACAGATGGTTTAAAGGATATTAAATCGTTTGAACGTGCCAATGGTGAAAAAAATGTTCGTTTGATGGTTCAAAAACAATCAGATGCCAATACGGTTACTGTTGCCGATAATATTAAGAAAAAGCTTGAAAAGATAAAAAAAACACTTCCTCCTGATGTAAAAATCACTGTTCTAATGGATACATCGGATAATACTATATCAGCAGTAAATAATTTAACCGAAACTATTCTTTTTGCATTATTCTTTGTTGTGATAGTGGTTATGTTTTTTATGGGACGTTGGCGTGCAACAGTAATTACAGCCATTTCTATTCCTATTTCGCTTATTGTTGGATTTGTATATATGTACCTTTCAGGAGGCACTATTAATATCATTACGCTATCTTCTCTATCTATAGCCATAGGTATGGTTGTGGATGATTCCATTGTAGTACTCGAAAATATTACCAAAAAATTAGAAAGAGGTGGTTTTGCCCGAGAATCAGCCATTTATGGCACTAATGAAGTAAGTTTAGCGGTAATAGCATCTACTCTTACCATTGTTGCGGTATTCCTTCCATTAACAATGCTTGGTGGTATGACCGGTATCCTATTTAAACCATTGGGTTGGGTGGTTACAATTTCTATAGTTACTTCGGTAATAGTTTCGTTAACTTTAGTACCCATGTTGTCATCTAAAATATTAAGTGTTAAGGAACCCGGTAAAAAAACTATTGGAGGTAAACTCTATTGGTTCTCACAAAACTTATTAGATAAATTAGATAATTTATATGAAAAGACACTTCAGTGGGCAGTTGGTCATCGTTGGCTAACGGTTAGTGGGGCAACGCTTGTTTTTATCGCATCCCTTTTCTTATCTAAATTTATTGGTTCCGAATTTATGCCTGCAATGGATAATGACGAAATAGGTGCACAGGTAAAACTTGCCCAAGGTGTAAAACTTGATGAAACTGTAAAAACAGCTCAATATTTAGATTCTGTTTTTATGGACAAAAATAAGTATCCTGAGATAGAAGTTGTTTCAACAAGTGCAGGTGTAGGTGATGAAAGTAGTCTTTCCTCAATTTTTCTGGAAACAGGAAACTATATTGTCAATTATACTTTTAAAATGACACCTCATCAAGATAGAGAAAGGGATATTTTTCAAATTGCTGATGAAATGCGAAAGGATATTGAAAATTTACCTGAGGTTGAAAAATTTTATGTCGATCCCGGGGCTTCCCGAAAATCTAAAGTCATGGGTGGGGGCGGCGGAAGTAAAATGGAGGTAAAAATTTATGGAAATAGTTTTGACCATACAAATATTGTTACTGACAAGATAGTTGAAGCATTTAAACGGACAAAGGGAACTAAAGATATTCTTGTCAGTCGTGATAAAGAAAAGGCAGAATTGCAATTAGTTTTAGATCATGAAAAAATGACTTCATTTGGATTGAATACTGCAACGGTTGCCACAGCAATTCGTAATCGAATTACCGGACTTATAGCAACAAAATACAAAGAAGATGGGAATGAATATGATGTAATTGTTCGTTTTGATGACAAATACCGTCATTCAACCGAAGATATACAGAACATTAACATTATGACCCCTATGGGTAAAACTATTAAAGTTGGAGAAATAACAAAACTAAAACGTTTTTATTCGCCACCGAATATTGACAGAGAAAATAAAGAGCGTGTAGTCTCTGTTTCGTCTGCTTTATCAGGTTCTGATCTTGGAACGGTAAAGGCAGCTCTTGAGAAAGAAATTGCAAAAATGGATATTCCCAATGATGTTTCTGTTGAGTTTGGTGGTAGCGTGGAAGATATGCAAGATACTTTTAAAGATCTCGCCATGCTTGGTCTTCTAATTATTATTCTTGTATATATTGTAATGGCTTCGCAATTTGAATCCTTAACAGAACCGTTTATCATTATGTTCTCTATACCGTTTGCATTTACAGGCGTTTTACTTTCCCTATATGCTTTTAATGCTACTATTAATATTATTTCTATGATTGGTGCCATTATGTTGATAGGTATAGTGGTGAAAAACGGAATTGTATTAGTGGATTATATTAATTTATTGGTAGCAAAAGGATATTCGCTTAAACAGGCGGTTGTTGCAGGTGGTCGATCGAGACTAAGACCTGTTTTGATGACATCACTGACAACAATTTTGGCTATGTTACCTATGATTATATTAAAAGGCAGCGGCTCTGAAATGTGGCGACCTATGGGTGTAGCTGTATTTGGCGGATTAACCTTTTCAACGGTAGTAACTTTGATTTTAATTCCTACTATTTACACCATATTCGGTGTAGGACAAATTAAACGCAAAAAGAAAGCGACTGAAAGAACTAAAAAGAATTTAAGCATGTAATTATAAAATACCGATGAAATATTGTAGTATTTCATCGGTATTATTTTTTTAACAAATTAAAATATAGTAAAATGAAAGCAGTATTTATATCATATAATCAATCCATTACCTTCGAGGTAAAAGAAATACTTGATGAACTTGGAATTAAGGGTTATACCCAATGGACAGATGTTCAGGGAAGAGGTTCAGTAAATGGCGAACTACACGAAGGAACACATACCTGGCCTGAATTGAATAATGCACATTTAATAATGGTGGAAGACGAGAAAGTTACCCCTCTTCTTGAGCAATTAAAGAAACTCGATAAAAAATCGGAGCAGCAAGGGCTTAGGGCGTTTGTGTGGGATGCAGTAGTAGGGATTTAACCTGTATTATTCATGAAAATAATACGGATTGAGCCAGCCAACCCTATAAAAACTTAAAAACATGTTACTTTAATATTCTTATAACTATTGGCAATTTTACTTTAATCTCTTGAGCTATTAATGAACTTACTTATACGCCTTATTAGACGGTGTTTACACTCTATTTTTTCTTAAACAGGTTCTTCATTCTGTCTATAATGCTTTTGTGGTCAGGTTTCTTTTCCTGTTTGCGGGATTTTCTCTGTTGCTTAACTGAGTCGGGGCGATTAAAACTGTCAAAAATCCGGTCGAAAAGATTTTGATCTGGGTCTTCTTCTGAAAAATCAGGCACACTTAACTGCATAGCCAAATCTATGGGAACAGGATAGAATGATGTGGAAGTAAAATCATAAAAATTGTTGTCCCGTTCCACTTTTTGCATAAACCGTGCAAATATTGGCAGTGCAGTATGAGCACCTTGTCCAAGGTAGGTAGAGCGAAAGTGAATTGAAGGATTGTCATTGCCTACCCATGCACCGGCAACCAACAACGGGGTGAACCCAATAAACCAACCGTCAGAGTTATTTTGAGTAGTACCTGTTTTACCCCCCAGGTCACTTTTAAGACCGAATGTGCTTCGTAAGCCCTTTGCTGTTCCACGCTCAACAACCCCCTGAAGCATATCTATTATTGAGAATGCTACTCTGTCGTCATAAACCTGAGCTTGCCCAATCTCTGCATCTTGTTCCCATAAAATATTTCCTTTACGGTCTTCTATCTTTAATAATTCAACTGTTTCAACGGGTTTGCCATAATTTGGGAATGTAGCATAAGCCCTGACCATTTCAAGTAGTGACAATTCAGCTGTACCCAGAGCTATAGAAGGATATTCCGGGATTGGTGATGTTATGCCCATCTCTTTGGCAAGGCCTATCACTTCATCAATACCTGTACGGCTAATCACTTCAGCGCTGATTGTGTTTACTGAGTTCACCAGTCCGCCTTTTAATGAATAGTACCCGGTGTAATTGCCATCATGATTTGCAGGCGACCAGTTGTCGTATTGTGCATAAACCCGCCTTTCGTTGGATATGTATGTGTCAGGCTCCATGCCTTCTGTCAAAGCAGTGGCATATACAATAGGCTTGAACGTTGAACCAACCTGGCGGCGGGCTGTCACATGGTCAAACTGTACAGTCTTATGATCTACTCCTCCTACCCAGGCCAGTATGTGTCCGTTTTGTGGGTTGATAGCAATGAAACCGGCATTAAGCATCCGTAAATAATACTCCACTGAATCGACAGGACTCATAGTTACACTCTTTTCTCCATCGTAAGTGAAAATTTTCATCGTCACTTTTTTCTCCATCTCTTTCATTGTCTCGCCAACAGATTTTCCGGCAGATTCAAGCTTTTTGTACCGGGCAGACTTTCTTAAGGCATTTATGTAAATATCCGGTGCATTTTCCCATGGCTTACGACCTTTCCAATGTCTGTCAAACTCTTTTTGCAGTCGTTTCATCTGCATGTGAACGGCTGTTTCGGCGTATTCCTGCAATTTGGAGTTAATGGTTGTAGTAATCCTTAGTCCATCAGAATACAGATTGAATTCATCACCATACTCTTTTTTCAGAATTGTTTCAATTTTAATGCGGATACGACTTCTAAAATATGGTGCGACACCTGTATTCCGGTCAATTTTCCGGTAGTGTATATTAATCGGAGAGGTGGTATATTTTTTTACTTGTTGAGATGTTAAATCTCCGTGTTCATGCATACGGTCAAGTACTACGTCTCTTCTTCTTCGTGAAAGCTCAGGATTGCGGTGCGGGTTGTATCTGGTATTTGCTGCCAACATTCCAACTAACGTAGCTGCTTCAGCCGGATTCAGGTTTTTCGACTTCTTGCTGAAAAAACGTTTCGATGCTGTTTCAATACCGTAAATATTTTCACCAAAAGGAACAGTATTGAGATATAGGGTTAATATTTCCTCCTTAGTGTAAATCTTTTCAAGTCGGTTGGCTATGAAGATCTCTTTAGTTTTGCCAACAGGTAAAGTAAGAAAACTCAGATGTTTGCGGGGAAAAAGGTTTTTTGCAAGTTGCTGGCTTATGGTACTGCCACCTCCCTGAGATTTATCTCCTAAAAGTATCGATTTCACGATTACCCTACCGAGGCTGGTGAAGTCGACACCTTTATGTTCGAAAAAACGGTTGTCTTCAGTAGCTACCAATGCGTTTATTACATATTTTGAAATATCTTCATTGTCGATAGTTATTCTGTTTTGTATAAAATAGCGACCCATTAACTCGCCATCGAAGGAGTACACTTCTGATGCACTGTTTTGTTTGATTTTAGAGAGTTCAGAATAGGAAGGAAGAGAGCCAAACAGCCCAAGGTAAACGAATAAAACAAACAATGCCATTGTCATTAATGCACCAAATAACAGCTTAAATCCCCAGATGAAATAAAGTCTTCTGTTACTGTTTTTCTTTGAAGCCCGACTTCTTTTCCCGGGGCGACCGGCTTTTTTCTTCACAGGGGGTTTTCTAACCGGCTTTTTACTATTTTTTGCAGAGCTTTTCTTTGATGCCATTAATAAATGTTATTAGAACACAAAACTAAGAAATATATCTTCTTAAAATGAATGGGAGGTACAACAAAACTCAATATATTTAGATAAACCCATACTCATAAATTACTATCGGTTTCTATTGCCTACTACATTTAGGATTCCAAATTTTTTCAATTATTCTCCCCACTCCCTGAAAAACTGTTCAAGGTATTTTTCCATGAAACAGTGCCTCTCTTCTGCCAAAGCTTTCCCTGTTGCTGTTTTCATCAGGTTTTTTAGTTTTAGTAGTTTTTCGTAAAAATGATTAATGGTGGGGGCTATGCTGTTACGATATTGATGTTTTGATAAAACGTCCTCAAATGGAATGTCAGGGTTATAGAATTCACGTCCTTTGTGCCCACCATAGCTGAATGTGCGAGCTATCCCTATTGCCCCAATGGCATCTAACCGGTCGGCATCCTGAACTATTCTGAACTCTAACGAATCAAAGTTATTACCATCAAGCTCTTTTGAAAATGACATTGAGTTTATGATATGCAGGATATGTTCAATATCTTTTTCTTTAACAGATTGACGATTCAGATATTCGATTATCTCTTTTTGTGCTTTCGCCGGATTAAAAAACTTATCATCCACAAGGTCGTGGATTATTGCTGCAGTCTCAATTACTGGTATGTTTCCACCTTCCTGCTTTGCAATCTTAAGGGCATTGTTACGTACCCGTATAGCATGCCACCAGTCATGACCGGCATCAACAGATGAGAGTTTCTCTTTGACCCACTGTTCAAGGTGTATGAAGTTCATAAGGTTTAAAGCCTACTGCTACAGGCGAATTTGCAAAGTTCATTTTAGGTAAAAAGTAAAAATCGGAAAGGTAAAAAACTTGCCTGTGTTCTTTTACCTTACTCCTGCCTTATTCCTTTTACCTTTCCTCTTTTACCGGAAAAATTTTCTCAGCAATATGTTCAGGAATAGCATCTTTATGAATCATGAATGCAATAGTGTTTAACTTCACATAGCTTTCTGACATATACAAGTAACCTCCAAACTCATTGCTTTTTTCTCCCCAGCTGTTTTTTGTTTTATAAAAAATGGTATTGTCTGACCCTTTAGCCATTCCGGTAATATGCATCAGATGATCATCAGTAGCCTGCCACGACAAAAACGCTTCCTGTCTCATATTCTGAGTAATCTCCTTTTCTGTGTTTTCACTGTTATCATCCGGTACAGTAGCTGACCCTTGGCGATGGCTGAAATGCTTATCACTGACATCGCCATCCCAGCAAATGGTATATCCATTTTCCAAGGCACTGTTCATTACTTCCATAAGTTCATCAATGGGCAGGTTGTAATAGAGATCAAACGACCAGTTGTCAGGTATTTCAATGCTAAAATTACTGTACCATGGGTGATGTGAGTATGATGTCAATTCCACATAATCATCCGGATTTATTTCCATCTCGTCTCTGAACTCCATGGGAGACATGATTTTTTTGTCAAACATAACCTGCTGAGGCAAATCACCCATGTAGATGTTAAGCATTGACTCAAGTATTTCGTACCACTGAATAGAGGGTGAAGCCCCTTTTATATTTAAAAGATTATCCAAAGCCGCCTTCTGAACAGAGGCAAGTTCGCTGTGATTGTGAGGTTTTGATTCATCTCTTTTTCCGGGAAAAGCATCTTCGGATACCATCCCATATTCTTTCATTGCATTCATTACATCATGTGCTTGTCCTCCTTCACTGAAATTAGTTAGTCCGTGTCGCATGATATATTGCTTGGCTTTTTCGGGATAGGCGTATCTTACAAAATACATTTCCGATAGATTTAGCTCAGGCCCGCCATTGCGAAGTATTTCAGATTCAATAAATGAAGTGGTGGCGAAAGACCAGCATGTGCCTGTTCTGTCCTGACTCTTTACCGATGTGGAAGGTAAGTCAATAATGGAGTTAAACTCTTGAGTTGTGGTGGTTTCCTGAGCATTAAGCCCGAATATAGTAAAAGTTGTGAGAAAAAGTGATAGTAATGTTTTCATGATTTTATTAGATTAAATAAATACACCGAGCATTAGAGTGTTTTGCAAGATAGTAATTTTACGGAATTAGTATACAAAAAACATTCGTGGTTACAAAGCACCGCTGTCAGAGTCTTCGACTGCTAACAGGGTGATGAGATGGTTTTGGGCATATCCTGCCAGTGACCTTGTGTTCTGGCATGTTCTATTTTAATAAACCTATAATTTGGTTTTCAATTTCCCTAAGTTTGGTAGTGATTTCAATTTGCATTTTTTTGTCCAGACTTGAAATACCATCAATAACCTGTTGTGCATCGATATTCGTTACTGGTTTACGATTGGCTATTTTCATTATGTTGTTATCAATCTCTTTTCTATGTGATTCCAATTCTACACTAATGTTTTTAGAGAAAAAGTGACCTATGGATAAAAACAAAGCTGATTTCTCTCTAAAATATTCAATCATTTGTGGGCCTGAAATTTCTAATTTATAAATCTCATCAGGTTTCACATTTAAAACAATTTGGTTCAATTCAGAACTAACCTTTTCAATAGTTAATCGTCTATTTTCAAATAAATTAATTCTTGTTTTTTTTAATTCTATCAAATTCTGCTTCGAAGAGATACCCTTAGAAACAATCATATTTATGATAGCTACAATTAGGTTTGCTATTGAGGCTACAATTACTACCGTTAATTCTACTTGCATTTGTTGTTAAATTTGTCTTGCTGTTTTCATTTATTTATAACCCCATTAAATATGGGATTAACATACGTTATGTGCCCTAACTAAATTACAGGTATCAAAAATATGCAATTTAACGGACAGACATACCGTATATGTACATAAATGCGGCATGAAAGATCAAGTGAGATTGTTATTTTCCTGTCATTACCATTGCCTCAACATCATCAATATAGATAGGTATCCTTTCACCCAGAATGCGGCATCCGTTATCAGTAATCAAGATATCATCTTCAAGTCGTATCCCGCCAAAGTCTTTGTATGTTTCTACCTTGTCGTAATTAATGAATTGTTCCAGTGTCTTTTCGCTTTTCCACTTATTGATAAGAGCAGGAATGAAATAGATACCGGGCTCATTAGTTATCACAAAGCCAGGTTGCAGACAACGGCCAAGTCGTAATGCAGCCAGCCCAAATTGTGAACTGCGTTTGATCTCGTCATCGTAACCTACCAATGTATCGTTATAGTCCTCCATATCGTGAACATCCAGCCCCAGCATGTGACCCAGACCGTGAGGTAAAAACAGTGCATGAGCACCCGCAGCAACTGCCTCATCAACATCACCTTTCATCAAACCAAGATCTTTTAATCCTGTGGCAATTGTACGTGCAGCAACAAGGTGAGCATCCCTGTACGGCACATTAGGTTTGGTTGCTTCGCGGCTAATGTTATTAGCATCTACAACAATTTGATAAATCTCTTTCTGGCGTTGTGTAAAGCGTCCACCAACCGGAGATGTACGTGTATGGTCAGTTGCATAATGCATTGGAGATTCACTTCCGGCATCAATCAATAACAAATCCTTTTCTTTAAGGGTGTTCCCATGATAATGATTGTGTAAAGTTTCACCATGAACACTGCATATAATAGGAAATGAAACAATTCCGCCACCCGACATTGAGATGCCTTCAAGGTTCCCGGTTATCTCCTGTTCAGTAACTCCAGGATGAGCCATCTTCATGCCTGCCGTATGCATTTTGTAAGCAATTTTCATGTGACGCTCCAGCTCTTCTATTTCACAAGCCTCTTTTATTGAACGTATTTCAATACAGGCATTTATTAGTTCCAACGAACTATTACTTTTTACGTCACTGTGTTGTATTCCTGTGAGATCACTTAAAAGCATTGTATTTTCACCCCTATAAGGTGGAGTAAAATGAATTTTTCTTCTTCTCTTAACAGCATCCCCAATCGTATTACTTAATTCGTTGTATGGAGCTGTAGCAGTAATTCCAACTTCTCCGGCTCTCTCGGCCATACTTGGCTGAGGACCCATCCAGATAATATGGTCAAGAGTAAGGTCATCCCCAAAAATAATCTCTCTGTTGTTATCCACATCAATCACTCCGGCCAGTCCGGGATAGTCAATGCCGAAGAAATAGAGAAAAGTACTGTCCTGACGAAAATGGTATGTGTTGTCAGGATAATTCATTGGGGAGTCAGTATTACCCAATATAAGAATGATTCCACTTTTTACTTTTTCTTTCAGACGTTTGCGCCTGTTAATATATACACCTTTACTAAACATGATGGTAGTTTTAAATTTGAGTTCAAGTTAATTGTTTTAATTCAATGTCATAAGATAAAACCAAAATAACTGATAATATTAATATCTTTTAATTGGTTACATGACAATTGTTTTTTGTTCATTCTCCTTTATTTCATTTATTTGTGAAATATACTATAAATACATTAAGATTATGAAAAAGTTTATCATCATTGCAGTGATAATTCTCGGTGTTGCATCAGGAATAAATGCACAAAATGTTAAAGAGTGGGAAAATCCTGAAATTATTGAAATAAACAAAGAACCGGGAAGAACCACATTTGTCAGTTATCCCTCATCAAAGGATGCTTTGATGAAAACAAACGCAACTGTTGTGAGTTTGGATGGGATGTGGAAATTCAAATGGGTGAAAAAACCATATGACAGGCCAATTGGCTTCTACAGTGCATCGTTTGACGTATCAACATGGGACGACATAAAAGTGCCGGCGAACTGGGAAATTGAAGGTTTTGGTACGCCAATTTATGTAAATCATCCGTATGAATTTGCTGACAGACGTACTCCTATAACAGAGTTGAAACACGGCCCGGAACCTCCAAAAATTCCACATGATTATAATCCTGTAGGTTCTTATCGCAAAGAGTTTAATATACCTTCCAACTGGAAAAACAAGGAGGTGATAATTTATCTAGGCTCTGTTAAGTCGGCTTTTTACATTTGGGTTAATGGTGAGTATGTTGGATATAGCCAGGGAAGTAAGTTGCCATCAGAGTTTAACATAACAGAGTTTGTAAAGACCGGCAAAAAGAATATAGTTGCTTTACAGGTGTATCGCTGGAGTGATGCCAGTTATCTTGAGTGTCAGGACTTCTGGCGTATAAGCGGAGTTGAGCGAAGTGTGTACGTATTCAGTCAGCCCAAAACACGTATTTTTGATTTCGAGGTGGTTTCTACACTTGATGATGCTTATGAGAATGGCATAATGAAACTTAATGTTGACATTAAGAATCACACAACAAAAGAGCAGAATGTTACAGTGGCATACCGTTTGTTAGAAGGTGGAGATGTAATAAAAGAAGGTGAAAAAAATGATATGTTGTCAGGTGAAACTGATAAGAATGTTCCTTTTGAAGTTGGTATCCCCAATGTGAAGCAGTGGAGCACTGAGTATCCTAATTTATATATATTACAACTTATATTGAAAGATAAGAAGGGGAAAGAACTAGAATCTACAACTTGCAACATAGGGTTCAGAAGAATTGAAATAAAGCATGGCCAGTTTTTGGTTAATGGAATGGCAGTTCTTCTGAAAGGAGTAAACATGCAGGAGCATAATCCTGAAACAGGACATGTAGTTACCGAAGAAATTATGATGAAAGATATTAAACTGATGAAACAGTTCAATATAAATGCTGTACGGTTAAGTCACTATCCACAGCCTGAGCGTTGGTATGAGCTGTGTGACAAGTACGGTATTTATGTTGTTGATGAAGCAAATATTGAATCACACGGAATGTATTACGGTGAAAATTCGCTTGCTAAAAAACCTCTTTGGGAAAAGGCTCATGTCGACCGTATGGTACGGCTGGTTAAGCGTGATAAGAACCATCCGTCAGTAATTATCTGGTCGATGGGAAATGAAGCTGGAAACGGTGTAAACTTTTATGCCGGATATAAGGCCATAAAAGAGGCTGATGCTACAAAGCGTCCGGTACAGTACGAACGTGTGGAGGTTGAATCACGGTATATTCTCGGCTGGGAGTGGAACAGTGACATTATTGTCCCTCAATATCCGGGTCCGGAAACGTTTGAGTGGATGGGGCAACAACTGCTCGACAGACCTTTTATTCCATCTGAATACGCTCATAATATGGGTAACAGTACCGGTAACTTTGTAGATTATTGGGTAGAGATACGTAGATATCCTCAGTTACAGGGAGGTTTTATCTGGGATTGGGTTGACCAGGGTATATGGAAAACAGATGAGGACGGCAAACGCTTTTTTGCCTTTGGAGGAGATTTTGGGGATAACATGCCAACTGATGGCAACTTCCTGATGAACGGAGTTATTAATGCCGATCGTACTATACAGCCGGCATTGCATGAAATTAAAAAGGGGCAAGAGCCTGTTATTTTTAAGCTGTTAAGAGAGAAGAAACGTATTGCCAGAGTATTGATAGAGAATTATTATGATTTCACTAATCTTAAAGAGCTATCCTTTTCTGCCGAAATCATGGCTGATGGTAAAACAATAAAAACTATTTCTATCGAGGATGTTGAAGGAGAAACCCACAGGGGAAAAGTCATTAACATAGACCTTGGTGATGACATTACCGTTAAACCCCAAACTGAGTATTTTCTAATTATGCGAGCTGCAACAAAAACCGGCACTGATGTTGTTTCAAAAGGTCATGTAGTTTCGGAGGAACAGTTTAAGTTACCATGGAATAGAAAAAAAGCAGAGCATCCCGATACAAATGATTTCGGAGATATTACAGTGAATGAAACATCAAGCAAAATAACTCTTAACAACAATAACGTTAAGCTTGTTTTTAATAAGAAGGCAGGAACAATTACTTCTTATAAATTTGAAGGAACTGAATATATTTATGACGGTAAAGGACCAAGTCCTGATTTCTGGCGGGCTGTTACCGATAATGACTTTGGTAACGGAATGCCGAAGAAGAATATTAACTGGAAAAAGGCAACACGTGAGTTTAAAGTAGAAAGTATAGAAGTTAAAAAAAAGGATAACGGCAGTGTTAAGATTAGTGTTGTTATTAATCTTAAGGATGTTGGTTCATTTTTCACTACAGACTACACTCTTTACAAAGATGGACGACTACATTTGGCTAACAAATTATTGGCCTCAAAAACTGAAAAATCAGATATACCGCGTGTGGGGATGAACTTGCTAATAAACAAGGAATTCGAAAACCTTACATATTTCGGACGAGGCCCGTGGGAGAATTATTGGGACAGGAAAGCTTCGGCACTTGTTAACTTGTACCAAAGTAAAGTTGAAGAGCAACGTGCATTTTATGCTCGCCCACAAGAGAACGGTAATAAAACTGATGTACGCTGGGCAGCTCTTACCAATAATGAGGGTAATGGTTTGTTGGCTGTTGCGGATGAAACCCCCGGATTTGAAATGACTGCAATGCCGTATCTGACATCTGATTTCGACGCACGTGAAAAGTATGATTACGGCCCGGTTCATCTTGAAAATAAACATATGGAGAATATCAATCCTCGTGACTTTGTGCGTTGGAATATCGATTACGGACAGCGTGGTGTAGCCGGCATTAATAGTTGGGGTGCAAGACCACTAGAAAAATATCAATTGCCGGCATACAGAGATTACAGTTGGGGATTTACTCTTATTCCTGTAAAAAGCAGCGATACGGATAAGTTGATAAATTTGAGCAAGTAAAAACTCCGGGGCGTGAGAAAGGCTGACTTGTTGGATAACTCTAGTGGATGCTATACAAGTTGAACAATAAATTCAAATTCAGGCTGGCTTGCTTTTAATGTTTCATTTACATTGGCATTGAAGCAACGCCATCTGTTTTAACCGCAATAGTCGCAAAGATATTACACAAAGCTCGCAATTGAGATACTGATTAATAATTGACCCGTTGCGTACTTTGCGATTAAAAAAAGTTCATTAATTCTGAAACGTCATCATCTTACTGATATATTTACCCAGTATATCAAACTCAAGATTGACAGTTGAACCCTCCTTTATCTGATGAAAATTCGTGAACTCATAGGTGTAAGGAATTATTGCTACTGAGAATTTATCATCTTTACTGTTAATAACTGTCAGGCTAACTCCGTTTACCGTTGCCGACCCCTTTTCAACTGTCATATATCCCTGTGATGCTTTTTCTTTGTCAAATTCGTATTGGAATGTATAATACCAGCTTCCGTCAGCTTCTTTAACTTCTATGCATTTTGCAGTCTGATCAACATGTCCCTGTACGATGTGGCCGTCTAAACGCCCATTGAGCATCATGCTTCGCTCGAGGTTTACTTTGTCACCAATATCCAGAAGGCCAAGATTTGATTTTTCCAGAGTCTCTTTTATTGCTGTAACAGTATATGTCTTACCCTCTTTTTTTACCACAGTAAGACAAACGCCGTTGTGCGATATACTTTGATCAACTTTCAGTTCATTAGTAAATGAACACTCCATTGTAATATGCAGGTTTCCTTTATCTTGTTTGATGGCAACAACGGTAGCCGCCTCTTCAACTATTCCTGAAAACATTTTCTTTGGTTTTATGTTTATTAATTATGTTACTCTATCACAAAATTACTCTAAAAAACAGATATTGGAAACGTAGGGGAATATTTTTACTATCATGTTTGAGAATAATTTGTATTTTGCAGAGTTGTTAGTGTGATGATTAGCACATTAACTCAATAGTACATTAACATATTAATAAAATGGTTTTAGTTACCGGTGGAACAGGCTTGGTTGGATCGCATATCTTGGTTGAACTTGTTAAAAAAGGCATAAAGGTTAGGGCATTAAAAAGACCTGGAGGTGATATCAATATAGTAGATGATTTGATAGACTTTTACGGGGAACAAAAAAAATCAGATATTGAGTGGGTTGATGGAGATATTCTGGATTATTATTCATTAAAAGATGCACTTAAAGGAGTTAAGAAGGTTTATCATGCAGCTGCAATGGTGTCATTAAATCCAAAGATGAATCGAACATTAAGAGAGGTGAATGAAGCCGGAACCAGGAATATGATAAATGCTTCAATAGAACAGGGAGTAGAGAAATTTGGTTATGTAAGCTCAATAGCCACGTTAGGGAATTCTGTTAACGGATATCCAGTTGACGAGTCGTGTTTTTGGCATACTGATGAAAAGCATAATGCCTACTCTGAGTCTAAATTCAGGGCTGAGATGGATGTGAATAGAGCATCAATGGAAGGATTGAAAACAGTAATTGTTAATCCATCTTTTATTTTAGGTCCGGGAAGCAGTAACAGAAGTTCGGGTCAGGTTTTTAGGAAAATAAAAAATGGTTTACCCTTCTATACTTCCGGGACAACAGGCTATGTTCATGCTGCGGATGTAGCCGGGGCGATGATAATGTTAATGGATAGTGATATTGAGAATGAACGATTTATTCTTAACAGTGAGAACCAGGCTCTTAAATATTTCTTTACTACAGTAGCTGAAAACATGAACTTAAAACCGCCTAAGTGGAAAGCCGGCAAACTGCTTTTGGATATCAGTTGGAGAGTTGAATATTTAAATTTTAAACTAACAGGTGTCGAGCCGGTTATTACAAAAACATCGGCTAAAATCGCTCAGTCAAAGCTAAGTTATAGCAGTAAAAAACTTATTGATATGACCGGCTTTAAATTTAAATCGTTAGATGAGGCTATTGCTGATACTGTAGCATTTATGCAAAAATATGGGTATTAAAGTAGGTTCATTAGGGAAATGAATAGGTCACCGTACTTGTCTTGATTTTGTTTCTGCCCTTTCAGAGGGATATTCAGGAAATGTAACAATACATTAAAACAGAGAGTTACGAACAATATTACTCCAGCTTTATCCCCAATGTTGGGCAGAAATCCTCAAAAACGAGGTAATTATCTCCCATTTAATCTGTTTTTCACCTCACCCTAACCCTCTCCTTGATGAGAGGGAATCTTTAACGTCCGCATATCAAAGAGGCTCTGTGTGTTATGGGGCTGCATGAGTAATCTTCTCCCCTCTTCCTTTTAGGAGAGGGGTTGGGGGTGATGTGTGTTTAAAATCGCGGCATTTCCCGAATATCTCTTCAGAATATTCGCGGATTAAAAACCTGACTGCTTCACTACTTTACTTCAAGCAGATATTCAACCCTTCGTATACACCCTTCAGCATCTAATCCTTCTAACACAATAGTGTAATCGGAAATTTCATCAGATGTATAAAAAGTGACACTTGCTCTGCTATCTTCCCCAAAACTAATTTCAGGATTCCAGTATAGCAAGTTTCTATAATCAGGTATTCTTGAAATATTCACAGAATCAATCGAATAATCGGGACTGTTAAAATCATAGTTGTACGAATAACATTGCTGCGATTGTCTGAAAATCCTTTTATCGAACTCCATGGAACTCATGTCCCCCTGTTTCGTAAAAAAACTTAAAATCCCTCCCAGATTATAACTATGAAGATAATAGTTGAGTATAATTACTTCGATTCTATCCAATACTTCCGGATTTATATTCAATATTCTATTAGTATCCCATACCGGCACCCCATCAACAAGAGAGAATACTCCCTCGTCTTTTTGATAATTCAAACTGGCATCGTATATATGAAAATAATATTCTCCTTTGTCGCGCCGTAAATAAACATATGGGACAATTTCCCTAATGACATCTTCTATTGTGGGGAGTTCGATAAAGTGGTCAATCGGAATAGTTGATTCCGGTTTGCCATAAAAAGGAGGGGCAGTTTTTGGTTCAGATGGTTTTACCGGGTATGAATTATATGGCCTATAAATCGCATTTACCTGCATGTTAATTATTGCCTGGTTAACAGCCTCTGTTCTATTGCTATCCATGTACAAGGGGGTTAAGGGAATAGAGCTATATTCGTCACTAAAAGCCATATCGAGATTGATACTATAATTCAAATCAGACGTATCTCTTGAAAATGGCTGAATAACTATCTCCTTCTCCCCATAACGGTTGGCAATAAAATTGAACCTTCCCAATGAGTCAGTTGGTGCAATAACGATAGTAGGTGTTTTACCCACGAAACTTAAAATAAAGCTTTTATTAGCAAGAGGTTTATTGCTGTCTTTTTCAATGATTGTACCGGATATAATCTCTCCTTCTATCTCAGGCAGAAATGGGATGTATGGTGCATTTGCCAATATCCCTTTTATTGGCCTGAAACAAATTAACATGTCATTCATTGAAATATCACCTGTTTGCCACCTGCTTAATGACTGATTCGGGAGACCACTGTAACCAACTATTCCGGGGGTATCATTTAACAAACAACTCTTTGCCACAGAAATGGATACGTCAGATAACCCATTTACATTCATGATATTTACATTCACCGGTTCTCTGGTACTATAGGAGGGCTTATCCGTTTTCACCTCTATGCCTGCCGATATCGGAGAGTCAGAAAACTTGAAGTACCTGCCGGATAACACCTCTCCGGAGTTATCTATAAGTGAGGCAAACAGTATTGAATTGGGTAGATCACCCTTTTCAACAACTATTCGTTCGTGTTTATTAATTCTTACAGGGTAACTTTTCAAAAACTCACCATCTCTGGTGGCAATATGTATAAATCCTTTTTTTTGACCATCAACAGCCTGCCCGGGTGCAATTATCTCAAACTCCAGACTTAAGGTAGTTTCATCTCCTGATAGGTGAATTCCATAACCTGAAGTCTGAATTTGTGGTAATGGCAACGTTAGTTTTTCTCCGTTAGTATCTATACAAAATTCATATACACTATCATTTTCTGGCTCAAAGGAAAACTTTCCAATACCATTTGCATTTGATTTGACGGTGGTAACTGTATCTCCTGATTGAGAAACGATATAGCCATGCATGGCCTTGCCATTTGCAAATGCGTTAAATGACTGGAATATCACACTATTTTTCGCTCCTGAAAAAACATGCCCTCCTTCAGGATAAAAAATAACAGTATCGTTATTAAAGGCTCTGTCACCTTTCGGGAATGTTTTATTAACAAAGGGATTTATAACAGAAATAGTTTTATTAAAATAGAAATCAGCATTGTAATTCCGCATCCACTTGGTATATCCTCTTAACCTGTAATTGGCTGTTGATAATGTGTCCGGTAGGATAAAACGCGTAGTGGCACGTCCTTCACTATCCAAATGTATTTTAAGTTGCTTCACAGATACATTATTGGGGTTAAGAACTTCCAGGTAGGCCACGCTACTAAGAGCTGACCCTTTTGCGGAACCGTTTTTCATGCACTTAACACTTACCCACACAGATTCCCCTGCAACATACATGTCCCTGTCAGTACGGAAAGAAACAGACTCCTGCCCCCACGTCAAACTACTATGAAGACATAAGAAAAGGAAAATAAGTAATTTCTGATTGATGAAGGTTTTTTTGATTGTTGACATAAAATCTATCTAATAGTTAATACCTCTCCCAAAAAGAGGGTGGGTTTATATCGCCCGTAAGCGTACAGTCTGCACAAGTTGGATATGTAAGCATTAGTCCCAGCATCTTTTTGCCGGTTGCATCATATATAGGCTCAACCAAAGACCTTGATCCTGGTAAAACTAATGATGTGTATATTTGATAAGACGAATGGAAAGTTACCCCATCAACTAAAAAAGAATCAGAAGGGCAACCATTCCCATTAAACCATACAGGCAAATCATTCTCAAACAGATAACTTTGGTTGATGTATATCCGTTTTGATGTAACTCCTGCAACCTGAAAAAAACCCAAAACAGGTTCTTTAGGGTTGTCTATACATTTTACATTCCCTGATATGGAGAATGGCTGTTTACTAAAAATATCTCCAACATCCTCGGTAGATACCTTAAGTTTATTCCAAAACTCATACTCTTTTTTTGAGATACTGTACTGCCTGACCAAAGTGCTGTATCGAATTGAGATTTTGTCATTCTCTCCGGTTGGAATAAAACATAATTGTCTGCCTTTAACAGTACGACTATCCTGATTTTGAAATGAATGAATCATTATTTCCGTTGACACATCAGATTTCCAGCAATAAATATTCACAGGATCAATTCTAACTGCAGAGTCGTTTGGTAAAATGATGTACACTACCGGATACTTGATAGAAAATTTCCAATCCTCATCATAAGTCCATCTTAAATAACTCTCCCCAACATCATTCCCCGTAGCATCAACTAAAATATCAATTCCTGCTTTTTCTTCTCCATTATTATTCCAACCTTTACCCGCCAAAGGATATACGCTATCAATCGGAGATGGTTGATTCATCATACATGGCTCAGATTGATATAATTTCCCGTCATTTGTCCTTATCGACAGTACGTAAGTCCGCCCTACAGTGCCATGAAATTGCAGGCTGTCAGTTTTATAGAGCCCGGGTTCAACTTCAGTCAATGACTCTTTGTTACCGAGATCATCCTCAACAACCACCAATGCTTTTGACTCATGCTTGACGGGTTCAGAAATATTATCTGCCGATCGACTCAACAAGATGTAGTGTGACTTATTCTCGTTAGTAATCGATCCTTCAACTACCAATAAATCTTTATAATCACCAATAGTTGCATCAAAAGGTTCAATACATGAATTTAAACTGAAAATCAGGACAACGATAATGATAATAAACCTGTCATTCATGTAATAATAAATATTTTACTGATTAAAAATTCGATGGTAAAAAATATCATTCAAAACTGCGAAAAAAAATAGAAATATCCTATAAAACGAAAGAAATATCATTATTCTTTAATTTAAGGGTTGTCAATACAAAGCTTTTCCTATTTTTGTTTTCACCTATTTTTTTACATAGACGTTTAATTCAAATTTAATGTTAATAGTCAGAGCGATTTTTTTACTCATCCTTGTTCTTATATATCCATCTATCTCATATTCGCAGCACGATTTGGTTCAGCAAACAGTTCCCGATATTAACAATATATATTATACAATATCTGAAGGAGAGGCCAAAGCCATGTACAGCTCGAAATTTTTCGACAGCTTTGGATATCTCGATGGCAAGCAGTATAAATCTTATTTTACCTTTGGGCATACTCCTCCATTACTTGAAGGAGACCGTGGGGTTGGGACAATTTTCAGTAACGGAAAATCTTATACTGATCTGATACTGTTGTACGACATTAATTTAGATGTATTGATAAACATTCCTAAACGGGTTTCATATGGCAACCTATACATTAACATCAACAAAGCATCTATCGATTCATTTAGGATTGAGATTAATTCTAATACATATAACTTAAAACATCTTCACTTCCCCAAAAACATTAACACTCCAATGCAAGATGGCTTTTACGAAGTTTATTATTTTGGCAAAACCCAATTCCTTATCAGGCACAGGGCTGTTGCCAGCGAGCTGCATGGATACACTGAGTATAAGTATGCACCACTTAATTATATTTTTAAAAAGGAGAATTATTACCGGATTAATTCAAAAGGGAACTTCTTGAAACTTTTCCCCGATAACCGGAAGATTATCAATAAAAAGATAAAATCATACCAAACCTCATACAGGTCATTGAGAAAATCTCAGATAATAGATATCCTGCAATTTGCTGAATCATTGTAATAATTTTTTATAAATGTACAAACTACTTTACACTATAATAGTTAGCATTTTCATCTCTATCAGTTCTTTCTCGCAAGAACCCACCATTACTATACACAAAGATTCAACTCATTTTAGCAACATAATCTCATTATTGGAAAAAGAAAGCGGCTACTATTTTTTTTATAATCCACAATGGGTGGACAGTATGTCTCTTTCGTATAATGTAGATAATAAAACGTTAAATCAAGCACTTGACGAGTTATGTGAATTAGCAGATTTATCATTTACCATACTCAACAATAAAAAAGTTGTTTTTACGAAAGGTTACCGGGTCAAAACCAATTATGCTAAAACCTACATTAGCTATCTTAACAGTAAAGTATTAGTGGTGAAAGACACCATTGAATATGCCCCCCCAAAGAATATCGAAAAAGAGACACATACAATTAACTTAGAGTACCAATTATTCAAAATTGGAAACTCTTCCATTAATCCACGAGGGTTAACGGCCACCTTACGTGGAACTGTTAAGGACATTGAGACTGGAGAACCTCTTATCGGAGCGGTCATTTATGTAGATAAACTTAAAAATGGAGTGGCAACTAATACATACGGTTTCTATTCATTTACACTTCCCAAAGGCCAATACAAAATTGAATGCCGATCTATAGGAATGAGAACCACTTACCGTAATATAATAATTCATTCCGACGGGCAGTTAGATGTTGAAATGATTAACAAACCAAGATCCCTGAAGGAGGTGGTAGTTACAGCCAAGAGTGATGATCCTGTAAGGAACTTCAACATGGGGGTGGAGAAGATAACGATGAAAACACTGAAACAACTGCCCATGGGATTTGGAGAGCCTGATGTTATAAAGAGTGCATTACTACTACCTGGTGTGCAAACCGTTGGTGAAGCGTCAAGCGGGTTTAACGTGCGTGGAGGGAGTACCGACCAAAACCTTATCTTGCTTAACGATGCCTCCATAATGAACACGTCTCACTTCTTCGGTTTTTTCTCCGGGTTTAATTCCGATATAATTAAGGATATCACATTATACAAGAGTGGAGTCCCTGCTAAGTATGGTGGGCGTGTATCTTCGGTTATGGACATAACACTAAAAGAAGGTGACCGGAAAAATGTTAATGTCAAAGGCGGCATTAGCCCTGTATTTGGCAGATTAACTGTGGAAGCACCTTTAAAGAAGGATAAGAGCTCCTTTATATTAGGGATGCGTACTACCTATTCAGACTGGGTACTGAAATTGCTTGACGACAATAAACTTAAAAACAGCAAAGCCAATTTTTACGATGTCCAGGGCAGCTTTTCATACGATATCAACCATAACAACAGTTTATATCTATCAGGATACATGAGTCATGATTTCTTTGATTACTATACTGAGGATGCGTTTGAATATAACACCCTGGCCTCTACTGCTACATGGAAACATATTTTTAATCCCAAACTGTTTTCGACCTTCTCGGGTATTGTTAGCAAATATGACTATTCTTTAGCATCACGTCAGGACTCAGCCTCACTCCATTCGGTGAAATATAACCTCAATCAGTACACTTTCAAGGCCGATTTTTCTTACCATTCAAAATATAATCATAAAATTAATTTCGGGTTAAACTCTATATGGTACAATCTGTCACCAGGCAAAAGGGAACCACTTGGTGATCAATCTCTAATCACTCCTAAAGAGCTGGAGCAGGAACAGGCACTGGAATCCGCGCTTTATGTAAGCGATGAGTTCGACTTAACACACTTTATGTCAATATCTGCCGGTTTGCGATATTCGTTTTATAGCAACTTTGGCCCTAAGACCCAGTTCAATTATCTACCGGGACAGCCAAAGGATATGGAAACTGTTACAGGTACCACTTACTATGATAGTGGAGAACCTGTGACATCTTATTCGGGACCGGAATTCCGGTTATCAACCAACATCCACTTAAATAACAACAGTTCTGTCAAAATTGGAATAAGCAGAATGTACCAATATATTCAGATGATTTCTAATACGGCAGCTATGTCGCCTACTGACATTTGGAAGCTGAGTGACAACTACCTTAAACCCCAGCATGGTGATCAATATTCTATTGGATTTTATAAAAACCTGCGTAGGAATACCATCGAAGCATCAATAGAAACTTACTACAAGAAACTGTACAATATCCTGGATTATAAAGGAGGAGCAGAACTTATCATGAATGAGCACCTCGAAACAGAGGTTCTCAATGGTGATGGAAAAGCCTATGGAGTTGAACTAATGATAAAGAAGAAAAGAGGTAAATTATCGGGATGGGTGAATTATACATACTCCAGAATACTTCACAAGATTGATGGAGAGTTTGATGAGGAACGAGTGAACAATGGTCAATATTTCCCCGCTAATTACGATAAACCTCATGATTTCAAATTCGTTGCAAACTATAAATTCTCCAGGCGACTGAATCTGTCAACCAATTTCTTTTATAGTACAGGGCGTCCATTTACAACCCCCATAGCCTACTATCAATTTGAGAATTCATACAGAGTATATTATTCAGACAGAAATGCGATGAGAATGCCCGATTATATCAGGCTGGATCTGGCTGCCACCATTAACGGAAACCTGGTGAAAAAGAAGATGAACCACGGTTCCTTAACATTTGCCGTTTATAATGTATTAGGTAGAAAGAATGCTTATTCCATATTTTTCAGAACAGAAGGGGAAAAGGTACAAGGGTATCAGATGTCAATTTTTGCACAACCGATATTCACAATCACCTATAACTTTAAAATACGGGGAAGTGCCAAAGATGACTTTTAGCGTAGATGTGTGGATTTTGTTCATTTATATTTAAATGAAAACATTGCAAAGTTCGTAAGTTCCTATGCGCCCCTTGCGGTTTAGTTTTCTAAAGCATCGGATAAAAAGCCTCTTTAATGTGTTCTATCTCCCAACTATTTCCTGAAGGGATTAGAGTTACCACATCGAAGCGTGTTTCTGTCATAATATCTTTTTTCATAATATAAGCCTCTGCCGCTTCAGTGAGAAAACGAATTTTGGTATTTGTGATTGACTCTTTGGGGTGTTCCCACATTTCGGTAGTGCGTGTGCGTACCTCAACAATAGCTAAATAATCACCATCTCTTGCTATAATATCTATCTCCTTATGTTTGTATCGCCAGTTAATGGCTAAAATTTCATACCCTTTATTTGCCAGATACTCAACTGCAATGTCTTCGCCTGTTTGTCCTAATTTGTTGTGATCAGCCATGGGATTTAGTTGAAAGCCTGCCTGTCGGCAGACAGGTTTATAAAGTATAAAGTTCATAAAGTTGCCTGTCCGTTTCGTAAGGCTGTAAGGGAGTGAGGCTGCTTAAAACTTAATCACACCTTTTTTTTGCGTAACAGTCAGCGTTACTCTCTTCCCAAGCACCAATGGTAAGTTTACATCACTATGCCCTGCCGGGAAATCGAATAATACAGGATAATCATACTCCTTTACAGCATCAAAAATTATCTCATTAGGGGTAGCTCCATAAGGCATTTCGCTGTCTTTCATCTCTGTAAACTGCCCAACAACTAAACCTCTCAAATATTTCAGTACTCCACCGTTTTTCAGGTTTATCATCATCCTGTCGAGATGATAGAGATACTCACCCACATCTTCGATGAACAGTATCTTTCCGTGAGGATCAAAGTCGAGCGAAGTACCGCGTAAGCTGTACAGGATTGATAGATTTCCTCCTATAAGTATCCCTTCTGCTTCTCCTTGTCTGTTTAGTGTATGGACAGGAATTTCATAAGTGGGAAGATTTCCCTTCAGAATATTGAAAAGGTTAGTCAGGTCTTTATCCTCAGCAGACTTGCCAAAGAAATTCTTAGGCATTGGACCATGTATCGAAGCAACACCAATTTTATTTTGCAGCAAAGAGTGCAAAACAGTTATATCACTAAATCCCACAATCCATTTCGGAAATTGCAGAAAATGAGTGAAGTCCAGACTTTTGATTATTCGGTTGGTTCCATACCCTCCCCTGGCACACATAACCATATCAACATCTGTACTGTTTAATATATGTTGCAGGTCGGCAGCCCTATGTAAGTCATTGCCTGCAAATTGATGATGAGTATCATGCAGATGCTCTCCAAGAACAACCTTATATCCGAGATTATGAAGAAACTCTTTTGAAAAGTCTATTGTTTTAATGTCAATCTTACCGGCCGGAGCTACAATGCCTATCGTAGCACCCTCACTTATGAACCTTGGAAAAATCATAGAAAAACTGATTAATAAAACTTATGTCCAAAATTAAATGTTTGGTTATCTTTGTGAAGTTAATAAAAAAGCCCTGAAACATCTTGTTGTTTATCAATTTTTTAGATTTGAAGCTGAACACAGAGGCACGGAGGCATAAAGGATTTTTAATTTTCAAATAGATAAAATGTACAGACGATTTATAAATCGTTAATAACAATATTTCATATGGAACGAAAAAATAATTTCAAAAGAACATTAGTTACAACAGCTCTTCCCTATGCCAATGGCCCGGTGCATATTGGTCACCTGGCCGGTGTATATGTTCCTGCTGATATTTACGTACGTTACCTTCGCCTAAAGGGTGAAGACGTAATTCTTATCGGTGGTTCTGACGAACATGGTGTGCCTATCACCCTAAAAGCTAAGAACGACGGTGTAACTCCGCAGGATATTGTTGATAAGTTCCACGGTATAATAAAGAAATCCTTTAAAGAGTTTGGGATTACTTTCGATATATACTCTCGTACAACAAACAAGACACACTACGAAACAGCTTCTGAATTTTTCAAAACACTGTATGACAAAGGTGAGTTTATTGAAAAAGTTACGGAGCAGTATTACGACGAAGAGGCTGGGCAGTTTCTTGCTGACCGGTACATTACAGGCACTTGTCCGCATTGTAAGAGTGAGGGTGCATACGGTGATCAGTGCGAAAGTTGTGGAACATCGCTAAATGCTACAGACCTGATTAATCCAAAATCAGTTATCTCTGGAGGTGCACTTGTATTAAGAGAAACCAGACACTGGTATCTGCCCCTTGACAAACATGAACCGTTCCTGAAAAAATGGATTCTTGAAGAGCATAAAGAGTGGAAGCCTAATGTTTACGGCCAATGTAAGTCGTGGCTTGATATGGGGCTACAGCCCCGTGCCGTAAGTCGCGACCTTGACTGGGGCGTACCGGTACCTGTTGAAGGTGCCGACGGCAAAGTGCTGTATGTCTGGTTCGATGCTCCTATCGGGTACATCTCTGCAACCAAAGAGTTAACCCCCGACTGGGAAAAATACTGGAAAGACCCTGAATCACGAATGATACATTTCATTGGGAAAGATAATATTGTGTTTCACTGCATTGTATTTCCCGCAATGCTTAAAGCCGAAGGCAGCTACATACTTCCCGACAATGTACCTTCTAATGAATTCCTTAATCTTGAAGGAGATAAGATATCCACATCCCGCAACTGGGCTGTTTGGTTGCATGAGTACCTTGTTGATTTTAAGGACAAGCAGGATGTGTTGCGATATGTACTGACGGCCAATGCCCCAGAGACAAAAGACAATGACTTTACATGGAAAGACTTTCAGGCACGTAACAACAACGAACTGGTTGCTATACTTGGCAATTTTGTGAACCGTGCCCTGGTACTTACTCAAAAATACTATAACGGAACCGTTCCTGCTTTGGGCGAACTAACAGATTATGATAAAGAAACGCTAAAAGAGATTCCTGACATAGTAACAAAGGTAGAGCATGCGCTGAATAATTTTAAATTCCGTGAAGCAATTAAAGAGGCAATGAGCCTTGCTCGCTTGGGAAATAAGTATTTAGCCGACAGTGAACCCTGGAAGTTGATAAAGAGTGATGAAGGGAGGGTGAAAACAGTTATGAATATCTCCCTCCAGATAACGGCTAATTTGTCTATTCTTATGAAGCCGTTCCTGCCATTTACTGCTAAGAAAATGCAGAAACTGATAAATCTGAATTCTCTGCAATGGGATGCTTGTGGAAAAACAGACCTGCTGCCGGCAGGGCATTTGATAAACAAACCCGAACTTCTGTTCGAGAAGATTGAAGATGACACTATTCAGGCACAATTAGACAGACTGGCAAAAACAAAAGAGGATAACTATGCTGCAAACAAGGAGGTGATTCCCGTAAAAGAGAATGTCGAGTTTGAAGATTTTACTAAACTGGATATACGGGTAGGAACCATTCTTGAGGCCGAAAAAGTTGCAAAAACAAAAAAACTTCTGAAACTGCTTATCGATACAGGCATCGATAAACGAACAGTAGTTTCGGGCATTGCGGAATTCTTTAACCCGGAAGAAATAGTCGGCAAGCAGGTAAGTATTCTTGTAAACCTGGCACCCCGGAAGATAAGAGGTATCGAATCGCAGGGAATGATACTAATGGCCGAAGATGCTACGGGAGAACTATCTTTCATGCTACCGGATAAAGAAGTCAAGCCAGGCTCAGAGATACGATAATAATCAAGTTAAACACACAGAGGCAAACAAGAAACCCAAATCTCTTCGTGTCCTTTTTGTCATCTATGCAAGGAAATCCCAATACTAATAATCAGGATTTGGTTTGACCATTTGAGTACAGGATAATTTTTGCCATTCATGTAAAACTTTTAATAGTTCATTGGCTTTATCCGGCATTTTATTTGCCAGGTCATTTGTTTCCCCGGGGTCTGTATCCAGCTTAAATAGTTCTATCCCCTGGCTATCTGTCAACATGCTTTGTTCATACCACTCAATAAGTTTATAGTTCCCTATGCGTACCGCTGCCGCAGGTTTCATCCCCGACTTGATTGGGAAGCATGGCTTGGTCCTGCGCCAAAAAGACCATGGGATACAAGAAGATATTTTGAATGGAGAAGATACTGGGATTATTCAGGAGGAATTGCAACAGATCTGTTTATTCATCGGGTGACTAGAATCATTAAATCGTTAGGATTAAGTCTTCCTGATTTTGAACAAGTTGAACTTTCCATTGGAATCCCTACGGGGAAAGCCCGAGAATGTCTGGTATTTTAAAGATGTATTTTCACATATATCCGAATGTTGGGGATAATGCTAAGAAACGATATAGCAATGAATGAAACAAAAAATCTCAGAAAAAACTAAACATGCGGGAAAATATTAATTGGTGTGGCAAACACCAAAACAGGTAATCCTATGCACCTATAACAGGGAAAGATAATCTGATGCTAAAAAAATCGATTCGCTGAATTGATGTGTTTTCTTCAAATATATTTTTTTATTAATTTTTTTACCTATTTTTGATTTTAGGTTATCAACAGGTTATAAAAATATATTAAATAACAAATCCACAATTATAATTTAAACTATGAAAAAAATTACAAGTAGAATCCTGATTTTAGTCCTTAGTCTTTTTTTTATGACAAGCCTGGTTGCCCAGGATGTCGAAAATGAAAATAAAACAACCTTTAAATTTGGGGGCTATGCCAAAGCCGATTTTTTATATACAAAGTATAACAACGGAGCTTACAGTGGAGCCGGGCGAGATTTTCATATTCCTGGTACTATACCGGTAGGAGATAAAGATGTTTATCAATATAGCGATTTTCATGTAAAAGAATCACGCTTTAATTTTGATGTTTCAACCTTGGCTGGAGGCAAAAAGCTTCGTGCATTTATTGAATTTGATTTCATGCTTTCTCCTGGTGGCAATGAACGGGTAAGTAACTCTTTTAGCCCCCGTATACGTCATTTCTTTTTGGAGTACGATAAGTTTTTATTCGGACAAACATGGTCAACCTTTATGATTGTTATATTACCCGACGAACTTGATTTTGTTGGAGTTCCGGAAGGAGTAGTATTTATACGTCAGCCAATGGCCAGAGTTACTCTTGGTTCATGGCAATTTGCCTTAGAGAATAAATTCACAACAATTTCGCCTTATGGAGGTGGTGGCAGAATTACTTCAGAGGCAGCATTCTTGCCTGATGTTGTTGCCCGGTATAATCATAAGCTCGATGCCGGAATTATTTCATTTGCTGCTATAGGTCGCCAACTTAACTACGTTGATGGTACTAACACAAAACATAGTTCAATAGGTGCTGGGATTACGGTTGGTGGAAAAATAAAAGTTGACAAGCGCGATGATATCCGATTTTCGGTAACCGGAGGAACAGGTTTAGGCAGATACGTTGCACTTAACTTTGTGAATTCATCAGTAATAGATGATTCACGCGATCTTAAATCAATTTCCACTATTAATGGATATGCTGCTTACTTACATCATTGGGATGATAACCTGCGTTCAAGTGCCAGTGTATCTTATTTCAAAGCAAATAACGATCAGGACTTAACAGGTGCAAACGTAAATGATGAAGCATATAGTTTTAGTGTCAATTTAATATACTCGCCTGTAGATAAATTGATTTTCGGTGTAGAACCTATTTATGGCTATCGTAAATTAGTAGGTGGCACTGATGGTAGCTTTTTTCGGTTTCAGTTTTCAGCCAAGTATGCATTTTCATTTAAAACCAGTGTTTCAAACAAAAAATAGAAGTACAACCCAAGATGAATTTTATAACAACATTCTTTAATTGGGGTAATTATTGTTCAATCAGCCAATCGCTATATTGTTTCAATTAACCAAGAATGAGGTTTAGTTTATTGAAGATTGTTCCTATCTTGCCAATTGTATCACTTCACTGCTTCAGCATCTGTTCAGCTGCATTTATAATACCTTCTTTGTCAATGCCGCATTCGTGGTATAGCTCAGTGACTGTGCCGTGTTCTATAAAACGATCAGGGATACCCATTCTTTTAACCTGAGATGAATAACCGTTGTCAGACATGAACTCCAGTACGGCACTCCCCATGCCTCCCATAATGGCTCCATCTTCAACAGTGATGATTTTTTGAAATTTAGAAAACACCTCATGAAGTAGGTTTTCATCAATAGGTTTTATAAATCTTATATCGTAATGGGCTACAGAGCAGCCTTTTTTACTTAGATATTCCGTTACCTGTTCTGTTTTTTTACCTAATGGGCCAATGGTTACGAAGGCTAGGTCTTTTCCCTCTTTTATCTTGCGTCCTTTCCCAATTTCAATCTCTTCGAATGGTGTTCTCCAGTCTAATAAAGAGCCGTTTCCACGAGGATACCTAATTGAAAATGTTCCTTTGCCGGGAAGTTGTGCGGTATACATCAGGTTGCGTAATTCAGACTCATCCATCGGGCTGCAGATAATCATATTGGGAACTGTTCTCATATATGCGATGTCATACACACCATGATGAGTAGCACCATCAGCACCAACAAGCCCACCTCTGTCGAGACAGAATACAACATTTAGTTTTTGCAATGCAACATCGTGTATGACCTGATCGTAGGCCCGTTGCATGAAAGTGGAGTATATGTTGCAGAAAGGAACAAAACCACTTATGGCCAGACCGGCTGAAAAAGTAACTGCATGTTGCTCGGCAATGCCAACATCAAAGGCTCTGTCAGGCATTTTTTCCATCATTATATTTAATGAGCATCCACTCGGCATGGCAGGAGTAATGCCCAGTATCTTATCGTTTTTTTCTGCCAGTTCAACAATGGTATGTCCGAATACATCCTGAAATTTCGGAGGAGTATCTTTTTCTTTTTTTGGTTCAAGTGTTTCTCCTGTTATCTTATCAAATTTACCACCCACGGCATGCCAGGCTGTTTGGTTCTCTTCAGCCAGTTTAAACCCTTTGCCTTTTTTTGTTTTAATATGTAAAACCTTAGGGCCGGAAATATCCTTTAAGTCATTTAGGATGTTGACTAAACGGTTTACATCGTGACCATCTACCGGGCCGAAATAGCGAATGTTTAACCCCTCAAAAATATTTGTCTGTTTGGCAAACAGAGTTTTAATGTTATTGTTGACTTTTGTTATCAGGTCTTTTGACCGCTCTCCGGCAAGATTTAATTTTTCAAGAGTTTTAAAAACCTCTCGTCTAACCTTATTATATGTGTGTGATGTGGCTATATCCACCAAGTACTCACTAATTCCTCCCACACTAGGGTCTATAGCCATATTGTTATCATTTAGGATAATCAATACATTTGCTTTTGTTGTTGCAAGGTTGTTGATTCCTTCAAAAGCCAGGCCGGCTGTCATTGCACCATCACCAATGATAGCAATGGTCTGTTGGTTTTTTTTGCCTTGTTTTTGTGCTGCAATAGCCAAACCCAAAGCGGCAGAAATAGACGTAGAAGAGTGTCCAACACCAAAAGCATCGTATTCACTCTCGAAAATATTGGGAAATCCACTAATGCCTTTATATTTTCTGTTAGTATGAAACAGATTTTTTCTGCCTGTTAGTATTTTGTGTCCGTAAGCCTGATGACCTACATCCCATACTATTTTGTCATTAGGAGTGTTAAAGACATAATGAAGTGCTACTGTCAGTTCCACAACACCGAGACTAGCTCCAAAATGCCCCGGATTGCATGATAGTGCATCTATGATAAATTCCCTTAATTCATTACAAACCAAAGGAAGATCGTCTTCCCTGATTTTTTTTAAATCTTCAGGAGTATCTATTTCTTTCAAAAAACGGGAGTGTTCCTCGTTCATGTCTAATATGTTCATAAAATACAAAGATAAGAAGTTTGAAGCAATCAATACAACTATTTTTATGGTATTAAAAATAGTATCCGGTAAAATTATATTAACCCGCATTATTCATGAAGTCAGTTTGAGACTGTTATTTTAATTTAATGAAGCTCTGAGTTATGCAACTGAAAATGCATACATGAGCTAAAGTTGGGAGATGATGGAAGATTGTCGGACAATGATGAAATCGATCTTGTTGTACGGGCTGGCAGAACACGACTAAGACCGGTTCTGCTGACAGCAATCACTACTGTTCTGGGACTGATACCAATGGCCATTGGACTAAACTTTGATTTTTTTACTCTCTTTTCAGAACTTAATCCACATATCTATTTTGGAGGTGACAATGCAGACTTCTGGTCTCCAATGGCCTGGACTGTAATATTCGGATTGTCAACCTCAACAATACTAACTCTTATGTTTGCTCCAATATTATATAATTTTGCTGTTAGAGTTAGAAATGGAATGAAAAAACAGTAATGGAAATCTTGCAATAAAAAAAAAGAGTATTGAAGATCCCACATGTAGGGTTTACATAACAAAACAGATAACACAAGTCCCCATTTTCAATATTCTAATGCATAATTCGGGCAATGTCGTTTAGTTAAGGGAAATAGCTTCGACTCCGCTCTGCCTGACTGTCACTCTGAGCGGAGTCGAAGAGTAAATCAGGCAGACAAACAAAAAGCACAAAGCTTGCTTAACTAAACGACATTGATAATTCGGGTTTAACCTCTTGCCTTTAAGTGTATTATTTTGTAACTTGTGTAACTTGTATGTTAAACCAAAAAAATTATTGTCATGAAAAATTATTCGCTTTTTATTGCTTTTTTACTGTTATTTTCAAATTGTTCAACACCTGACCCTGAAGCAGATAAGGCTGAAGCTATGAAGTTAATAAATGGCTTCTATTCTGCTGTGTCTAATTATGATTATGATTTGATTCGTAGCTACTGTACCGACAATTTTTATGTTATTGATGATGGAAAAATTTACCAAAATATAGATGAATCCATTGCCTCGCTAAAAACATTAGAAGATGACGGTGCAGATTTTAAAGTTAGCTTAGAGGTTGAGAAAGCAGATATGTATGCTAAGTCAGCATTAATAGTATTAAAATTTTATGCAGTTATTAAAATGGGTGAAAATGAAATAAAGATGACTGCAATTGAAAGTTACCTGCTAAAAAAAGAGGCAGAAAAATGGTTAATAGATTTTATCCATAGTACACCTTTAAAGGAAAACGATTAAATTAACTACAAGAAAACCCATCTATTAAAGGTTCCAGGAAATTTATCAATTTCGAATTCAAAGAAAGGATATCTATGCCTGTTTTTATAACATTATAAAAATCTCAGACCCAACCCTTCTCCTTTAAGGTGAAAGAATGTAGTATCTTTAAAGTTCTTTCTTCATGCCTGTCTCGCCTTAGACGAGAATGAGAGAGTTAGTCTGCTTGTCAAAGCATATCCTAAATTCAATTAAAACCCCACATGCAAGGAGTACAAAAAAAAGGGTTTTCCATTTAAATGGAAAACCCTTTTTTGCACTATTTATTCCAACCTCTGGATTTCAGATAATCGTCAACAACCTGCTTCGCCTTTTTGTAATCGTCACTTGCTACAACCATCGTAATAGGAGCTGTTCCTCCCGGTGAAAAGTATGGAGCTATAGTTCCGATATACTCATCTTTTAAGAACGCTTGTATTTCTGCATTTCCCAACAGAGTAATCACAACATCTACCTCTCCCTGTGTGCCGGAGAAGATTTCAACGGGATTAATTTCGTTTTTCAAAGTCATATTCATATGTTTAGTATGCCGAAGTATTTATCTATTCCACCCTCTGAATATTAGCCCCAAGTTTATTAAACCGCACATCAATATTCTGATAACCGCGATCTATCTGTTCAATGTTATGTATTGTGCTTGTGCCTTTTGCCGAAAGGGCTGCAATAAGCAATGCAACACCTGCTCTGATATCAGGTGAGGTCATTGTAGTTCCTCTCAGGCAGGTTTCTCTGTTTAGTCCTATCACTGTTGCACGATGCGGATCGCACAAAATGATACGCGCACCCATATCGATAAGCTTATCAACAAAGAAAAGACGACTTTCAAACATCTTTTGATGAATAAGAACACTTCCTTTTGCCTGTGTAGCAACTACCAGAAAGATACTTAACAAATCAGGTGTTAAGCCTGGCCACGGTGCATCGGCAATTGTCATTATTGAACCATCGATGAAAGTCTCTATCTCATATCCCTCATGAGCCGGAATATAGATATCATCACCTCTTTTTTCCAGATGTATTCCCATTCTCTCAAAAGAGAGCAGGATAATACCAAGATGTTCTACTCCAACATTCTTAATTGTTATTTCCGATCCAGTCATTGCAGCCATGCCAATAAAACTGCCTATCTCAATCATATCAGGCAGAATGGTGTGAGTACATCCCGAAAGGCTTTCTACTCCTGTAACATTAAGCAGATTTGATCCTATACCATCAATTTTTGCCCCCATTGAAGTGAGCATTTTGCAAAGTTGTTGAACATAAGGTTCGCAGGCGGCATTATAAATGGTTGTTTTACCGGGAGTCAGAACAGCAGCCATAAGAATATTGGCAGTACCTGTTACCGATGCTTCATCGAGGAGCATATGTGTTCCCTTCATATTGTCTGCCCTTACGGTATAAAATACATCTTTCGAGTCAAACTCAAAACTGGCACCAAGTTTTTCAAATCCTACGAAATGTGTATCCAGCCTGCGACGCCCAATCTTGTCACCTCCGGGCTTAGGAAAATAAGCTTTCCCAAAACGTGCCAACAGAGGCCCCATCATCATCACCGACCCTCTAAGAGATGAAGCTCTCTTACTAAACTCTTTGGTCTGGAGAAATTCAATATCTATATTTCTCGCTTTAAACGAATATACACCCGGTGCTGTTTTTACAATCTCGACACCCAACCTCGTTAAAAGCTCAATGAGATTATTAACATCAAGAATATCAGGGATGTTTTTTATGACCACCTCATTAGAAGTGAGGATTGTGGCACATATAACCTGAAGGGCTTCGTTTTTCGCGCCTTGAGGAATTATTTCACCTTGAAGCCGACGGCCTCCTTCGATAACAAAACTACTCATCAGTACAATCTAAAAGAGTTTACCTAACCCTTCCAATAAGTATATCTATGGATTTCAGCAAACTGAAATGTCCACATTTCATAAATCGGGATTAGTCTCAGGCTAAGATAGACTTTTTTTGGGTGTAGGTCTTTTTTTTTGGTCTCTTTTTTTCTTCCCGTGATAAGAATTATCTCTGTATTCAGGAATCACGACACCTTCATCCACTACAAGTTCGCCTTTTGACATCTTTTTAATGTCATTAAAAATACGATCATCAGTAACGCTATCCTTATTCCAATGGTATAACGACTTTTTCATATGAGCCGCAATTAACAGTGTAAGTTGTTTCTTCTCTTTTTCATCTTCCAGCTCAACTGCTTTCTTTATTAACTCATCAACAAGAGTACCATAGTGGCGAAAACGTATTTTATTGTCGCGATAAGGAAGTTTTTCAGGTTTCGTATAAAGATTCTCACGTACAGGAATTTCATACGGAAAATCAATGTCCAATTTGAAATCAGACATTATTGCAAGATGATCCCATAGTTTGTGTTTAAAATCACTCACATCTCTAAGATGCGGAAACATATTGCCCATAACAGAGATTATTGTTTGAGCACTGTTTTTTCTCTCTTCACGGTCTTCAATAGCTAATGCATGATTAACCATTTTTTGAATATGCCTGCCATATTCCGGAAGAACCAATTTCTTTCTGTTCGAATTGTAATCCATTATTATTAATAGTTAGCTGTAAGCCTTTAATAATTGACTATTAGCCTTTTGTTTTATGGTAATTAAAAAGTATGCGAGGCTTTTGAAAATTTATACCCAAAACCAAGGAGGTTCTGTTGGGAACAAAACTAAGTCAAAATTTTAAGTTTGGCAAATTTAAGCAATAATTGTTTCTGTCCTGCATTATTAAAATAGACCATAGCCTTGGCATTAGGTGCTTCACCGGTAACACTTATTACCTTTCCTTTCCCAAATCGTTCATGTACAACCTGCATTCCCTCTTTTATCTTTGTGCCGGAATTCCCGGAATAATTAAATGGCACTTTAGAATTACCAGGCCTCTCTGTTTTCCTGTAATTAAAGGCAGACTTTCGGGTTTCTCCGGCAGACTTATCACGTACCTGAAAAGAACTCATTTTGTTTAAACTTCTTTTCTGATTAGATGAGGGTAATATATTATCACCTTTCAGTTCCAGGTATTTTTGGTCAATCTCACCTACAAACCTGCTTGGTTTGCTAAATGCAAGTTCTCCGTATTTATATCTCGACTTTGCAAAAGATATTGTTACCTGCTCTTCTGCTCTGGTCAGGGCAACATAAAACAGACGCCGTTCCTCCTCAAGCCCTTTAGATGACTCTATTGCCATAGGCGAAGGGAACAGTCCTTCTTCCACTCCTACAATATAAACATACTTAAATTCAAGTCCTTTAGCAGAGTGAATAGTCATCAAAGTAATCTTATTCCTGTCCTCATCCTTGTCGATATCCTGATCGGTGAGCAACGAAACTTCTTCAAGATAATTCACCAGACCATGTTCAGAACCTTCTTCAGTCTTAATATCCGCAAACTCCTGAATACCATTAAGCAGCTCCTCAACATTCTCCATACGCCCCTGTCCTTCTATTGAGGTATCTGTCTGAAACAGTCTTCTCATACCACTACCAGTTGCTATCTCTATTGCAACATCAGAAGCAGAATGTTTATCCAGTAGCTGCATGTACCCCTGTATCATATCGGTAAAAGCACGTAACTTCTTTTGTGTGCCGGCATTCAATCCTATATTTGCAATGGCAGGATTCACCAGAATATTCCATAATGTTTGCCCGGTATTATTTGCAAACAATTCAAGTTTCTCTATCGTAGTTTTACCTATTCCTCTGGCAGGATAGTTAATAATCCGTTTTAATGATTCTTCGTCGTTAAGGTTTACAACTAACCGGAAATATGCCAACAGGTCTTTTATCTCCTTTCGTTGATAAAACGATAGCCCTCCGTAAATTTTATATGGTAGATTTTTCTTTCGTAAAGCCTCTTCCATTATCCTTGACTGGACATTTGTACGATAGAGAACGGCAAAGTCGCTGAAGTCAGCTTGTGCTCTCATGCGATTTTCAAAAATATCATTCGCAACAAAAATACCCTCCTCCATATCAGAGTATGCATTAAAAACCTTTATACGATTACCTTCAGCTTTTTTAGAATAAACTGTTTTCTCTATCTGATTGCTGTTTTTATGAATGATACTGTTTGCGGCATTTACAATATTTTGCGTAGAACGGTAGTTCTGCTCTAACTTAAAAAGCTTATAGCCATCGTAATCATTCCGGAAATTCAGAATATTCTCGATCTTTGCCCCCCGGAAGCTGTAAATACTCTGGGCATCATCGCCTACCACACATACATTCTTATGCTGTTCTGCCAGTTTTTTTATAATAAGATACTGGGAAAAGTTCGTATCCTGATACTCATCAACAAGAATATAGTCAAACTGCTTTTGATACTTTTGCAGCACATCGGGATGATTACGAAAAAGAATATTTGTATTGAGCAACAGATCATCAAAATCCATCACTCCGTTTTTATAACACTCCTTCACATATCTGGCGTAAATTTCATGCACTAAAGATTTTCGTGAAAACCTGTCTGCTTCCATCCTACTTGCATCACCCGTATAAGCCTGAGGTGTGATAAGACTATTTTTTGCTGAAGATATTCTGGACAACACTTCACCCGGTTTATATATTTTGCTGTCCAGTTTCATTTTTTTTACGATAGATTTTATAAGATTTTTTGAATCCTGCGTATCATAAATAGTAAACGAAGATGGATATCCCAGTTTTTTAGATTCAATCCTGAGAATGCGCATGAAAATAGAATGGAAAGTTCCCATCCACAAATAATTTGCAGTCCTTTCGCCCACAATAGCAGCAATACGCTCTTTCATCTCACGTGCAGCTTTGTTGGTAAATGTCAAAGCTAAAATGCGATACGGAGCCACTTTCTTTGTAAGAAGATGAGCAATCCGTATGGTTAACACACGTGTTTTTCCGGAGCCGGCTCCGGCAATAACCAAAGCAGGTCCATCAGTATTCAGAACAGCTTCTCTCTGAGCAGTATTTAATCCTTCGAGGTAATCTTGCACAATATCTTCTGATTTTAACGTTACAAAAATAGTAAAGTTAAATTAGAAGATACCAAAGAAATATTATAGTTTTGAATGTTTAAAAAACAAAAAAATGGAGCATTCTTTCAGATATCACATCATAGCAATCATTTTATTGATCATCCCGACAGGATTGTTTTCCCAAATCACCTCCCCTGAAGCTGTATTTTCAGAGCCTACAAACTATCCCTCGGGCACAGATAATGACATCATCTTTTACTATAGCAGTATTAATGCAGCATCACTGAATATTGCTCCTGCCGGTCAGGATACATATACTTTTAACTGGTATCGTTATAACCAGGCCAATAACAATTTTGATATTCATATTAGTACAGAAACAGGCACGTCGTCATCTATTTCAGGCTTGTCAGAAACCGGATACAGAGTTACTGCAGATGATGGCAATGGAACGTTATTAACCTATACCTGCTGGACTTTCCAGCCTGAGATTAACTCCGTTGAACCGGATACTGTCTCAGAACCTACTTGTTTCGAATTGAAACTTAACGCAAACGAAACAACAAAATCACTTACCTATTACGACCCGGCTAACGGAACAGCCATCCCCCCAGATTATGGATTATCATATACCTGGAGCTCGGTTCCTGAAAGTACTGTTTCAGATGAAACAGAAAAGGAGATAACCATTGATGCTCCTGTGGAAGATTCTGACTTTACCGTATCGGTAGGATCGAAATTCGGAATAGCAGAAACGGGATCTGTTCATTATATTGCCATTGCCGTTGAAGCTGTGTTCGAACAGGAACCCGAAGGCAGAGGAATAGAAAATGAGATGGATACAACAGCAAAACATTCGGCTCCTCTCGTTGTCAGGTTTAACAGTAGTGAAACAAAAGGAAATAATCTTATTTACGAATGGACTTTCGGTGAGGACGGGAAAGCCTTTGAACCTAATCCGCTTCACACATATCAGTTGGCCGGGAAATATGAAAATGTTCTTCAGATAGTTAATGAAGTGAGTGGATGTGAAGATTCATCAGAGCCTCAGGAGATAGTCGTATTTGAATCGGAATTACAAGTTCCCAATGTGTTTACTCCAAATGGTGATGGAATGAATGATGAGTTCAGAGTGGCATACCGATCATTGGAAAAATACAGTATAACCATCTTTAACCGGTGGGGGCGTAAAGTCTATTCATCAAACAATCCGGCCCAGGGATGGGATGGCCGTATTGGCAAAGGAGAAGCAGGACCGGGAGTCTATTTTTATGTAATCGAAGCCGAAGGATTTCAAAAAGAGGAGAGATATAAACTTCACGGAACAATTACACTGATACGAGGGAAATAAAATTTAGTTGAAAGTTTGTAAAGTCCATAAAGTAAAAAGTCTTCATTTATTAGAACTTCTTTACCACAGATACAAACTCTTTTAACAGTCTGGGATCTTTTTCAAAAGCATTACCAATAACAACAATATCAGCACCGGCTTTACATACTGCCATAATCTTTTCGGAGCTATTCAGTCCACCACCTACAATCAACGGAACCATAGTTTGTTCTTTTACTTTCTTAATCAGAAGCTCAGGCACATGGTTTAGTGCCCCGCTACCGGCTTCGAGGTAAAGCATCTTCATCCCCATCATTTCACCGGCCAGCGCAGTTGCTGCTGCCAGATCCGTTTTTTCGGCAGGTATCGGTTTGGTATTACTCATATACTCTACTGATGAGACCTTACCACCTTCAATCAAAAGATATCCAGTTGATATCACCTCCATACCTGACGATTTAATTAACGGGGCAGCTGACACATGATGACTAATCAGAAACTCCGGATTACGCCCTGAAAGCAAAGAGAGAAACAAAATACCATCGGCATAAGAACTTATCTGAAAACTGCTACCGGGGAAAAGCATCACAGGTATATTAACCGAACTCTTTAACATTTTTATTATCTCATCTGTATTTTCAGATATCAAACTCCCCCCTACCAAAATAAAATCCGGTGGTGTAAGGTTTACCAACTCAGTTAATTTTCTCAATTCATTTAAGCCGGTTTGGTCAGGATCGACTAACAGTGCTAATTGTTTCTTGCCTTTTAATTGCTTCTCTGTTATTTGTTTATATATCATTTTCAAAACTATTAAGGTAATAAATTAATGTGAAATAAGGTGTTATCTTATACCTCATCAACACATAACAACGGATATCTTTAAAATTAACATGCGCTGTAATTTCTCCTTCTTCAGACAAAACAAATGGTTCAATTACAAAATTCTCCTTAAATATAACCTTTTGCCTGTCAAACAGTTTAAATAGGGTTTCTTTTGCTGCCCAAATAGCATTATAATAACTGATACGCTCCTGTTCCTGAATAAATAACATCTCCCCGTCATTTACAAAACGCTGATAAACACGCTCAATCCTCGGCGAAGCCTTTTCCATATCCAGTGCTGTTGTGAAAGGAGCAACAGATACTCCGGCAAATCCGTTAGTGTGAGATATGCCAATATGCAGATTTTTATCCTTAAAATAAGGAGCACCACTATTTTTGTAACATATCTGATAATCGCAACCCAACAGCTCTTTAACCAAAACCCTTACTGCCAGCCACTCCTTTTTTCGCGGTTCAAACCTGAATGTATTTAATGTTGTCTTATCATCATCCGACAACTCAACCTTTTCATGCAATTCTTCAAGAGATTCGGTGATATGCCATACCCCTATTTTGTTACCGCCTTCAGCATTTATATGTAGATATAATGGCATCTATAAGATTTTAGAAGTTAGATTCTAAATATTGTTTAAAACTTAGTAATTCTGTTTGAAATTTTTTGAACCATATAAGAAACATAAGGTCATTTAAGTTTTTTCACTTATAATTCCTTTTATGCCTTATATGGTTTAATTGTTTCATCCGCTGTTTATGCGCTATCTACCTTGTGCCGTACATCTCCTTTCACCTTACACCTTAAACTTTGCTCCTAACACCTTTGCACTTTCGGTTACTTCCATGAAAGAGTCTCTATAAGATGAATAATATCCTCCTCAACAAACTGTATAGCAGGCGCCAAGCTATCTTTGTTAGGTACTGTGTTAAAATATAAAGCTCCACGCAGAAAATGTTTTACACTGTCAGTAGCATAAAACTGAACTGATGAGGCTGCATTACCCTTAATCTCATACAAAACACCATAAACCGACTTGCCCGTATCTTCATAATACTGTTCGTTAATGGCATCTGCTTTAATAGTGTGTTTATACACCATCTTACGATTATCTTCCAATAACTCATCAATATTTCCAGTAATATTAAAATAACTTAAATGAACAGTCCCATTCAGTTTTGGAAAAACAATATTTGAATTATAGCTGTCAGGATAATATTCGTTCCGTTTTATTTTTGCATACACAGGCATTTCAAACGTATAAGGAAAGATAGAATCAAGCTGAACATACTCTTTCTCCGGAAAATCTATACGAAAATATCCGGGCTCTTTAGGTGTATAATCGTGACTGCATGAAACAAAAAACAAAACAGCAACAATTACAATTACAGATGAAAAATTATTCAATAGCTTCATGTTTTTGTTTTAATTTTTGTTGAGGATTCTTCCCTGTTTTCAAGTTCTTTAAAACTTAACTTTTTTATCCGCCTACTGTCAGCAGCCAATATTACAAAACGATATTTCTCATAAGTTATTACCTCATTCTTTTCAGGCATAGCCCCTTTTATTTCAAGTAATAAACCCGCAAGCGTTTCGGCATCTTCCCTCACCTCGTTAAACTCATTTTCATCAATAGATGTTATCTTAAAGAAGTCATTAAGTAAAGTCTTACCTTCAAAAATATAAGTTCCGTCCGTTAGCTTTCGGTATAAATCCTCATCTACATCCATTTCATCACTTATCTCTCCAACAATCTCTTCAATAACATCTTCAAGAGTAATGATTCCCGACGTTCCTCCATACTCATCAACAACAATCGCCATATGGATTTTTTGAGTTTGAAACTCACGTAATAAATCATTGATCATCTTGGTCTCAGGAATATAATACGCTTCACGTATTAACTTTTGCCACGGATATGATGCATCTTTATTAATGTACAAAAGCAGATCTTTCACATACAATATTCCTTTAATATTATCCGGCGTTCCTTCAAAAACAGGAAAACGCGAAAAGCCCGATTCAACAATCACATGTAACACCTTCTTAAAGTCCCACTTAACATCAAGGTCACCAACATCAACACGAGCTGTCATGATCTCTTCGGCCTTAATATTGGAGAATTTAACGATCCCCTCCAGTATCTCCTTTTCCTCAACTATATCACCTGAAGTAAGTTCTACAGCATGAGACAATTCGTCCAAAGAGAGAGCCCTTTTCTTTTTTGCTAAACGCTTGTTAACAACATTTGTCGATTTCACCAAAATAATACCCAAAGGCTTAAATAATTTCATCATTATCATAAGTGGATAAGCCATCAGACTGGCAAACTTTTTAGAAAAGTGAGATGCATAAACTTTAGGTATTATCTCTCCAAAAAGTAGAATTAATCCCGTAATTCCAATAATCTCAATGATAAACTGTAGTGTGGCAGATGAGCCAAAATCAACCAGTGAACTCACGATATATGAAGTCAGGATAACAATACCCACATTAACAAAATTGTTACCTATTAAAATCGTAGCCAGCAAAAGCTCAGGAAATTTAAGGTGCTTCAGTATTAACCGGTTCATTTTTGTTTCGTGATTTTTCAGCTCATCTAAATCTTTTAGTGAAAGCGCAAAATATGCAATTTCCGAACCCGATATCATCGCTGATAGTATAAGAAGCATAATACAAACAATTATGCTTATTGCCGTTCCCGATATAAACGGATAAAATGTTATATCTAAAAGATATGGTATTATCTCAGTTTCCAATCAGATCAAATTAAAATGGTAAATCATCACTATTCTTTTTATTATTCTCATCCTGTCCTAAAGAATCACTATCATTTCCTTTAGGTGTATTGTCATTTCCGGCATCAGTTTTCTCCTGACTACGAACTCCGGCTCCCGACGCCGGGTTATCGCTTCGTGAGCCCAGTAGTTGTAATACATCAACAACAATCTCAGTACTATACCTTTTTATTCCATCTTTGTCTTCATAAGAACGGGTTCTTATTTTCCCCTCTAAATATAACTGAGTGCCTTTTTTGACATATTCTTCAACTACTTCTGCCAGTCTGCGCCATACAACTATATTATGCCACTCTGTTCGTTCAGGTATTTGCCGGCCATCTTTTGTTTGATATCCCCTTTCTGAAGTCGCCAAAGGGAATCTGGCAACAGGTAAATTCTCCTCAACATAATGTACTTCGGGATCTTTACCTACTTTACCAACTAAAATAACTTTATTTATTGACATAGAATTTGTTTATCTTTATTCTGGTTAAAATTACAAAATTTTTAATGTTTTTCAAATGCAAGCCTTTATGATAAAGGATAATTAATAGTTGTCAATAGCTCAAATAATGACAAAACATCGGTTAATTAACATTGTTGCAAAAGAATACAAAACATTTTACAACTATTTTTTTTATCAAAAAAAGACAATTTGTTTTTTTATTTTGATAAAACATCTATATTTGCAATCTGCTTTTTATGGCAACCCAATATTGTAAATATTTGATAATTAAATAATTTTTTAAAGAAATGACAAAAGCTGATATCGTCAACGAAATTTCCAAAAGCACTGGAATTGAAAAGGTTACAGTTCAGAAAACTGTAGAAGCTTTTATGGAAACCATTAAAGGTTCCTTAGTAAAAGGTAAGAATGTATATTTAAGAGGATTTGGTAGCTTTGTAGTGAAGAAAAGAGCTGAAAAAACTGCTCGTAATATTTCTAAAAATACTACAATCATTATTCCTGAGCATTTTATTCCTTCGTTTAAGCCTTCAAAATCTTTCGTTACTAAAGTAAAAAATAACGTAAAGTAATTTAGTAAACTATTAATTTTCAGAATTATGCCAAGTGGGAAAAAGAGAAAGAGACATAAGATGGCTACGCATAAGCGTAAAAAAAGATTAAGAAAAAACAGACATAAGAAGAAGAAATAACTTTCACTTCTTATTTATAATTTTCAACAAACAGAAAGTTAAGGCTTTCTGTTTTGTTGTATTTATATATACCTGTAATGACAGGATGATCTTTGAAATATTAATTTAAATTCATGTAGTGAATGCAGAACTATTTGTTGATGTAACTCCCTCAAGTATCTCCATTGCGTTATTGGAAGATAAAAGACTGGTGGAACTAAGAAAAGAAAAAAGTAACATTCAGTTTACCGTAGGTGACATTTATCTCGGAAGAGTGAAAAAAATAATGCCCGGTCTGAATGCTGCCTTTGTGGATGTAGGATATGAGAAAGATGCTTTTTTGCACTATCTTGACCTTGGGCCACAATTTAAAACACTTAATAAGTTCCTAAATATAACCAGAAACAAAAAGGGAGTTGTAGCTTTACATAAGCTTAAACCGGAAAATGACATCAATAAAAACGGAACAATTACAGATGTATTAACTACAGGACAAGAAGTTTTAGTTCAAATTGCAAAAGAGCCCATTTCAACAAAAGGGCCACGTTTGACATCAGAATTATCACTGGCAGGCCGGAATTTGGTATTAATGCCTTTTTCCGATAAAGTGTCAGTAAGCCAAAAACTTGAATCAACAGAGGAGCGCCAACGATTAAAGCGCCTTTTATTGAGCATTAAACCCAAAAATTACGGGGTGATAGTACGTACTGTTGCTAAAGACAAAAAAGTAGCAGAGCTGGATAAAGAGCTCAAAATGTTGATAAGCAGATGGGAAGACAGCAGTGTAAAAATATATGATGTAAAAACTCCAGACCTCGTTGTAGGCGAGATTGGAAAAATATCAGCCATCCTAAGGGATATTTTAAACACATCTTTTAATGCTGTTTATGTCAACTCCCCTGAAGTATTTCAGGAAGTTAAGGTTTATGTGGGTCTTATAGCCCCAGATCGTCAAGACATTGTAAAACTTTACAAAGGAACGGCACCAATTTTTGACCAATTCTTAATTGAGCGTCAGATAAAATCTTCATTTGGAAGAACAGTTTCTTTTAAAAGTGGAGCTTACCTAATCATAGAACATACGGAAGCTCTTCATGTTATAGATGTAAATAGCGGCAATAGATCTAAATCAAATTCCAACCAGGAAACAAACGCTCTTGAAGTTAATCTGGCAGCAGCACAAGAGATTGCACGCCAGTTGCGCTTAAGAGACATGGGTGGAATTATTGTTGTTGATTTTATTGACATGCAGTCCAACGAAAATAGGCAAAAAGTCTTTGAAAAGATGAAAGAAGCCATGTCATTGGATCGCACAAAACACAACATTCTGCCATTAAGCAAATTTGGACTAATGCAAATTACCCGGCAAAGGGTAAGGCCTGAAATGCTTATTCAAACAGAAGAAACTTGTCCTACATGTAATGGCTCCGGAAAAAGGGCTCCTGCAATTTTATTACCACAGGAGATTGAAAATTCCATCCGGTACGCTTTCGAAATGCTACATTTAAAAAAAATGACACTAAAAGTACATCCGATAGTTTATACTTACCTGAAAAAAGGATTTCCATCATTAATATGGAAATGGAAATTCAGGTATACTATGAAACTGAAAGTTGTACACTCTGACTCTTTAAGTTTTCTCGAACATGAGATACTTAATGAAAAAAACAAAAAGGTTAGCCTTGTTTAGGCTAACCTTTTTTTGTATTTTTACAGCCTTAAAATGGGAATCATACAATTTAAGCTTTAAAAATGAAGAAATTACTGTTTTCTCTTTTGTTTCTAATACCGGCAATCTCTGTTTTTTCTCAAATAGAACAGCATGTGAGCTGGAGTTTTTCAATTAATAAAATAAGTGAGACTCGTGTAGAGGTACTATGTGAAGCCACACTCGATGAAGGATGGCACATATATGCACATGACCTTCCCGAAAACAGTGCTTTCCCAACAATGATAACCTTCAATGCATCGGATTCATATAAATCAGTTGGTGATATAGTTGAAGATCCTGAACCGGAAGTTCATTATGACGAATCGTTCAAAGCTAACCTGAAATGGATAAGCAAAAAAGCTATTTTCAAGCAGATAGTTGAAGTGAAAGGGGAAACAACTATTGAAGGAATAATAGAATACATGATATGTAATGATGAAAACTGTATGCCGCCAACAGAGGAATCATTCTCGTTGAATATTGGAGGCAGTAACGTTTCCACTTCAGTATCATCAGAAGTAGCCACACCTGAACACCAAAATAAAACAGAAAACAAATCTTACTGGGGAATTTTCTGGCTGGCTTTCATCGGAGGATTTGCTGCACTTTTAACACCTTGCGTGTTTCCTATGATACCCATGACAGTTAGTTTCTTTACTAAACAAAGTGAGTCAAAAGCTGCCGGAATCCGCAATGCCATTATTTACGGATTTTCAATAATATTTATATATGTAGTACTCGGAACAAGCGTAGCTGCAATCTTTGGAGCCGATGCTCTGAATGCTTTATCTACCAATCCGTGGTTTAATACATTCTTCTTCCTTCTGTTAGTCTTTTTTGCCATATCGTTTTTTGGGGCATTCGAGATAGTACTACCCAGTTCATGGGTGAACTTTGCGGATAAAAAAGCCGACAAAGGAGGTTTCATAGGAATATTCTTTATGGCATTCACCCTTGCTCTGGTTTCATTCAGTTGCACCGGGCCTATTGTTGGATCTTTGATGGTTCAGGCAGCCTCAGGAGGTTTTATGGGGCCAATCATAGGTATGCTGGGATTCTCACTTGCGCTTGCTCTGCCTTTCACACTGTTTGCTGCATTCCCCGGATATCTTAATTCATTGCCCAAATCAGGCGGATGGCTGAACTCTGTTAAAGTTGTGCTGGGATTTCTTGAATTGGCTTTTGCTTTCAAATTCCTGTCAATGGCAGATATGGTTCTCGACCTGCACATCCTTGAGCGTGAGGTTTACTTTGCCATCTGGATTGCCATATTCGGTGCTCTGGCATTTTATTTGCTCGGTAAAATCAGACTCCCACATGACTCACCCATGGAGTCAATTCCGGTTTCACGGTTCCTGCTTGGGTTAGTTGTGTTGAGTTTCACTATATATATGATACCCGGCCTGTGGGGTGCTCCTGTAAAACTTATTAGCGGATTTCCACCACCAAAAGATTATGCAGAATCACCTCTCGGAGTTGGACGCGAAATACCTTCATCCACTTTCATAACATCAAATAGTGAAAACAGCCACGGAGGCCTGCCTGAAGGTATGCATCCCGGCCCTCAAAATATCCCTACTTTTCACGATTATGACATAGCTTTGGCTTACTCTCAAAAAGTAAACAAACCTCTATTGCTCGACTTTACCGGCAAGGCTTGTGCCAACTGTCGTAAAGTAGAAGATAATGTATGGTCGGACAGGTCAGTTAAAGATCTGCTTACTAACGATTTCATTCTGGTATCGTTATATGTTGACCTGCGTACCAAACTACCGGAAGATGAAATTTACTACTCCGAAACACTTGGTAAAAAAGTGAAATATATTGGTCAGAAATGGCAGGAGTTCCAGCAAAAACGTTATCACCAGGGAGCGCAACCTTATTACGTTATTACCGATACCGAAGGAAACACAATCAATCAGCCCTTAGCCTACGAACCAAACATCGACAAGTACAAAAAATGGTTACTGGATGGATTGGAGGAGTTTAAGAAAAAGTAAGTACTGTTTTTTTGTATGTAACTTGTTACTTTATTGATTAACCATACCGAGGGTTTTCGCAAGACCTCAAATCGTCAGCCGCAGGCAGACATTTGAACGTCAAAGATTCGGTACCACCAAGAGTTTCGCTTGAAGCCCTCGGTTGTTTATAATTTAGGTTAATAGATTAAAATATCATTTAAGTTTAGTGTAAAAAAAACATCAATTCATAAAAAAAACAGACTATCTCCTTTAATTCTTCATCTAAATGTCTTAGATTTAATATTTAAACTTTATTAACAATTCCATGTGTCGGTTAAAAGGTTATCTATTTATTGCAATATTATTTTATCTATCGAATAGCATATTCGCACAGATTGATTTCGGAAGCTTGTCGGAAGAACAAATTTACCGTAAAGGAAATAAGTATAACACATGGTCTGTAACGTTAGGTTATGGTCCGGTAACATACTATACTGATGTTGTAGATTATACTATCTTTCCTTCCCACAACTGGAAGTTCGGACCTACGGTAATGGTTAGCAAGCAGTTTAATCGTCCCTGGGGTATTGATGCCCAGTTTTTAACCGCAAATATGTACGGCCAAAAAAACCATCGCTATTTTGAAGGCAATTTTATGGAAGCATCATTAAACCTGACATTCTCCATCAACCAATTTGCAGCTTTTGGCCCGATAGCAGACAAATGGGACATTTACGGTAAATTAGGTTTCGGAATGGTTTTCTTCCGCAGTCGTCAGAGAGCGTTGTACGACCAGGTTTATTATGATAACGGAGTACCTGAAACTATTCTAAAAGATCAGATACTACAGGTTAAGCATGTTTATGATTTTATATCTTACCCTAAACCTGAAGGGTGGCTACCTGATGATTACCTTGTTATGGGATACAACAGGCGGACAGATACTGAGAAAGAGGAAAAAAGGAAAAGTGAAATAATTCTACCTATAGGCATTGGCGTAAAACACAGGCTTAGTCCAAGTTTTGACCTTGGTATGGAAATCATGATGCATAGTATGTCGAACGATAATCTTGATGTAAATTTGTCCGGAGCCGATAATGATGCTTACATGTACTCTTCGTTCAATATTACTTATAAAATAGGTAAAAAGAACAAGAGACATCCTGTTTGGACATATAAAGATTTTAACATTGCTTATAAACAACGTAGAGATACCGACCCGCTGGCAGCCAAACTTGATTCGCTCAACGAGCAGCTAAATTACCTTGCGGCTCACGATTCTGTTACTTCAGACACAACATACATATTTACTGAAAGTATTATATATGAAGAAGGAGTATCCGCATCCATTTTCTTCAACTTTGATAAATCAACCCTATCACGAAGAGAGCATAAAGAACTTGCCAAAGTAGCACAAGCAATGGAAAAAAGTCCTAACATACGTATTCGTATAGTAGGGTATTGCGATACAAGAGGCTCCGATGACTATAACTTAAAATTAAGCAACCGTAGGTGTAATGCAGTTTTAGATGTTTTAGTTTATGACTATGGCATAAGTAATGACAGGTTCCAGATTGACCCGAAAGGTGAAAGTGACCTGTTGTCAGATACAAACAAATTAAAACCCCGTGGTCTGCATTTGGTTAACCGCCGGGTAGACCTCTTTATGATTGTGGAATGAACAGAATAGCTCCATTAGTAAAATGTATTCTTCTGCTTCTTTTTGTCCAGTCAGGCATTTCTGTTTTTGGACAAAGGAGTGATGATTTTATCATAGAAGAACATATGCGCTATTCACGTGAGAAAAAGTTCAACTCATGGTCTGTAGGTTTTGGATATGGCTCACTAATAATGTACACAGACATTACAAACTACACTATTTTTCCGAATGAAAGATGGGATTTTGGTCCTACACTAAAAGTCACTAAATATCTTAACCCCGCATTTGCCTTTGATGCCCAATTTCTGGCCGGTAACATGTACGGATCAAATGTAGGGTACTATTTTGAAGGAGACATACTTGATTTCAGCATTAACCATGTTGGCATTATAAATCAGATGCTGAACACACCCGGGCCAATAAAAGACAGGTGGAACTTTTACTATAAGATTGGCTTTGGGTTTACAGCATATCGTTCTAAACTCTATCATTCCGATACCGATAAAGTAGTAATGGTACAGGACTTTAGTGGAGAAGCAACAGATCTGCGGTATGTTGTTCAGGGATACTACATATATGACCCCGACAAAAAAACAGACCGTAAACGAACACTACTGTTGCCTGTTGGACTGGGAGTAATGTACCGTATTAACAGAAGTTTCGATATAGGAATTGAATCTACAATGAGATTCAGCTTAATGGATAAATTCGACAATATTTTAGCCGGTGCCTCTAACGACAGTTACTGTTATACCAACATTAATGTATCTTATAAAATAGGCAAGAAAAACAAAAGACATAAGCGATGGACATACCGTGGCTATGACTTTAATATATTTGGAGCTAAGAAAAGATATCCACTCGAAGATGAAATTAACGAACTGGAAAACAACATTAATCAATACGCTGAAAACAGACCTGTCAAGACCGATTCCGTTTTTATTGTTCACAACCTGAAAAAAGTGTACACCACATCTGAGTTTTACTCTGTTTTCTTTGGTTCATCAAGTACTTATGTTGATACTGAAGACCTTGTATTCCTTGCTAAAACAGCCATCCATTTAATGAACAACAAGCACTGGAACGTTGATGTAATTGGTTTCTCGGATGAGACAGGAGATGCCGAAAAAAACATGGAAGTAAGCCGTAAGCGGTGTGAAACAGTGAAAGATATCCTGATAAACGACCTTGGCATTGCAGCTGAGCGGATAAACATTTTCCCTAAAGGAGAAACAGAAATTCTCTCCCCTACCAACGAACTATCACCACGAGGAATCCACATGGTAAATCGCAGGGTGGATGTTGTTATTCGGAAATAGTGTGAGATTCACCGGGTGACTACCCTTGACCAGACGACAGTTATCCGGTGAATCGCGACAAGTGCGAGTTGTCATCTGGTGAATATAGAGTTTTTCATCCGTAGTTATGCGAAGCAATGGCATCAGCCAGTATCTCCAGGAATTTCTTAATCGGGCCGGCAACCACCATCTTTATCATCGGGTTCATATCGGCTTTAATGGTCAGCTTCACCCTGCTGTCTGCCTCTTCAACCTCTTTTATCTGCACCCATAAAAAGAAGTTAACCGGCGTATTCCCCTCACTTGTATACTTTATTGTGTCGAAGGGAGTATTCTCCACTATTCGCAGTCCAACTTCCCCAACCATATCAAGCTCAAAGGTACAATGGCCGCCGTGCGATTGCCAGTTTTTGATCTTATCTTTTGGCACAATCACACCAAAATTATCAAAGTCACTCAGGAAATTAAATATTCTCTTTTTTGAATATGGAACTACTTTTATTTGGCTTTCGTATTTTGTCATAATTTTAATTCTCTTTGTGAAACTTTGGTACGCCACGAGGCGTGCATTTTAAATATAATTAAAAACCCGGTAATATGAAAGGATTACATAGACCAATTTGTCGTTCAGTCTAAAGCTACAATAGTGCGTATTCCGTACTCTACTCTACTGTAATAGCTAATCTGCCCATAATAATATGACGGGTAGGCTATTGCACAAAGATACACTAAGACCCCGACAAATCGAGGCAGAAAACACAAAGATTAGGTTTAATAATCTTCAACTCTATGCCCAATACGCCCGTGATCAATTTCGCACACGTTTAACCGGAACAGTAAGCAGGGACACAGAAACTGAAGAGTTTTCAGGAACAGGAAGCGGTGAGGTAAGACTTGGAAATGATATTAGCAATATGCTCATACAGGGTACACTTGCCATTCCTTTGTGGTAAAGTCATGAGATTAATTTAGCATTTTTCAACCGCACCCATATTCGTTATCTACTCATCGACGGGGGATAATCATTAGGGTTACTGCCCCATGTTTTATTGGGTTTATTCCCCATGATAAATACAAGTGTTCCCCCATTTGTGATTTCAGAATGTTTAATGAACGACCTGTTCAGCACTTTGTTGTTAAGGGTAGCCTTTTGAATGTACTTATTCTCATCAGAGTTGTTCTGTGCAATTACGGTGAAAGTTTTGCCGTTGCCCAGTACGAGCTCAACTCTGTCAAACAAAGGACTCCCAATAACATAATTGCCGTCAGCAGGATTAACCGGATAAAAGCCGATTGAGGATAATACATACCATGCCGACATTTGGCCACAATCTTCGTTGCCACACAAACCATCTGTTTTGTCGGTGTACATAGTTGTCAAAATCTCACGAACCTTTTCGGCTGTTTTCCATGGCTTGCCAATGTAATTATACAAATATGTCACATGATGGCTTGGCTCATTCCCATGAGCATACTGCCCAATAAGTCCTGAGATGTCAGGAGATACATTCTCACCTTTCATAGTCTCTTTAATTGAAAACAGAGAGTCAAGTTTATTTTCAAATTTCTCAGCAGAACCATGAAGTTTTATCAGACCTGCCACATCGTGAGGAACAAACCATGAGTACTGCCATGCATTACCTTCGGTGTATTCGTCGGCACGATGGCTTGAAAACAGAGGATCGAAGGGTGTTTTCCAATTGCCATCTGACAGTTTCCCACGCATAAAACCGGTAGAACTGTCGTAATAGTTTTTGTAGTATCCGGCACGTTTAATAAAAGTGTTGTATGTTTCCTCATCTCCGATAGCTTTTGCCATTTCAGCAATACACCAGTCATCGTAAGCATATTCCAGCCCTTTGGATACAGATTCATTAATTTTCTCAGAGGGAATATACCCATATTGTCTGAGTTCTTTCAGACCTTCAGTATCCTGCATAGCACTTTTCACCATGGCTTCAAGCAGCTTTTTTCCCGTATAGTCCTTAATTAAACTTTTCTTCCATGCATCAGTAATTACGGGAATAGCATGGTAACCAATCATACAGTTTGTTTCGTTACCTACAAGCTCCCATACCGGCAGAAGGCCGCCTTCATGGTAAATTGCCATAAATGAGTGAATAAAATCGTTAACCTTGTCTGGCTGAGTTATCGTAAACAAAGGATGGTTTGCTCTGAATGTATCCCACAAAGAAAAAACAGTATATCTGGTGAAAGTCTCTGCTTTGTTTGCTTTTCCGTTCAACCCTTTATACTCATTATTAAGATCGGAATGCAGATACGGAGCCAACATACTGTGATAAAAGGATGTATAGAATATATTTTGCATGGTTGTGTCCTCTGTTGTTACTTTAATTTTACTTAGTTCTTTTTCCCACATGCCTTCGGCTTTTGCCCTTACTCTATCGAAATCCCAATGAGGAATCTCCTTCTCCAAACTCTTTAATGCACCATCAATACTTGCAGATGAAAGTCCTACTTTTATTTTCAGAGGCTCATTATCAAGGTTTGTAAATTTTATCACAGCTTGAACTTGTTTATCTCTCAATTCATTCTTATCAAGTATTTCACCGCTTTTTATTACATTGAAATTTGCTATGGATTTATTAACATCAATAGCAAAAAACACCCACTGTTCTTTTGCCCATCCGGTTGATTTACGATACCCTGTGATTCGGGTTTTTGACAGTTGTTTAATATAAGTATCTGTGGCCCTGTCCCAGTTAATGGCGAAACCCAGATTAATGATCAGTGATAAATTTTCACTTTCTGTAGTGTACTGATGGAAACCTGTACGTGCTGATGCTGTCAATTCAGCTCTAATTCCATTGTCAAGTTTTACAGAGTAGTACCCGGGAGATGCCTTCTCATCTTCATGCGAGTATTTGCTGAAATAGTGAGTAATAAAATTCCTTCCATTGGCAGACGTGTCTGATTCAACAAGTTTGGTTGTAGGGGTGATAAGTATATCTGCCAAATCACCAATTCCTGTACCGCTTAGGTGCATGTGTGAAAAGCCAGCTAATTGGTTTGATGAAGAGTGATAGCCTGAACACCAATCCCAGCCTGACACTCCGTTGTTGGGGCTTAGCTGAACCATCCCGAATGGAGTGGTTGCTCCGGGGAAAACGTGCCCATGAGCACCTGTCCCGATAAACGGGTCAACAAAATCAATTAATCGATTGCCTGATGTTTGATTGTTTGAGATGTTACATCCGGTTACGATTACTATAATAATAGAAAGCAAGAAGAATTGAAATGTTTTCATGACAAAGAATTTTGTTTGCAAGGTAGCAAAAAAAGAGTTAGCCATAAAAGCTACAAAAAGCAACTGAAAATGATACCCATGTCAGCACAAAGACAATTAAAAATGTTAAATGACCATTGGACATGAACATTGAATAAATTATAAAAATATTAGGTAATTACCCGGTGTAATAATATACATAATACTATAAGAAAATGAATATATTAGTTACTTTTGGAGTAGGAAAGTAATTATATAACATCGTTGTGCATAAGCTATAAAAACTAGTGAATGAAACAGATACTCATAATTAGCCTAGTTTTATTTGTTATAAAAGCAAATTCTCAAAATGACACTATTTATCTGAAGAGTGATCATATTATTTATAGAGGAGAAGCTTTTAATAAAACAAATAGCAACAATGGAAAAAGTGGAAAGTGGATAAATTATGAGATTAAATTTTTTATCATCCCTTTCTTATCTGAATGTGCCAGTGGGTTTGACACTGAATCGGGAATGGATTGCCATTGGTATACTGATGGAACTTATGTATATAGACCTTTGAAAGTTGGAGAAAAAGAAGAAACGAGAATTATAAAAAAGAAAAGCTGTGATACAATTAATGGTTCTATTTATACTAACATTAAGGCTGATATAATAAGAAGCAAGATTGCCCCGGATGCATATTTTATTAGTAGCGAGGGTAGCTATAAAAAGAATAAGAAAAGTGGCTTATGGAAACACTACTATGAATCAGGGGAAAAGCTAAAAACTATTGAATATATAGATGGAATTCCTTTTGAAAGCTTTTATATATATAGAAGAGATGGATCAATAATGATAAGTGTTAAAAAACAAAATGACTCTACCTGGTTAGTTTCAAAACATTCAAAAAGTGGAGAGAAATTCGAGGAAGAATCTTGTTCAATAAAGGATTTTCAAGCATTATATTAAAGTAATGAAAAGCCAATGCACAACACGAAAGTATAAAGCATTAAAACGCTTCATACTTCAATCGTTAACGTTTATACAATCACAGCATTAAATAAAGCCTCAGGATATATGATTGGACAAAATAAAATACTTTTAGAGAAAATTAACAAAATCGAAAAAGATTTTGACTTTGATAAACTTGAACTTAATCTTAAGACATCTAATATCTTCAGGATATTAAGAATTACTAAGACGGAAATTAGACATTCAAATTTTATAGCATGGTTACTTGACCCTTCTGAAAGTCATAATTTAAGAGAGATTTATTTAAGACGATTCCTTCTTGATTTGGAAATAGATATTGAAGATATTAAATACAAAAAAGTAGAAATAAGAAGAGAATGGAGAAATATTGACTTACTACTAATTATAGAAGACATTGTAATTTGTATTGAAAACAAAGTAGAATCAAAAGAACATTCAAATCAGCTTCAACGATATAAGAGTATTGTAAATGATAATTTCAAGAAACAAAAGAAATATTTTGTTTATCTAACACCATATGGAACAGAAGCTTCGGATGATACTTACCAAACATATTCATACCAACAGATACTTACTAACATAGACCATATTATTCAAGTGTTTGAAAGAAATCTTACCAAGGAAGTTGTTCAATATATGAATGATTATAGTGAAATACTAAAAATTGAAATAATGAAAGAACATGAATTAAATGATTTAGCATTAAAATTATACAACAGACATAAAGAAGCGTTTGATTTTATTATAGAAAACAAACCAGATTTCACTTCTGAATTCAAAATAAAATACGATGAAAAAGTTAAACAATCAGATTGGGTAATGGGTTCTCAAAGTAATAAATTTGTTCGTTTCCAAACTAAAAATTTATTTGAGATACTTCCAAAAACTAATGGATGGCCACTAAAAGAGTCATTTCAGTTTGAAATAGTTCTAGATGGTAAACAAATGACTTTTAAAACTGTAATTGCACCAGGAAATGGCAGTGAAAATCATGAAAAGATTAGGGGTATTCTTAGTAAAAGATTAGAAAGTGTTGATGGATGCAAGATTCCATCAGGTAAAAAATGGTTAGTTCATTTTATTAAAAAATGGAAATTTGATTTGGAAAGTCTTCAGGAAAAAAGCGATATTGAAATAGATAAAATAATTTCAAAACAATGGATAGAAGTAAGCAACATTGTAGAAAATGTTGAAAAAAGCATAATGCAAAGTGCAGAAGAATTAAGTAAAATGAAATAATGCACAAACGCTAACAAATAAGCATCGTATTAGGCGATAGCCGTAATATCCCGAATAGCGGGACAAGTTGTGCCTCGCTATTACCGCGGGGTTGAACTAAATCCCCGTGCTTTCTAAACAAACACAAAAAAAGCCACCAATATATAATTGGCAGCTTTTGAACTTATTATTGAATTGTTTAAACTCCCGGATAATTGGAAGATTGCTTGTTTAGATTTGCACCTCTTTCCAAACAACAGCACTTGCACCGAGTATTGCTATCTTTGCACCGTCGAGTTTCGAGGGCAGGACGATTGGTGAAGGTTATTGGCCTATACTGAAATTATCTTCAATCTTTGATAATTACTTGCAACCATTCTAATAAATCATTTAGATACTCCTCTATTATTGTCCAGACAATTTCATAGTCTATCCCAAAATAATCATGAACGATCCTGTTCCTGAAACCACGAAGCCTTTTCCAGTCAATTTCAGGGTTCTTTATTTTAAAATCAGAATCAATTCTGTTAGCTGCCTCTCCAATGATCTCAAAATTTCTAACAACTGCATCAATGGTTTTGTCATCTTTCAGAAATAAATCAAAGGTTAGCCCTTTCGTATATTTCCGAATTTTTAATGCCGCATCCAGCATATCTTCAAGAAGTAATATTGTATCCCTATTAGACATAAACCAAATCTGATGATATCGATTTATAATATTTATCTTTTATTCCATTCTTTGAAACCAGATCAACCTTGAAGCCAATTAAATTTTCAATTTCTTCTGCAAGATCAACAAATCGAATGCCTATTCTCCCATTTAATTCAACTATTATATCCAAATCACTTTTTTCATTCTGTTCTTCCCTGACATAAGAACCAAAAATTGCCATCGATTTGATTGGATATTCAGCAAAGAGAGTTTCTTTATGACTACTCAAAATTAGTTTTATTTCTTGCAATGATTTCATAATTCAAATTTACAAAATTTAGCTATTAAAATGCGGTTTTTAATGTTTTTCAGTAGAAACGCATTAAAAAACACCTTCGAAAAAGTGTCCTTTCTTTTGGTTCGTTTTCTTTGGACAAGCAAAGAAAATGAACAGGTTTTGAAGGATACCTATAATATTCTACCCACAGAATTCCATATAAAACTATTATTCTTTTACTTCTCCACCTCTTTCCAAACAACAGCACTGGCACCGAGAATAGCAATCTTAGCTCCATCAAGTTTTGAAGGGAGTAGTTTTACTTTATGGGAGTATAGGAAACACATATTCTCTTCCATATATTTTTTTGTAGGTTTGAATATAAGGTCACCGGCAAGAGCAAGACCACCAAACAGGAATACTGCTTCAGGGCTTGAGAATGCAATAAAGTCGGATATTGCTTTTCCAAGGTATTTGCCTGTAACTTCAAAAGCTTCAAGTGCCAGCTCGTCACCTTCTATTGCCGTATCATATACCATTTTTGAAGTAATGTTTTCAGGAGCAATACTTCTTAGTTTACTTGGTGTTTGAGTTTCAGCTATCAACTCAGATACAGTACGTACTATTCCTGTTGCCGATGCGTAAGTTTCAAGACAACCTTTACGTCCACAACCACACATACGACCTTCAGTATCCATAACTACATGTCCCAGTTCCCCGGCAAAACCGTCATGTCCCAGCACCAGTTCACCATTAACAATAATTCCGCTGCCAACACCTGTGCCAAGTGTTATCATAATAACATCTTTCATCCCTTTTGCACCGCCATACATTAACTCACCAACAACAGCAGAGTTAGCATCGTTTGTAAGCACGATAGTAGGATAATCGAAATACTCTCTCATCAGTTTTACGAAAGGTATTACTTCTCCCCATCCGAGGTTTGCCGCACCAACTATCTCTCCTGTGTAATAATTCGAACTTGGGGCACCTATTCCAATACCTATTACTTCGAGGTCTGAACCTGCACTTGCAACAGTCTCTTTTATTGTTTTTGCCAGAATATCAAGATACTCTTTTACATCTACATTTGTTAAAGTAGGGGTGTGTCCTTCTGCTACTATGTTTCCATCCTTGTCCACAACACCAATGGCCGTATTTGTTCCTCCTATATCAATACCTATTGCTACCTGTTTCTTCATCTTAGATTACTTTTTATTAATTGATTAGTTACTTGAATATGACAAATATAAGTTTTTATTCTTAAGAAAACGCATGTGTCTTATGTGGTAGATTTAATTCTCTCCCTGTATGTTTAGACAGAAACTAAAGATTCGAATTAGTCCGATAGCCATCTCTTGAAGTCTTTTACCCGTTCACGACTGACTACTATTTCTTCTTCGGTGGGCGGGTTTAGTTTTAATTTTAACCTGCTGTTGAACCAGGTGCTGATTTTTGCCACACTTTCGATATTTATGATAGCCTTACGGTTGATTTGAAAAAACAGGGAATGATCCATCTGTTCCGACAATTCGGCAATAGAATGATCAACAATGTGTTTCTTTTCATTTAACAAAACAGCAATTGTGACACTCTCCTCCGAAATAAAATAGGCTATGTCACTGCTGTATACTATAGTGTAATTATCGCCTGATTTGATTAAGAATCTTCTTTTGGGAGCAACACTTTTCTTGTTTAGCATCTCTTCAAGCAGGTTTTTTTCGGGAGGGGTAAAAGATACTTTAACCTTTTTGAGTTTTATCAAAGCCTTCTCAATATCTTTTTTGTCATAAGGTTTAACGATGTAATCAATGCTGTTTACCCGGAACGAACGTAGAGCGTACTCACTAAAGGCTGTTGTGAAAATAACCGGTGTAGTAATCTCAACAGCATCAAAGATATCAAAACAGTTGCCATCGCTAAGGAGAATATCCTGGAAGATGAGATCCGGTTTTTCATTGGTTTTGAACCATTCAATTCCTTCTTTTACCGAACCGATAATTTGCACAATATTTATTGTGCTATCAATCTCACCCAGTAGGTTAACCAGTCGGGTTGCCGTATGCCTTTCGTCCTCAAATATTAAAACGTTCATAATGTTCTTTGGTTAAAAGAGGTAAGGAAATACTGAATTCATCATTAGTCTTACTGATTTTTATGGGAACAGAAGTGAAATGAGAGAATCGCGCTTTTAGATTTCCCAGTCCTTGTTTGGTCGAGCTGACACTGTCATTACGCATATCTACATTGTTTTTCACTATCAGGAACTCTTTATCACTGTAAATCTCTATCCGCAAAGGACTCTCTTTTGCGAATTTATTGTGTTTAACTGCATTCTCCACAAGTGTTTGAATTGCAGAAGGAGGAACAAAATGGATGTTCATTAATTTTTTATCTATTCGGTTTTCATAAACGACCTCTTTTTCAAAGCGTGTTTGTATAAGGAACAGATAATTTTCCACAAAGGTAATTTCCTCTTTTAATGTCACCAATGGAAACTCATTTTTCTCAATAACATACCTCAATATTCTGGACAACCGCAATGTAAATTCCGAAGCTATGTTAACATCAGAATATATCAGCGATGACAAAACACTCAGGCTGTTAAACAAAAAATGTGGTTCTATTTGGGCTTTCAAATTTAAATACTGAGCTAGTGTATTGTCTTTTTCAAGCTTTTCAAGCTTTAGCTGGTTCTCTTTGTTTTTAATGCGTGATTTATGATAACTATCGAAAGAGAAAACCATTATATAAATCATCCATAAACTCATTGTAAACTCAGCATTAAAGAGCGTTACACCTTGCCAAACTTCTTCTTTATTATCAAAAAAGTAAACATCTGTCGTTTGGTAAATCCAGTTAGCAAGAAAAGCGACAATAAGTCCGAAAACAAAATGAAAGGAGAAGAGCATATACGTATAGCTCTTTTTGTTAGTGGATGCTTGCCGGTTCTCTATTTTTTGATTGAAAAACCCGGCAATATACCAAACTACAAGTCCGTAAGTAATAAAGCAAATTGAAAATGCCAATCCCCGCTCAGAGATGTCAAATAAACCATCGTGTGAATCATCTCCTATTTTAATTAGCGCGTGTACAAAAAAGATGAAAAGGAATCTGATTAAGAACTTCATATGCTAACTGTTTTGTGAACGAATTTACGTAAATATCCTGAATTAATAATCAATAGTGATTAACACCTCATCCCCATTCCCCTTCTCCTTAAGGAGAAGGGGTGATGCTCCCTCTCCTTAAGGAGAGGGTTGGGGTGAGGTGGTATTTTCAAAATTGAATTTTATAACTTATATATGGGTAGATTATAGTTAACCCGTAAGGTTCTATTTGGTTTGTTTTGTAGTTGTATGCGTGTCCGAATGTCTCCTCCTGCATCAACAGGTTTTTGGCCTGCACTATTATTGAATGTGAAACTTTAGGTCTGTTTATGGTATAGTTAAAGGAGAGGTCAACGAAGTAGCTTGTAGGCAATTGCACTTCATATGGTTTTGATTCGTCATAAATTATATACTGATATTTCATTGACTCATCGTAGTTTACAGGCGATTGTCGTTTGCCACCTATTATTGTTACTTTTCCGTTAACTCCAAAAACATTATCGTTTTTAAATTGCCACTCTTTACCACCTAAAACATTGAAAACAAAGTTCTGATTATATTTTGTATTTCGCTCAACACCATCACCTCCTTTGTATTTCGATTGGTAGATTGATGAAGTTATCATGTAATAAAATCCGTTGTTGATAAACTGTTCCAAAGTCAAATCCAAACCGTAGTTTGTACCGGTGCCATCATTTGTTAGCTGTTGGGTAAAGAATGTTTCACTTGTGTAATTCACCATGGAGAATGTGCTATCGGCAATTACCGGAACATCATATAGCTTTTGATAATATGCTTCAACATTCAGGTGTGTCTTCTCTCCAAACTTCATATCATACCCAATCACAAAATGATGTGCTTTTGTAATACTTAGTGATGTGTTCAACCTTTCGTAAGCATCTCCCACAGGAACTTCTGTCATATATACTCTTAAAGGTTCAATTCGGCTGTGTTTACCATATGCGAAATTCAGAGAGTGTTTTGGTTTGAATCGCCAGTTAATTCCCAGGCGTGGTTCAAAAACAAATTCGTTGTTCAAATTAAAATAACTAAGATGTATACCTGCATTAAAATTTATATTTTCTGCTATGTAATATTTCGATTGAGTATAAACTCTGCTGCTAAAAGTTGAACCTTTGCTGTTTACAAAAAAATCTGGCTCATTATTTTCAGGTATATTTGTGTTGTTTGCAACATCAAAATTGTATGATAACCGGTTCAGAATTATACCTGTTCTGTTTGTGTGTTTTTTATTGAATTTTCTATTTATATAAGTCGTGAATGACAGCAGAGAATTCTTCTCATCCTGATTGGTGACAGGTACTTTTTGAAGGTCTTTTTTATAGTAATTGTTTTTGTTGATGTAGTTGGTTCCTGAGTAGGAGAGTGATGTGAAAAGATAAGTTTTATCGTTTAGTATTTTTCTGTTGTTGATACCTGATGCTGTCAGGTTATAGCTGATATCATATTGATAACTATCCATATTTGTTTCCCAGTCCGTTGTATCCATGCTCATGTCGCTCGCGATATTTCCTGTGCCTTTAATACTCCAAACAGAAAAATCACCAAACTTTTTTGTAGGCAAATATAGTTTCAACGACAGATCTGAATATGTTGGCAAACCCGTTATCTCAGGCATTAAGTTTTGAAGTAATCCTATTGTGGAATATCTGTAATTTATCAGATACGATGCACGTTTCCCCTTTTTGAAAGGTCCTTCAAGCGCAAAATCAACCCCCTGGCTACCAACTTGAAAAGCATATTCTCTTTTGTCAGAATTTCCTTTTCGCAGTCTCATGTCAAAGATTCCGGACATGGCATTGCCATATTCGGCGGGGAAAGCGCCTGTGAAAAAGTCAGAGTTTGCCAGCATGTTACTACTAAACATTGTATTTATTCCACCTCCCGAAAACATACCGGCAAGATGATTGGGAGCAGGGATTTCTACTCCTTCCAGATGCCACAGTATCCCTTTTGCCGCATTACCTCTAATCACAATCTCATTATTGTCGACAGTGCTTGGAGTTACTCCTGCATAGGTGCTTGCCAGGCGTGAGGGGTCATCCATGCCACCTGCAAACCGCTGAGCATCTTCAACCGAAAATGTTCGTGCCGACAAGGTTGCCATCTTATTTATTGCCTCGTCTTTATTGATCCCGGCTTTAACAACAATCTCATTCAATGTTGAAAATGACTCTTTTAGTGAAACGTTTATGTTGAGCTCTTTCCCGGAACTCAACAAAATATCAGATACATGTTGTGGCTCGTATCCAATGAAACTAATTTGTAGTGATATTCTGCCTACAGGAACATTGAGTAGTTTGAAATTACCATCAACATCTGTAACAGTACCGATAATCGGGTCTGTATCCAGCACCACAACTGTAGCACCCGGCAGATTGACTTCGCTATCTGTGTCAATTACTCTTCCCTTTATTGTTTGTGTAAGCTCTTGTGAGTATAGTATGTTAAATATCATCAGCATTGTTGCCAATAAGAAAATGGTTCTTCGTCTCATTACTTTGAATTTGTATGTAAAACTAACGTAATTAAACGCTGTCTGTTTTGAATGAATTTTGAATCGTAAAATAAGTTTTCGTATTGTAATAATCCCTAACTGAATTGTAACTCTCCAAATCATCTCTTTCGTCTTATGGTAATTTGGTTAACACTATAAAAAATCTATTAGATAGTTTTGAGTTTGAAAATATATTGATAGATTTGATAAATGCAAAATAGCGGGAACTAGTTCCGTTTATACATACGTTGGCGTTCATTGTCGCAGTATCATGTATTTATAAACAGTTGATTATGTCAATATCGAATGAATCAAAACAAAAGTGGATTGAAAAAGGATATGAGCATTTTGCTTTATATGGCCCTGAGAGCTTAAGTATTAACAAACTAAGCAAGGAAATAGGGTCGTCCCGGGCTTGTTTTTATAATCACTTTGGAGATATTGAAGTTTTCATTGAAGAGTTGCTTGATATGCACTGGAAAATAAACAAACAATTTTGTTCCATTGGAGCCCGGGAATGCAAAAAGTTTTTTCCTGACCTGTATTTACTGTTAGAGCAATATCCTGTACCATTGAAATTCAGCATACAGTTATTCCGCAACCGGAATAATCCGGCTTTCAACTATTTGTTCATGAAAACATATAATGCGTCTGCCAAGGCATTTATCCTTAAACTGTTTTCTGAACAATTTGGTCTGCACCATATTGATGAGGCCACCTATAATTTGTGGTTAACCGTTGGAGAATCGTGGTACTCAAGATTGGACCCCAATAATCTTTCAGCAGTAAAAATGCAACAACTTGCCGAAGAAATCATGAATTCTGTTTTAATATTTATGTCTTCAGACCTGTACTCCAAAATACAGAGAACACCGTTGAAAAATTAACTTTCACAATCTCATTTTTTATTTAGGCATAGTTGCGAAATAAGTTGGACAAAAGAACGAGTCTGTATGGTCAAGCTATTTTGTAACTATGCCTTAGCTAAACCCAATATTCAATTCACTTTTTATACAGGGCTGTATAAAATTTTATAATAAGCTGTTGTAAATTGTGGTATTCAAGACTCAAATTGCTACGATGGATTACCTCAATAAAGCTTATAAGGAATTTGCTGAGAAAGGCACAAAAGGGGTTACTACAATTATCAGTAAAAACGATTCTATAGAAGATCTTATATATGAGCTTCTCGCACTTCACATTGATAAAATTGACTTTTTCACATCATTAATAAAAAAGCAAACTTACAATTATAATGAGCTGTTTAATTTGTTGTATGGATACCCTGACGAATTAAAATTTTGTAAGCAATTATTTATACACAGGGAAAACCCGGAAATGAACCTGGTTTTTTTATACGGTATTAACGCTGTTAAACCCATTATATTCTCCTTGTTAAAAAGTCATTTTAAATTATCTGAGGATATAGAATATTTTAATTCTGTATGGATGACCATGGTTGAATCATGGTGTTCAAGATTAGATCTAAATAATCTTACTGCAAAACATATGAAAGACATTTCAGAAGAAACTGCAGAAATAATAATTATGCTGAATAAACATAAACCTTAATAAATAAAATTACAATATGAAAACAAAAAATCTTTTTATTTCGATTATAGTCTTAATGGCTATGGCATTCTCCGGTTGTAATCAACAAGCAAAATTAACCCCCGAAGAAGCAAAACAAATTGCCAAAGAAGCTTACGTTTATGGTTTCCCTATGGTGGTAAACTATAAAACAATGTACAACTATACATTGAATGAAGAATCTGTAGAGTACAAAGGGGCACTCAACGAAAAAAGTTGCGAGGCACGCTTATTTACACCAGAAGATAAAGCAATAGTAACACCAAATTCCGACACACCCTATTGCATGTTTTGGCTTGATATAAGAAATGAACCCATAGTAATATCAATTCCTGAAATGGAAGATGAACGGTTTTATCACTTTCAACTTATTGATTTATTCACCCATAATTTTGGTTATTTGGGGACTTTAACAACTGGAAATAAGGCAGGAAAATATTTAATAGCCAAAGAAGGTTGGAATGGCGAAAAGCCAGAAGGAATAAA
>CBDUZZ010000012.1:0-74194 GCA_965371855.1 uncultured bacterium
CGAGTTCCATTTTATGTTTCAAGATTCTATAGTATTGGTAATTTGGCAATCATCACATCATCACATCATCACATCATCAAATCATCACATTATCAAATCATCAAATCATCACATTATCAAATCAACAAATCATTCAATCAGTTTATGCATTCTTAACCAATGTTCACAATCTTCTGTCCAGTTTGATGTAGTGGAGTCAGACTTTTTCATACCAAATCCATGTCCTCCTTTTTCATAAATATGCATTTCTACCGGAATATTGTACTCTTTAAGGGCAAGAAAATAGTTTATGCTGTTTTGAACGGGCACACCACTATCATCACCGGCATGAACCAAGAATGCTGGTGGTGTATTTTTATCCACCATCTGATCATTTGAGAAATATCTTATTTTATCCTCCGTTGGGTCTTTCCCTAAAAGATTTGTCCTGGAGCCCATATGAGTAATGGATGCTTCCATTGAAATTACGGGATAGATCAGAATTGAAAAATCCGGCCGTGCACTTTTTGCATTTGCCAGTGTGTAAATCTTTTCATTGTAATGGGTTGATAAGGTTGATGCCAGATGACCTCCTGCCGAAAACCCCATAATCCCTATCTTCTCAGAATTGATGTTCCATTTTTTGGCATCTCCTCTAACAATGCGCATTGCTTTAATGGCATCTTGCAGAGGCCCTGTTTCTTTATCCATCATAATCATATCACTGGGTAACCGGTATTTCAGGACAAATGCGGTTATTCCAAGTTCGCTCAGCCACTTTGCTACTTTATCTCCTTCATGGTCAATGGCCAGTATATGGTATCCTCCGCCGGGACAGATAATAACTGCAGCACCTGTCGCTTTATCTTCTGCTGCAGGATATACTATCAGTTCAGGGTCAGAAACCCGGAATACTCTTGTGATATTGTCAGTGCCTTTTTCTGCTGTTTCAACATAAGAGGGATTAAGTGTTGAACCCGGTATCGCCTCAGACCATAATTTAATAATCTCCTGCTGGGCAGAAATATTTCGTGAAAACATTGCAATAAACAATAATAGAGTAAAAACAAGATTTTTCATTTTATCTTTATTTATTCTACTTCCAGTTCAATTAATTCAATTTTGCGGAACTCTGTAGGATGACTTTCAGCCTGAATAGATATATAACCTTCGGTAAGAGGAGTGCCATCAGCCACCGGGTAATCTTTAGGTTTATTTGACCCCCCAATTATGGGATTAGTGTATGACAATACCTTTTCTCCTTCAACAAAATGTTTTATTAACTTATTTCCAAGAACTACAAATTCAGCAGTTACCCACTTGTCGCCATGATAAGTTTTTGCAGATGACGAAGTACAATGCGCAGTAATTAGCTTTCCATCTATCTCAATATTGGTTCCAGGAGTGCAAACTCCCGCCGTTGGACGTTCATCTTTGCCATTGCCGCCTACAAGCTGGGCTTCTATCGATACAGGGAAATGTTGATTTAATTCCATGCTTTCAGGTGATTGACAGTGAAGCATTGCTCCGTTGTTTCTGAAGGCCCAGCCGGGAGCACCCTTAACTTGTTCACCGGTAAACCGGTATTCAACCTTTAATTTATAATTGGAGAATTTATCTTTATAAAACAGATGCCCAAATTTATTGTTGAACTCGTCATATTCATCGTACGAAACTTTTAGTATTCCATCTTCAACGCGAAAAGTGTTTTTGTAATTTTCTTTTAAAGGTTCACCACTAAATTTGCATATCCAGTCATCAAGGTCATTCCCATTAAATAGCTGTATCCATGTGCCTTTTTCTTTATATTTTATTTCAGATGTTGATGTGTTTGAACTTTTATGTTTTAGGTTACAGGAAAACAATGTTAGTATGATTAAGAATAAAATGTTTTTCATGATAAGAAGATTTAGAATTATTAGCAAAGTGTCTAAGTTACTAAATAAAGAAAGAAAATGATCATCTATTTTTTGTGTTTATAAATGAATGTTATTCGGTCTAAATATTATTTAGCCAAAAAAGTGTTATTTTTATCATCTCGAAAATAGTATAATCATTAAATATTAATATCAAATGAAATTAAATTCAATTGAAAAATGTAGATACTCAATGTTGGTTCCTACCAGTATGGGAGTACGTATTACGCCTGTCAACGGACAGTCGGTACATTGTAGCGATACATTTAAGATGCAGGCTACCAGTGCCGAAACAAATGTTGCAAGTATAGCTTCATTTTTGGGTCTTCCCGTAAAAGTACTAACTGCATTTGTGAAAGGAAGTCCTGTTGCTCGTTTAATAAAAGATAATCTTTCAGGTCGTCATATGGATTATGAAGGGCCGGAGATTGAACAAGGTGATCCATGGGGATACCGTCATCAGTTTAATATTGCCGATAGCGGATATGGCTCCCGGGGGCCGCGTGTTCATAATGACAGAGCAGGTGAAGTGGGACGTACTTTGAATGTGAAAGATTTTGACCTGGAAAGAATTTTTGGGAAAGAGGGAGTACAGATTGTTCACTTATCAGGTCTGATTGCTGCACTATCACCTGAAACCGGGGAGTTCTGTCTCGAGATAGCAAAAGCTGCTAAAAAATATGGCACAAGAATATCCTTTGATCTGAATTACCGGGCATCTTTTTGGGAAAACCGGGAGAAGGAGTTGGCAGAGATATTTCATAGTATCGCTTCTGTGTCGGATATACTTATTGGCAATGAGGAAGATTTTCAATTGTGCCTTGGGCTTGAAGGACCCGAAGCAGGAGGTAGTGATCTCGCTGCTAAGATTGAAGGGTTTAAAAGAATGATAAACACTGCGAAAAAAGCTTATCCTAACACTTCGGTTTTTGCAACTACACTACGTCAGGTTGAAAATGCAAACAGTCATATGTGGGGAGCTATACTGGCCGAGGGAGATAACTGGAATGTTGTTGAGCCCCGCCCTATTGGTGTATTAGACCGGATTGGTGGAGGTGACGGATTTGTCGGAGGTATGTTGTATGCAATACTTAAAGGGTGGCCTGCCGCAAAGTGGATACAGTTTGGTTGGGCTACAGGAGCATTGGCAACCACTCAACTTACCGATTATGGTCAGCCGGCTGACGAAGAACAAGTGTGGAGTATATGGGAAGGTAATGCAAGAGTAAAAAGGTGAGAAATTCGATGAAACTTGTTTTTCAAGAACAAAAGTGAAATGAAAAACTTGGATGAATAAAAGATAGTTGTTTTAAAAAAAAAGGTTAATTTTATAAACAAATGCGCCCCTATGATCATTTGCCGGAATATGACCGCAGAATGCCAGTAAATGTAGGGACGCATTCTTTTTTTTCCTCACTCAAATATATAAACATACAAAAGGTAATTATTGTTTTAAGAAATAGACTTTATTTTAAAATTTGCAATAAAAAATCCGGATTTATTTAAAATCAATTGGCTATTGATACTGTAGAAGTTGAAAAGAGTGATGAGTTTGAGGAGTATCACCAAATGTTTGTTAAATAGATTTGTTTGATTTCTAATTGTTTTATTATATTTTTAAGGTGCTTATATCCTCCCTATTTGGAGTTATATAAGCACCTTTTATTATTATATAGCAAAAATAAACGAACATTTTGTGTGAGTGTCGCATACCGAAGTGTTGGCATTCATTGTAAAATACAGCACTGCAACTTTTTAATTAGGAATACTTTTGTGAAAACACTTTATGTATTATCTTTGGAAAAAAAGAAATGATTAATAAATATTTTCATAAATACTTGATAAACTTGGGATTCTCTGATGAGGAATTGCTAAGTTTTACCATAGGAAATATTTTTAGTTATTCTCCATATAAAAAAATCTCTCCAATAAAGTATATTCTCATTAGCAATAAGGATGAAATATTTTATCATCATCTCAAATTGTGGAACATCAATAATGACAATGTTTTTATTGCAGTTGATAACGAGAAATCATACATTATTGATTGCAAGAAAAAACCTGAAAAAGGTGTTATTAACAGTATAGAGTCATTTGATTACGGCATTAATTCCAAAGGATATGAGGAAGTTGATATTAATTTAATATCAAAGAGCTATATAGATTCTTCATATTTCTATAAATTTATAGAACAAAAGCAACGCAAAAAACAAGAAGTAGATAAAGACCTTCTTCTAAATCTTATCGCTTTACGTAACGATTTATTGGTTAATGGAAATGAAAAAATAATTCATCTATTAATTTTACGATGCTTATTTGTCAAGTACCTAGAAGACAGAGGTATATTTTCCTTAAATTACCTTTCAAATATTTTATTAAGCAAATCACCGACCAACCTTATTTCTGCTTTTGGTGAGGTTTGTAAAATCAATGGAGATGTATTTGGAAATAGTAAATTATCAGTAGAAGATATTAACGAGGGTTATTTAGATAAGTTATATTTATTTTTTAGTGCTGATTACCAAAGCGGGCAGGGTTCTTTGTTTCCGTATCAATTTGACAATATTCCCATTCAACTTATAAGTCATGTTTATGAGGCGTTTTTAAATAATAATACAAAAAAAGGAAAGGGCGTTTATTATACTCCAGCATTTGTTGTTAATTTTATGCTTTCTCAAAGCCTTAAAGAAAAAGTTAAAAAAAATCCTTATTTAACAGTTTTTGATCCTGCTGTGGGCTCAGGTGCTTTTTTGGTTGAAAGCTTTAAAATTATTCGTGATGCTCAATATGAAAAATTGAAAAGGAACTTGTCATATAATGAGAAAAAACAAATCTTAGAAAATCAGTTATGGGGAGTTGATGTTGATGGTGAGGCATTACAAATAACTGCCTTTAGTTTATATCTGGCATTGCTAGAAGATGAATCTCCTGAATTCATTCAAAATAAGATTGAACATTCTCATCCAATACTTCCTAGTTTGATAGGACGTATGTTAATGAATGCAAATACAATTGTAGATAATATTTTTGATGGACAAAAATTTGATTTTATAGTATCAAATCCACCTTGGGGTTCAGTTCCCGATGATAAACAGGAAGAACATCTTGCTGAACGAAAAGCTATTGATAATAAATCTGGATTATATTCTGAATACAATAATGTTGCAGATTATGAACGTTCGCAGGCTTTTTTAAGAAGGATTGAGCGTTGGCAAAAGCCGGACACAACTATTGTAATGATTGTTAAAAATTCAATCTTTTTGAATGATAAAGCAATTGGATTTCGACAAGAATTTATTGACAAGAATAAGTTGCAAACATTCTACGAACTGTCCAACTACAATAAAATACTTTTCAAAAAGAAGGTTTTTAAATCTGCAAAAGTAAATATTGAAATTGGAGCAAGTGAACCTTGTGCAATTGTAATTTTTAAACCAAATCCAAATAATGTTGATTACAAAATCAATTATATAGCACCTAAGTTAACCAAACTTGGTGAACACTTTGAGATTATTCAATATACCTCTAATGAATCTTTTCTTATTGATAAATCTGAATTTATTGAAAATGATAACCTTTGGAAAGTATTAGTAAAAAGTGATTTTGAAGGTTATAAGTTACTTGAAAAAATTAAAACACGAAAAGACAAAAGTCTTGAAATTGTTTGTAGTAAGGGATTTGAACCTCAGCCGAATAAGGAAAATGATAATGAAGAAAAACTTGTTGAAGTTATTATGTCCAAAGACTTGACGTCTTTTAAAATATTAAACCGAAAGTATTTTATCTTTAATGTCAATCAAAAACTCCGAAGAACTGGAAATAAAGAACTTTATTTAGGAGAAAGAATATTAATATCAACGAGGCCTAAGCCTTCAGATAATTTTAGGTTAAGAAGTGCCTTTGTAACTGCTAACTTATATTTCAGAAATGATATTTTTGGATTTAAAGTGTTAAACTCAAGAAATATCAAATCATATGTTGGATTATTAAATTCTTCATTGTTTGGTTTTTATTTTTATTTGCTTTCAGCTCAATGGTTTGGTGGTGCAAAAAGAGATGCTCTTAGGAAATCGGAAGTACTAGCACTGCCATTTATCAATTTGGACAGTGAATCTGACCTTAAAACAGAGTTTATTACATATATGGAGCAATTCCTAAGTACTCCTGATGTTGAAAAGATTAAGAAACTTGACGAGATTGTTTTCAATTTATATGGATTAACAGAATACGAAAAAGAGATTATTAAAGAGTTTTACCAAATAAACGTTGAACGAGCAGATGAAAAGTTAAAATATGTACAGCCAAGAGATGTAAAGAGTTACTTTAAAGCATTTAAAGAGACTCTTGAGCTTGTTTTATCTCCAAACCATACAATTAATGCATCCTTTAGCATTTCTCAAAATATTGGAGCGATAATAAAAATTTCTATAAAAGAAAAGAACACTGAAAAAGAAATAGAACAAGACAATAATCTTCATGTGCTACAATTTGTAAAAAACAAACAATTATCTGAAACAGATAAATTATTTAAGGAAGAGAAAATAAAACTTTATGAGCCAACCCATTTTTATCTTATAAAAAGCAATCAGTTTAAAGATTGGACTAAACGCCAGGCATATAAAGATGCCAAGGAAGAAATTGATTTATTATTCTCAAAACTTCCAGATACGGATGAGTAAGAAAGATCAATTTGTGCAATTTGGCTTGGCTAGTCTTGGATATAAATCAAAGCAGGATTTGATTGAAAACCTTTATTTAAAAGCTATTTGTGATTCCTACGAGCGTATTGATAAAAATATTGGGATTGAGAATGATATAAGGGATAGGTTTATTAAAGATTTTTACTTCGAAAGCCCTTATTTGAAAAAATGGATACAGCAAGGTATTCTTAAAGTAAGTTGGGAAGATTGGGTGTTCAAAAATGAAAATGAGCTAGGGAGAACTGACATTGACTTCTTCATGTCTGGTTTTGGCAGTTTCATTATAGAATGTAAAAGATTAAAGAATGCTAGTCAAAAGTATATTGATGATGGGCTGCATCGGTTTATAAATAAAGAATATTCTGAGAATGAATCATATGCTGGGATGATTGGATTTGTGATTGAAGGAGATATAAAAAGTATTTGTTTAAAACTGGAAGAAAAATGCAAAAAGGAAAGTTTTTGTAAAAACATCTTCACTCAATCCAATAATAAATGTTCCAAGTATTATTTTAACACGTCACATTATAGAAAAAACAACGAGGAAATAAATATCTATCATCTGTTTTTTGAATTTGATAAGGTCTCTGAATGAAAAGACAACGAAATGCCAAACGCACCATATTCAAACCGTTGAACATTCATCCTATATGAAATAACTAACCTATAAGCTCGCCCATTTAGTCATCATTCAAAGATGTATTTGACACCAGTATTAACCCCATGAAAAAAAGAGCCTGCAAGTTAAATACTTACAGGCTCTTTTTGTGATCCCGAAGGGACTCGAACCCCCAACCTCCTGGGCCGTAACCAGGTGCTCTATCCAATTAAGCTACGGAACCTTTTATATTGCATTTTTCAAATGCGGTGCAAATATATGAAAAAAATATCTATTCAAACAAGGTGACGTGTGAAAAAAACGTAGCAATATTATTGTTATAAACAAAACAGAAGAATCTGTTTAGATCCTTCTGTTTTCGTCAAGAATTTAGTTTTTAACCTATCTGGTTTTTTGTTATTCGATAAGGAAATTTGCCGGTAATGATTTTGCTGATATAGATTCTGTCTGAGTGCTTCCGGTAGGAGTATATGAGTATGTTAATTCCTCATCCAGAGATAACTCTCCGTTACGACCTATGGCACGTAAAATGAATACCACACTGTCTTTCCCCTCTTCCTGAAGGCTTGTAAGGTCGATAGACACAAACCCCTTAATGGGAGGTTCTGAATATGGATCATCATTTTTATTGTGTCTGAGTTCAAGGATTGGAACTCCTTCAGGTGTTGTTGGTTCATTAATATCAGAAACAACATTAATGTAATGTACTATCCATGGAGATCCTTCATAAATGAAGAATATATTCAGGTAATCATTTACAATCCATATATCTTCATCCGGCTCAGTAACCCATACCGGATCATGCCCGATAGAATCAGTATTCTCCGGAGTAAGAATAAAAATACCTTTTGTCAGAATATCTTTAAAATAGTTTATCTTGACATAGTAATCTATATTTGAGTTTTCCTTCCCATCATCTAAAATAGTGTAGTTAACCCATAATCTGTCACCATCTTTGAGTGGATAACCAGGTACTGCATTTGCTGAAGGATATAACCTATCTCCCCCATCAGTAACAACAATAAAATTATCGTCATCACCTTCAATATTTCCAATAGTTATCCAGTAATCACCCAATGAGTACCCGTCATCATTATTACAACTTGTAATAAACAAGCTTGCAATTATTACTATTAAAGCCAATCTTATAGTCTTCATAATCAATGTTTAAAATGAAATATTTTACTTATTTTTACTAATAAATTTATAGTTCTTTGTTATTTAGATGAACAATATTGTAAAAGGTTGCGTATAAGGATAAAAAAAGTTTACTAATATTTCAATTTTATTATTGGATTTAAAGATTTGGACACTATTTTTGGTTTCTTAAAATATGAGGGCATGAGGCGTTGTTTTATACTATTGTTTTTCTTTTTATTTACTATTTATGGTTCAGCACAAAATAGTAAGAATCCTGATTTTCACCCACCGTTAAAGATAAAACCTGTTGTTAGTGGTAGTTTTGGTGAGTTACGAACTAATCATTTCCACTCAGGGTTAGACCTGACAACTAATGGCAAACAGGGATACCGTGTTTATTGTTCTGATGATGGTTTTGTGTCGCGTATAAAAGTATCATCTACGGGGTATGGTAAGGCCATATATATACAACATTCAAATGGATATACTACTGTTTACGGACATCTTCAGCGATTTTCAAAACGTATAGATTCGTTGGTCAGGCATAAACAATATGAAAAACAATCTTATGCTGTTGAACTGTTTTTTAAAAAGAATAAATTACATATGACAAAAGGAGAAGTGATAGCTTTTTCCGGCAATTCAGGTAGTTCGGGAGGGCCACATCTTCATTATGAAGTCAGGAATACAGATACTCAAAAGCCTGTTGACCCATTAATGTTCAGAAATGATGTTGAGGATGATGTTCGTCCGAGAATTCAGGGAATGAAGATTTATCTCATTGACAGTAATACTCGCATTGAAGGAAAATTCAAATCAAAATACTTACAAACTGTATATTACGATAAACAATTTCATCCCAAAGGACAAAATATTATTAAAGCTTCCGGCAAGGTTGGTGTAGGCATACAGGTGCTTGACTATTTTTCAGATAGTTGGAGGAAATGTGGTGTAAGGTCAGTGGAGCTTTTTGTTGACAGTCAGCGAATTTATAAATCCGATATTTCAACATTTTCATTTGCTGAAACGCGCTATGTTAATAGTCTGGTGGATTACGCCGAAAAACAACGGACAGGTAAGGTTATTCAAAAGAGTTTTGTTGAGCCTAATAACAGGCTAAGTATATACCATGATCTGAAACAGAACGGTACAATTAATCTAAAACCGGGTGTTAAGGTGAATGTTAAATATATTGTTAAGGATGCTACCGGAAATGAATCGGTACTAACATTTGCTTTACTAGGAGTTAGTTATCCAAATGATGAACCGGCTGCCGGTGGTGAAGATGATATGATTAAAAAGATTGCATGGGATAAACCTTTTGAATTTGAATCAAATGATATTTGTGTGAAATTTAATTCACGTACGTTTTATACAGATGTACCCTTTTATTTTGAAGTTGATAATGATTCAAGTGAATTTTTGTCACCTGTTTATGTGATTGGGAATAATGAAATACCGGTACATAAATATTATGATCTGGAAATTACTATTCCTGATTCGATAGATTATCCTGAGGAGAAACTCCTTGTAGCAGGAGTAACTGCAAGAGGAAAACCATATTATATTGGAGGAACTGTTAAAGACGGTAAAATCTCTGCCAGGGTCAGAGGTTTCGGGAAATTTACTCTTTACCTTGATACTATTGCTCCGGATGTTAGACTACATAAAGCCCCGGCCGGTTATAATTACAAGTCACGAAAATATATTGACGTTAGAATCTCGGATAATCTCTCGGGTATAAAAAACTACAATTGCTATATAAATGATAAATGGGTTTTGTTTGAATATGATCCAAAAAGCAGCAAGCTGACAGGATATAAAGATTATTTCCCGTCAATTAGTTCAGGAAAAAAGGAATTAAAAATTGAGGTTACCGATAACCGTGGAAATGTAATTCTTAAAAAGTATAGCATTACGCTTTAAGTTAGTAATTAGTGGTAAGTGATTATTGGTTATTCGTTATTGGATATTGGATATTGGATATTGGATATTGGATATTGGTTATTGGTTATTGGACAGGTTCTGAATATATTAAGATACTATCATCTCCTCATTTCCCTAAATAGTTAAATTTACTCATCATCAAATCACCACATCCACAAATCCCCAAATCCATTTCAAATGTTTATATTTGTCAGATTAGATAACGTTTTTTAGTTTTATGATAAAAAAGAAAAGGTTAACCATTATAATATTCCTGTTTGTTTCAGCTTTTTATTCCACTGCTCAAATCAATACCGACAGGATGCTTGCCATTGGACGGAATGCTCTCTATTTTGAAGATTATATTCTTGCCATACAGTATTTTAATAAGATAATAAGAGTTAAGCCCTATTTGTCTCAACCATATTATTTCAGAAGTATAGCAAAATACAGCCTCGATGATTATAAAGGAGCCGAAGAGGATATTAAAAAAGCATTGGATATTAATCCTTTCCTTGTTAATGCATATAACTTGTATGGTATTATTAAGCAAAAGGAGAATGATGCCGAAGACGCTATAAAAGTTTATTCTAAAGGTCTGGAGATAGAGGCGGAGAATATTAATCTACTTATTAACAGGGGTAATAGTAAGATGTCTCTTAAGAAATACAAAGAGGCTATTGAAGATTATAATAATGTATTGGGAAATGATCCGAATATAATAAGTGCCCGCTTGAACAGAGGCATGGCCAGAGTAAATGAAGGTGATACAATAGGCGCAATAGATGATTTTAGCCATGTAATAAAAATCAATCCTTACTTACCTGATGGATTTGCCAGCAGAGGAATTCTTTACTATCAGAAGAATGAGTTCGAGAAAGCTCTGGTAGATTACAATAAGGTTATTGACCTGTCTCCTGAAAAACCGGGTTTTTATATGAACAGAGGGGTAATTAGGTATCAGCTTGATGACCTTCAGGGTACTTTAGATGATTTTGATAAGGTTATTGAACTGGATCCAAAAAACACCATGGCTTATGCAAACAGGGGAATATTGCGAGCTCAGGTGGGTGATTATAATCGGGCTGTTGAGGATTTTTCACGTGTATTGGCGCTTGACCCTACTGATTTGTTAACATTGTATAACCGTGGATTGTTATATAACCAGATTGGTGAGTATAACCTTGCTGTACAAGATTTTAATATTGTAGCAGATAATTATCAGAATTTTGGCCCTGTTTATTATGCCAGAGCTATGGCTAAACAAAAGTTAAATGACCTGAAAGGATTTACAGAGGATTATAATACAGCAATGAAACTTGAGTCGGATAAGCGAAATCAGAGTAGTAAAGATGCTCTTGTGGCTAAAAATTCCGATAAAGACACTGATGAGGATGATACGAAACAACCTAAGGCAACTCGTAAAAAATCAGATAAGGACATTAGAAATTATGATAAGATTGCTATTTTGGATGATTTTGGTGCTGAAGAGGCAGAGGAAGAGGTGCCTGAAACAATACGTGGAAAGGTACAAAACAGAAATATTATCATAGATATGGAACCCGTATTTGGCCTCTCTTTCTATTCGGCTGATTCGATGACCATTCGTACAAACTATTTTGAACCGGAAGTGGAAAGGTTCAATAATAAAAAATGCTATACAGCATCTTTAAAAATTACTAATAGGGAAGCTGAGGCAGAAGGGTATAAAGCATTGGCTTATTTTAATAAGATAAAAGAGGTTACTGATAAAATTGAAGCAGATAGTTGTGGTTATGAGTGTTATTTTATGCGAGGAGTGTTGTATGGCCTGGTTATGAATTATAATAATGCCATAATGGATTATGATGCTGTACTGAAACGAAAACCTGACGATATCTTAACACTTTTCAACAGGGCTTATGTCAGGTATAAGATGGTTGAGGTGATTCGTGCTATGGAAGAAGAGATGACTGTACCACAACAGATAAATCTGAAAGGTTCATCTAATATCACACCCAAAGGAGGGTCAACAGCATCCATAGTTCAGGGTAAAAAAGTTGAACAAATATTAGATTACAAATATATAGTAAATGACCTTAATAAAGTTATTGCTATTGATGACTTCTTTGAGTTTGCATGGTATAACAGGGGAATAATTAATGCTATTATTAAAGATTATGAAGCTGCCATCAAAGACTTCTCTAAAGCAATTGAAATAAATCCCGATTTTGCTGAAGCCTATTTTAACAGGGGGCTTACTAAGTTGTATTTGAAACATGAAGAGGAGGGTATTAAGGATTTGAGTAAGTCAGGAGAATTGGGTATGATTAAAGCATATAGTGTTATTAAGCGATACAGAGCACGGAAGAAAGGTGGGAAATGATGTGTTAATGTGATAATTTGATGATGTATTGATGTGTTGATTGTCAAATAGCCAAACAATATAAATTAAAAAAATGAAATTATTAGTAATCATTTTAAGTATTGCAGTCCTGTTTCAAGCTTGTGACACGCAAAAAAAACAACAAAAAAGCCTGCCAAACATTGTTTATATTTTAGCTGACGACCTGGGCTATGGAGATGTTTCATGTTTTAATGAAAATTCAAAAATTAAAACTCCTAATCTGGATAAGATGGCATCGGAAGGCATGCGCTTCACTGATATGCATACATCATCGTCAGTTTGCACACCTACCCGGTACGGTATCTTAACAGGCCGTTACAACTGGCGATCAGGCATCAAACAAGGTGTATTATGGGGTAATTCAGATGCATTAATTCCTGAAACCCGTACCACTTTAGCATCTCTGTTAAAAAGAGCCGGATATAGTACAGGATATATCGGCAAGTGGCATCTCGGATGGGATTGGGCAAAAGATGAAAACAAAAAAATAGACTTCTCAAAGCCCGTTACCCATACGCCTAACAACCTGGGATTTGATTATGCATACGGACATTGTGGTTCTTTAGATATGCCTCCTTATGTATATGTTGAAAATGGAATGCCGACTGCAATACCTGATTCTGTTACAGAAGGAAGAGTTGGTTATGATTTTTTTCGCAAAGGGTTAATTGCACCCGATTTTGACATGGAAGATGTTACACCCAACTTCTTTCGCCACGCAATGGATTTTGTCAACAAACATGCTAAAGAAGAAAATCCTTTCTTCTTGTACCTCCCTATCCCCTCCCCCCACACACCAATTCTGCCTACCGAAGAGTGGCAGGGAAAGAGTGGACTTAATCCGTATGGTGACTTTGTGATGATGATAGATAATTATATAGGTAAATTGCTAAAAACAATTGAAGATGCAGGTATTGAAGAAAACACCTTAATTATTTTCACCTCCGACAATGGTTGCTCCCCACAAGCCAAATTTGACATCCTGCTTGAAAAAGGTCACAATCCCAGTTATGTTTTCAGAGGATATAAAGCAGATATCTTTGACGGCGGTCACCGGGTGCCATTTATCGTTAAGTGGCCTGCACGAATAAAAAAAGCAACAACATTCGACAAAACAGCCTGTACAACAGATTTCATGGCAACATGCGCAGAAGTTGCAGGAATACAACTAAAGGACAGTGAAGGAGAAGACAGCTATAGTATGCTACCAATTTTTGACAGCCCGCTCAAACCTGATTACAAAAGAGAATATACCATTCATCACTCAATCAACGGAAGCTTTTCAATCCGGAAAGATGACTGGAAACTTGTGTTATGTCCGGGATCAGGAGGTTGGTCCGATCCAAAACCTAAGAAAGCTGTAGAACTGGGATTGCCTGATATTCAGTTGTACAACCTGTCAAATGATATTGCTGAAAAAAACAATATTTATGACAAAAACCCGGAAAAAATTAAAGAGCTGTATGATTTGCTAATGAAATGTATTGATGATGGCAGAAGCACCTCTGGAGCAATTCAGACTAATGACAAATCACTACACAACGATTGGCCGCAACTGAAAAAAATAAAAGCCTTAGAGTCTGAAATAGAGTGAGTGTTGATTTGTTGATATAAAATAACAATCCCATAGCAATTATTGCAATTGACTTTGCGGTTAGGTAATGTGTTAAGAACTACTATACCTTAAATAGTGTCTGCAAGAAAACATAACACGGATCGTCATTGCGAGGACGATAGGACGAAGCAATCTATTGATATTCAATAGAGATTGCTTCACTCGTACCTCGTTCGCAATGACGCAAACCTCTAAATTTAATAGTTTTCTTGCAGACCCTATTTAGCCATAAAAACAAAAACATGAAGCAGTGTATCATTAACTCATTAAACCATTAGCTCATTGCCTTCTAAAACCAACCTTTCATAAAGTCGAAGCCTGTAACGGCTGCCCAGGCAAGAGAGTATGACCAAATGATTATACCTGCAACAAGATAAGGCATCAGTCTGGAACTGTTTTTTAAAACAATTAATCCAATAATAATAGTGGGTATCGGACCCAGGATACCAGGAGAAAGTATTCCCACACCAACAAATCCATATCGGTCAAGCAATAACGAAAACTTACCTTTTCTTTTCTCCAGCTTCTCTTTAGACCATTTTTTCATCAACCATTTTTTTAGAGGTTCACCGGAGAAAAACAGAATAAAAACCGTAGCAATAGAGCCTAATGAAACATACAATCCTTCGCTGGCGCGGATTTGCAATCCGTGCCAACATTATTAATCACAAAAATGTATAACACCCCTTTATCTCCCAAATAATACCCTCGCTGGCGCGGATTTGCAATCCGTGCCATTGTTGAAAACAATACTATTTAATAACAATAACATCCAGCAATCCGTTTTCCCCGGCATAATCAATAGCACTACTGTACACATAATCTTCTGCCTTAAACACCAGGCCTTCTTCTACCGGGTTTTGATGAATATAATCAATTTTCTGGTCTATTACCTTGTTACTCCAAAGCTCAATCGGCTTGTTGTCTGCTCTCCAAAAACGAAATCCTTCAGGTGTTTTAAATTGTTCCAACAACCACTCTTTTCGGCTTTCCTGATAATTATCTGCAATGGCTTTTGTTATCGCTTTGCTCGTAAATTTCTTATAATCACGAAGGATATCTGGCAATCTATAACCTTCTTTAGCGCGGATTACCAAATGTAAATGGTTAGTCATTATGCACCATGCAAATATTTCAAGGCCTTTATGTTCCTGACAGTATTTCAAATTTTCTACAAGTATATTTTTGTATTCGTTTCGTGTAAACACATCTACCCAACCTCGAACAGCAAACGAAACAAAATAAACCCCATCAGAATTATGAAATTTGTATTTCCGGCTCATTGTTCTACAATATTGACAATCTCAAATTTAAAATAATTTACAAAAACCTTCCAACCTTTCCGGCCACCGATTGCAAATCGGCGCCAGCGGGAGCCTCACTAAAGCTTCGCTATTTGATTTTTTATAATAAACAGTTGGTTCTTTTATCCAGTTCTCATTCCAATTACCATCTTAAAAAACATCCTTAGATTCTTCTATCTTCTTAATCTCATGCTTTATATCATCCTCACCACTAAGAAATACAGCAATCCACCTTGTTTTCTCGTTAGCTTCAAAATAGATTTTAGCAATCATAGTAAGCGGAACAGATAAGAACATACCAATAATACCAAGAAGCCATCCCCAAAACACCAAAGAGACAAAAACCACGAGTGTTGATAGGCCTAAACCATTAGCCATAATTCTTGGTTCAATAATACTACCAATAATCACATTAACAGCCAAATAACCTACTCCTGTCCACAAGGCACCATAAGGGCCAATCTGAATCAAAGCCAACAAAACAGCAGGAATAGCGGCAAGCAATGAACCTATATTTGGAATGTAATTCATTAAGAAAGCAATTAACCCCCATAGGATAGGATAATCGACACCTATAATGGTTAACCACACACCAATTAACACACCAGTGGCTAAACTAGTTAAAGATTTAATGGAAAGATAATGCCGGACACCATGAATTACCTTTCTGTATTTTTCATTATCAGCTTCAGGATTAGATGATGTAAGTCGTATTTTCATAGGCAATGAACTCGCTTCCAACAAAATAAAGGAAACCGTTAAAAGAATTAATGCGGATGTACTCATAAGGTTACCAACACTATTCAAAATGTTTGCAGTAAAAGACAAGATTTTTCTACTATCAAAACTTTTTAACAAATTATCGCCATGAAACTCTATTCCCAAATTCCCAAGTGTGCTAATCCATTTAATTTCCATTGCCTCCAATTTATCCTGATAGGTTGGAAGGCTCTGTGTAAACATGGCAATTGAGGTTCCGGTAACACCCCCAATAATCGTAATAAAAAGCAACATAACAATCAAGACAATAATTACCGCAAGAACATTAGGAACACCCTTCTTTTTTAACCAGGATAGCGGATAAGCACCTATTATACTAATAAACAGTGCTAAAAGAAATGGTGTAATAATAGATGAAGCGGCTCTTAATCCTGCTAAGATTACAATTACTCCGGCTATGTGCATTAACGGACTCTGATGAAAAATTAATGCTGCTTTATTTCTTTCTCCCATCTCAATTTCCCTTTCGTAGTTTTATTTTACTGCAATATAAATAAAAAAAATATTCACAACAAACTACTTTATATAAACGCTCAGAACCTCCCCTTTTCGCACAACACTTTCTTTCATCTTTTTCACACCCACACCGGATAAAACAAACTTGGTTATCGCAAGTTCACCATATTCAGATTTTAACTCAATACTATATTCGTCACTTGACTTTGTAATTCTTACAGTACCCCAGGCATATCCGTTAGACCAAAAGAATGTACCTTCGTCAGGTGTAAACTCTATGGTTTTATCAACTGCCGAATAGTGAAAACCGGTAAGTGCAATAACCGATGCCCAGCTTGCCATTGCACGTGCATAATGGTGTCCGCACTCAGCCTCATCAAAGGGGCTTCGTTTACGTCCGTCATACCGGTCACGAATATTTGTAATACAATTTAGTCCTTCGTCAGTCATTCCTTCGTAAATCATACCTACAGCAGCAGTATATTCAAATCCGGTCATCACTTCTGTAAAGTATGGGAATGGTATTTTGGGTCGTCCGTTTGGCCAGCTTGCCATCAGAAGCCCTTTTTCATCACCAAGTACATACGACCTCATGTTATTAAAATGGTTTTCAAAAGTATTGCGGTAGTTGTATTTCATGATACTTTGCAACGTGATCTTTTTATTTGCTTTACTACCGAGATAACCAAGATTGCAGATATGTGCCATATATTGTCCTACAAGCTGATCTACCAGACAACCTTTTGCTAACTGATACCGCGGCATCTCAGGAGATGAATAGTCTGTAATTACCTCTTTTGTTTTGGGGTTTAATACCTGCTGTTCATAATACTCACCATTAAATAAGTTCGCTTCTGTCCAATCAGCACCAGATTTATAAATGGCTTCGCATCTTTTTGCAAACTTTTTATCACCCATAGCAATAGCCATCTTCTCAGTTGCCTTAAGTGCACCAAGATACCAAAACTGCATTTGAGGATTTGGCCCGGAATAGTTCACATCCATTGTATTGTGCTGACTGCCTTCCATCACACCATCAGCATCGGCATCCCAACTATTCTCAAGCCAGGTGTACTCCATTGCCTTTTTCACATTCGGCCACAGTCTTATAAGAAACTCATCATCGCCGGATAGTTGCCAGTCACGGTACATTTTCATTATTGTTCCCATCTGTCCGTCGGCAGCAACATTGCCCCATGCAGTGGCTTTCGACAGCGGTAGATTTGCCCTGAAGGACATAGCACCATTATCTTTCGTTGCATATCCGAACTCTACATCGCGCATTGTTTTTGCCAGTTCACCAAAGAGAAAAGGTGTAGCCTGCTCATAATTCCATACATGAGTACAGGAGCCGGCACATGACCCAAAGTTATCCATGCATCCTTCCCAACCCATCAGTTGACCTGACGGAATACGAAAAACAGTTTGGGAACGGAGAGTACTCACATTGAAAAGTGCAGCCTCTTTAACCACTTCCGGCAAGTCTGAACTTAGAAAAGTATTAACAAAATGAATAGTCTCTTTTTCAAGGTCAGGCAATTGGGGATAACTCTTTTCAATAACATCTAAGGCGTCTTTGTATTGAGTTGTGTAATAATTTCCGATAATCTCGCTCGACCATGCTTTCCGGTTGGGAAAATGCCATGTAAGGAAAAACTCAAAAGACTTAGTACTATTAGCAGGAATAACCTGCGTATTAGATAGCGAAGCCATAGGATCGGGATCAGCAGACTTATCCAGTTCCGTCAACAATCCATCATCGCTAAAATCATCCCAGAAATCAAGGATTGCGTTATTCCACGCATTTGAAACCGATGATGTACGATAAGTCACCTTACCCTTACCATGGGTTGTTAAGGCCATTGTTCCCCATGCAGCATCACTGCTGTCAACCCCTTCGGAATAAAAATATATCCCTCTTAGGTCGCCACTCTCAAAATACCTGTTTCTGTTGTCTTTAGCACCTTCATATTTCCTGTCACCTTTCCAGTCGATATGATACTTGCTTCCATCTTTTCCGATAAAATTACGGATTGAACCACACACTGAAACAGTAACAGGATGACTGGTAGCATTTTCAACCTCATATCTTAAAACTGCAATAGGAATACCGCTTTTATTAGCATCAGCCGGAATTAAAGGATTAAAAGCTTTTATCTTTACCCTCACAGGCATCTCCTCATCCCACAGGGATACAGTACCAAAAGGATAAGCCGATTCGAAAGTTACTCCGCCAAAACGAGGTATTCCGTGATGATCAACAGGTCGTCCCTCCATGTGCTCATATTCATAGTAATTCAATGGTCCGAATAATCCTTTTGTATATTTTTCCCCATTTGAATCCTCAATATGAATAGCAAAAAATGGTGCGCTGTTACCATGTGTTACTGTAGGGTAATCCTTCCCCGGCCGATTCATTATCTCCCAATCAACCAAACTACCACGTCCACTTAGGGAAACTGTGCCCGTTCCAATGCCACCTATCGGCAGTGCTATTTTCTGAATATGATTTTCATCATAACTTTTCAGCACAGGCCATTCCTCCTGGGCATTGACTGATAACAGGAAAGCCATTAAAATTAATGTAGAAAAGGTTTGTTTTTTCATAATTTCAAAAATTGTATTAAGATTTACAGATTCTCAACAAATTGCGCATAGGCATCCTCAAGCATCATAAGGTCTCACTTATCTCATTATAGCGGGTAAATAGTCCAAAACATTATAGTTTTTGTCACTAAAAATTATCGTATTATTAATATTTCCCGCAACCATAATATGCCCTCTATGACTTAGGTGTATTCCGTCAGTAGTGTAATTATTAAACCACTTATACATTTTAGAATATGCATCCACGTAAATACATCCCTCGGCATTTGCAATTTTATTAAACTCCGGAACAAAATACTCAATTCTCTCCTTGCCTCCATAATATTTCGGCTTTAATTTATTATCCTCAGCCAGGGGAGGAGGAGAGACAATGATTATTTCAGGATGATACTTTTTATACAAGGGGTGTGATTTGATTTTACAGATTAGCTTATTCATATTTTTTGGCACCTGATTCAACTTATCTTTAAAAACTGCCTTGCAATCATTTGTACCAAGCATGATAATGACTTGCTCAACATGTCCGATGGTTTTGTATGTCGAGTCCAGGTAGCTATCAATATTTCTCAACGTATTCAGCTTCTTATCTCCATTGTTATCAAACCCTATTGTATTTCCTGACACCGATGTATTATATACAAAATCCCACTTTCTTAACCCTGCATAAATATCAACCCAGCCATTTTTCATTGCTCCGTTCGAATCACCAACAACCAATGCTCCTTTTCCTTTCATAAAATCAAATGCTGCTCCCGGTAGCATTTCATGACCTCCCTCAAACATTGTAATATTAACTTTGCCATGATAGTTATTTGAGTAGTATATTCGTCTGTCCCCGATTTTTTCCAACATATTCGATAGTCCTCGGTACGTTATCAGTTTAATAATTATATCATCTGATATCAAGTCTTTTCCCGAAGCCCCCCAGTCAGAGGCCACTTTGTTATATAATTTCAGAGAATGAGTTACAGGAACGGATCCGGTATATCCATCGTGAACTCCTGCATAAATGAATAACTTACTATTTTTTCTCTTGTCAACAGGAACATCCATAAAAATCGGGGAACGACTTCTGGCTTCATGAATATTAAATGCGAAATTCTTATCCACTTTACCATCTTTTGAGCATGATTTTGCTATATCTTTATAATACCTATTTTTTCTGCCTAAGGACTCCCAATACCATTCTTCAAGATTTGAAATTGAAGCCCATGCCGAAAAAGTTTTTATCCTGTGTTTCGATTTCATGTACATTAGTAAAGTTGCATATCCGCCACCACTTACTCCAATTACATGAATCTCATTGAGATCAACATTTCCGTTTACTATTGCATAATCAATAGCATCATCAATATCCGATATAACAAACGGACTACCGCACGCCTCATATCTGTTATTAGGACCTCTAAAGTCAGGATGAATGTAGTTGTAATTATTCTCAACACACATCCACGAAAGAGTATCCTCTTGCTCATAGTCACCACTCCATGTATGAAGAGATATTATTAGAGGTCGTTTCTCACCTGTTACACTCTTATAAAAATATGCCGGTTGCTTTTTCCGGTCTATCGTTGAAACGATATTAACTTTTTCGCATTGTTCAGGCCGCTGCTTTGATATTGTGTTATCCCATTTAGAATCTTTTTGTGATAGAACATCAATTGAAAACAACAAAACTGAAAAGATAACGAAATATTTCATCTGTATCATTTTTTTCTACTCTGCAATAAACGCTTACTTATTAACAAATTCCCATCTCACAAGATAACTATCTTTTCCATTATGAACCATTGAGACACCCCATGTTATTCCTGTCATCTTTTCGCCTGTCAAATCGGGACGGTAGGCACCGGGCGCATGAGGATATTTGGTTTTATCAACTTTAACCGATAGTCTTTCAGTTGTGAAGTCCAATCCATCGGGAGCATACTCGTATGTGCTACTAATAGAGGCAAGGCAAGCTACCCCTCTGTTTTGTGGCCATACAAAAACCTCATGACTTTTGTCGAGAATAGGGTTGCCAGCATATCTTTTAAAAGAACCTTCTGCAGAGTTTGCAAAAGCAACACCCATTTTTGTATGTGCCGGCCCATTGACTTTTCCGTACTGACGACCTTTATAATACAACCAAACCTTCCCTTCCCTCTTCATCAAAACAGCATCATCAATCCTGTAACTGTCAAATTGATTATGATCTGAACTAACTTCAAGTATTGGTTTATCGCTATATCTCACAAATGTACCTTCAGGGTTTTCTGATTTGGCAAGTCCAAAGGCAGTAAAATCATTTACTGAATTATTCTCAAATTTATCATCAAGATTAGTTGGTGTAGGTTGAACACCTGTATAGAACAGGTAATAAAACCCACTTTCAAAAATGATATTTGGAGTAAAGACTGCCTGACTATCCCATGTACCTTCATCTCCCACACTAAGCACCTCACCCAGCTCAGTCCAGTTGTGCCCTTCATCTTCCGAAACTGCTACCCAGATAGTTCCCCAATATCCCTGACTACAACCAAAAACTTTCGTATAATATACATAGTACTTACCGTTAACTTTAATGATATCACTGTTGTCACGACGAGTACAACCTTTTTCGTAACCAATACCACTTATTTCTTCGAAACGAAACTCCTTATCAATGAAAGAGGCTTTAATTTCTTTAAAGGGTTTCTGTTGCTGCGAATTACATCCCCCAAAAGCAATATATATCAGAACTAAAACTACTGTAATAAAACTTTTAATATTCATATTATCCCTCCTAAGATTGTTAATCAATTATTTAATTTTAAGTAGTAAACTTTGATTTTTTTGAAGAAGTAAGTTATCCAATTCTACAATTATTTTATTTTCAATTTGAGTGAATTTATTATGAATGGGCTTTCTATCAACAAAGGTTTGAATAGAATCCACCTTTTTCCCTTTTTCAACACGAAGCTCAAATTGGTTAAGTTTTAACTGGCCGTATTTAACATCCAACTCATTGGTTTGCAACTTGGTCTCTCGTATTTGTGAAAAGTTGCCCCAGCCTTTGGCAGTAACAAAGGCCGATTTAAAATTTGCAGGTTGAATTTTTGGGTCGAAACCGATAATGCCTTTTGGACCATGGTAAGTAAATCCGGAGGCAGCCACAAAAGCACCGTAACTCGACATTGCCCGGGTATAATGATTTCCATATTCAACCTCATTGTACGGATTTCGTTTAGCCGGATTGTATCGGTCGTTTATCGCTTTGATCATTTCTAATCCATCGTCAACAAGTCCTTCATTAATCATGTGGGCAGCTGCTTGCCAAGTAAAACCAGTCATGCACTCGCTAAAGTACCCAATCACCAGTTTTTCCCACTCGTTTTTAATTTTTCCGGGAGCTTTATCTTCACCTTCACGCGGAAACGAACACATTACCGTACCTGCTTCTCCGGGCAAAGCGTAAAACCTAACGGGTTGAATTTTTGCTGTTTTCAAATATTCACCAACATCTTTTTGAAAATTGTATTTATAAATGGAAGCAAGTGCACTTTTCGTTTCTTTTTCGGGTAACACACGAGGTAAATCTGCCTGCATTGCCCACGACTGCCCCAGAACCTGATCGATATGGCAACCAATATTTGAGTTCGGTGCATCCTGATTTTCGGGATCCAGAATATTGATAAAATACTCGCCGTTAAACAATTGCTCTGTCATATTTTTATAGCCCAGAGTTGCAATTCGGTTGCACTCTTTTGCAAATTTCTTGTCACCCACATCGTTGGCCATGGCTTCTCCGGCACGCAATGCGGCATTGTACATACTGCTTGTCCATGCAATTTTTCCATACCACATTCGATCGAGGGTGTTGTATTGAGCGCCTTCCAAAATTCCATCGGGTTTGCCCGTCTTTTTTGCATCGTGTAAAATCATAAATTCGATACTTTTTTTGATTTTCGACCAGTTGCGAATTAAAAATGAATTATCGGGCGACATTGTATATTCGCGGTAAGTGCGCAAAATCGTTCCTGCTTGCCCGTCCACTGCATAACCCCGGCCATCTTGATGGCCCGATTTACTAAATTCACCACGGTAACCGATTATGCCTTCTTTTTTAAATGAAAGCCCGTAGTCAACCTGTTCGCGCAGTTGCAGTGCCAGGCCAGGGAAAATGCGCCCCAGTGCTTGTTCGTAATGAAAAACATGTGTGCATGTACCTTTTCCCAAATATACACCTTCCATAGCATAAAAACGTCCTTCATTGTCGGGGTCATCGGTTAAATCATCTAATCGATAACAAGAAGTTGTGGCGAGAGTACTCGTATTCACAAAAGTACGGTCGAGAAACCACACGGGTAAAGTGGAATTGTACCATGTTGCAACCCATTTTTTTGTCACTCCGATTAATTCTTTCCGATTCTGAGCAATATAACTTCCAACTTCGGAAGAAGAGGCAAAGCGACTGCTGTAATACCAACGTAGATTCTCCTGGTTTTTCAGGTTATGAAACCCACTCTCTTTTCGGTTGAGATTTGGAAAATACCACGATAAAATAAAGGTGACTGTTTTTTCTTCACCTGGTTTTAATTGAACTGTTTTTCCCAGAGCCCCATTTAACACCTCACCCAACGCAGCTTTTATTTCTGTTTTTTCCGATGATACAACTTCGGATAAATTGTAATCGATGTCGGTAAAAGTTTGAGGTGTACTCCAGCTATTTTCTGCATCAAGCAGAGTAAGGGTCATATTCCCAAAATCGGGTTGATTTTGAATGGACCCACCTTCTGATTTACAGATGAGTTGCAGGTTCCCATTTGTTTTAATTACTTGATTTACATGCTCGCCACTGTTGCTTTTTGCAGTGAAATAATTGGCTGTATTTTGCAGCCAGCCAAACAGTTCGGCTTCCACGGCCTCTTTCCCATTATTTTTGATGGTGTATTCCATTACAATTGCAGGTAGTCCAGATTCCTCAGGATTGGTAGGAATAAAAGGCGAAAACGCTTTCAAACTCACTTCCAGTGGAAAACCTTTTTCTTTGTATGCGACATTTCCAATCGGGTATTGTCCTTCAAACTCAATATTGGAAAAACCACCAACTCGTAATGGTTTCACAAAAGGTGTAATTTTATTTTTAATGCGAATTGCAAATCCCTGGTCGAATCGTTTGTCCTGAACCATTGGATTGATGTAAAATTTGTCGCCAGGGCCACCGGAGTTAATGCGCCGGATATTAAAAATATCCCAGTACCAAAGTTGCCCATCGCCGCCCAAATACACTTGACCTGCGCAGATGCCCCCGACTGGCATTCCAATATAATTAAGTTTGTTTGTTTCGATAGATTTGGCTGAGAAAACCAGTAATAATAGTAATAATGAAAGTTGAAATTTTGACATGAGTTTAATATTAATTATTATTTTATCGATAAAGAATTTGCTATAACTACTATTTTAATATGCTTAGTGAATTATTAGTCCATTATCTTCCTACCAACTATCTGTTCTAAAAGCTGATGCAGGCAGTCCTGTTTTGTTAAACAAATTAGGCAGTGCACTATTCGTAAAAGCAAATCTTACGGCAACAGGTTCTTTCACCTCCTTACTCCATACAACAACAGTTTCACCTGCTATCTTTGCTTTTGCGGGATAGAATTTTTTGTCGACTCCTGCAATGTAAAACTCTTTCAGTTCCTTTCCCTTTTGCATCAAACCTCCGTCAGCATAATCAAAATAAACGACCGCTTTATTCTTTTTAATTTCCATCGACTTGTAAACAGGCCCACTAAAAACAATTTCCTCAACTCCGTATGTCTTTGCCAAAGCCCAAAGTGCAAGCCGCTTTCCCACATCCTGTTTGTTGGCCGGATGAATATCTTTCACATCTCCAATATCATTAGTTACCACCATACCGGTATTGGAAATATTAAGCATGGTATGAAGTTGGGCATCACGAACAATAGCTGCTTGAATATTAGTTGTATCTTTATAATTAAAGGGAGCAATCTGAACGAAATAGAAAGGAAACTCTTTTCCCCAATCATCACGCCAGGAATTTATCAGCAAAGGTAACGTCTGATAATAAGTTTCAGGTATCTGCCTGTCCGATTCCCCCTGATACCACAAGGCACCTGCAATACTAAACCTGATGAAAGGATAGATCATTGAGTTGTAACATGAGCCCGGTTTATGAGGCCTCCACTGAGTAACTCTCATTTTTTTTATTTCCTCAAAAATTACAGGATGTGACCTAAGAGCACTGTCTCTAATCCATACCTTAATTGGCGTGCCTCCCCAACTTGCATTTATCAGACCTACCGGAACCGAAAGCTTCTTGTGTATCTCCCTGCCAAAAAAGTAACCTACGGAGCTGAAATACTTCATGGCTTCCGGAGTACACTCCTGCCACTCACCCGGTGTGTCATCCTGCCTTGTTGATGATTGATGTAATGGAACATTGAAAAAGCGAATACCGGGATAATCGGCGTTCTGGATCTCCTCTTCCTTGTTGTTCAACTCCTGCATGGGAGTTCGATGCATATTCGACTGGCCGGATAAAAGCCATATCTCACCAAGCATTACATTATTAATAACGATCGTCTGATGCCCTTTGATGGTAATAGTGTATGGACCTCCTGCTGAGGAAGATTTCAGTTTTACCGACCACAACCCTTGCCAGGCTTTTACCGTAACAGGTTCGTTATTCCATGAACCTGTTACGGTAATCTTTTCTGATGTGTTGTCAGTCCATCCCCAGATGGTACATTCTGAATTCTGTTGTAACACCATGTTATCGGATATTACTGATGGTGTCCAGATTTTAGCACTGACATTCGTGAGTGCTAAAAGAATCGTTAATATTAAAATTAGTTTTTTCATAGGTTCTATAATTTAACAGGTGCTGCTTTCGCCCCTTTGGGGCTTATTCATTCATGGTTATCGTTATCAGAATCGATTAATCAAATATCATACTTTCAGGAATATTTTATTTTTATACAGATAGTACAACAATCCCCATTCAAGTGCTATAACTCCTGATACTATCAATACCATACCAAAGTCACCCATCAATTTGTTTAATGACCCTAATAAAAATCCAGATGTATAGTAAAAACTAACCATTGCCGATGCCATATAAATAGTAATAGAATTAAGGCCAATAACCCGGAAAAAGAAAGTCCATTTCTGCCACTTCAACACATCAACGATGTAATAAAAAAGAGCCAGCAGCATCAAACTTATCCCTGCCGCCAACAGGTCATAAGTAACAGTCCACATACTTTTGATAATAGGATAAACAGGATCAACCAGAACAGCAATAGTTACCATAACAGCACCCGACAAAGCTAAAATCAAAGTTTTGCGCATATTAGCATCTTTCCCGTCGCGCAATATTCCACCTGCAAAAGCCCCAAACAGAGTAACTATTGAAGCCGAGATTATACACAAAATGCCTTCCGGATCAAAAATTTTTGCATGCAATCTGCCCGGTAAAAAGTTTTGGTCGAGCCATGCATTAATGCTTCCATCACGAGTAAAAGCTCCGGCTCCATATCCTTCCACGGGAACGGCTAGTTGAATAACTGCAATACCTGCTATAATTCCCAGTAACCAATAAATACGTGTACTCCATTTTTCAGTATACAGAAAAATGGATGCAGCAATAAAGTACGCAATCCCTATCTGACTCAGCACACTGACAAAGCGAATATTATCAAAACCACTTTTAAGTGCTCTGTTATATACAATTCCGAGCAATATCAGGTAAATCATTCTTTTAAAAATATTTCTGAAAAGAATACTTTTTGAAATACCCTTCTCCTTTTTAGAAATGATTGCATAAGGAATTGCTACTCCTGAAATAAACATAAAAAGAGGGAATATAAGATCAAAAAAATGGAAGCCCTGCCAGGGAGCATGATCCATCTGTTGTGCCAAAGCATTAAGCCAACCGGCACCGGTAGCTTTGGAAAGAGAAACAACTAAAGCTCCTCCGCCTGTAATCCATAACATATCAAAACCACGAAGTGTATCAAGAGAAAGAAGACGCTGTGAAATGTTTGTTTTGTTTGTCATAATTATTTGTTTATTTGAGTATCTGATTACTTACTACTTACTACTTACTACTCACTGTTCACAAAGAAATACCTCAACACACATTTATTACCCACACTACTTTTATTTCTCTTATCGGTCATCCTCATTTCAAGCGTATGTTTTCCTGATGGTAAAGCATCGGCTAGCACATAATACCAAGGAAGATGGTAAGCTTTACTATGTTTTGTAAAAAGGTCTTTTGTTTTCCATTCACCTTTGTCAATACGATACTCAATAATTCCTGCATCAGGACCGGCAGCTACAGCAATACCAACAGCATTACCTTTAAACAGAAACTTCAAAGTCTTTGCAGGATACTCACCAACAAGCATTGGCACTTTTATAAAGTTAGCCCTTGTATTGGCTTTAATCTCAGGTTTCCAGTTATCAAAATAAGTCCATCCTTTCTTCAAAACAATCTCATTCGAACTAATAGCACCATTTTGAAAATTAAAACCTAACCCTCCTTTTTCAAGTATGGCATCATCGGCAGAAACCACAACTCCATTATCATAACAATACTTGTCAAGCTTCGGTGAAAAAGAGTAGTTCTCTATTTTATCATCCTCAGCCACAAAACCACTCCATGCATCATCTAAAAAAGAAATCATCGACCTGGCATAAACTCCCTGTCCGAATGGAGATGGATGCAAATTTTTAAAATCATCTTTCCAGGTAAACTCACCTGCATTGATACGGTCAGTAACCTCTATGGCAAGGTTTAACGAAGGAATATCATAGTAGGCAGCCACTTTATCATGAATACGAATTATGTCAGGCTCTTTACCATTGTTGTAATCGCTAATCTTTGCTGGATCAACAAAATACATGAACACGATATCTGTTGTAGGATTACTATTTCTGGCATGTCTTACAATTCCTTCCATCGATCTGGTTATCTCGCTTTCAGGTCTGCCTTTACCACCATCATTTACAGCAGCCTCAACAAAAAGAAGGTCAACATATCCGTCATTAAGCACATCCCTTTGTAACCTGAACACATCTTCGGTTGAACCAAAAGATGGTATTCCGGCTGCAACAAACTCAAATTCTGTTTCCGGAAAACGTCTCTCCAGATAACTACTTATACTATCACGCCATCCGTGATTATACGTAATAGAGCCTCCAAGGAAAGCAACTCTTCCTTTCTTTTCTCTTTCAAATTTTATAAAAGAGTTTTTCAAGCCGTTACGCTTCAGATGGTAGTCAGAACATTTGAGTGCGGTTTTGGGCAATTCAGTATAATACTTAATAAAATCAGCTCCAAGACGTGGAGTCTCAATCTCAAAATGATGCCCCCACAAATCTTGTTTACCTTCAGTACAAGGTACAACAGTAGCAATACCCCCAAGCTTTATATAGCGGCTAATCAACGCATCTGTATTTTCATCAACAGGAACTACACCATCTTTAAGGCCTACCATGTGAAGAACAGGCACTTTTGCCTTTGCCAGATTTTCAAGGTTATCAACGGGATTATAGGCATATGCTTTTGCTTCTTCATCCGATTTGAAACCATACTCTTTTTTCAATCGTTCCCAGTCAGCCTTACTTCCTTTCCCTTTTCCGAATCCTCCCGGCCAGCTCTTAAAGTCACACACAGGTGCTTCAGCATAAATACAGTTAACCTTATCGGGATGTCTTTTTGCCCAGTTGTAAACAAACAATCCACCACGGCTAACACCTTCGAGCGATAGCTTTTTATTAAAACCATGTAAGTCGACCAAATATTTATAAAACCTGCCCCAAACTTTAACAGCCCGTGGACTGCCATACATATTATTTGTATTTATGTAAGCAATATGATACCCTTCTGAGAGTAGAATACTATCCATCTGATAATGCCAGTTAGGGAAACGAGCTCTCCATACCCACGGATTTCCTTCAAGAGTTTCTTCAGGTTTAACAATATGAGCTTTACGACCTTCAAACTCAAATTCATATTTTTCAAAACCATGCCACACCGATTTTATTCCAGGCAATTCCTGGCTAACTAAAACTCCTTCTTCCCCGGTTAGATACTCAAAAACAACTTTCGCCATTTCGCCCGAACCGGCAGCATTAGGATGAACACCATCAGGGAACATATCCCCCATTCCAATTATCGGAGTATAAAGATCTATGAAAAGCAGATTCTTCTCTTCAGCTATTTTTTTTACTAATGGATAAATCTCATTTTTCACTACATCATCACTAATGTCACAACACTCTTTGAATACGGGTACAGGTGCAACCAAGTATAAGTCAGGATTTGAATTAAGCGTATCGAACGATTCTATAATTTTCAAATAATCCTTTTGATAATCTTCTTTATATCTCCAGTTATAAGGCTTACTGTCGTTTGAGCCAAGCATTATTACAACAATATCAGGCATCCAATTAATGGCATCCAAAAACATCTTTTCTTTCATATAAGGATGATCTGCTTTTTGCAAAAGCGTTCTTCCCGAAAAACCGTAATTCTTTACTTCATATTCACAACCAAGCATTCTTGCAAGCTGAGATGGATAAGAATCCCTCGGTTTGTCTTTTATACCTGAACCATAAGTTATACTGTTTCCGATACAAGCTACCTTAGTTGTTTTTTTATTCTGCCCCCAAAGTGTAGTATTAAATAAAAAGGCAAGAGTAATTAGAAAATAGATTGTGGTATTCATAGTAATTTCTAATAATAGGGTTCCAAATTTTTTGTGAAAATAGATTAAAATAGAATATGTTCATAATTTAATTTTAAGAAAAAGGAAATTAAAAAATTATATGTATTTTAGTCAAACCATTTACGCCTCTTTAGCTCAGTTGGTAGAGCAGTTCACTCGTAATGATCAGGTCGCCGGTTCGAGTCCGGTGAGAGGCTCCTGTTTAAGTTATTAAATAAATAGAATTCCTAAAACACCGGCTATCGGGATCAAATAAACAACATTAACCTTATAATACATTGCTAAAAACAATACAAGTAAAAATATGATTAACGATGCCCAAATAACTTCTGAACTTTTTGCCATAGTATAAACAGCTGAGAATATCATTCCAATCACAGCAGGCCGTAAGCCTTTAAAAATAGCTTGTATGGTAATTGAGTATTTAATGCGTTCAATAAAATGTGATAACAATATCATTAATAAAGCCGGAGGTACGAAAATAAAAAATGTCGCATTTAGTGCTCCCCATAATCCACCAACTTTATATCCGATAAATGTGGCACTAATAAAAATTGGTCCTGGAGTAATCTGTCCCAGAGCTATTCCATCGGCAAATTCTTTTAACGAAAGCCAGCCAAGTTGATGTACAAAAAGATTCTCTAATATGGGAATAACGACATAGCCTCCACCAAAGAGCGACAAACTAAGCCCGGAAAAGATAAGACTTATTTTTTGTTGAAGTAAACAAGTAGTACTCATGGAAGAATCGCATAAAAATGGAAATATTAAAACCAATAATGCAACAATAAAAACAAATCCACCAAGAAAAAGAAAAATATTACGACCTGACTTTTCATTACGAACTATAGGTAAAGGAGCATTTTCAATTCTGCGCCTGTAGATGCTGTAACCTGTAACTCCACCTAACAATATTACAACTATTGTTATATAAAAACTTTTAATAAAGATTAACAGAACAAGTGCCGATAATGCGATTAGTATCTGATAAATATCCTTAATATTTTTTTTACTCATATTAATAGCAACAGATAATATTATTGCTGCAATAGCAGGATATATCCCTTTGAAAAATTGGCTAATGGCAGGAATGTTCCCATAAGAAAAATACAAGTAGGATAGAATGAGCATCAATATAAGAGATGGTAGTATAATCCCTGCCATTGAAACAAAAGCTCCTTTCAATCCTCTCAATTTATAGCCAATATATGCAACAACATTAAAAGCCATAGGCCCCGGCAATACACCAGCCAAAGCTATTCCATCCAAAACATCCTCATTCTCAATAACCCTGCTTTTATCAACAAATTGCGTTTGCACAACAGATATTAAAGCCATAAAACCACCCCATGAAATTGCACCAATCTTTAAAAATGTTAAAAACAGGTATCTTAATGTTGTGTGTTGCTTCTTATCCATAAACTTAATAATGGAATATTACTTTTTCTTACGAACAATAATTAAAAAACCTTTCCCTTTGGGCACAACAATGTGTTTAGATGGAGCCCATCTTTTTTCATCTTGAAAACCATTGATAGCAGGCACATATAACTCTGAATTCGAAGAATCTAATCCTATTAATTCCCAGTTTATATCCAACATAACTTTATCATCATTTTCAGCCCAGGTAGCAAGTGCTATTATTGTTTGTTTCCCCTTTTGCACATAGGCTGTTGCATATGTATTATCGCTGTTTGTTTTTATCGGATTTTTTGAATCCCAATAGCCAAACATTTCACTTTTTTCCAATCCAAAGTCGTCCCAAGCTTTCCACAAAGGTGACAGATTTACTCTGGGGGCACGACCTGTCATTCCGAAAATCATACCGCGCCATGGATTACCCCCATCTTGCAACATTTCCCCCATCAAACCAAACGAGATACCTGAAGTTTCAATTAACCAAAAATCGGGAGGAAGATTGTAATCAAAATATTCACCAAACCATAACCTATCGATATATGGTAAGTGTTCCATATAAAGGTTGGCGCTGTTTGCAAAACCATCGCGGGGATTAAATTGATTAGCTGAATGTAAATCAATTAATGCTCCTGGATTACCTCGTTCCAGCACCTTACGTATACGTTTCATAGAAGTGCGATCGAAGGCAAGATCGTCAATATAAACTCCATCGATACCAACATTATTTACTAACCAGTCTAACCCTGCAATGTAAAAATTATGCCATCGTGAAATACCCGTATTAACAATAGCTGCATCATTTATTGATGGCACAAACCATGCTGCCATATAATTTGGGTCTAAATGTTCCTGCAACCACGAAAACCCACCACCTTTTCCGTATGAGAAGATCTCTTCGCCTAAACTCCTGAGCATAAACAGCTCCGGTGCTTTATTAGTAAGCTCTCGCACTGTATAATATATTTTTACTTTTGCATCTTTTGTATGAGCTTCATCGATGTAAGCTTTCATTCTCTCCGGTATAAAAAAGGGATAGTTAATAAAAGAATTTATTTTATTAGCATGGTGTAAATTAATTGTATTGGCTCCATGAGCAAGTGCTGTATCAACGGGTTGTGAGCTATGGTAGTACCGATTATGCCAATGCTTTTTTGTGTCGACAGTGCGAAAAGGAGTAATAAGCAGGTTAAAATAATAATGCAATTGTTCTCCTTTTTTAATTAACCTATTTCCAGAATAAGAACTGAGCATAACCGACTCTTTTCCATTTTGAGCAATCGTAATTCCTCCTTTTCCGTCATTACACCATGAATCAGGCATGTAGAGGGGTTTATCCTGATAGAAGTTAGTGTTTAATGGTCTCGAATAATTGTTATCGGTAAAACGTACTTGAATACCAGCATTCACATCTCCAATCCATGGACCATCCTGATTTTTCTCAACCGCCCATTTCCAATCAACATCCTCAGGCCGGAAACCACCTTTTTCCCCAAGTCCCATCATATATTTTGTGGCATTTAGTTGGAGCGGTATTTCAAGACGAATATCTTTTACTGAAATGTCTTTAGTGGCAGTAAGTATCAATTTATACTCAATATTGCCATCAAACTCCATTTGCGCTATCCCATCCATCCTAAAACAGGACATTTCATTTTTTATTTCCCATGCAACAGCTCCCTCTTTTTGTTTTATGATTTTGAATGAGGGGTTTGCCCACTCTTCTGTTTTCTGCGTTGTCTCTACAACTAATTTAACAGGGGATGACAATATTTCCCTGCCAATATCCTGAATCTTGGTAACACTTTCAGTGAAATAACTTTGAATGCTGATGGGGAATCCATTTTTGCCAAAAGTTACTTCTCGCCCAAGGCATTTGATAGTGTTTCCTTTGATTTCTAATGCTGTGTAAGGAGCAACAATCCCATCATCCTCAGCTATTGTAGAATTTAACCAGCGCAAGCGAGACAATCTCTCAGGTTCATTATCACCTGATGCTAATACTGCTATTTCAGAAATCACCAAATTAACCTGTACATCTGTTTCATCCATATGTAGTGGCTTCACTGTAACTGTGCATTTATACTCCCCTGCTTCAATTTCTACCGGAATCTGTACACCCATCCACAATGCCTGAATCTTTCCTTTTGCAACATCACACTCCTTATTGAAAGGCTTTCCTTCCCAATCAATGCCTTCAGTATTAAAACAGGTAAATTCTGTAGCATCAACAACCGTTTCCCCATTTTTGCTTAAACCTGAAAACTCAACTTCAATATTTTCAATATCTTTTTGTGCTGCATAACAGCCTATTTGGAATGTAAAATATTCCCCTTTCAATGCTCTTCCTGAAAACTTATTACTAATCCCATCCTGAATCCATTTTAATGGGATATCTGTCGTCATTTTGATTGAATTCTCCCGGATTTCCGGAAAAAGATAATAGTCTGATTCTTTATTGTTTTTTATTAAACGATTTACTTCCTCCCTTGTAGCAATAACTTCCATGGGATAAAACGAGTTAAAAGGGTCTATTGACTGAAATTGTACCAATTTTGCTTTTGGGAGTATAATTAGATTATTGGATTTGCCTTTGGCATTTTCCAGCCAGTTTTTTTCTGCAAATGACACAAACTCCGGGTAAGTAACCTTCGGGTAATTGCTACGGCCATGCATAAAATGTTTCAGGTAATAAATATAGTATTTGCCGGGAACTGTTATGGGCTGAAAAAGAATATTTCCAAACTCACGATTAACATCTACCGGAAGTACATTTTTAATAATCTGCCCTGAAGCAGAGTCTACAATTATTATCCCTTTTTTTTCAGGATTAAGATCTCTTCTCCTCCATGGTATATGTGCCCATGCTACATTAGTTGCTTTTTCAACTTTTACCACAACTCGGTGATTACCCAATGAATCGGCATCCCAATTCCCGATACCGTAATTATCCGGATTTAGTAATACTTTTTCCTGTGCTACACCGGAACGAATTGATAAGCAAGTGATAATTAAGGTTAAATATAAAATCTTCATGATTTATAGAACAATTATTTACGTGACTGTATCTCGGATATTAGAAGTTTTTGATCTCTTTTCAGTCTTATCCCCTCAGGATCTGTATACCTCAAAGCCTTTTCTTTCAATAACCTGTTTTCTGTATCAAATGAGTTTAATTCAATTTTAGTAAACGCTCTACCATTAATAACACCTGACTTTTCAAGTTTATAGGCTAATTTTTCAAGCATTTCACCAGCTTGCTTTTCAAAAATTCCAATTTCCATTTCAGATAGTTCCGTATTATATTTATTACAATTATCTTTTAATATTGGTTTGGCAACATTGGCCCACATTTTCCCGGCAATAGCAGTATTATGAGACTCTTCTGACTTATAAAAATCAAATACCTTACGTTTATATTTGATATTCAGGAAAGAACTAATTCTCTTCATCTCCTTCTCAGGATAATGAATCAGATCCTCGTAGCTTAATTGAATAAAACGCTCATTCCCAACCTTACTCTTTAACTTTAAGCAATCTTCCTGATTATTTCTCCATTGATTCGCAATATGATAAACATGCTTTTCGCCAACAATAGCTTTTTTGAATGAACATGTAACATCTCTTCCATCGCGATACAGATGGATATACAAAGGGCGCATTCCTGATTCTTCAATATCTTTAGTATAATTTATATTTGTCATACTCTTGCAAGCCCAGAATGAAGATTTATCCTGTTTTGCCTTTAAATCGTAAATAACCCTAAATATTTCTATTAATCTACCCTCTTTACAAAGCTCTAATATCTCCCTTCTATCTAATTTCAAACCAGTCCATGGTACAGGGTTAAGTTCAACCAATGCACAAACATCATCAACCAACTGTAAAAAATTCTGTTGATTTGTTAAGTCTCCGTATTTTGGTAAAAGCGGAATAAAACGCTGTAAAATATGAGGTGGATGCGGAGCTGATATTTCGTCGAATTGGTTTAGCATTAATCGGAGTAGATTTGACCCCGAACGTTGCGTTCCAATTATTTGTATTGATTGTATTTGATTCATTTCTAAAACCCGTTAATTCTCAATAAATTGCACCCTATAGGTCAGACCTCCTGTTTCAAACTGCCATAACACATTACCGCATAAATCAGTTGCAACCACCTTATCTTTATTGGAACTGCAATGTAATATCTCTTTTTCGTTGAATAAGTAAGCACTTCCCATCCGTGGTGAATAAAATTCACTGGGTAAAGGTGCATTTATAACTATTTTAACTGTCATCTCCTGCTCATCTATTTCCAAGGAAACGGCTCTTGATATTTCCTTTTCCAATCCATTATCAAAAAACATAACATCCCCTTTATTATTGATATGAATTGAGTGTATTCCATAAAAAAGTGATTCATTAGTCATTTTAAAATCTCCATCCACACCCAATTTCCACATTAATTCACCTGTTTGTGAATTGATTTTCCATATTTGACTGCTTTTATAAAATGAGATCAAAAAATTATTATCCTTATCGTAACACAGGCTATTGGCATGCAACCAATCCTTTTTATCCTTCAATATAGCCGAATCAACTAATGGATCTTCCACATCAAAGACTGACCATTCCCAAATGATTTCACCTTTTCTGGATATAATCTGAATACCATCTCCAGCCACTATATCCTTTTCTTTACCACCAATAGAAGACAAGTCGAATTCCCTTTCTTCCAACGTTAGTACAACAATATTGTTTTTATCATCTAACAATAAGTCGTGATGAAATATTTTGTTAAAAGAGCCAGTTCCTGTTTGAAAATGAACCAACGTATCACCTTTATAATCCAAATCAATAATATGATTACCGTATGCTGTTTTGTACCCGGGATCTGACAAAATACACAAGAAGGTACCATTTTTAGAATACCGAGCCGTTTTCAGAAAGCTATTAAAAACATTGTACCATTCAATTTCTCCTTTCGAATCAATCAACACTAACACACCAGGGCTTTTTCGTTGATAGATTAATATTTTCCCATCGATATTAACTGTATTTTCTTTTGGCTTGTAGTAGTTATCTAGCCATACCGGGATGTAATGGCTTGTGAAATGTTGTATTTCAGATTCAGAATAGAATCTTGAGTTGCTCAGAATTAGTTTAAAGCTATATTCTGTTTCCGGTTTTAAGGAAGTGAGTTTTAGCGAGTGATTGTTTGAATTCCAAGAGGTATCAGATCGAAAAATAACTTTTTTATTCTCATTTGCCCAATACTCAACAAATACATTCAGTGAAGAGTCTGTTTTGAATGTTACTACTTGTCTGAATATGGAAAATTCATCTCGTTGGGTACTTATCTCAGAATGGTTGAAAGGGATATTACGAACAAGTAATTGTCCTTTATTACTTTTTTGCTTGCAGCCAGTTGGCACAATTAGAAAACATCCAATTGTAAATAACACAACCACTTCAATATAGTAAATTCTTAACTTCACTGGTTTAAGCATCATATCAAACAAAAAAATAAAAAGCAAAATGGGATTGCATTTTAGCAATCCCATTTCTTAAAAAACTACAACTATTGCCAGGCAGTGTGTTGCACTAGATCTGAATTTGTTTCGATTTCTACCTGTGGTATTGGCCACACATAATGTTTTGATGCATCAAATGTACGTGCATCTGTAACAATCTCCTCATACACCCATTTTGTTGGATCTGAAGGATCTTCTAATTTATGACGATTGTAACCAATTCCATCTGTCATAACATCTTCGGCGATTCGCCATCTTCTGATGTCGGAATAACGTAACCCTTCTGCCACAAATTCAATACGTCGTTCATGACGAATCTCTTCACGCATCTGATCTTTTGAAAGGCCAGCAAGAACATCAGGCATTCCGGCTCTATCTCTTACTTCATTTATTGCGGCATAAACAGATGCATCCGAACCTACATTCTCATTTTGAGCCTCTGCATACATCAACAACACGTCCGCATAACGCATCACAATGATGTTTACCTCTGAATTCCAATATTCATTATTCCCCCATTCAACCCATTTATTCAATGCCATTCCTGAAGGGCTGAAGTCATTTTTTGGAATATAAACCTCACCATTTGTTATTTTACCCGGTAATTGCAAGGTAGCATACATGCGTGGGTCTCTCCCATCAAAAGGATTAGTTATATCATAACCGGAACCACCATCAGTAATAGGAAGACCATTGGCCATGTAATAATCATTGGTAAGGTTTACCAGAGGAACGAATGACCTCCAGTTTCTGATAACAGTAGAATAACCACTACTCTTCTTGTCCTTCATATATTGGATGTCGAAAATGATTTCTTCGTTATTCTCCGCCGCTACAGAAAAGAGCCCTTCATAGTCCGAATACAATCCATATCCCGGTAAATCCATCACCTGCTTTGCAGCAGTAGCAGCATCTGCCCATTCACCATTGTATAGTTTTACTCTGGCTTTTATTGCATAAGCAGCTCCCTTTGTGGCTCTGCCAATATCACCTCCAGAATAGCCATTTGGAAGATCGGGAGCGGCTTCATCCAAATCCTTATAGATAGCTGTAAGAATAGTTGCTTTAGGTGATTTCGCAATATTGGCATCTGCAAGTTCCTGTGGCTCTAAAACCAAAGGTACATCCTCATAAAAATCCACGAGGTCAGCATACAAATAGGCCCGCATAAATTTTGCTTCAGCAATCATTCGATCCTTAATATCAGATTCAAATTCGGCTACTTCCATATTGGCAATAAAAAGATTCGCCCGGGCAATGCCTCGGTAGTCATTACTCCATTTCCACCTCATATAGCTAGTTGTAGGCCCATGATTACCTCGTCCAATATCGGTAGGCCCCTCCCATGGGTATTGATCGTACAGATCATCACTCATTGCATCGAATGAGATACGCACATCCCATGGTCCTTCAACGGCATTATAGACACCATTAAGTGCTATTTCAGCCTCTTTGGCATTCTTAAAGAAATCATCCGGATTAATTTTATCCAACGGCGTAATATCCAATAAATCCTTTTTGCAGCCAGTTACTGACATAAAGAGCAAAAGGATTAGTGCTAAATATATATTTATTTTCATTGTCTTATTTTTTTTAAGTTTCATAACGTATTATTCTAGAATCGAACCGATAATCCAAGTGAAGTGATTCTAACCTGTGGGTGAGCATCACTTCTTGTATTACCTGCTGGTTTTTCAGGATCGAATCCCTTATAATTGGTAATAGTAAAAGCATTTTGAATATTTGCAAATACCCTCAGGTACGAAAGACCAATTTTACTTGTGGCACTCTGCGGAATAGTATATCCCAACTCAATGTTTTTCAACCTCAGGTAGGAAGCATCCTCTAAATAATAGGTAGATACAATACCAGGCCGTTTAGTGTCAAGAAAAACACGCTGATTCGTTGTACTCGGATTCTCAGGTGTCCAACGGTCTAAAAGCCATTTGCCTGAACTGGCACCATTAAAAAATGGAGAAACCAGTTCTAATGAGCTATAGGCATCTACACCTTGAACTCCCTGAAAAAATGCTTTCAAGTCAAAACCTTTCCAATCACCATTTAATTGAATGGAATACAACAAATCTGGCACCTGACTTCCAATAACAACACGGTCTTTATCCAGAGATATTATTCCATCACCGTCCTGATCCTTGAATTTAATATCCCCGGGGACAGGATTTTCACTTTGTGTTGGAGAGGTCGAAATCTCTTGGTCAGATTGGAATATGCCAACATGCTCATATCCATAGAATGACCAATATGCTTCCCCCTCAGTCAGGATTGTCTTACTCCCATAAATTGGACCCAAATTATTAAGATTGGTAACCTCATTGTTCACATGCGACAAATTGAGATTTGCATTGAATCTAAAGCTATTTCCAAACGTGTTATTATACCCTAAAGAAAGTTCCCAACCGGTATTTTCCATTGTGCCAATATTTTGATAAGGCCTGTTCAAAGCTCCCAGTGTAATAGGAATAGGTACAGTCATCAGAATATCTTCAGTTATTTTCTGAAAATAGTTAGCCGTAAGGCTGAATTTTCTCCAGAGATTGACATCCAATCCAATATTTGTTTGAGTAGTGGTCTCCCAAGTGGTACTTTTATTGGTTAATGTGGTAACAGCAACACCGGGTACAAAATTTCCATTGAATGTATAATCAGCACCTGTTGCTAAAATATCAGAGGCTGCATAATAGGTATTTATGTTTTGATTACCCAATTGCCCCCAAGAAGCACGTATTTTCAGATTATCAAGGAATGTTGCATTTTGCATAAACTGCTCTTCAGATATTCTCCAACCAGCAGAAAATGAAGGGAATGTTCCATAGCGTAACTCTTCAGCAAATCTAGAGGATCCATCGTATCTAATATTCGCTTCAAGAAGGTATTTGCCGGATAAATCATAATTCACTCGGGCAAAATAGGACCGTAAAGCTGTGGCATCAGCACCACCTGCATTGGTCTGTGTTGATACATCACCAATATTTAATTCCGGCTGAGAGCTCAATAGGTTTTTCCGGAATCCATTACTCCAGTCTCTCCTCCAAGTCTCTTCTGAATAGCCTGCAAGCACTTTAAAATTATGTTTATCAACGAAAGAAACTTCGTAATTCAACAGAGCATTAAATATAGTACTGAATGCTTCACTATTTGACTCTCTTAATTCCGACAAGTAAGTAGTATGAGTATCGTTCAGATGGTTATACAACGACAAACTGGGATAATAACGAGTGGCTAATCCATGGTACCAATCAACACCATAACTCAATTGAGCCTTCAACCCTTTCATAATCTCATAGTCAGCAAACAACTTTCCGGTAAATGAATTGTTCAGTAGATTATTATTACCTCCTGATTGAATGGTAGCAATCTCTCTTGCGCCTGATCCATAAGTCCCATCTTCATAGGTAACCACTTTAGTAGGATCAGCACGGTTTATAGCACGTATAACAGCAGTAGTTCCTCTAGGGGATTCATCTCTACTGGATCTTACTCCTGCCATGTTTATTCCCACATGTAATCTTTTATTTTTCAAGTAATAGGAGTCAATATTTGATCTGAACGTGAATTTTTTATACCCACTTCCCATCAGTACTCCATCCTGATTCAGATAACCGGCAGAAAATGCATAAGATAGATTCTCCGAACTTCCGCTAGTACGTAAATGGTGGTTCTGCATGTTTGCAGGTGCAAACATAACATCCTGCCAATCGGTATCAGGGTATAAAGGATCATTTTTAGCCTTAAATTTGGCAACTTCATCATCAGTGTATTTGGGCGATCCTCCTGAGTTTGTGGCAGCCTCATTGTACAACATAGCATGCTCATAACTATTCAATATTTCAGGCAGATAGGTTGCTTTCTGAACCGCAAAATAACCTGAATATTCCACTTGCATTTTTCCTTGTTTTCCACGCTTTGTGGTAATCAGGATAACTCCGTTAGCAGCACGGTTTCCATAAATAGCTGACGCTGCAGCATCTTTTAACACCGAAATGTCTTCCAAGTCCATAGGATTCACATCATTCATAGATCCAGGGATTCCATCAATCAAAACTAATGGATTATTATTGTTGAGTGTACCTACTCCGCGAATCTTTATTGTAGCATTGTCATATCCCGGCTGACCAGAATTTTGAGTGACATAAACTCCGGCTACCTTTCCCTGTAATGCCGCACTGGTAGTAGTAAGTGGGCGACTCTCAAGGTCTTTGATAGCCACATTCTCAACGGCACCCGTTAAGTTCACTTTTCTTTGTGTTCCATATCCAACAGTCACAACTTCATTCAAAATAATTGATGACTCAATCAAAGTAACATCAATTACCGTTCTACTAAGAACATCTATCTCCTGGTTTTCAAAACCAACAAACGAATATACTAAAACCGCATCAGCATTAGATACAGTAATTGAGTATGTTCCATCAACACTGGAAACAACACCACGTGAAGGACTACTCTTCTCATAAACATTGACACCGGGTAACGGGTTACCGTTGTTTTCAACAACTTTTCCGGTAACAACTATTCCCTGTTGCAATTCGATATTAATAACATTTTTATCCGTTAAAATATGTTCAGGAGTCAAAATAATCTGACGCCCAAGAACCAAATACTTAACATCAGTCCCTGTAAATAACCGGGTTAAGATATCTTTTATCCTGACATTTTTCACATCAACATCAACTTTACGACTCACATCCACCAGCTGATGACTGTATAGAAAATAAAATTCACTCTGTGTCTCAATTTTATTCAACACATGCTCAACTGTAGCATTATTCATGGCAAGTGTAAGCTTTGTTTTCTGAGAATAAGTCTCAGAAGCAAAAACAGTTACAAACCCCATAAATAGTAGCAAAACAGAAATCTTCATAATTCTGATAAATTTAATTAGAAAGCTAACAAAATATTCATCAGCTTTCGGCTTTACTAAAGTTTTTTTCATAATTTTACATGATTTTTTGGTAGTTTAAAATTAGTAATACATACATTTTAATCTGCTAATTTAACAGGGAAGCAACGGCCATTGCTTTCCTGTTTTTTTTAACTTATTACTTTTTTCATTGGCAATTGGATTTAGTTAAGTTAATATAACAATTATACATTATTAATATAAAGAACAATTTTTCTTTTTTCGTAAGTTCCATCTGTTGATTTCACCCTTTTACTTATTTTATATTTCATAGGAGTACTTAACGTCAAAAGTCTAAGCGCTTCATAAAGCGTTTCATCATCAAATGTGGCATGGAAATGATACTTGAATAACTCTTTATCTTTAACTTCTATATCTACATTGTAAAACCTTTCCATCTCTTTAATAATATTCGATAAAGGATCATTACGAAACACCATCTTCCCATCCTTCCATGATACATATTTTTCAGTTTCCTGTTCAAGAAATGTAATTTCCCCTGTGTTAACATTTAGCTCAACATGCTGACCCGGCTTCATAACTATTATGTCACTGAATTCATTTTCAGAAAGTTTTCTTTTAACAACAACCTTACCGTTTATAAGCGTAATTTCCTCTTCGATATCGCCTTTAAATGCTTGAACATTAAAGGAGGTTCCTAATGCAACTACATTAATATTCCCTGTTTGCACAACAAATGGTTTATTTGAATTATGCACAACATCAAAATATCCCTCACCAACAAGGAAAACCTGTCTTTTACCACCCACAAATCTCATAGGATATTTTAACGAACTTCCATTATTCAACCATCCGGTTGAACCATCAGGTAATTCAAAATGAACCCGTGAACCATAAGGAGCACGAATCTCTGAATAATTATTCTTTGTACCCAAGCCATAATTATTCCCAAGCCATAAACCAAATAACACCAATACTACACTAACAGCAACAGAAGCAATAATTTTGTTTATAACTGATATTTTACTCTTCCCTTTTTCCTTTTTAAACTCCTCAACACGTAAGTCAAAATGAATCTTATAAAGAATATCTTGTAACAATTCTTTTTGTTCGCCAGTTAATGGTGTATTTTCCCACTCCTCGCTTACTCGCAAATTTATATCCTTCCTATGGTCTAATCCGACAAACCATTCTTCTATCAAAAAAATCTCTTCGTCAGAACACTCATGACGATAAAACTTCTCTAATAGTTCCGGATCAAATGCCGTATGTATCATAATCTTTTTACTATTTTGTTCTAACCCTGAATTCAACATATCTAATTACAATCTTCAGCAATAAAAAATCAAACACCATGGTACAAATACCTATATGAGGGTCAGTTTAAAAAGGCACTAAATATGTCACTGAAAGTACCCAAGGCAATTAAACTTCACAGTCAGCAGAATGAAGAGATTGCCTCACTCTGTTCGCAATTCCGACAAATGCATTTTAACAGACTCATATATATTAATATCCAGCAAAATGAATTTACACCCAATCTATTCGATAAAAAGTGTGAAAAAAAGAATTAATAAGAAGGTTTCTTTGACAAGCTTTTCCCTTAAATGCCTTAGAGCTAAATTTAAATGATTCTCAACAGTCTTTTTTGTAACATTCAACTCCTGAGCAATTTCTTCATTACAGAGTCCTTTTCCCCGGCTTAAGAGAAAAACCATTTTTCGTTTAGGAGGAAGCTCTTTAATAATATCGTCAACTCTAATTTTTAGACTATCATACTCTACAGTATGTTTAGTAGTTTCAGAATAAGATTTGGTACTTTCCAGCCATTTTTCTATCAACTTTCGGTCTTTCACCTTTTTTCTAAAATATTTACGTATTGAATTTAGAGTTATGGCAAATATATATCCATTAAAGGACTGGTTCTGGTCTATATCTTTCCTTCTCTTCCAGATTGTAATAAAAACATCCTGCAACAAATCCTTAACATCCTCTTCATTCTCCAGATGCTTTATGGCAAAACTATATATTTTCTGACTATACTTATGAAATAGGGTATTGAAGGCAAAAACATCACCATGCTGTAATGATTTAATCAGTTTGATTTCCTCAATCGAAGATGCATTAGCCTTCATAAAAATATCAGTTTAAAACTCCTTAAATATACAAAAAAAATATAATCAAATGTTAAACTCAAAGAGAGTGACAAAAAAGACAACAAGATATCCATTCTATTCGGAACACAGTTTGCTATATAAAACAACTCACTCACATATAAAGTAAAGCTACTTATATTTCATAAAAATTATTTTTCAATCACATCTAATAAATCCAAAAGCAACTGAAATCGATTGTCCTTAAATCGCGTATCGTAAGGCATACTTATTTCGAAGTCATGTTTTATTGTCATCTCAATTTCTTTCGACTTCGGGTCATTCACAATTTTAGTGGCAACCCATTTCATATAATTACTTTCAGGGTACTTCTGTAGGAGTTTAGCAAGTAATAATTCAGCCTTTATATCCTGTCCATCTCTATTTAAAAGTACCAACTGAAGATATAAGGCTGAATTTTCTTGTTGAATATCAGGATGAGTGTAGTTCATCACTTTTGAGGCAAAAATTGCAGCATTCTCATTATCCCCTTTCAATTTGTAGGCTCTTGTTAAAATATAATCTTCCAATCGTTCATCCACATTGTACGGTCTTCCTACGCCAAGATTTACAGGCCAAAGTTTTGCTTGCTTAACAAATTTAATGGCCTTATTATATTTTCTATTATTCAATGCCGAGAATGCTGACCGAACACAAGCTTCATGATACAAATCACGACCGACAGTAGCACCTTCAAACGGTAAAACATTATACTTTACAAGAAATGAAATGGCATCCTCATAATTATTTAGAGCACTTAACGATTGGGCATAACACAATCCAATTGCCGATTGCTCAGGATATTTCTTTACAAACGGTTGTATTAATTTCAGTGCTTCTGCAGGTTGTTCAGTTGAGATATAAAAATTTGCCAACGACAATGCTGCACGCCAACTTTCAGGACTCAACTCCGCTACTCTTTGCATACAATTAAATTTTTCATTTTTCGAATTCATTAACTTCGATTTAGCCAAATAAAACGGAGCAAAATCCGGTCTGTTTCCACAAGCCATAAACTCCTCTTTTGCTTCAGCTATCAAACCTTTATTCCATAATATAAGTCCTAGGTAATAGTGCAATTTCCAGTTTGGGTATTCAGCAAGAAATGTCATCAAAACTTTGGCAGTTTCTTTACGATGAGGAAAAACAAATTCAGGAGACTGATTCAATACATTTGTGATATACACCTCTTTCTCATCAGGTTTCAAATGTGCCAGCCATAAATCAACTACAGGATTTTCAGGTGCAAGTTCCAAAACTTTAATCGCCTCTTCCTCACATCCCATTTTGTAATAATTTATGGATAGGTCTAAAAAAGTTTCATGTGGTAACTCATTGGTAATCCGAGTTAAAAACAGCTCTTTATCAGAAATACTATTTGAAAGCAAAAAGGATTCAAACCGTTGGAAATGAATAGTACCATCTAACTCGAAAATTTTGACCAGTACTTTTTTTGCTTCCTCAACATTTCCAAGTTTACGATTTGCAATAGCCAATACTTTAAGGGCATCCAAATTATACTGATTAAAATCGAGTGCTTTTAAAGTGTATTTTTTAGCCTTGACCCAATCTTTTTCAATTAAAAACAGATTTGCCAATTCTGTGGCTGCTGACGACTTGTAAGCAATAGCTCCCATTGCAATAGAAAAACCACTTTTTGCAGTAGTATTATCACCTGTTTCCCTGCAAATCAGACCCAACAAATAATTTGCTTCTCCATCATATGTGTCAATTGCTAAAGATTTATGCACATATTTTAGAGCCTTTACATAATCCATTTGTCGATAAAAGCTTAATGCCAAACGATTCAATGCGGGTAAAAATCCGGCGTCTTTTTCCAAAGCTTTATTATATGCCTCTTTTGCACCAGAATACTCACGCTGCTTTTCCAATTCCAATCCTTTTGTAAATAATCCATAGGCCGAATCCCAATTAAAATCGTCATTGGCTTTTAAAGGACGTTCAACCAAAACATCAATTTTATTTGAAGAATAGATTAGTTTACTATTTCCCAAAATGATTTTAATTTCATCTGTACTACTTGTCTCAAAAGACATTTTAAATAGTTCAAGAGGCTTCAATCCTACAAAATCCGAAAATTGCAAATTTCCATTTATATACACTTTAAGTTCATCATCGATTTCCTGTAATGCACTCAGCAAAATAGTTTGGTTGCTATTATTTTTTAGCAGATTAAGAACGCCATACTGTGAAACGGAAACCATTCCTTTGGTCGCTTTAAGCGGAAACCAGGTCTCGTTCATAATATCTGCATCGTGGGGTGCAAACTCTTTATGTTTAAAAGGAATTAATGTACTGCTGTTTGCTGCCTGATTAAACAATTTTCCCGCCTGAAATTCAATATACTGCCCATCTGAATCGGTCAATAAATCTTCCCAAATCATTCCCTCTTGTGCAAGACCCCATATCCATAATTTCTTTCCGGGTTTCTCATCAAAATCTCCGTAATGACCAAATCCAAAATCATCATCATGCCAATACCCTCCAAAATAATCGGAATAAGAACTAAGAACATGGTACGATTTGTAACTTCCGAAATTATTGTTTTTATACCAATTGATATCTCTTCCATTTTCACTTGGCCAATTGCCTTCTTTTCCTCCATGTCCAATCCAGTTTTTGCCTGGATAAATAAACTCCAGATTGTCTGATGCCTTGGCTGCTGCATTCATCCAATGATAATAAGTACACGGCAATTCAGTATTATTAAACCAGCTTGTCTTCGTTTCAAAGAAAGCTTTGCCGGGTGAAACTTTTATCTCGACACTCCACTTTGTTCCCGATGGTAAATCAATTGCACCAACCACACACGAAACACTTCCATCATCATTTTTCTTTGTGATATAATCAACCGGTGTTGAACAGGTTGGAATATGGCCGATATCTCCAAAATTGTATTCCAGCCCACCTGAAGTCCAGGGTCCCCGCATAGCAACATCCCTAAATTTTACAACATGGTTAAAATAGAGAAATTCCTTTCCTGTAGATTTTTCGATGGCTCCCCAAATCTTTCCACCAATTTCGGGACACACATAAACTTTTACATATTCGTTTTCTAAGACCACCATGTTCCATTTTTGCTGAACCGGCTTATTGGTATATCCATGAAAATAGAAATAGGGATATATTCTGTTGATTTCCGGAACCGGATTCGGATCGGAAAAAGGGTAGGTCTTAAATTCAATTAACTCCTCATAGACATTTGCTTTTTGGGCATGAAGAGACGAAACTAACATTGATACACATAGGGCGGTAATAAAAATCCGTTTTTTAATCATAATTCTTTTTTTAAAAATCATTATCAGGAAATTTGTAAAATTAGCTTACAATTTCTTGCTTCGTAATAACAAAGTTAATAATATTCGGATATTTCGTTCTATGGAACAGCCTCACTGTAAAAATTAACCAGACACTAGTGACAAATCAAATATGTCTTTTGGGTGGAGACTGCTTCGTCATTCTTCCTCGCAGTGACGTCATTGCGAAGACGAGGCACGAGGATGAAGCAATCTCAATCCGAATCTTTAAAGTTGACTTGACACTAGTAATTAATAATATTGGTATTAAATATAGAAGTTAATTCGAAAATTCAATTAGTAAGTTAATGAAGAAAGTAGCACTGCTAAGGAATGAAATAAGGGGAGAAGTGAAATAACAGAAACTTCAAATAAATTATCAAAAAAGTAATTAATGAACTACCCCCGGGCAGAGCCCAGTAGGTATCAAATGAAATTTATATTTCCGCCCCAAAGGGTCAGGGAACCGAGTTTACGTGCTCAGCGAAGATAAAGCGAAAGTCGGTCCCGTTCGCTGTAGCATTCGTGATGAAGAATAAAAAAAACCTGACTGGTAATTTCAGTCAGGCTGTAATAAAACTATTTTAAAGAGTTCCTAGAAATCCACATAATCAGCAGCATTTAAAAAATCAAAACTTTTCTGGCAACTTACCAGCGGTTCAAAGTTATATTCCTCTACTTCAACAACACCATACTGTACGCCTGCATTTTCATTTTCAGCAAAAATAGATTTGAAATCAATCTTTACACTAGTGAGAGGGATTAGCAGACCATAATCCAGTCCAATATTTTTAATAATCTGTCTACCTCCAAATGAAGAAATCACCATAGTTATTCCCTCACTTTGAATTAAGTAGTTTTCAGTTATAAAATACCCCCTTGCTCCTGTACGAATCATGGCGTTAAGGTTTATAATGGGAGATTCTGCCCATCCACCTCCTGAATAGCCATAGCCCAAGCCAACACTAACATTCTTATCTTTTGATCCAAAAGTTGATATGCCATAAAGTATTCCAAATCCAGTATTTTCCGTTACAATTTTTGTTGCGGTTTTCTCTCAGTATTTAAAACGGTGAAAGATAATAACTCTGCTCATGTACCACAACATCCGGCGGACTGTAAATCGCTTTACCGGGTTTTGCAGATGCACGCGAATAAAATGGATCCAGTTCCTTAGCCATTCCCTTATACTTTTCTGCAAGTTCATTATTTCCGGCACGATGGTATATCATAGATAGTGTACCATATACCCAAGCTTTCATCGGATTAATTGGTTTTGGGGTAGAGTTAAGAAATTTGTTAAACTGCTCCTCAACCAAAGGTGCTACAGAGTCGATTAGGGCAGGGTTTCGCATGGCAATCATCATATAATATCTGCCCAGGTCTAAGTAAAGTGCATTTTTTGATGGATCAAGATCGATGGCTTTCTGATAGTATTTATCTGCTTCATCAATATTTTGCTTGAACAAATATACTCTACCTAATGCCTGATTCGCATCAGCGTTTCCTGACTCCTTTTCTACAATCTCTTTCCAGAATTTTTCATAATCGGCATCTTCAGGCATTAATATTTCCCGTGCTTTTGCACCATAAACCAAATCAGCATCTTCAAGTTCTTTGGCATATTTCTCTGCTTTTTCAGGATCACCCCCCATGTTAACCGGCAATCCGCCAAAAAACTCAACCAAAGTTAATTTGTTTTCGTAATAGGAAGGGTCTAATTGAAAACCTGAGTTATAAGTTTTCTCAAATTTATCAAGATATCCTGCTGCATTTTCGTCACCCATTTGCATACCCATATAAAACTGCAGGGTTTCAATACCGCCTTTACACGAAAGGTACATCGCGTTATCCGGGTCATTTTCTACAGCCAGATGAATGTATTTCAAAGCCTCATCCAATGTTTCCTTTATCGCTCTGGGATTGGCCATTCCCAGTTGCTGGGTGGTTCTGCACAATTCAAACCAGGCAAGTGCATCTTTCGGGTTTTCATTCGTAATTTGTTCAAGCAATACTTTAGCAGAATCGGCATGTCCGGTTATCCTCAACTCGTAAGCTTCAAACACTTTCTGAGCAGCGTTTTGACCTGTACAGGAGATTATCCCGGCACAGATCAGTGCCATAATGATACCCATCGACACTAAACTAAATTTTTGATTAACATTTCCTTTTTTCATGATAATAGTCTTTATTGTTGTACTTAATAAATATGTAATTTATTATAAATTTACAACCAAATTAACTCTGTGTCAAGTATCGTAAATAATTAAATTCAAGATTTCCATAACTAAACTAACACCACAATCATATCTGTTCAGATGTGGGGCATACAAAATTCATAATTATAAACAATAAAGGAGTAATAGTTGTTAGACTATCAGAATTATAAATAAATATTACTAATAATTCATTCAAATGTTTAATTTCGTTAATAATATTAGAATCTGTGAATCAGTGGCAAATTTGATTAGTCACTATATTTAACAGAACCATAAATACAACGAGTCCCAAAACTTAAATACTATGAAAATAAAACAACTACTTTTCTCTATTTCTTTTCTATTTATCGCGTCACTATCCTACAGTCAATATTCCGATTCGGTATTGGTAAAAAGGAGTAAATACATAAAATACCTTGATTTCAGAATTGAAAATGGTGCCATGTTAGGTAATGACTCTGAATTGGGAGACCAACTTGTTAATGCTTCATACTACAATGGCCTTGATTATAGATTAGGATTCAGAATAAGTGATCCTGATAATATTTACAGCAATGTTTACCGCAGGCCAATTATTGGATTAGGCGTCTACTCATCAACATTTCATAATGAAGATATCGGCACTCCAGCAGCAATATATTTTTTCATGACAATGCCTTTCAAATTTGAACAAGCTAAAAAACTTACATATTCTTACAGTGCCGCCTTTGGCCTCTCCTATAATTTTAATGCTTATGACTCGATAGACAATCCGGCCAATATATTTATTGGGACTGAAAGGAACTGTTATGTTCATTTAGCTTTTGTAATGAATTACCGGCTCAGCAAAAGATTTGCTCTTAACGGATCTTTTGGATTCAAACACTTCTCCAATGGGTCGTTGCAACAACCGAATGTTGGAGTCAACCTTATTCCACTCACCCTTGGCGTTAGTTACAAACTTTCGCAACAAGAAGTATTGCTAGAAAGGAGAGATATCCCTAAATATATCCGGCATAATTTATGGAATATCACTGTTTCTACAGGTAGTAAAAACTATAGTAAAGAAAATGATCAAAACCATTTGAAAATGGTACTAACTGCAAATTATCTCCGGCAGATAAATTACAAATACAGAGGAGGTATTGGAATGGACTTCTTCTATTCAGCAGATGCCGAAAGCAGAAACGATTCAGATCAATCAGCATTTAGCAAAGCCTTTTCTTGTGCTGTTGTAGGATATTGGGAGTGGGCTATTAATAAGAATCTTTATGTACCACTCGGAATAGCATTTTACCTAAAAAGAAACGAAGAGAATGATGAAAGCACACCCTACTATGAACGTGCAGGGATAAGATATCGTTTTAACAGTGGTATTCACACAGGTCTTACCATTAAAGCGCACGGAGGTGTTGCCGATATCTTTGAATGGTCAGTTGGTTATACTTTTCAACGCGACCCAAACAAATACTAAGGGGATTTAGGATGTTCGATATATGATGTAGAGATGTGGGGATATTGGATATTAGATGTGGATGAAAAGAAACTAAAAAGAAGTTAATTGGATTACTCACCATAAACAACATAAAACCTTTTTCTTAAAAAATATTTCTCACAGTAACAATCTATTTTTTTTAAAATAGTAAAATATCCAACAAAGGATTACCTCCTGAACAAAAAGAACAAATAGATAAACTTCTTGAGAAATTTGAAGATGACGACGATGTCACCAATGTATTTCACAATATGGAAGAATAATAACATTTGTACAATCAGATTAAACCAATTAATTTAGTGTATTAGTAGATTAAGCAATTATGATAATTACATTTCTCAATAATCCATTCCCCTACTTAGATAAACTGAAGTACAGATTAATTCATGTAGGTATAATTATGGCTTATAGTGTATTTTTCATGGTTGTTTTCCAACCTTTTAGTTTTAACTCCTGGTTAAGTATGGGGTGGTTTGGTTTGGCAGGATTAGGAATTTTCGGCTCTATTCCAATTGCTATATCTCAGTTATTTGTCAGACCATTAATAAATATTAAAACATTTAGAGTAAAACATTTTATTATTTGGTTTATTTTAGAGGTTATTCTTATAACTATTTTTATGTCTGTATTGTACAGTGATCCTGACTACAACTTTTTTGAAGATATGAAAACCACCTTTAAATACACTGCAAAAATTGCTGTACTGCCATACTCTTTCTCAATTCTTATAATCACACTCATCCAAATAAATAAAGAAAAGAGCTTAAAAAAGGTACTTACCTCTGAAGACATAGATTTATTAAGTTTTAAAGATGAAAGAGAGCAGGTTAAATTCAGTGTAAAAAGTAAAGACATACTCTATCTTGAATCAACTGACAATTACGTAACTGTATTCTTCTCTAATGAGGATAAAGTAAACAAGCAGATGATCAGAACTTCATTAAAGAAAATTGAAGAGACTCAATTATCGTTAAAATTATTAAGATGTCATCGGAGTTTTATGGTAAATCTTGATAATGTTCTCTGGATGAGAAAAGAGGGTAGGAATTTCGTATTAAAAGTAAAAAGCATTAACTCATTCATCCCCGTATCCCGCAGTTACATCCCACAATTCAAATCCCTAATTCAATAACAGTACCCGTTTATCCCATCAGTTGTCTTTTTGCACCTCAATAAATGGATGCCTTAATTGAAATAATATATTTGCATCGTTATTAATCAACAGACTAAAAAAATAGTATTAATTATTTAAATGATTTCATTATGAAAACTGTTTTAAGCATTGCAACATTACTTTTAGCATTTACTTTTGCTACCAGCGTTCAGGCATCTGACGTTAAAAAGAAACTTGCCGGCACCTGGAAAATTGAAGCTCCTGATGCTCCTTATGATTACCAGGAAGGCGAAGTTGTATTTTACAAAGAAGATGGCAAAGACAAAATCAAAATTGTTACTACTTACGATGTAATAATGGCTAAAAACCTTAAAGTTGAAGGTAACAAAGTAAGTTTTGAGTTCGAAGTTGAGTATGAGCTTTGTGTCGCCAAACTGGTATTAAAAGACAACAAAATGACTGGTATTGTTGAAACACCTGAAGGTAATCTTCCTGTAACTGCTACCAAGAAAAAATAATTGGAAAGTTATAATTATTAAAACCATACTCTCATAATAATTTGAGAGTATGGTTTTTTTTATTCAGGTAACAAATGATCTTCCAACATTCTGTTATTGTATTGTTGAACAATAGCTTTCACCTCCAATTCATAATTACTATAATCAACAGAATCTTTAATATCCAATTGTAAATACGGATCATTCTTAAAATTAAATACTCCTGTTGTATTTTCTCCATCGAAATACATTACCATATCATCTTTAATATACTGGTAATAGCCTTCAAGATAATTGAGAACTCCCATCTTTTCATTTTTCATCAAATCGTTGCCAAAAGCAAGATAATCCGAATTATAATTCAAATAATTCAATAGAGTTGGCATTATATCAATTTGTTGAGCCGGACAATCATTTATCTTTTTCGTAGCTGTATCACCGGGAGAATAAAACAGTAACGGAATAGCAAAAGCTCCTAAGTTAGTCTGAGATTCTCTAAAGTGTGATACTGAGCTATGATCTGCCGTTATCACAAATATAGTATTCTCATACCAAGGCATCTCTTTAGATTTATTGAAGAAACTTCTTAATGCATCATCGGTATAACCAACACACTGATGAACCGGCAGATACCCCTTAGGATACTTCCCTTCAAAACCTTCGGGGAGTTTAAACGGATGGTGAGAAGAGACGGAAAACAGTGTTGTGAAAAACGGCTCCTTCATTTTGTTCATCTCATTAGCAAAAAACTCAAAAAACTTATGATCCCATATACCCCATATCCCATCATAATCATCATTATTATTATACTCTGTTTTCCCCACATAACGGTCAAAACCTGTAAGATTGGCAAAGCTCTGAAAACCCATTGACCCATTAGGAGCGCCATGGAAAAATGCTGATTCATAGCCTTTCTCACCCAGTAAACTTGCAAGGCTATTTACATGATTCGAGGAGTATTCAGATATTACATAAGGTAACACAAGTGAAGGAATACTGGCTATTATGGAAGGCATTGCATCAATTGATTTTCTTCCATTAGCATAAGCATTTGTAAATGCCCATCCCTCTTTTAGTAAAGAGTCAATAAAAGGGGTAAAACCCTGATAATTACCTCCATCTAATTTACGATTTAATCCACCCACATATTCACGATTAAAACTTTCAAGAATAAAAATCACAATATTTTTCTTATTCATCAATTGTGTTGTATCTCCTTTTACAACAGGGTTGAATACCGCATTTAGTTCTTTTTTACTTTTAAAATAATCTCTCTGCTTATAACTTCTCTTATTCCAGGTTCTAATTATACAAAAAGGAGTATTCAATACCAGAGCCATTTGATCAGGAGTTTTTACATACCTGCCGGCATTACTAAGACTGATTGGTCGTGTACTATGCCTGAACCCGCCACGTGCACCAGCTACCATAAGTGATATGAAAAATGCTAAAACGACTACCGATGTAATACTGTAGTACCAATGATTTTTGAATTTTATTGGTTTAGGTTTTACTAATGAATAGCTACAGGATAATAAAACCATTATAACAACAAATAGAATAAATATATACCAGAAATCGATAAGGAATTGCCATGATAACCTCCCCAAATTATCTTCATTTGCCAATATATCTTTTACATTATAAGTAGTACGTTTTAAAATGAAACGATAGTAAATTATATCAATTGAGTTTAATGCAAACCCGATTCCATTTAAAGTAAGAAACAAACCCTTAAGGAAACGCTGATACCCTTTGCTATATTTAAAACTAATCTTCAAAGGAGCCATATAAAATAAAACGTACAAAATATTGAGATATACTATAGCACTAATATCGAACCTAAACCCTCCGTAAAATATAGTTAACAAGTTATCCATAGAGATGTCAGGAAACATATCCTTGTTGAAAAAATAAAACACCCCCCTGAAGAGTGTATAGAACACCATTAAGAAAGATATGCGAAGAATTAATACCAGGTACTCATTAAGAGTTATGCCCTTATTAAAAAATAACCGTTTCATAAACTTTTATTAAAATAGAAAGAATTTGCAAAAGTAATAAAATAGAAAAAAAACACATCTATGAGTTACTCTATTCTTCAAAAACTCTTTCAACTCCTTCTCAACCTTCCTCAACTTTGGTGTAATAACTATTGAGCAATACGGCTGACTTTTATTATTATTATAATAATCGTTGTGATAATCTTCAGCAGGATAAAACTCACTATACTCAGTAATCTCAGTAACAATAGGAGAATCATAGATGCCTGAAATATTCAACTTTTCAATAGCTTTTTCGGCCTCCTCCCTCTGCTCCTGTACGTGATAAAATATTGCAGAGCGGTATTGCGTTCCCACATCAGATCCCTGCCGGTTTAGTGTAGTTGGGTCATGAACAACAAAAAAGACCTGCAACAACTCTGTAAATGAAACCTTGTCAGGATTGTATATTACCTGAACCACCTCAGCATACCCGGTAAGTCCTGTACACACTTCTTTGTAAGTAGGTTTTGATTTCGTGCCTCCCATATACCCTGAAACAACCTTGTCAACACCTTTGATTTGCAGAAAAGTAGCTTCAACACACCAAAAACATCCTGCTCCAAACGTTATCTTTTCAGTGTTTTGAGCCACAACTCCCTCCATAGTCATAATTAGTACAATTAAAATATTAATCAATAATGCCTTCATAAAAATTTACAATAGAAACTTGCACAAGGTAAAAATTTATAAATCTCTTTTCGTACATTTGAAACATAAACTTTTTAGTTGACAAACTAACATGAACGGATACCCTCCTTTGGCTGAACGAATGCGCCCCAAAACGTTACAAGATTACATAGGGCAGAAACATCTTGTGGGTGAAGGTGCGGTTTTACGCCGAATGATAGACTCAGGAACGATATCATCAATTATTCTTTGGGGACCTCCCGGAGTTGGTAAAACCACTCTGGCCAGAATTATTGCCAATCAGCTGCAACGCCCGTTTTATATACTCTCAGCTGTCAGCTCAGGTGTTAAGGACGTTAGGGAGGCGATAGAAAAAGCACGTAAAACAAAGTTTTTTAACAGCCCCTCTCCCATCCTGTTTATTGATGAGATACATCGTTTCAGCAAATCGCAACAAGACAGTCTGCTGGGAGCTGTAGAAGAGGGAGTTGTGACACTTATTGGAGCCACAACCGAAAATCCGTCATTCGAAGTTATATCTCCCCTGTTGTCTCGCTGTCAGGTCTATGTACTTAAGCCTCTTGAAAAAGATGATCTATTGAAACTACTTGACATTGTTCAAAAAGCAGATATACTTCTTAAAAACAAAGAGATTAAACTCATTGAAGACGACGCATTACTTCAATATGCCGGGGGTGATGCCCGTAAGTTTTTAAATATCATCGAACTACTTGTTAATGCAGATGCAGGGAGTAATAGGATTGAGATATCTAACGAAAATGTTACAACCAACCTACAGCAAAATCCCGCTCAGTACGATAAAAACGGGGAGATGCATTACGATATTATCTCTGCTTTTATCAAATCTATCCGGGGCAGTGATCCTGATGCTGCAGTTTACTGGCTGGCCCGTATGGTTGAAGGAGGTGAAGACCCTAAATTTATTGCACGTCGGTTGATAATATCCGCTTCGGAAGATATAGGTCTTGCAAACCCTAATGCACTACTACTTGCAACTAACTGCTTTGAAGCCATAAACATGGTAGGGTGGCCTGAAGCTCGCATAATACTTTCTCAAACAACCATCTACCTGGCAACAAGTCCTAAAAGCAACTCGGCATATATGGCAATCAACAGTGCTCAGGAGCTAGTCAAAAAAACAGGTAACCTGCCTGTACCACTACATCTGCGTAATGCTCCAACAAAACTGATGAAGGATATGGATTACGGTAAATCGTATAAATACGCTCATGATTTTCCGGGTAATTTTGCAAAACAGGATTATATGCCTGATGATGTTAAAAACAAAGAATTGTATACTCCACAACACAATCAAACTGAAGCAAAAATAAAAGAACGGTTGTATAAGCTATGGGGGAAAAACGAGCAGTAAGCAATTAACAGTAAGCAGTATTCAGCTAGCAGCTATTAGTAATTTGTATATTTTCAACACATTAGCAAATAATTCACCCACCCCAACCTCTCCGAGGAGGGGAATAAATCATCACATCAACAAATCATCAAATCAGCACATCAACTCATCACCCTCATCCACTTTGGAGATTTACGTGACTTAGGTTTTCGCCCGTAAAAAAAATCATCAAGCTTTACTGCCGGTTTTCTGAAATTTGGGAAATTCCTGATAAAGAATCTTATTGTGTTATGAAATAAATTATCGGGATGAGAGTATGGACATACGCTAATACACCTTCCACAATCCGTTCCTGTACTGCACCAGTATGTAAAACACTTCTCCGAATTGATTTGCCATCGTTTAATACTGCCTATCACTTTCTTCCCTTCAAAAGCTATTGCTGATGATGGACATGTATCTGCACACTTCAAACATTTGTTACAAAAATCTTCTACCGAAGAGTCATACTTACGACCATTGGGCTTTAGCGGCGCATTTGTTGTAACTACGGCAACACGAACCCTGGGGCCCAACCCGGGAGTCATCAATAATCCCATACGACCAATCTCACCCAGTCCGGCATCCCTTGCCACTAACGGGCAAACAACCTCATAGTTACCATCGATATGGGCTCTTGCCTCATAACCCAGATTACGTAAAAATGCTGCCAATTGAACTGCAATTGTACCGGCATTAAGGTATTGTTGAGCCGACTCCATAACTATAGGACTATATGGGGCACAATTAACCATCTCATCATCCATCTCTACAGTGAAAGCAATACCTAACGGATGATCTGATAAAATATTTTTTCCATATCTATCACCTCTCCCACCTGTACAATACCAGTGATACTGTTTCATTTCTGCAATCCCTACCGACACGACATCTCTCTTATGTAACCAATGCCTAATAAAACTATTCAGTTTATCCCGGTCAACAGAAACACTACTATCAGAGGGAACACCAGATACAAGAGGATGAAAAGCCTCAACAGTATAAAATCCTGCATCAGCCATTGCAAAAGTCAAAGGATGATAAAACGCTGATTTCTTACTTAAAAGCCCGGCCTGTTTCCTGAAAACATCATCCTTTTCACGATGCCCCGGAAATTCTCTGTAATAACTCTCAAAACGATCCGTGCCCGGCTGAAGCTCATTTCTTGAAAACATGGTATTCCGTTCATCAATCCTCTCTTTTGGAATTTCTTCTTTACTCTTAGAAAATAAAAACTGCGGAATAAACAAATATGTCAGAACAATAGCGGAAATCGCAAACAAAGGAACAGTAACATATTCCACTCCATTCATGCCTGACAAAACAAACATCACCAAAACAACCAACAACACAATAAAAAGAGATGACCTGAATGAAGCTCTCATTTCGCCCTCAAACAAAAACAAAACTCCTGCAGCAAAAAACAACAAACTACCGGAAATATATCCAAAAAGAACAATATTATTTATGATCTCAATTAACATACTACAAAGAAAGTAAATTATACTATTACTCCGCAAAACTTTGTTTTTGGCTAAATATTATTTTTTCCATTACACAGTAATTATTGTATTTTTGATTCATAATTCAATTATGACTTGACAAATAGAATATGATTTCGCCATTATTCAACCATCTTTTGATTCCATTTATTATAGCTATGTTTTTAGCGATAACAATGGGTGGCAGTGGAACAGCTCCCGCTTTTTCTGCTGCATACGGAGCTAATGTAATACGGAAAAGTTTAATTCCCGGCTTATTTGGAATAATGGTCTTCTTAGGTGCAATTATCGCAGGAAAAGGTACTGCCACAACTGTGGGAAAAGACTTATTAGCACCTGAGATGATGTCGTTTACAGTTGTCTCAATTATTCTTTTTTCTGTGGCTATCTCTTTGCTAATCGCTAATTTAGCAGGGATACCTCAATCTACCAGTCAGGCAACAGTTCTATCTGTTACTGCTGTTGCAGTATATTTTAATAGCTTAAATACCGAAAAATTATTTTTAGAAATCATTCCCACCTGGTTCATTTTACCAATAATTTCATTTTTCATCAGTCTGTTTATTGGAAAATATATTTATCGTCCTATGAGAAAAAGGGGATACACCTTACAGAGAGCGCAAAATGAAAATCTTAAACCAGTCTGGAACGGACTGTTAATACTAATGTCTTTATATGTTGCTTTCTCAATAGGAGCAAATAATGTTGCTAATGCAGCCGGACCAATTGCCTCAATGACTGCAAATGAACTTAACATTTCAGTAGATGAGAACTTTATATTGATTATGATATTATCAACCCTGGTTGTAGCACCAAGTTTTGGAATAGGAAGTTCAATATTTGGGCATAAAATTGTGAAGAATACAGGAAAGGAGATCGTATTATTCGGTAAATTTGAAGCTGTTGTGATTGCATTTGTATCTGCAAGTTTATTGCTGTCAGCCTCAATAGCAAAAGGAATCCCTACTTCATTAGTCCAATTGAATGTTGCGGCAATTTTAGGGATAGGTGTTGCAAAATTAGGAGCTAAGAATATTTTCAGAAAGACTGAAGTCAGAAAATTTTTCTTAATGTGGATTATAGCTCCAATTATTGCATTCTCTTTATCACTGTTATTAATATTTATGGCTGACAAATTTGGATACTTATAAAACTTTATTGACACCTGCAAACTTGCATCAATATCTATAATGCAATTTTCAATTTATAGAGGTTCAGGATATTTATTCTGTATAATTTTTTTTGAATTGCAACCCCTCCCTGAGTATGTTATATAACTACTTTTTTCTCTATTGCTCTCTCTTTATAATGATGAATAAATTCTTTAATTTTGCAACAACAAGAACAGAAAAAGATTATAATAGTAAAGTTGATGAAAATCAAAGAGATATGTGATATTGTTGATGCCTCGGTAGTTTGTGGTGAGCAGTTTATGGAGAAGCAGGTAAAAAACGGCTTTGCCAGTGATCTAATGAGTGATGTGTTAACCCTTGATACAGATGACCTGTTGCTCATTACCGGACTTACAAATATGCAAACCCTAAGAACTGCTGAGATGGCTGACATATCTTGTCTGTTATTTGTGAGGAACAAGAAAGTTACCGATGAGATGAAAAAATTAGCTATGGAGAATGACATGATTTTACTTGAGTGTAAGTACTCAGTATTCAGGACCGTTGGTTTGCTATATGATGCAGGATTAGAACCAGTGTATTGATAATGATAAGTGTTGATGAATTGGTTATTTGTTTATTTGAGGATTCGATTATTTGAAGCTGGCAGGTTAAGCCCTCTAAATGTTTTAAGAAAACAGGATAGGGCAACAGGTGTATGGCAAAACCCCATAGGGGTGAAAATACAATAGCCCCGGGTTTTAACCCGGGGAAAATAAAACGAAAAAGAACTGTTTTGGCAGAATTTTTTGCGAATGCAAAAATCTTGACAAAACAGGAAATGGGTCAAAAATATTATTAATGGCTATTAGCTATAAGCTAATCAAATGAAGTTTAAATTCACTATAGCGGGAGGTGATTTTTCAAAAGCCGGACATGCATCAAGTGCCATAAAGAAGGTACTTAAGCAATTGAATGTTGACGCCAGAGTGATTAAACGTATCGTAGTGGCATTGTATGAAGGGGAGGTTAATGTTGTTGCTCATGCATACAACGGTAGCATTGAGGCAGATATAAATGCAGAACGTATTTATGTTAGAATAGAGGACAAAGGACCAGGCATCCCGGATATTAATCTGGCAATGACAGTTGGGTACTCCACTGCTTCGGCTAAAGTGCGGGAGATGGGGTTTGGTGCCGGCATGGGACTTCCGAATATGAAAAAGAATGCCGATGAATTGAAGGTTACAAGCAAATTGGGAGAAGGAACATTAGTGGAACTTAAAACTTATTTGAAATCTTAATTTTGGAAACTATGCGTAATGATTATTTTTATCATGCACTAAAAGTAGATAAGAAGTTGTGCTATGGGTGTACCCACTGCATGATGGCTTGTCCTACAAATGCAATACGTATAGATAACGGAAAAGCGATTATTATTGAAGATTATTGTATCGATTGTGGTGAGTGCGTGAAAGCCTGTCCCGTAAATGCTATATATGTTGAGCAAGATGATTTTAAAAAGATATTTGATTATGAATATCGTGTCGCAATTGTTCCAGCTGTTTTTCTCGGACAGTTCTCAAAAAAAATACCAATAAAAGAGATTATTGATGCAATTAAGGAAACTGGTTTTACACATGTATTTCTGGCAGAAGATAGTGTGGAAGTTATTAACGAGGCAATGCTTGACGAGTATTACTCAGGCCGTGAAAAACCGTTGATAAGCCCGTTCTGTCCTGCTATTGTAAGGCTTATTCAGATTAGATTTCCGGGCATGGTAGAAAATATAATACCGGTTAAGACACCCGTTGATTCAACAGCTTTGTATTGCAGACAACATCTTGTGGATGAAGGTATTCCACAGGATCAAACAGGAGTTTTTTATGTTACTCCTTGTGCAGCTAAGATAGCAGCTTTAAAGAGTGTTTGTGATGAGAATGAAATGGTATTTAATGGTGTAATAAATATGGATATCCTTTATAATAAAGTTTACCATATTTTCAAGACACGCTCAGAAGAAAAAGTACCCGAAAGTGATATACTGTTGGAAACGTCAGCCAAGGTGTTGGAATGGAGCCTGACAGAAGGAGAGACTAAAAATATGAAAGGTCGTTGTTTGGCTATTGATGAAGTTCACAATGTGATGAAGTTTCTTGAAAGAGTTGAAAACGGTGATATAATTAATGTTGATTTCCTGGAACTCAGGGCTTGTGATCATGGGTGTGCCGGTGGCATTCTCATGACTGAAAATCGCTTTTTAACTGTAGAGCGAATTAGAACAAAAGCTGCAACATTAAAAGATAATTCCGTAGAGAACCTTCCGGTAAGCAGATATACAAAGTATCTGAAAAACAATGTGGCAGTTGAAGATATTAAACCTCGTTCTATGTTTAAGCTGGATGAGAATATGGAAGTGGCTTATCGTAAGGTGCAACGAATAAGGCATCTCATGTGTTTTTTGCCCGGGATTGACTGTGGTGCATGTGGTGCTCCCAACTGTCAGAGTCTGGCTGAAGACATTGTGCGGAACAAAGCTCATCTTTCAAATTGCATTTTTATACAGCGAATGATGGAAAAAAGTCGTAAATTGAGTAACGATCATGCAATACGAATAATTGAGAAAGTATGGGGGGATGATAGGTTAGATAAAAATTGCAATAAAAAAGATGCCGAAAATGAAGCTGATTGAAATAGTGGAAAAGCTACAACTAAAAGTATTTAGCAACAGTGAAACAATAAAAGACAGGGAGGTAACCGGTGGTTATACATCCGATCTTTTGAGTGATGTTATGGGAAATGCAAAGGAGGGGCAGATATGGATCACTTTACAAAATCATAAAAATGTTATGGCTGTGGCATCATTAAAAGACCTTGCAGCAGTTATCCTTATTAAAGGAATTGTTCCTGAAGAGGAAATTTTAAAACATAGCATTGAGGAGGAAGTTCCAATTTTAGGAACAGATATGGAATCATTCGAAATGTCGGGCATGCTCTATAAATTATTGATGAGATAAAAGCCCCTCCCCGGCCCTCCCCAAAAGGGAGGGATATTATTATAGAAGATGAAGAGAAAGAAGGATGTAGAGCACGCTTTAATAGGAGTTACAAAAAGTAACTTTTCTAATGGTTCTCTCCCTCTTCGGGGGAGTCGGAGGGGGCTTTTCCGTGCAGACCTGCATATTCACACATTGTTATCGCCATGTGGCAGCCTTGAGATGAACCCTGCACGGATAATTAGTGAAGCGAAAAAAAGAGGACTAGACATAATCGGGATAACCGATCACAATACAACAAGGCAGTGCCGTGAAGTTGTACGTATTGGAGATGAAGTTGGAGTGAAGGTGTTTTGCGGAGTGGAGATAACAACACAGGAGGAGGCACATTGCCTGGCGTTCTTTGAAAATTTTGAGAAACTGGATGCTTTTCAGGTATATCTGGATGCTCATTTGTCGAACATCAAAAATGTACCGGATAAATTCGGTGATCAGGTTTGGGTAGATGAAAACGAGATGATTGCCGGTGAGGAGACACGACTGTTAATCTCAGCATTAGATCAGTCTGTTGGTGACATTGAAAAGGAAGTGCATAAACTAAACGGCCTGTTCATAGCTGCTCATATCGACAGACCATCATATAGTTTGATTAGTCAGTTAGAATTTATACCTGTTGATTTGAAACTGGATGGTGTTGAGCTAACAGATATATCGCGTCGGGAGATGATAATAAAAACGTATTCATTGCCCAAAAACTTAGCAGTCATCACCTCTTCAGATGCACATCATCCTGAGCAAATCGGAACGAAACCTATCGAGTTGCTGATGGAGGAGGCAACATTTGAGGAGTTAAGAAAAAGTTTGAGAAACCAGCCCCACCCCGACCCTCCCCTAAAGGGAGGGAGTGATATTCAAATAATATAATGGAATTATAGGGGGCTTATGAAAAACCTGTCTGAACATATAATGGATATTGCACAGAACTCAATAAAGGCAAAGGCTGACAATGTGGTTATTGAGGTGAAAGAGACAGTAGAAGCTATAACAATACGAATTGAAGACGATGGTTTTGGTATGGATAAGGAGACAATAAAGCAGGTTACTGACCCATTTTATACTACCCGCACAACACGTAAAGTTGGATTGGGTATTCCGTTTCTTAAACAACATGCTGAACAAACCGGTGGAGAAGTGAGTATTTCATCGGCAAAAGGTACAGGTACAGTATTAACGGCAACATTTGTAAAGACAAATATTGATTGCCCGCCTGTAGGTGATCTGTATGTAACAGTTGCACTGCTTATTACCGGAAATCCGAGAGTGAATTTTATGTTCACATACCTGAAGAATGATAAAGAGTATGAATTGTCGACCAAAGATGTTAAAAACGCAATTGGAGATTTGGATATACGAATACCGAAAGTAACCGGTTTTCTTAAAGATATGATAAAAGAAAATCTACTCCATATAGGAGTTGAGTTTAATTGAGATATTTATAAACATTAATAATTTCTGTAATGGCGAAAGTAAAATCGTTAAGTGACCTTAAAAAAATGAGGGAAGAACTTCAGTCGAAGATGAACCTGCGGGAAAAAGGAGAACACCCCAATCAAATGGTTCAGATTAAGGTTTCGATGGCTACCTGCGGAATTGCCTCCGGAGCCAAAGAGATAATGGATTTCATGATAAATGAATTGGATAATCGTGCCATAGATGTTGTTGTTACTCAAACAGGATGTATGGGCTATTGTTATGCCGAGCCAACCATTGAGGTTACTCTTCCGGACGAAGAGCCGGTGGTGTTTGGTTATGTTGATACCAAAAAAGCTCAGGAGATAATAGACAAATATATCGTGGCCGGCGAACTCGTTGATGGTATTATACCGGTTAGTTATGAAACTGTAGATAAAGATAACAAAGAATAGTTTTATTATGGTAAAGTATAAAAATCAAGTTCTTGTGTGTGCCGGTACAGGTTGCCGTGCCTCACAAAGTGAAGAAATTGTTCATAACCTGATCAATGCTATTGAGGATAATGGTATTGAGGATGAAGTTCAGGTTGTTAGAACCGGATGTTTTGGTTTTTGTGAGAAGGGACCCGTTGTAAAAATGGTGCCTGACAATACATTTTATGTTCATGTAACACCGGATGATGCTGCCGAACTTGTCTCCGAACATCTGGTTAAAGGCCGTAAAGTAGAAAGACTTCTTTACACCGATCCTGAAACAAACATGAAAATTTCCGACTCAAAAGACATGGGATTTTATAAAAAACAGATTCGTATTGCATTACGGAATTGCGGCTTTATCGATCCTGAGAATATTGATGAGTATATTGCCCGTGACGGATATGCTGTGTTGGGAAATGCTCTAACTGAGATGACACCTGAAGAGGTGATTGATGTTTTGAAAAAATCAGGTTTACGTGGTCGCGGTGGCGGTGGCTTCCCAACGGGTTTAAAGTGGGAGCTGACACGTAAAGTCGAAGCTGATCAGAAATATGTTGTTTGTAATGCTGATGAAGGTGACCCCGGTGCATTTATGGATCGTTCCATACTTGAAGGTGACCCGCACACAGTACTTGAAGCGATGGCTATTAACGGTTATTGTACCGGTGCAAGTAAAGGCCTGATATATATTCGTGCAGAGTATCCTCTGGCTATTAGCAGGTTAAAAATAGCAATAGACCAGGCCCGTGAGTACGGTTTGTTGGGTGATAATATTTTTGGAACGGATTTTAGTTTCGATATTGAATTACGTTATGGTGCCGGTGCTTTTGTTTGTGGTGAAGAAACAGCTCTTATCCACTCAATGGAAGGACTTAGAGGTGAGCCAACCGTTAAACCCCCGTTCCCATCAGAACGTGGTTATAAAGGTAAACCTACCAATGTCAATAACGTTGAAACCTATGCCAATATTCCTGTCATATTACTTAAGGGTGCTGAGTGGTTTAGCAGCATAGGAACAGAAAAGAGTAAAGGAACAAAAGTGTTTGCCCTGGCCGGTAAGGTTAATAATGTAGGACTGATAGAAGTGCCAATGGGAACTACTTTACGCGAGGTTATTTTTGATATCGGTGGTGGAATTAAAGATGGTAAGAAGTTTAAAGCTGTTCAGACAGGAGGTCCTTCCGGTGGGTGTCTGACCGAAAAACACCTCGATATACATATTGATTACGACAACCTGATTGCCTCGGGTTCAATGATGGGCTCAGGTGGAATGATAGTGATGGACGAAGATGACTGTATGGTATCTATGGCTAAGTTTTATCTCGATTTTACTGTTGAAGAGTCTTGCGGGAAATGTGCTCCATGTCGTATCGGTAATAAACGTCTGTACGAAATGCTCGACACAATAACACAAGGTAAAGGTACTGTTGAAGATCTCTACAAACTTCGTAATCTGGGGAATGTGATAAAAGATACTTCTCTGTGTGGGCTGGGACAAACATCTCCAAACCCGGTATTGTCAACTATGGATAATTTTCCTGATGAGTATATGGCTCACGTTAAAGATAAAAAATGTCCTTCAGGGCAGTGTAAAGCATTAATGTCATATGTTATTGATGCAGATGCCTGTGTAGGTTGTACTTTGTGTGCCCGTGTATGTCCTGTTGATGCTATCTCCGGCGAAAAAAAGATGCCTCATGTTATTGATGAGGCTGCCTGTATCAAGTGCGGGGCATGTATGGAGAAATGTAAGTTTGGAGCAATTTTTATTGAATAACTTTACTATCGACGGCGTAGCTCCAAGCCACACTGTCGATGAAGATTAATTCTAAAATCATAATTAAATGGATATAGTAAAATTAACTATAGATAGTAACCTGATAGTTGTAGAGAAAGGAACAACTATTTTGGAGGCGGCTAAGACAATAGGTGTAGACATCCCAACATTATGTTACATGAAACTTGATGACATGGAGTTTGAGAATAAACCCGGAGGTTGCCGTGTTTGTGTTGTTGAAGTTGAAGGAAGACGAAATCTGGCTCCGTCATGTAAAACAGAATGCAGCGAAGGAATGGTAGTAAGTACTCATTCGGTTCGTGTTATAAATGCTCGCCGTACGGTGATGGAACTGATTCTGTCTGACCACCCTTTTGAGTGTTTGGTGTGTGCAAAGTCCGGTAAATGTGATTTACAGTCATTGGCTCAGGATCTGGGTATTCGTGAGATACATTATCAGGGAGAAAAATCGCATTATAAAGGTGATGAGTCACCGGCTATAATTCGTGAGATAGATAAGTGCATAATGTGCCGCCGGTGCGAAACTGCTTGTAACGATATGCAAACAGTTGGTACTTTGTCAGCTATTTATCGTGGCTTTGAGTCAGTAGTAGCCCCTGCCTTTGAGATGGATCTGGATCATACTAATTGTACATTTTGTGGTCAATGCGTAGCCGTATGTCCTACAGGTGCATTAATTGAGCGGGATTACACATGGAAAGTTATGGATGCCATTGTTGACCCAACAAAAACAGTTATTGTACAAACGGCTCCGGCGGTGCGTGCTGCTCTGGGTGAAGAGTTTGGCCTTGATGCAGGAACACTGGTTACCGGCAAAATGGTAACTGCATTGAGAAAGATAGGGTTTGATCATGTGTTTGATACTGACTTTGGTGCCGACCTTACCATTATGGAAGAGGGAACAGAGCTATTGCAACGTTTGAATAAATTTTTAATTGGCGATAAAGATGTTAAACTGCCTATGCTTACATCATGTTGTCCGGCATGGGTAAACTTCTTTGAGTATCATTTCCCGGAAATGAAAGATATACCATCTACAGCCAAATCGCCTCAGCAGATGTTTGGAGCAATAGCCAAAACCTATTTTGCCGATCAGCTTAAAGTGAAACGTGAGGATCTGGTTGTGGTTTCAGTAATGCCTTGTCTGGCTAAGAAGTATGAAGCATCACGTGAAGAGTTCTCCGTTAACGGCGATCCTGATGTTAATATCTCAATTACTACACGTGAGCTTGCTCAGATGATTAAGAATGCAAACCTTAAATTCACTGCTCTTCCCGATGACGATTTCGATCGTCCTATGGGAGAATCAACCGGTGCAGGTGTTATCTTCGGAACCACAGGTGGTGTGATTGAAGCAGCTGTTCGTACAGCCTATGAACTACACACCGGCAAAGAACTTGAACGTGTGGATTTTCAAGAATTACGCGGCCTGGAAGGAATCAGAAAAGCAACTATCGACTTCGACGGATTACCTATTAATATAGGTATTGCTCATGGATTGGGTAATGCACGAAAATTACTTAACGACATAAAAGATGGTAAATCAGAGTTTCATGCTATTGAGATAATGGCTTGTCCTGGTGGTTGTATTGGTGGCGGAGGTCAGCCTTACCATCATGGTGACGTAAATGTGATTAAGAAACGTCAAAAAGCAATTTATGAAGAAGATGCGGGTAAAACAATCCGTAAATCACACGAGAATCCCTACATACAAAAATTGTATGCCGAGTTTCTTGGTGAACCTTGCGGTGCGAAATCGCATGAGTTGTTACATACTCATTATTTCGATAAGAAAAAGAAGATTGAGATATAATTATTAATGGTAAGTGATTAATTGTTAATGGAAAATGATAAAACCCCATCGGGGCAATATAAAACTTTTAACACTATTACCTTTTAACTTGATAACTAATTTAAAATGGCAAATATAAAATTACCTGCAAATAAAGTTCAAGAGCTTAAAGATGCATGTGCTAAGCATAATTACGACGCTGGTGACCTTATCCATGTGCTTCATGCTGCTCAGAATATTTTTGGCTACCTGCCTGCAGAGGTGCAGGAGATTGTAGCCAATGAGTTAAATGTATCTGTTGCACACGTGTATGGAGTAGTTACATTCTATTCGTTCTTCTCGATGATACCCAAAGGTAAGCATCCTATCTCGGTATGTATGGGAACAGCCTGTTATGTGCGTGGTGCCGAAAAAGTACTTGATGAGTTTAAGCGGTTACTTAACGTTAAAGTAGGACAAACAACACCTGACGGTAGTTTCTCAGTGAGTTGCCTTCGTTGTGTTGGTGCCTGTGGGCTGGCACCGGTTGTTACAGTAGGCGAAAAAATTTACGGTCGAGTAGCCCCTGAAGATGTAAAAGGCATTATTGCCGAATATAAGTAAGTGTTTAGTGATATTAAAACCCTCCAGGAGTTTCAAATTCCTGGAAGGTTAAAACTGTTTTGATACTTTTATCCTATATATAGTGACGGGGTAACTTCAGTAAATATTAAGAAGTCACCCCGTCACTATTAGAACAAATAAGTGATTATACCTTTCTGAGAAAGTACCTCACCCTTAATACCTGTTTCGTTTGGTATAATGAGTATGAAGCAATTTATGAGACATCTCTCCCAATGGTTCTTTCAGAAACTCTTCGTACAATCTTACAACCTCCGGATTCTCATGTGATTTACGTATAGGTTTCAGTCCATCTTCACGATAAATTGCCTCACTACGTTTCCTGCGAATCTCCGGAGAGGTTGGTATAGGTTGGCCTCCGCCACCAATACAACCACCCGGACAAGCCATTATCTCAATAAAATGATAATTTACTTCTCCTGCTTTAACTGCATCCATTACCTTTTTAGCATTTGCCAAACCATGAGTAACACATGTTTTCAATTCAACACCATCAAGGAATTTCCATTCAGGCAATGGATCTTCAATTTTGATGGTAGCCTCTTTAACAGCCTCCATCCCGCGAACAGGAAGAATATTAAGCCCGGCAAAAGGTACCTCGCGGCCGGTAACCACTTCATAAGCTGTTCTCAAAGCAGCTTCCATAACACCACCGGTAGCACCAAAAATCACACCTGCACCTGATGATTCTCCCATAAAACTGTCATAATCATCATCAGGAAGTGATACAAAATCTATACCTGCCTGACGTATCATCAGTGCCAGCTCACGAGTAGTTAATACATAATCTACATCCTTATAATCGCTTGATCGCATCTCAGGCCTGTCTGCCTCAAACTTCTTAGCAGTACATGGCATAATAGAAACGCTTACTATATTCTCAGGATCTACATTCATCTTCTTTGCATAAAATGTTTTTGCCAAAGCACCAAACATCTGCTGCGGTGATTTAGCAGTAGAAAGATTATCAAGATACTCTGGGAAAGTATGCTCCATAAATTTAACCCATCCCGGCGAACATGAAGTTGTTAGAGGTAGCTTTACCGATGTATCTTTATCTACAATAACTTTTTTCAACCGTTGTAACAATTCGTTCCCTTCCTCTATGATGGTAAGGTCAGCTGTAAAATCAGTATCCAAAACAGAATCAAATCCTAACCGGCGCAGTGCTGCAACAAGTTTTCCGGTTACAATATTTCCGGGTTCCATGCCCAGAGCCTCACCAAGAGCTACCCTTACGGCTGGAGCTGTTTGCACCACTACATGCTTGTCATCATTATTTATTTGCGACCACACCTGTTCAACAGAAGTTTTTTCCGTTAATGCACCTGTTGGACAACGGTTAACACACTGACCACAATTGGTACATACCACTTCGAACATTGGCTTTTCAAAGAAAGTGGATATCTTCATATCCTTTCCTTTATAAGCCACTGCAAGTGCACCAATATTCTGAAGCTGATTACAGGTTCGCACACACCTTTGACATCGTATACATTTTGAATCGTCTTTGATAATTGAAGACGAATAATGGTCAATAGTAAAATTTTTAAAGGGTATCAGGTCTATGAAACCTTCCTCTCCGATAATATATTCAGAGGCAAGAGTCTGCAACTCACAATTACCGTTTTTATAACAACGTGTACAATCGGCTCTGTGTTCCGACACAAGCAGTTCAATCATATGTTTACGACCATTCCTTGCCTTCAGACTATTGGTTAGTATCTCCATTCCTTCTGAAACAGGCATGGCACAGGAAGGTAACAGTCTGTCGGCACCTTTTTGCTCTACTACACACACCCGGCAATTACCTGCAACGCACAGATCCTGATGATAACAAAGCGTGGGAATTTTTACATTTATTTTCTTTGCTGCATCCAGTACTGTAGTTCCTTCTTCCACACTAACTGCAACACTATCTATTGTTAAATTTATCATTTCAGCCATTACTTGAATTTTTTCCGGATTAATAAATCATTTCTTCTTTAAAATTCTCAACTATTGAGGAGAAAGAGTTAGCAACAGATTGTCCAAGGCCACACTTGGCTGTCACCCTCATTGTTTCGGCCAATTCAAGCAATTTATCAAGATACAAAGAAGGTTTATCTCCTTTTTTCACTGCTTCAATACCAAGTAATAGTTGCTGAGTACCTATCCTGCACGGTGTACATTGTCCGCAAGATTCTTCAACAAAGAAATCGAGATAGTTATGCAACACATTGTACATCGATCTGGAAGAGTTAAAAATCATCATTGAACCACCTGTGGGCAATGAAGTTCCTGTCAGCTTTCCCTGATATCCAATCGCCGTTTTATTAAACTTTTTACGAGGAACACAAAATCCGGAAGCACCACCAACCTGAACTGCTTTAGTATCGCCATCGCCAAAATCATCAATAAATTTTTGAAGAGTCATACCAAATTCCAGCTCATAAATACCCGGTATTGGAGTATCACCTGAAACAGAAAACACTTTTGAACCACGCGAATCCTGCACTCCCAAATCCTGGAATTTCTCATGACCGTATTTGAATATTGAATAAGTATGAGCCAGTGTTTCAACATTATTAATTACAGTAGGCTTACTTTTATATCCGCATGTAGTAGGAAAAGGTGGTTTATTACGTGGTTCACCTCGCTTACCTTCCATACTCTCAAACAATGCACTCTCTTCGCCACAAATATATGCTCCACTACCGGTAAATATTTCAACCTTAAAATCAAGATCTAAGCTCTTCAGCAGTTGATGGAATTTATCAATCTCCTCGTTCAATTGTGGTATTAAAAATTTATATTCACCCCTCAGGTAAATATACCCCTGTTTTGCACCAATGACTTTACCGCATACTGCCATTCCTGCCAGTACTTTATAAGGCACTCTTGAGAGAATTTCCCTATCTTTAAAAGTCCCCGGCTCTCCTTCATCTGCATTACAAATAACATATTTATCATCGCTAATAACATCACCGGCCAATTTCCACTTCAACCCGGTAGGGAAACCGGCCCCCCCCCTACCTTTAAGTCCGGAACTTATAAGATCGTTAATAACATCTGTCTCAGGACGACTAAGTGTCTTTTTTAATATAACTTCAGTATCTTGATCATCTTTAAAAACAAGGTCTAACCTTTTTAATTTCTTGCTTGCCATAATAGTTGATTAAAAGTTAACAATCAGTTTGCCGGGAATTCCTTATTTCTGATATCACAAAGAATTTTCCTTACTTTCTCAGGAGTTAATTCTGTATAAGGAACATCATTTACAAGCATTGCCGGCCCTTTATGACATTGTCCCAAACAATTAGTTTCGCGTAACGAGAACATACCATCGTGAGTTGTCTCACCCATTTTTATCCTTAGTACATTTTCAAGCTCATTAATAATATCATTCTTCCCGTGCATACTACAGGAAATAGTTTTGCACACTCTGACTACATACTTTCCTGTTAGTTCTGTTTCAAGAAAAGAGTAAAATGTTGCAGTACCATAAACCTGTGCCGCAGAAATATCAAGCTCACGAGCGACCTCAACCATAGCTTCTTCTGAAATGTATCGCTCACGGGATACTATTCCCTGAAGGATGGGTAAAAGACTCTCTTCTGAACGGCCATGGCTGACTGCGAGCTCTTTCACCATTTGTTTTACTTCTGACATAGCATTTGTTTTTATCCCTAAAAATCAATAAATTATTCAGGGTTAGTTATACAATCAAAATAGTATTAATGAAATATTTCATCAATGTAGGAAATTTTCTACCTTTACACTAATGATAAATATCATTAATGGATAATTAGTCGTCTAAATAGAATATTTCTTAATAAGAACAGGAGAATTTTTTATGGCATTTGTATATTTGAGCAAACTTTAGAATTAATGTATCTAGATTATTGGAAAAAAGTGAGTTTGAAAGAGGACTGAAGAAACCGGATTAAGCCCCCATAAACAACATAGAACCAATAAAAATTCCATTAGATAATTTCGAGTTTAAAAAATAAATCAATAGTTTTGATATATGCGAAATAAACTGAACTGTTCAGTTTATACATAGGTTAGCGGTAATTGTAAAAAGAAAGATTTCAACAATAATGAAAGATAGATTATCTTTGTGAAAAGGATTTTAAAATATGACAAAGATTGAAAAAAATATAACAATTGACTTTTACAACAAAGTAATTCAATTACTTAATGTTGCTCGGAAGTCAGTAATTCAGGCTGTGAATAAAACAATGGTATATACCTATTTTGAAATAGGTAAAATTATTGTTGAAGAAGAACAAAAGGGAAAAACAAGAGCAGAATACGGGAAAAAGATACTGAAAGGACTTTCTGAAAGATTAGGTAAAGAATTTGGTCGTGGGTTTTCAGTTGACAATTTGGAAAATATGAGGCGATTTTATTTAACTTACTCAATTACCGAAAAACCGTCTCGGAAAACTATCAAAGAAAAATCCGAAACAACGTCTCGGATTTCTGAAAACATTGATTTTCAATTAAGTTGGTCTCATTATCTTTTTTTAGTTAGAATTGATATACCTAATGAAAGAAAATTTTATGAGATAGAAGCAATAAATAACAATTGGAGTTTAAGGGAATTACAAAGGCAATTTGATACAGCATTATTTGAAAGATTGGTATTAAGCAGAGACAAAAAGAGCATTAAGAAACTATCTGAAAAAGGACAAATAATTGGAAAACCAAGAGATACAGTCAAAGACCCATATATTCTTGAATTTTTAGGCTTACCAGAAGAAAGCAGATATTCCGAAACTGAATTAGAACAAAAGATAATCGATAAGTTAGAACATTTCTTACTTGAACTCGGTAAAGGATTTACGTTCGTTGGCAGACAAGTCCGTTTTACTTTTGATGACAAACATTTCAGAGTAGATTTAGTTTTCTATAATAGAATTTTACAGTGTTTTGTATTAATAGATTTGAAAATTGGCGAAATTTCACATCAAGACTTAGGACAAATGCAAATGTATGTAAACTATTATGACAGGAAAGTAAAACTTGAAAATGAAAATAAAACAATTGGAATAATACTTTGTAAAAAGAAAAATGAAACATTAGTGGAGATAACTCTGCCTGAAAATAACGAACAAATTTTTGCGAGTAAATATCAAACAGTTTTACCAAGCAAGAAAGAACTGAAAGAATTGATAGAAAACAAAGAAGATGAAGAAACAACAAACCGCTAACAAATAGTACTATGAGCGGTCTGCAAGACCCAACGATGAGTAAGTGTTGAACTACATCCCGGATTAAGCGGATTTTTGCTCTATGTACTTATCGACGGTTTTGATTTTTTCCTGCTGATATTCAGGAAGTTGAAAAATGCCCTAAAGGTGCTGTAATGAGAACTGAGAAAGACAAATATATGAATTTATATTGAGAGTTTTTTTATTAAGAGCTATCCCGAAGGGATTTAGTTCAACAAAGTGCATATTTCAGAGCGGGGTCGGTGCGGCAATCAACTGCGGATTCTCGCATCGCAGTTCATGTCCTCGCGGACAGGAACGCTCTCCGAAATCCGCTCCGCAACATGCACCAACCGTCAGACTGTCTAAAAACCTCCAATATATTGTTGATAAACTCTTCACTTAT
>CBDUZZ010000013.1:0-71478 GCA_965371855.1 uncultured bacterium
GTCACAGAGGATATTTTCTTATGTGTCCTTATATGTCTTATATGGTTCAAGGCTTAGCTAAAAAAGTATCGGGTATTCGTGACTGAATATGATTACAGCATAAACTCAATTCCTATATTGAAAGCCCAGTTGTCAATTTCTTTATTCAGGTGGTAAGGGCCATATCGGTAATGAATGGCAAATCCGTACCTTGTAATTAACTGTCGGAATAGGTTGTTGAAGAAAATGCCTGATTCGTAGTATCCTTTTTCAAATGAATATACATCACCGGGGGCATCTCCAAAACCAATATTTGTTGTTAAAATAATCTCAGGTTTAAATTTTATAGGTTTATTCAGGAAAAGAGAGTATTTATGTTTAAAGTTTAAGATGGCAAATTGTGATGCTCCAAATTCATTAAGTCTCATGGTTGACATAGAATAGGGTATTTCCAAACCAACAGATTTATAAGAGCCGAATCCACTGTAAAGTAATGTTGCCGGCACGTTTCCTGCTATCTGCCCTGCTTTTAATCTTATGGTGGTTATGTTTGCAGGGTCTAATCTAATGTCTTGCTGAATTTGGGCTTCATACTTTTGATATGTAAATTTATTAATGTTGGTACCAAAACCATAGGTGAAGTTAAACCATACTGTTGGCCAGTTACTGCCATTTGAAATTCTTCCGAAAGGAGTATCCGAAAATGTCTCTTTGTTTGCCCATTTAAGTTTGATGCATAGTTCTTTTGTGTCGAAAGGTGCAACTGTATCTGTTGTACTCATATACCGGTATGACTTCCCTGGATTTATTGACGCATTTTTAAAACCTACTTGTGTTTTGAAATACTTTAAAAAACGGAATTGTACATCTGTTGAAATTTCTTTTGTGTTATCCATCGTTTCAAACATAAATCGTTGAAAAGATTCGGGAGACCGCATACCATACGCATCTAAAAAATCAAATGTACCGGTAGCATTCAAACCGTCTTTATACAGAAAAGAAAATTTTGTTTCAGTATCTTGCCATGGTGTAATGTTTATTCCGGCACCATAGTTTGTTTTTTCTGATTTGAAACCATATGTGTAATATCCACCAAAAGAAAAATATTGCGATAACTTTTTGTTTGTCCACAATCCCAGCCCTAATTTAAATCCTTCATATCCGTTGTAGTCGAGTAGTTTTCTGTAATCAATATCAATAATGCCCCAAGGAATATTCCCTTTCATGGCTGATTTTTGCAGCGTAATCAGTTTATCAATATGCATACGTTTGCCAATACTATCTATTAAATGATATGTTGCGGAGTCTTTATGGGTTAGGGGTTCATAACGAAATGACTCTATTCCGGGTGAGTGTTTTGAGTTCAGAGCATCTTTAAAAGTTATGTTGTTGAAGTCTTTTGCAGTAATTTTAGGATTTAGATTAATAGCTGTAACATAACTTTTCCCTGAAGCAACTATTGGATACATCTTTTGGTTCTTCTTATTTGACTTAATTTTTATAAGTACCAGTTTGGTTTCCATCTGAAATGGAAACCAAACTGAATCATCTATTAATTGATAGTTTTGTCTTATTATCAGACTGTTTGATTTATCCTGAGATAATGATTGGGTAGAGACGGTTTTTATAGCCCATGCATGCTTGTAGATATGTAGGGCACCTGTAAGGCCATTGAAGTTCTTTCCTCTAAGAGGTTTGAATTTTATATAAAAAATTGTATCACCTTTAATATCAATAATCGTATCCTCCAACAAGAATGAGTAATGTTTTAATCCCGCCCAGGATATAGGATTCAGGTACTCCATGTCTAAAAGACTGATATATTTGTTATAAAATGTGAAAGGTTGCAACTGTGCCGGAAGGTACGATAGTGCCGGGTCTTTGAACCCACTTACTCTTCCGGAGATAAGTCGTTCATTTATTTTGTTTGGTCGTAGATGTTTTTTTTCTGAAACAGATTCTATAAGTAACAAATCTGACTTGTCAGAGAAATTTTTTATATTAATTAAATCGGGATTCTTTGACAGATCAATGCTGTCAGGTATTTCATATTTAAAGCTTAGTTTGTGGTATAGTATGCAAGAGTAGTTCGTTGATAGGTCGGGATTGTGTCTGTCTTTATTCTCAACTACCTTCTCCATAATTACCAGAGCAGGATTTTTACCCGGGAAAACATCTATATTTTCCAACTCAATTATTGCTGGTTGAAGTTCAATTATTGGTGATTCTATAAGGGAAATAATGTCAGTGGATACCTTTTTATATCCAATGCAGCTAAATGTTATGGGGTTCTTAAGTTCAGAGATATAAACTTTAAATCTGCCATTTAAATCTGTTACTGTACCTGTTTTACCATTACCAAAGGCTATGTTGGTGAATGGAACAGGTTTCTTCGTTGTGGCATCAATGACTTTACCTTTGAATGTTTGAGCAATAACAGAACCGGATAGTAAAAAACTAAAAAGAATAAGTAGTATTAATAATTTCTTATGGCTTTGGTTCTTGTTATTCATATCCTAGATGTGAGATGTGAGATGTGAGATGTGAGATGTGCCTTTTAGTTAGTTAATGATTAAATCAATTATTTCCCAATTCACACGATCTCTTACTTTAAACTTTAAGAACGTTACCTGCCCGATGCAGGCGGGCAAACATTCAACTTATAGTGCTACTTCCAAAAGCCTGCTTTAAGAATAGATATCTCTTTTGGAGTAAGCAGCCTCCACTTCCCTCTGGGGATTCTTTTCTTTGTTAGTCCTGCAAAATATACCCGGTCAAGTTTAACTACTTTATATCCCAAATGTTCGAATATCCTACGTACAATATGGTTTTTGCCGGAATGAATTTCAATGCCTATTTGTGTTTTGTCATCTTTTTCTACATAACTGATAGCATCTGCTGCAATCTTACCATCTTCAAGCTCTATACCTTCACCTATCTGCATAATATGTTCTTTGGTTAATGGTTTGTCAAGGAAAGTGTGGTATATTTTCTTTGTAAGATGCTTAGGGTGTGTTAGTTTTTTAGCCAAATCACCATCGTTGGTAAAAAGTAGAAGTCCGGTAGTATTTCTGTCTAATCTGCCAACCGGATATATCCTCTCAACACATGCTCCTTTGATAATGTCCATTACTGTATGTTTTGCATGAGGGTCGCTCATAGTAGTAACAACATCTTTAGGCTTATTAAGCAATAGGTATATCTTTTTTTCTGCGTTTAGTTTTTTGTTATTGTAATGAACAATATCATATGGGTTTACAATTGTTCCCATTTCTGTCACTACTTTGCCGTTAACTGATATTTCTCCTTTTTTTATTAGTTCATCTGCATCTCTTCTGCTGCATACTCCGGCATTTGCAACATAGCGGTTTAGCCTTATCCCTTTCGATTCTTTTTCAATAGCTTTTTTCGGGTATTTGTCGGTTGTATTTTTGCTGTAATCTCTCTTTTCAGAAGGTTTTTTATTTAATGAATATCTTTTTTTGTCCATCTTTTTATTTAATTAATTTTCATTTTACAAAGGTGATAAAAAATACATATCTTTAAGGCTATTATTTTTCTTTTTTTAGGTGTAGTAATTTTGACAATTAATAAATAATAAAAACTATGACATTAATAAAATCAATTTCCGGAATCCGGGGAACTATCGGAGGTCAGCCGGGAGAGGGCCTTTCTCCTCTTGATATTGTTCGATTTACAACTGCTTATGGTATATGGGTTAAAAAAAATAGTGACAGTGAGCATTGTACTGTTGTTGTTGGTCGTGACGCTCGTATCTCAGGCGACATGGTTAAAAATATTGTGATAGGTAGTTTGCAAGGGATTGGTATTGACGTTGTTAATATCGGGCTTGCAACAACTCCAACAACAGAACTTGCTGTGGTTAATGAGAATGCTGATGGTGGTATAATAATAACAGCCAGCCATAATCCACGTCAGTGGAATGCTCTGAAATTATTGAATAACAAAGGAGAGTTCCTGACTGCTGATGACGGTGAAGAGGTATTGTTGACTGCTGAAAAGGAAGATTTCGATTTTGCCGATGTTGATGAATTGGGTAGTCTTACAGAAAAAGATATTTATACTGATTTTCATATTCAGCATGTATTGGATTTGCAGATGGTCGATGTAGATGCTATTCGCAATGCTAAATTTAAAGTAGCCATTGACTGTGTGAACTCAGTTGGTGGTATTGTGTTACCAAAATTACTCAAAGAATTGGGTGTTGATGAAGTTTTAGAATTATATATAGAGCCAAATGGTGATTTTCCGCATAACCCGGAGCCATTACCTGAGAACCTGACAGAGATCTCTTTATTAATTAAAGATAAGTCTGCTGATGTAGGTTTTGTTGTTGACCCTGATGTTGACCGTTTGGCAATAATTAATGAAGATGGTTCAATGTTTGGGGAAGAGTACACATTAGTTGCTGTAGCTGATTATATATTATCAAATAAGCCTGGAAATACTGTGTCAAATTTATCTTCAACAAGAGCATTGAGTGACATTACAGTTGAGCATGGGGGAGAATATTATTCGTCAGCTGTAGGTGAAGTAAATGTTGTAACTAAAATGAAAGAAGTTGATGCTGTAATTGGAGGTGAAGGGAATGGAGGCGTTATTTATCCTGCAAGTCATTACGGACGCGACTCATTGGTTGGTATAGGGCTGTTCCTTTCTCACCTTGCAAAATCAGGAATGAAATGTTCTCAGTTAAGATCCAAATATCCTGAATATTTCATTTCAAAAAATAAAATCCAACTAACACCGGAGATAGATGTTGATAATATTCTTTTGCAGATAAAAGAAAAATATTCCAATGAAAAGGTAACGGACATAGATGGAGTTAAAATTGATTTTGATAACTCTTGGGTGCAGCTACGAAAGTCTAATACTGAGCCAATAATCAGAATATATGCAGAGGCTAAAACAGAAGAACAGGCTACAGACCTGGCAAATAAAATTATATCAGATATAGAAAGACTAAAATAAAATACTGGATTTTATCGTTAAATTTTCCTAATTCCTTTGTGTTTTCATTTTTTTTGAATTTATTTGTATAAATAACTAATTGTATAGTTAGGTATTAAAAACACTAAATTAAGCGTAATTTTATCTCTCTATTAAAGATTATGTGAAAAGAATCTAATGGCATGTTGAAAAACAAATATTTTAAATGGGGTACTATAATTATTATTATCAGCATAATAATAATTTTTAGCACCAGAAAAAAGATCATAAGTACCGGAGAAATAATTATCCCTGTTGCTTATGGTGATTTTGTATCTATCGTTTATTCTACCGGTCAGTTAAAGGCTGAAAATTCTGTCTCTATTAATCTTCCAAAGGAGATTTCAAGCAGGAGATTAGGTATATATGAAATAAAAGTTATTCGCATAATAGATGAAGGAATGGTTGTGGATTCAGGTGATTATGTTGCGACCTTGGATTATAGTGCAGTGGAGGAACAACGCTTAAAATATTATGATGAATGGGAAAAAGCAATTAATGCTTATGATGATGCGAAGTTAGATACTAACATGACACTTAGTAATTTACGCGATGATTTACTTAATGGCAATGTTCAGTTAGAAGAGAAAAAGTTAGTGTTAAATCAGTCGATATATGAATCACCCGCAATAAAAAGACAGGCACAATTGGATGTTGAAAGGGCCGTTCGTGACTTAGAACAGAAAAATAGGAACTATGATATCAAGAAAAAACAGGGAGAATATCAGGTTTACCGAAATTGGGAATCGGTAAAAACAGCACAGGAAAGGCTGGATGATATAGATAAGCTGATAGAAAAACTTGAAGTGAAAGCCCCAAAGCCGGGTATGGTAATTTATAGTTTTGACAGGTTTGGTAAAAAGATTAAAGAGGGTGCATCAATAAGCAGATGGAGACCTAAAATTGCTGAACTTCCTGATTTAAGTTCAATGCTTTCGAAGACTTTTATTAATGAAATAGATATATCAAAAATTAAGGTGGGTCAGCATGTTGATGTTGGTATTGATGCCTTTCCTGAAAAACATTTTGACGGTGAGATAATTTCTGTGGCAAATATTGGTCAGGTTATTCCCGGAGGAGATTCGAAAGTTTTTGAGGTTAGTGTAAAAGTCAAAGGGTCTGACCCTGAATTAAGGCCTGCAATGACAACCAGTAACGTTATTACAACCGATGTTTTGAAAAATGTTTTATACATTCCTTTAGAGACAGTGTTTACAAACGATTCATTACAGTTTGTTTACGTAAAAGAGTCTGATGAAGTGCGAAAACAAATTGTGGATATTGGAAGTGATAATGAGAATTTTGTTGTTGTTTCAGAAGGACTAAAACAGGAAGAAGAACTTTTACTAATAGAGCCGGAAAATGCTGATAAATTATCTTTCATCGGTGCTGAGATATACGAAAAGATTCAAAAAAGAAAAGAGGAGGAGATTGAGAAGTTGAAAAATGCTGTTTCAGAAAAGAAAAAAATGAAAAGTAAAGAATCAGGTGTAAAGATTGAAATGATACAAAGCGGTACGAAAAAAATGATACAGTAATGGGGAAAATAAAGCATCCGGTGTATTTATATCGTCGCTATATTCATGATGTTGTAATTGCTGTCGAGGCCATCAGGGCAAACAAAATGAAGTCGTTTCTTACAGCACTGGGTATTATGTTTGGTGTAGCAGCTGTTATTAGTATGTTGGCAATCGGTAAAGGAGCTCAGCAGGAGGTTTTGGAACAGATCCGGTTGGTAGGGGTGAATAATATAATTGTTACACCGAGCAGTCAATCCCTTCTATCACCTAATGCCGGTAATACAGGATCACAAGGGAATGGATCATCAAATAAGCGCTTTTCCAGGGGCTTAACGTTGCTTGATGCAATGTCAATTAATGAAGTCATACCTACGGTTAACAAGATCAGTCCTGTTATTTCAATGAGTTATTTTGCGATAAAAGAGGGGAAAAGTTATCCTGTTGTTTTGGAGGGTGTTTCACCTGAATATTTTGAATTGTTGAACATGAACCTTGAAAGAGGTAATAGATTCACCGAGATTCAGGCTCAAAAGGGCGTTCCTGTATGTGTTATAGGTGCAAATATCAGATCTCATTTTTTTAATCAGGACAATCCGATAGGTCAATATATCAAATGTGGTAAAGTATGGCTGAAAGTTATAGGTGTTATTGAAAAACGTGATTTCACAACCTCGGCATCTGATGAGATGGGAATAAGCAGTAGTGATAACAGAATCATGATTCCTGTAAAGACGATGTTGCTGAGATTTAAAGATCGTGCTGCGATTAAACCGGAGACTATGGATAATATGGTTGGGGGTGGAATGATTTTTATGGTTGGGGGTGGTGGAGGTAGTGATTCTTCTTCTCCTGAAGCAAAGGAAAGAAAAGATCAGTTGGACAAAATCATTATACAGGTTAAGGAAACAGAGCAGCTTTCATCTACTGCTAATGTGATTAAAAGATTATTGTTACGACGTCATTCCGATTTGTTTGATTTTGAAGTTACCGTACCGGAATTGCTATTAAAGCAGCAACAAAAAACAAATGAAATATTTAATATTGTATTAGGAGCCATAGCAGGCATTTCCTTAATTGTCGGGGGTATCGGAATTATGAATATTATGTTGGCTTCTGTGTGGGAGCGGATAAAAGAGATAGGGACAAGACAGGCAATTGGTGCCTCCCGAAAAGATATTGTTGTTCAGTTTTTGGCCGAGTCAACTTTAATAAGTGTATTGGGTGGACTAATTGGAATTATTCTGGGAGTGTTACTGGCTTATCTGATCCAGATTACGGCAGATATAAAAACAATTGTCTCTTTCTTCTCGGTGGTTGTTGCTTTTTGTGTGTCGGCTACGGTTGGAATTGTATTCGGTTATCTTCCGGCAAAAAGAGCAGCCAGTCAGGATCCTGTTGAATCATTAAGACAATGATGAAACAACCGTTAAGGTGCAAGGTATTAGGTTAATTGTAATGTTTAAAATTAAAATCTAAATTTAATTAAATGAAGTTGTGGAATTTAATTATACTGTTTATTTGTGGTTTTTCCGGAGTTCTCTGGGCACAGGTTGGGAACAACACCAATTCGATAACTATTGAAATGAATTTGACAGATGCAATAAATCAGGCTCAGGATAAATCGCTGTATAGTTTCAGGGCAAAGAATATGTACCTTGCCCGCTATTGGGAATATCGAAGTTACAAAGCAACAAAACTTCCTTCCTTAAAACTGAACTCTACACCGTACAGTTATAGCCAGTCGGTATCAACAGAATATATACCTGAATCCGGGGATTACAAATTTGTACCTATTGAGAGAGTGGAGTCTAATTTGGGACTTGCACTCGAACAGAATGTTACATTTACCGGGGGTGTTTTAGGCTTGAAGTCGGATGCCAGAATGATAAAAAACAGTAATAGTGATAGGGAATATACTTCTGTTCCTATATCTATTAGTTTTAACCAGCCTCTAAACGGTTATAATAGGTTTCGCTGGATGTCGAAGATTGAGCCTTTGAAATTTGAAAAAGCCAAAAAGGAATTTCTGGTTGATATGGAGGATTTGACGATAAGGGTAGCCGGTGCTTTTTTTAATGTAGTGATGTCAGAGATTAATTTAAAAATTGCTCAGACAAATTATAGTAATGCAGATACACTGTTTCGTATTGGTAAAGGTAGGTTTGAAATAGGGACTGTAACACAAGATGAATTGCTTGACCTTGAATTGACACTTTTGAACGCCAATATGGCAATTACAAAATCAAATATATCGTTGTATCAGACCCGATCGTCATTCAATTCTTTATTGGGTCTGGAGAAAGATATTATCATTAAGTGTATTGTGCCGGATCAGATTCCCGACTTGAAAGTTGATGTGAATGAAGTAATGAAATATGTGTATGATAATAATCCGGATATTATCGGGTATGAGCAAATAATGCTGGAAGCTGATAGGAGAATTGCTGAAACCAGAGCGTCAAGCGGAATAAATGCCAATATTCGTGCTAATGTTGGTATAAATAAACAAACGCTTGATTTAGGTGATATTTATTCTTCTCCTTTTGGTGATGAAAAAGGGGTTTCTGTAGGATTGCAAATGCCGTTGCTCGACTGGGGCGAAAGGCGTGGTAAAATTCAAATGGCAAAATCCGACAGAGATGTTACTGAAGCTTCTATTCGTCAGCAACGAATCGATCTGGAGCAAAGTGTAATAATTCAGGTTATGGAGTTTAATGTGCAGGATGATCAGGTTCTTATTTCTGCAAAAGCCGATACTGTGGCACAGTTAGGATATGATGTTACAAAACAGCGTTTTTTGATTGATAAAGTAGATGTTATTAAGCTTAACTCCGCTCGTAATTCATTGGATCAGGCGCGTAGAAATTATGTAAATACTTTGGCGCAATACTGGAAAGGGTATTTTAATATCCGAAAATTAACTCTTTATGATTTTGAAAATAAGCATTCTCTTCTTGAAGAACTAGATAAAATGTTAGAACAATAAATGCATGTTATGCAAAATAAAAAAAAACTTATTATAGCAACAGTTACAGGATTAATATTGATTCTGTTATTTATACTGAAACCATGGGATAAAAGTGATAGTCATAAAGAAAGTGTAAGAGTTATAAAGGGTACATTTGAAACATACATAACAGAAATTGGTACTTTAAAAGCCCAAGTTGCTCTTGATATAATTGTTCCTGAGGTTAGCTATAGGCGTGAATTGGATATTTGGGAATTAAAGATACTTGATATTGTAGAGGAGGGTAAGATTGTTAAAACAGGAGACCATGTTGCAACTCTTGATCCAACTAATGTGGTTGAGAGAATGCGGGATGTAGATATTAGGCTGGATGAATATTACAATAATCTGGAGAATGCAAAACTGGATTCAAGTTTAACATTGTCAGCAGCAAGGGAGACAATTCAAAAAGCTAAAGATCTTGTTTTGGATAAGGAGATAAAAGTAGAACAGTCAACTTATGAATCAAAAGCAATACAACGGCAGTCACAATTAGAACTTGAGCAGGCTTACAGGTCATTGGCTAAAGTAAAAAGGGATTTGGATAAGAAGAGAAGGAAAATGAAGATCTCTATTGACCGGGATATTCAGACAGTTGATAAATACGAAAAAAGAAAAAAACTCTATTTGCAACTGCAAAGTGAGTTGGATATAAAGTCACCGGCTAATGGTATGATTGTGTACGGCTTCGGGTATGATGGCAAAGTGAAAGCGGGAACTCGTGTTGGTAGGTATGCCCCACTGATTGCAACTTTGCCGGATCTGTCATCTTTGATTTCAGAAATGTATGTAAAAGAGGTTAATATTGCAAAGATTGCTGTAGGTAATACCGTGCGTATAAGCATAGACGCATTCCCTGATAAGAAATTCACGGGAGAGATAATTAAGATTGCGAATATCGGACAGGAGATCCCCGGTGAGTATCAGAATGGTTTTAAAGTTGAGGTTCGTCTTGATCCCTTTCATGTTGAATTATTACCGGGTATGACAACAACAAATGTTGTTATTACCGGCTTGTGGGAAGATGCGTTAATGATTAATAAAAGTTCTGTTTTTGGCAATGACTCCTTGAGATATGTGATAAAAAAAACAGGGTTGAATTCTATAAAACAAATAATTGAACTGGGCGGAGAGAATGATGAGTTCTTCAGGATTACTTCAGGACTTGAAGAGGGGAATGTTGTTTTTCTTAAGGATGATATCTGAGATATAAAAAGCAGTTGTTTTTTTTCAACAAAATAGAGTTACTTTTCTGTAATTTTAATTAATTTCGAACTCAATACTTTTATCACAAAATCGCATTGTGTTTTTTGGGTTAAAGGTATGATTGGTAGAAGTTTTATTAACATTAATAAAGATATTATTATGAAAGTAACTGTTGTTGGAGCAGGTAATGTAGGTGCTACATGTGCTGATGTGTTGGCATATCGGGAAATAGCCAATGAAGTGGTATTGGTTGATATTAAGGAAGGTATTGCCGAAGGTAAGGCATTGGATATCTGGCAAAAATCTCCTGTTACTCTTTACGATACACGTACAGTAGGAGTGACTAATGATTATTCAAAAACTAAAGATTCAGAGGTTGTTGTAATTACTTCAGGATTGCCGAGAAAGCCTGGAATGTCTCGTGATGATTTAATTGAGACAAATGCCGGTATTGTGCGTTCTGTTACCGAGAATGTAATTAAACACAGTCCTGATGCTATAATTATTGTTGTTTCCAATCCGTTGGACGTAATGACCTATCAGGCACATATTACATCTAAATTGCCAAGAACAAAGCTCATGGGAATGGCAGGTATTTTGGATACTGCCAGGTATAGAGCTTTCCTTGCAGAAGCTTTGGATGTTTCTCCGAAAGATATTCAGGCTATATTAATGGGTGGCCATGGTGACACAATGGTTCCTCTTCCTCGTTATACCACAGTAGGTGGTATCCCTGTTACCGAATTGATAGAGAAAGACAAACTTGATGCAATTATTCAACGAACTAAAGCAGGTGGTGGAGAGTTGGTTAAGTTAATGGGTACTTCAGCCTGGTATGCTCCTGGAGCTGCTGCTGCTCAGATGGTAGAGGCTATTTTGAAAAATCAACGTCGTGTATTCCCTGTTTGCGTTAAGCTTGAAGGTGAGTATGGTATCAAGGATTGTTATCTTGGCGCTCCAGTTGTGTTGGGTAAAAATGGTATTGAAAAAATCATTGAACTTGACCTTAATGAGGAAGAGAAAGAATCACTTGAGACAAGTCGTAAGCATGTAGTTGAAGTAATGGAAGTTCTTGATAAAATGAGATAAGTGCTATCTGTATCGACCTAAAAAGGCGTTATAGATTTATTAAACATTAATAATAGTTTTTAGAAGAGGGTGTCCAAAAATGGATACCCTCTTTTTTGTTTTCTTTCTGTAATATATCTGACGGCTTAGCCCGAGAATTCTAAAGGTGGAAACTATCGTTTCTTTTTGTACTTCTTAGTATAACAGACAAAATGGTATTTAACCTGCATTATTTATTCAGGTAAATATTTCGCTCCGATGGAGCTTAGTTTTCTATGTTGTATCTTTTGCTACTCTGTCGCTTAGAAATTAGCTGCATCGCAGCAAAATATTTGTAGTCAATAAATTATATAAAATTGAAAAATAGCTACATCGTAGCGAAATATTCCTGCAACATTTACCAGAGTTTGATTATATCAATTTTTCAAAACATAGCACAAAAATGCAGGTTAGTAACTAAATTTGATATACTCGTGGAAAATACTGAACCACATAGCAAACTAATTAGTAATATTAATCAGAAAAGGGACTTAAAAATGAAAAGAATTATTCTTTTATCGGTAGTTATGGTAATCATAAACCTAAACCTGACAGCTCAGGTGTATGATGCTTTTGGGAACAGAATACCTTCAAAAAACACAAAAACACAAATAAAAAAAGGAGAAAACAAAGTTGACTCCAATGGATGGAAACAAGGTGTATGGGAGAAGTATTATGACAATGGGAATCCTAAATACAAAGCCAATTTTAAAGATGACAAATTGGTTGGTGAATTAATAAGGTTTTTTGAAGATGGCACTCCAAGTGTAAAAATTGTTTATGATGAAACCGGAGAATACGGTGATGCAAGTCTATATAATACAAAAGGGAAAATAATAGCAGAGGGAAAATATTACCGGCAGTTAAAAGATAGCACCTGGACATTCTTTTCAGAAAGCAGTGAAAAACGTGCCACTGAAGAGTACATAAAAGGAAAAAGGAACGGAAAAACTTTAATTTTTTATCCGGGAGGTAAAGTGGCTGAAGAGATAAACTGGAAAGATGATTTGAAAGAGGGTGATTGGATACAATATTTCAGAAGTGGAAAATTAAAAGCAAAATCACAACATAAAAAAGGAAAACTTGAAGATTCCTATATTTTCTACTTCGAAAATGGCGATATTGAAATTAAAGGTCAGTACAAAAATGACAAAGAGGATGGTGAGTGGTCATTTTATGACAACGAAGGAAAAATAAAATATGTTATAAAATTCAATGAGGGGAAAGTTCAAAACCCGGAAGCTCTAGACAGCTTACAGAATAAAAAACTGAAAAACTTAGAGAACTCAAGACAGAACCTGAAAGATCCTGAATTTTATCGTAATGACCCTGATGGATACATTCGTGGAAGATAACGGGTCATTGGCATAAAAATTATCTGTACATGCTGGTTTATTGAGTATATTAATAACAACAGAAATATGAAAACAATAATCAAGATATCATTATTATTTATTATCCAATTTATTTTTACGGATATACTGGCAGAAGATAATGGATATTTTGTAACTTTTACTGACAAGGACGATACACCATACTCTGTTAATACTCCTGAAGAATTTCTATCTGCACGAGCTATCGAACGAAGAGAAAAACAAAATATTCCTATTACCGTAAGAGACCTCCCAGTTAACCCTGTTTATATTGACAATCTTAAAAAGCTGGGTGTTAAAATAAAGAATACTACCAAATGGATGAATGGATGTATCGTTTTTAGCTCTGACAAAGCGTTAATGGACACTCTCAATAAGTATGATTTTATCAGTTCAGTTGAATTAACCTACAAGGCAAAAACAACCGGTTCTGCAAAATTTGAAAAAACCTTTCAAGGCCTTAAATCAGGGAAAGCAAATAATATTTATGGCACTGCATTTAACCAGATAAATACAGTTAACGGGATTGATATGCATGACAAAGGATATCAGGGAAAGGATAAAATAATTGCGATTATTGATGCCGGTTTTTATGGTGTTGACCAACTACCTGCCTTCGACCATCTTTGGAATAACGATCAGATATTGGGAACAAAAGATTTTGTTGATCCTACTTCAAATATATTCGAGGAAGACGAACACGGAATGAATGTATTGTCTATAATAGGTGGAAAAATTGAAGGTAGTTTTATGGGGACAGCACCGGAAGCAAAATTTTGGTTGTTACGCACAGAGGAGGCTATTTCTGAATATCCTATCGAAGCTGATTACTGGATTTGTGCGGCTGAATTTGCCGACAGTGCGGGCGTAGATGTAATTAATACTTCCTTAGGATATAGCCTGTTTGATGACGAAACAATGAATTACACATACTCCCAGCTTGACGGAGAAACAATACGTATATCCAGAGCAGCATCAATTGCATCTGCTACAGGAATGATAGTGGTTATTAGTGCTGGTAACGAAGGTTCCAATCCATCATGGCATTACATATCGGCTCCGGCAGATGCCAGAAATATTATTACCGTTGGAGCAATGACTGCCGACAGCATAAAAGCCTATTTCTCCTCTTTCGGTCCTTCAGCTGATGGAAGAATCAAGCCTGATGTAACAGCTATGGGTGTATCTAACGCAGTTCAGCGGACCGACGGAAGTATAGGGACAGGCAATGGCACTTCATTTTCTGCACCTGTTATTGCGGGGCTGGCTGCTTGCTTATGGCAAAAGGTTAGTACTTTGTCTTCATCCGAAGTAACAGAATTAATTATTCAGTCAAGTAATAATTATGAGAATCCCGATGCAAATATGGGCTACGGAATACCAGACTTTAAAATAGCCTATAACACTTCTATAAATTCGCAAAGAGAGAGTGGTAAAAACAGTTGGATGGTATATCCAAATCCTTTCAAAGATCAGTTGGTGTTAATTAACAAAGAAAATTATACTGAAACCGATATCGAAATAAGTCTTTACGATATAACAGGAAGATTAAAATATAAACAAACACTTTCAGTTGGCAGCCCGAAAATTTATGTTGACATACCATCATATTTGTTGAACGGTTTATATATCTTGCACATAAAAGAGAACGATTTAGTTTCGCAACACAAACTAATGAAAGAAGACTATTAAGAAATGTCTCAGGAACCTGTTTCGTTATATGATTTAAACCAACTGGTAAAAGAAAAAATAAACACCTCTTTCCCCGGACTTTTGTGGGTTGTTGCTGAAATAAGTGAAATTCGTACAAACAGAACAGGTCATTGCTATCTCGAATTAATAGAAAAATCATCTGAAAAAGATGAAGTAATTGCCAAAGCAAAAGCCACTATTTGGTCATTCACTTACAGAATGGTTAAACCTTATTTTGAAGAGGCAACAGGGCAAATCCTTAAAGCCGGACTAAAAGTACTTTTCAAGGCTTCTGTTGAGTTTCATGAAGTTTACGGTTTCAGCCTGAACATTAAAGACATTGATCCTAATTACACTCTTGGAGAAGTTGAAAGGAAAAAACGCGAAACAATAAAAAAGCTGGAAAGTGAAGGTGTTATTGATATGAACAAAGAGACCTTTCTGCCGGCAGTCACTCAACGAATTGCAGTAATCTCTTCTCCTACAGCCGCCGGGTATCAAGATTTTGTTCATCAGATTGAAAACAATCAGGAGAGATTCAAAATTTACCATCACCTTTTCCCTGCTATTGTTCAGGGTGAAGGAGCTGCAAGCTCCATTATATCGACCTTTGATAAGATATATGAACATGAGCACCTTTTTGATGCAGTTGTATTGATAAGAGGTGGCGGTTCGTCATCCGACCTAATGTGTTTCGATGATTATGAACTTGCATATTATATTACTCAGTTCCCTTTGCCGGTACTAACAGGCATAGGGCATGAACGTGACATTTCAGTTGCTGACATGGTGGCACATACACACCTAAAGACCCCAACAGCTGTTGCTGAATTCATCATACAAAAAATAACTGATTTTCACTTTTATCTTGACGGTTTACAAAATGCATTCACAGATATAATCACAAAAAAAATCAGCGATAATAAACATCAGTTAGAGATGATGGCTCAAAAAATAACACCCCTTATTATTAACAGCATAGAAAGACAAAAGCGTAATCTCAATAATCTGGCTGCAAACATTAAAAGATCAACCTCATCATTTGTAAACACAAATCTTCAAACGCTTAACCATCAACATGATATATCGAGATACTTAACCTTGAAAACATTAAAGGTTCAAAAACATAACCTGAATTTTTATCACTCAAAACTTAAACTTGAAACAAAAGGATTCTTTAAGTCAAAAAAACAGGGACTGCATCTTATAGAAAAATCAATAAGCCTGTCTGACCCGATAAATGTATTGAACAAAGGATATTCAATTACATATAAAAAGAATGAGGTGTTAAAATCAATATCTGACGTATACACCGGAGATAAAATTGTCACAAGACTTAAAGACGGAGAAGTCACCAGCACTATTGAAAACATAAAAGAGTAGTAGAATATTTTTTATAACCAATGGATTTTATATATTTGGAATACTAAAAATGGGAAATAGCTAACAACCTACAATCTAATAATGAATATCTCACTTAAGTTGCTTTGGTCGATTATGTTTCTATCAGTACACTCCTATTTCTTTGGCCAGGATACTATAAGCATTTTAAAAAACCAACTCTCCGAAAGTCCTGCAGAAAATCATTATAATATATACTTATCCCTATCAAAAAACGAAACAGACTCCTTACAAAGTGCCTTGTATATTCAACAAGCTATAAACTCGGCAATTGCAAATAATACAAAAGAAGCACTTGCCAAAACATATATAGAGGCTGCGAAAATCAATTACGACAAGGATTACTATACTATTGCCCTTAACTTTTGTAAAGCGGCCATTGATGCTGCCACATCCAACAACTCTAACAATAATAATATCGTTGCAGAAGTTTACAACTATTACGGATGGATATATGCCAGAAAATACGAACATGAAGAAGCCATAGAATACTTTCTTAAGGCTATCTCTTATTATGAGAAAACAGGAAGTTTAGAGAAAGCAGGTGATCTTTATAATAGCATCGGAGCATCATACTGGCACACAAACAAATATATGAAAGCACTTGAGTTTTTTGAACGAGCTTTACAAAATGGTGTCGATTATAATAATATTCCTTTGCAGATACAAGCACACAGTAATGCCGGCATTATTTATGAGTATTTATCACAATATGACAAAGCTTTGGAATGTCAGATTAAAGCCCTTGATTTAGCACAAAAGATAAACTCTCCAACACATAGGGCATCAATATACTTTAATATCGGAAACATATATTTTAATCTTAATCAATATGACGAAGCAACAAACAGTTACTTAAAAGCATTGGAGATTTATTCAAAAACAGATGATGAATCAGGACAAAGCATTTGTAATAATAATCTTGGTGAATGTTATCTTAAACAAAACAATATTAATGAAGCAATTACGTACTATCAAAAGGCTCTAAAGTATGCAGTAATAAAAAAAGATACTACTAATATTTCGCTCTTTATGCTTAATATAGGAAATGCAAACAGGTTAGCTGGCAATTTGCGTAAAGCCTCTTCCACTCTAAGAGATGCTCTTAATCTATGTGAGCATCATGCAAATCTGGGGACTAAAGCAGAAATATACTTATACCTGGGTGAAACTGTAGCAGCACAAAAAAAATCCGATCAGGCAGTTAGATTTTATAATAATGCATTGGATCTTGCCACTAAAATCGAAGACAAACAGCTAATGCTAAAGATATACAATTCCCTTGCTAAATTTCATTTTAATCAGGGTAACTATAAAAATGCATATATCTTCAAAGACAGGTTTTCTGTTTTAAATGACACTGTCAACAATAACAAAATGTTTGAAGACATAGCAAAAATGAATGCCATATACCATACTTATAAAGATCAGGCAACTATTAGTAATCTACAAAAAGAGAATATATCACATAGCAAACAACTTATGGAGGAAAAAAACAAAAGGATGTTGTTTTTTATTGTAAGCCTCTCTTTCCTGACAATCATAATTATACTGCTAACCCTTTTTCTATACAGACGCAGAACAGCAATACAGCTAAAACAGAAGAATATAGAGTTAAATAATTTGAATGCAACTAAAGACAAGTTCTTCTCCATTATTGCTCATGACCTTAAGAGTCCTTTTAATTCACTTCTCGGCTTTTCCGAGATGCTTTCACTTCATGCTGAAACAAAAAACATTGAACAGGTAATTGAATACAGTAATATAATTTACAACTCAACAAAGAAACTTTTCAGTCTGGTAGAGAATCTCCTTCAATGGTCTAAGGCACAATTGGGGACAACTAAATATAGCCCTGAACAAATAGACGTGTATCTCCTCGCAAACAATATTATTTCTTTGCTCAGACTTAATGCTGAAGAGAAAGATATTGTAATCTCTTCAAAAATGAACAGAGATCTTGTTGGCTGGCTTGATGTGAACTTGTTCAATACTGTCCTTCGTAACCTTTTATCAAATGCTATTAAATTCTCAAGAGTGGGAAGTATGATACAGGTTACCGGCGGAAAAGAAGGTGATATGTTGAAAATTTCTGTTTCTGACACAGGAGTAGGGATACGCAGAGAGAACCTTGAAAAACTCTTTGCAATAGGAACTAACATATCAACTAAAGGTACATTTAACGAAAAAGGAACAGGTTTAGGATTAATCCTGTGTAAAGAGTTTGTTGAAATCAACGAAGGAACTATTTGGGTTGAAAGCCAATACGGAAATGGCAGCACATTCCATTTCACAGTACCGGTTTACGATGAAAATAAACACAAAGAAAAATGACAAAGAGAAAGATAAGTTATCAGGAAGCTATTGATGAAGTTGAAGACATCCTCTCTAAAATAGAAAATGAAGAATTAGATGTGGATGAATTATCTGAGAAAGTAAAAAGAGTTAACTCTCTGATTAAAATTTGCAAAGAGAAGCTTTTCAAAACTGAAGAGGAAGTAGAAAAGATACTGAATGAGATTGATGAATAATTCAGTTTTCAGATACCAGATCTATCAAGGTTTCAAAAACGCAGCTACTGCGCCTGAATGGTTAGTCGCGGGGTGACTACATAATTCTTAAGGAAGTCACCCTGTGACTTACACAAATAACTGTCGGCTAATTCTCATTCAACAAAAAAACAATAACATCTCCTTTTCCGGTAAAACTTAATGAAAACGTCCCGGCAACAGATTCATTCAGGGTACCCATCCACCACGACTTTAATTTATGATTCTTCAGAGGGTATTTTAATCCCGTTGATGATATTTCCAGAGCGGCATTTAATGTAAAAACAGATACCTGCTGACCCACAAATGAGTCGAATGTGGTTGTTTTGGAGATAGGAATGAATACTCCTTTGTCTGTAAGTATCTTCACGGATATTACTTGTGCATACTGAGCAAGAAGCGAAATGTTTCCAACAGTATGATCCTCCCGACCCCCTGTGGCTCCTAAAATTATTACCTCATTAACGTTGTGTTTCGCACACCAGTTGACAGCTTTGGTCAGGTCATTTGTGTTTTGATCTATTACCTGAACTAACCGGTCTTGATATTCTGTTTTTATTTCAGGTTTAACAGAATCCAGATCTCCTATAACAATATAAGGTTCTCGCCCACTTTCTACAAGTTTATTCACCGCACCATCACAACAAATAATCCGGTCGGCATCATCAAGTAACTTTAAAAGTTTTTTTGTTTCAGGGAAAGTGCCGTTGGCTAAAATTATTGCATCCATTTGTTTAGTTTTTTTAGCTGTTAGCTGGCAGCTGATAGCTATTGGCTTTTAAGCTAAAACTTCATTGCCAACCTGACCATAAAATTGGTTCCGGCCTGGGGGAAATAGCCATCCAAAACATCATGTTCTCCGTTGTAATAATAGCGGTAAACCCAGGCATTTGACTCATACTCCTCATTAAAAATATTATTCACTTTCATCCCCAAATCAAAACCACCAACTTTTTCTATTCTAAAACCATAGCTCACCATAAAATCGTTAACAAACCATGGATTAAGCTTTCTCTTTTCATTCGAACTGTTATCAATGTATTGTTTGCCAACATATTTCGACAATAGTGACAATGTAAGTCCATTCACCGGTATCCAGGAAATGTGGCTTGCTGCAGTTACTTCGGGAGAAAAAGCAATATCTGTTTGTCCCAAGCGACTAACCACCTGATAAGGTTCATTATCCGGATCGTCCCAATAACTCCAGTTATCTACATACTCGGTGAAATTATTTATTTTATTGGACGAGAAAGATGCATTTAAACTCCAATTAATATTCGATCTCAACACAAAAGCTCCTGATACCTCCAGCCCTTTACGGTAACTATCAGGTACATTAACCATAATTGCGGAGCCTACATTATTAATCTCACCGGTTAACACAAGCTGATCTTTATAATCCATATAGAACAGATTAGCATCAATGGAAACACGATCTGTTCTCCACTTGTAACCAAATTCATAGTCAATCAGTTTCTCCTCACCGGGTTTTCTGTCTTTCGGCGCATCTCTGAAATCACTTCGGGTTGGTTCACGGTGTGCCAATGCGACTGAAGCAAATATCCCGTGTTGTTTAGTCAGGTTCCATGTTACACCACCCTTGGGGTTTACAAAATTAAAGATGTGTGATTGTGTCAGGTCACTCAAGTCATCATGTAATCCGGTCATGTCAATATTCACATTTCGATACTGAATATCACCGAACAGGCTAACGCTCTTGCTTACACTGTATAGCCCTTTTACAAAGCCGTTAAAATCACTTTTCTTACCGTTATTGTGGTACCACTCAAAATCAGGTGAGATACCATTATTGACCTCTGTCCATTTTACTTCTCCGAAATGTTCACCGTTATAATTGTTGTAAGCACCACCTATTGTAAGTTGCAAACGTTTAAGTTCATAATTCCCTGAAAACGTAATACCGTAAAAATCGTTATCGAGCCATTTTTGCTGTATCAGGTCTGTTCGGGTTACTGTTTCTCCGTTCACATTTATTTCATCAAACCCAAAATTATAATCTTTAAACTTTTTATCGTACTTATAGGACTCGTAGTACCCTTTACCTTTTGTATAGTGTAATGCTGCATTAATATCAAAATGATCGTTAATATTATGTGAATAATGCAATTGGTAATGTGATTGTTTGTAATTATCTGTTTGATTATCGTAAAGATATTTATTAAAAGTGCGGGCATTGGAAGAGTATAAATTTGCAGCCTCTTCATCACTCCACCCATCCATCATAACCAATTTTTCCATACCCTCAACATCATCCTCAAGTTTTACCTTCGGTACTCCATACCATGCCTGATATGTCTTTTCATGCCCGGAAAAAGTAATAAACTTAACAGAAAACTTCTCTCCGTAGTAACCACCAGTCAGAAAATATGATTTCAGGTCAGAGGTAGCTCTGTCAATAAATCCATCGGAAGAGATGCGTGACAAACGGGCATCAAAAGCAAAATTTCCAGGCAACAAACCTGTTGCTATTGAAACTGAATTCTTCCAGGTATTAAAAGATCCGTAACTATTGTCGATAACCGCGCTTGCTTCTGGTTTATCTCGAAGAGTGCTAAAGTTAACAGATGCCCCAAAAGAAGCAGTTCCATTAGTTGATGTTCCTACACCTCGTTGTATTTGTATTTTATCAACAGAAGCAGCAAAGTCAGGCATATTAACAAAGTATACTCCCTGGGATTCTGCATCATTCAAGGGGATGCCATTGACAGTAACGTTAATTCTGGAAATGTCAGTCCCTCTTATTCTGAATCCTGAATAGCCTACACCTGCCCCGGCATCTGAAGTTACAACTACACTTGGTAACTGATTAATAATAAAAGGCAAGTCCTGCCCGTAATTTAACTCTTCAATCTCTTTTTCTGCCATCTCCGAATATGTGACAGGTGTCTCTTTTTTAGCTCTGATAGCAGAAACTATCACTTCACTTTCCATTATCACCGAAGGCTCCATCTTCACGTTTATTGAAGAAGGTTCCTTTGTTATCCTTACCGGCATAACTCTTTTCTCATACCCTACATGAGAAAAAATAAGCGAATAGTCTCCTTCTCTTTTAAGGTTAAGCTTAAATAAACCGGAGTCATCCGATATTGTACCAATATAACTTCCGTCAACTACTACATTAACACCCACCATGGGCTTGCCTGTTTCGTCCGAAAGTTTTCCTTTAACAACATTCTGCCCATAAGTAACAGCAGAACAAACAAAAAATAAAACTGTAAAAAATGCTATACGTTTCATCGTTTAAATAAATTAATTGATTAATAAAAAAATGATAAATGGAGTATAGCAAAGAGATTACTCTTTCCCTTGTCGGCATTACCCGACCAGGTTCAAAGGGTTTGATCTCAGCCCTTAATATTAAGGCACCCCATTTTCTTGATGCAACAAATGTAATGAGTTGTTTTTACTACGCAAAGACTTTTGTTGTCTTTTTTTGTTTTTGGTGTACGGTTAAATATCTATTTAAGGGTTAAAACCCCTGCGTGTCAAGATTTAAGTAGCCACGGGCCTAAGTTCATGCTAACAAAATAATGCATCTAAATTGACGGGGTGACTGAACTCTATACTAACAAGTCACCCCGTCAGTACTTACTAAAAAAGCCGGCTATAAGCCGGCTTTTCATATATTAACCTAAAAATACACATCAAGGTTTCTCAACCTTTAATATCTCTTTTATTGCAGATTCTAGTTCCTCTTTAGGTCGAAAACCTAATACAGCCTGAGGCTGACCCTCCTTTGGAATAAAAACAACTGTAGGTAAACTTTTGATACCAAAAGTAGCAGCTAACTCACGTTGCTTTTCGGTATCTACTTTGTATATCTGAATCTTTCCTCCATACTCTTTCTGCAGTTCAGCTAATACAGGAGATAGCATACGGCATGGGCCACACCAATCGGCATAGAAGTCTAAAATAGCAGGCTTATCACCTACGTATTTCCACTCTTTGTTATTCTCATAATCAAATACAAGTTCCTTGAACTTTGCTTTATCCAAGTGTATAACACCGGGGTTTTCACCTTTCACTTCAGTTACCTCTTTAGTCTCTGAATACTTCCCTTCGTTTGCATTGTTGCCATTAGCGCAAGCTAATGTGGTAATATATAACCCTGCAATAGCAATAAATAGAGTTATCATATTCATCATTGGTTGTTTTATGAGATTACTTTTCAACTTTTAACACATCCTTAATGGCTGTTTCAAATGTTTCTTTAGGTAATGCTCCCATAGCCATTTGAGGTTGTCCATCCATTGGTACAAAAAGTAACGAAGGAATGCTTTGAACTCCAAAAACACTAGCTAACTCACGCTCAGCTTCAGTATCAATTTTATACACATTGATTTTTCCATTATACTCTTCTTGCAGTTCCTCTAATATGGGAGCAACCATTTTACATGGCTGACACCAGTCAGCATAAAAATCAATTAAACAAGGTACTTCTCCTTCAAATTTCCATTCCTTATTTGTTTCGTAGTTAAATACTTTTTCTTTAAACGTTGCGGCTGTTAAATGCTCTGACATTTTATTCAAATTTTAATTAATAATTATTTTAATTTCTATATATTCATAAATGTAGATTTGTGTATATCAATTTATGTGCCATAAATTCAAAACAGAATAAAAAGGTGACAAACCATAAAATAATTGTAATTTTGTCATCCTTATAATTTCATCCTGGCAGATACAATCTACCATAAAACAATCTTTTGAACAAAAGGTTTAAACAGACAGTTATATTATTATGAAGGAAAAATTAAAACATACTGTTTTTAATACCATTAGCCACATCGCTGATGAAAAGAAAATTCGTGCTTACGTAATTGGCGGGTATGTTCGTGACCTGTTTTTAAATAGGGAATCAAAAGATATTGATATTGTTGTTATTGGGAGCGGAATAGAAACAGCCCATGAAGTGGCGAAAAAGCTGGGTAACCTGAAAGTTACAACATTTAAAAATTTTGGTACTGCAATGATAAAGTACCAAGATATGGAAATTGAATTTGTAGGAGCACGTAAAGAGTCTTATAGTCGAAATTCACGAAAGCCTATAGTGGAAGACGGCACTCTCGAAGATGACCAAAACCGACGGGATTTCACTATTAATGCTTTGGCATTAAGCCTGAATAAAAATGATTATGGCGAACTGCTTGATCCTTTCAACGGACTGGAACACCTGAAACAAAAAATTATAAAAACACCTTTAGACCCACACATTACCTTCTCGGACGATCCGCTACGCATGATGCGAGCTGTGAGATTTGCCACACAGCTAAACTTCTCCATTGAGGAAAAAACTTTTGCAGGGATTAAAGAGACAAGAGAACGCATTAAAATTGTTTCTAAAGAGCGTATTACTGATGAATTAAATAAAATAATATTGTCTGAGAAGCCGTCGTTGGGCTTTAAATTGCTCGATGAAACCGGACTTCTGGAGCTCATCTTGCCTGAAATGCATAAGCTTAAAGGTGTTGAGGTAAAAAACGGAATAGCACATAAAGACAATTTTTATCATACTCTGGAAGTCCTGGACAGAATTGCACCAAATACTGATGACCTGTGGTTAAGATGGGCTACCCTGTTGCACGATATAGGAAAACCTGCATCTAAACGCTTCGACGACAAAGCAGGCTGGACTTTTTATGCCCACAACTACATTGGTGCAAAAATGACCGGTCAGATATTCAAAACACTAAAACTTCCTTTAAGTGATAAAATGAAGTTTGTTCAAAAAATGGTACAACTCCATATGCGTCCTATATCACTTAGCGAAGAGACAGTTACTGACTCGGCAGTGCGCCGTTTGCTGTTTGAGGCCGGTGATGATATCGATAGCCTGATGACTCTTTGTGAAGCGGATATAACTTCAAAGAATGCTGAAAAAGAAAAACGGTATATGAAAAATTTCCGGACTGTCAGACAAAAGCTCAAAGAGATAGAAGAGAAAGATCACATTCGTAATTTTCAACCTCCTGTTTCAGGTGAAATTATCATGGAGACATTCGCATTACAGCCCTGTAAAGAGATTGGCGATATTAAATCTGTAATAAAAGAGGCAATACTGGATGGTATCATTAAAAATGATTACGATGAAGCCTTTCAGTTCATGTTGAAAAAGGGTGAAGAGATGGGACTTAAAGCTGTTAATGACAAGCCCCCTCTAACTTCCCGTAGACACGGGACAGACTCCCGGGAGAAATAATTTATATTTTCCGATTCATCAATTACTCAAATACTCGATTCATCTCCAAATGACAAATACTCACTCCAAAATATTCTTTTCAGAAACAGAAGTCAAAGAGTTACCTGATGACTACAAGCCTATATTGATAACTGATAATTTCTCTACTCCTGAGAATATCGGTCACATTATTCGCCTTGCTGCAAACATTGGTGCTATGAAAGTAATCATCATAAGTGATAACAACCTTCGATTAAGCAAGATTAAGAAAACAGCGGGGGCGGCATTTGATCACACTCCTATAAATTATATCACTGTTGCCGAATTGCCAGAACATATACCTACAGGATACACTCTTACAGCATTGGAAACAGCCACCGGCGCAGAAAATATGTTCACCACAAAGTTGCCTGACAAGATGGCACTAATCCTGGGCAATGAAAAACATGGTATATGTAAAGAACTATTGGACATGAGTAGCAAGAAAATATTTATCCCAATGCCCGGACCAATAAAATCGATGAATGTTTCTCATGCTGCAGCAGTTTCTGTTTTTTATTGGCTGGGACGAGTAAATACTATACGTTAAAAATGAACATTGGTACGTGAAAGATATATTGTTATAAATAAAAAAAGTAGTATTTTTGATAATTAAATAGTAAAAATGGATAAATGAGATGACTTGATTCTAAAACATTAAAAGCTTGGATTCAAGGTTCTAACGCAACAAAGTTTTGGAATTATTTTTTATTTATTAACAATTTAAACTATTTTTGTAATGAAATTTTTTTATATGTTATAATATGTTTAAAAAAAAGAAAACAAAGAAGTTTCACAACACAAATTACCATCAACCCAAAACTGAAGATTTTCATTTCGAATTAATTTCAGATTATCATAAAAAGAATAATAACAAAGGGTTTGTACTGACCGACCGAACCTGTAATGACCTTGATTTTGATGAGTTCTTTATGTTTGTTGACCATACGGTTTCCATGCCCGGGCAACAATATTTATATAACCATCTTCGTAAAACACCAGAGTCATTCGGACATATTGAGAGACAGGAACGTATTATTAAATACTTTGACAACAATCCCGACAAACAACTTAAAACACTAAAACTACTTGACCGCATATCCTCTTTTGATGCTTACTATATCAACACCTTATTTCAGGATGAACATATTAAAAAGCCCAGATGGTATTTTGCATTGCCAATATTGGCAATAGTTAACCTTTTGCTATTAGTAACAATCCCTTTTTATCTGAAAGCATTAGTGCCGTTTGTTGGCATCACTACTATTAATCTTATAATACACTATTGGAACAAACATATTTTGTATCAATATATCAATGCCTTGCCACAACTGTCGAAACTCAATTACACAGCAAAAGAACTCCTGAAAATACCAATTCTGCAAAACAACATAGACAGAATTAAAGCTGCTACAAAAACAATAGATAAGATAAGGGCACGAATGCTTCTGTTTAAACTGGAGAATAAATTGGAAAGCGAATTTGGTGCATTGTTTTGGACTGTTTTAGAGTTTGTGAAAATTATCTTTCTTCTTGAGCCATTATTACTTTTCAACCTGTTAAAAGTTATTGATAAAAAACGTGAAGGTATCCATCTTATTTTTTCTTTTGTTGGTGAAATTGACATGACAGTTTCCATATTACATTTAAGAAATGGGTTACCATATTATTGTATACCAACGATTATAAAACATAACAAAACCTTAAATGCTGACGAGTTATATCACCCTTTGATACCAAACTGTATTGGGAATTCTATATCAATAAACGGCAAATCTATTTTGCTTACAGGCTCTAACATGTCGGGCAAAACTACATTTATAAGAACCATTGGACTAAATACCTTGGCAGCCTATACCATAAATACCTGTTTTGCTAAATCATTTTCACTACCAAAGATGAACATACTATCAGCCATTCGTATTAATGATGATTTGATGAATGACAGAAGCTACTATCTTGAAGAGGTTCTTATCATTAAAAAGTTACTACAAGAAAGTACCGTAAACCCATGTCTGTTTCTGTTAGATGAATTATACAAAGGAACTAACACCATTGAACGTGTTGCAGCCGGCAAAGCTGTTCTGGCAGCATTAAACAATAGCGATAGCTCAATAGTATTTGCTGCAACACACGACATTGAATTAACAGACATGTTGCAGAAGCAATATGATTTATACCATTTCTGCGAAAGTGTATCAAACAAAAGTATTGATTTTGACTATGTGTTGAAAAAAGGGAAACTACAACAAACAAATGCAGTTAAAATACTTGAAATAAACGATTACCCCATTGAGGTTATTAAAGAGGCAAAGAGATTGCTCAATGTTTAATTGACACTATGGATGCAGGTAACTGGAGAGCTGAATGCGCAATAAAAAAAATGGGTTTAATTGGATTAAGGTTTACAATGAGATAACATTTATTCTGAAAGCTGGAGTTATAATATTTTTACTATTTTTAATAGATGATGTAATTCTATTTATTTTAAAAAGAGAAAATGCAATAAAAAATAACATGTTGCATCGTGGGTTTTGTTGAACATTTCAAATCACCGGAAAATCACCTACTCCTTTCTAATCACCATTTTCACCGGAAGATGATCGCTAAAACCACCAATATATTGAGGGCCCCTATATGTTCTGTATGGAACCTCCCCTGAATATGATTTATCAGGTTCCAGTAAAAATGGCAAATCAACAATATGCAAGCCTTCTATGTCAAATGGTTCTTCAAGTAGTGAGCGGGAAACTATTATTTGATCAAAGATGCTCCAGTGACCTCTGTACTTTAGTGTTCCTCTCACACCATTCGACACAAATCCATAAGATAAATTAACTATATTACTATCTGCATCCTTTTCTCTGGCTTTCAGATTATCATAAACAGCTCCACTTTCCGGTGATTCATTCAAATCACCCATAATTAAAATATGACTTTCTATGTTCCGGTTTAACAATGAGTCACAAACCTCATGTAATATATTCGCCACATGAATTCGTTTCCATTCAGAATGCATGGCTCCGCCATATTTCGATGGCCAGTGACAAATCATAACATTCAAGGTATCCTGACCAAAAGCTATACCTTTAACAAACAATATGTCCCTGGTATAGAAGTTCTTTTCAGGAATACTCACAGGAATAGCCTGGTCATGAATTATTTTAAATTGGTCTTCTCTGTATAACATAGCAACATCAATACCGCGTTTGTCAGGTGACTCGTGATGGATATAGCGATAACCAAGTTCACTCAGTCCTGTTTCCCAAATTAGCCTGTTTAGTACTGTTTGGTTTTCAACTTCGCACAAGCCAACCAGCACCGGTGGATTCCACTTGTTAGAAGCAAGTATCACTTTTGCAATCTTATTTGCTTTGTTATTATATCGGTAGAATGTCCACTTGCGCGGACTATCAGGTAAGAACTCTTCATCATTCTTTAGAGAATCGTTTCGACAATCAAAAAAATTCTCAACATTATAAAATAGAATTGGGAAGTAATTATTGTAGTTGTTTTGGGAATATGCATAATTTTGGGCAGTAAAAAACAACACCCAAATCAAATGGAAAAATGCATTAGCTTTGCTTAATTTAGTTCTCTTCCAGTCTTTCATAAAGCCCTATGTCAGGCCCATCATCATCGAATCGGTTAACACCAAGTATGTCCGTTGGAACTTCACTTGCAAACTCAGTATTAGCAACGTCCTTAACAACAGACAGGGTATCCAGTTGGTAATTATATTCGAAAGGATTTATAAAAAACGGATCTTCATTTTTTATAACATCAACAAAATGGTCTTTATCAGAAATATCCATATCTTCGGACACTTTCAGTAAACAACTTGAGAACAGATATTTTGGTTGAAGCCCGATAAGGTCTCCATCAGGATATCTAAGGTCAAAACCTAATTCCCCGACGTTTCTTCCAAATAAAATACAATTACGGAACGAAGCCTTTTTTAAAGGGACAATACTCACATTGTTTTGTTCATTCATGTAGTAATTGTTTATAAAAACTGTAGGAGTTGAACGGAACGACCATGCAAAATAATTTGCAAAAGTACAGTGAGTAAATTCATAATCTCCCCCAACAGTAATTGCCAGCGAATGAGTACCGCAATCACCAAACAAACTATTCGTCACTTTTATTCCCGCACTTTGAGCCAATAGACCAAAACTTGATATATGTTCTATTTTTGTGTTATTAATAAGCAAAGGCTCATCATCATTAAGACCGACTGAATCAGCTATGATTCCCATCAATCCGTTACGTATAACAGCATAATCGAATGTTGTACCCGAAGAGCCGGGTAGTAGGTGGATATACCCCCACTGACCTGGTTTGTCTTCATACCACTCCTCCAATCTGTGACCGGCAAAAAGTACAGGTTCATCTTTTGTTCCCTTGACTTTTAAGGATCCAAAAACCAATAAACATGCATCTTTTTGAAAATACAACCTTGCTCCGGCTTCAATGGTTAGAGTTTGGCTTGAATCAACAACAATAAATTCTGAAATAAGATATGGTTTGTCTTTTGTGAAAGTTTGAGTTTCTATCTTTTCCTTTTTCAATAAAATAACATCCTGACCATACGCAATCAGCTTAACACTCTGCCTGCGTTCACGAGTGGAAATTATTATTGAATCAGAAACTACAATGGGTGAGTTAGAATTTACCTGGTCAGGATCAATAGTTACTTCAACAAAAATAAACAGGCTGTCTTTTGCTCTTACTCTGACATCATTTAATTCACTTTCAGCATAGCCGTTAATATTCAATCTAAAACTAGATTCGTCGCCACCTGTTAATTCTATACCATCAATCACTAAATCCTCATCATAAGGATTATAGATACGAAAGTTCTGCGTTGTTGATCCGATTGAGGTAAAGATTGTATCAAACATAACGGTATCCGTAGATAAGATTAATCCTTCTTCACCACCTCGATATACGAATTCCCGTTCACAAGAAAAAAAACTTGCAAACAAAAAAACAAACAATATAAATTTCACAACTCTATTCATACAAAAACTACAACAATACAATCAATTAAAATCCAAGGCGTTAAAAACGCACCCATCCTTAATTTAACAATAACCAACGTTATTTGTTGCAAAATAACAAAAATTTGTTAATTAACCAATGGTATTTTAAAAATAATGCACTTTTTTTTACAAAATTTAACATCAGTTCTTTTCTACGTAAAAACAGGAAATAATACAAATACAAATTTGTAAAAAAAAAGCCCCACACTATTGGTGGAGCTTTTTTTTAGAACGAAACAATATTATTTTACTTCTTCAAAATCAACATCTGTAACTTCATCATCGCTAACACTGCCACTGTCATCACCACCCGGTTGAGCGTCGCCTGGTTGCTGTGGCTGATCACCGCCTTGAGCCTGACTTGCATTGTACATGTCCTGAGAAGCAGCCTGAAATACCTGATTCAGTTCAGCTGTTGCTGAATCTATACTTTCAAGGTCTTCGCTCTTATGAGCTTCTTTCAGTTTTGCCAGTGCATCTTCTATAGGTTTCTTTTTGTCAGCAGGCAATTTGTCGCCAAGGTCTTTAAGCTGTTTTTCAGTTTGGAAAATCAAACTATCAGCTGCATTCATCTTGTCGATTTTTTCCTTAGCTATTTTGTCAGCTTCAGCATTCGCTTCAGCTTCAGTTTTCATCTTCTTAATCTCCTCATCAGTTAATCCTGAAGAAGCTTCTATACGAATACTTTGCTCTTTACCGGATGCTTTGTCTTTCGCCGTTACGTGCAAAATGCCGTTTGCATCAATATCGAAAGTTACTTCAATCTGTGGTACTCCCCGTGGTGAAGGTGGTATTCCATCTAAGTGGAATCGTCCGATAGTTTTGTTGTCATTTGCCAGAGGACGCTCACCTTGTAACACATGTATCTCAACTGAAGGCTGATTATCTGCTGCAGTAGTAAATGTTTCCGATTTTTTGCTCGGTATTGTTGTGTTAGACTCTATTAATTTAGTCATTACTCTACCCATGGTTTCGATACCAAGAGATAACGGAGTAACATCAAGTAACAGAACATCTTTTACTTCACCGGTTAACACACCACCTTGAATAGCTGCACCAATAGCAACAACTTCGTCGGCGTTAACACCTTTCGAGGGTGTTTTTTTAAAGAAATCTTCTACTACTTTTTGTATAGCAGGGATACGGGTTGATCCGCCAACCAGAATTACATCATCAATATCTGAAGCAGATAAACCTGCATCTTTTAAAGCCAGTTTACATGGCTCCAGTGTACTGTGAATAAGAGAGTCTGCCAGTTGTTCAAACTGAGCTCTTGATAAAGATTTAACAATGTGTTTAGGTATTCCGTCAACCGGCATGATGTATGGCAGGTTGATTTCAGTGGTTGTTGAGCTTGACAACTCAATTTTAGCTTTTTCAGCAGCATCTTTCAGGCGCTGAAGAGCCATAGGGTCTTTTCTAAGGTCAATACCTTCATCTTTCAGGAATTCATCAGCTAACCAGTTCATGATGGTTTCATCAAAGTCATCGCCACCAAGGTGTGTATTACCATTAGTAGACTTTACCTCGAACACGCCATCACCCAATTCAAGTATTGATATATCGAATGTACCACCACCTAAATCGAACACAGCGATTTTCATATCTTTATGCTGCTTGTCGAGGCCATAAGCCAACGCTGCAGCAGTAGGTTCGTTGATGATACGACGTACTTGCAGTCCGGCAATCTCTCCGGCCTCTTTTGTAGCCTGGCGCTGTGAGTCGTTAAAATATGCAGGTACTGTAACTACTGCTTCTGTAACCTCTTGTCCGAGATAATCTTCAGCAGTTTTTTTCATTTTTTGCAATGTCATTGCTGAAATTTCCTGAGGAGAATATTTGCGATCGTCAATCTTAACCCTTGGTGTGTTATTCTCACCTTTTATTACATCGTAAGGTATACGTTTGATCTCTTTAGTAACTTCATCATATTTGTTACCCATGAATCGTTTTATAGAATAGATAGTTTTTGTCGGGTTTGTGATTGCCTGACGTTTTGCAGGATCTCCTACTTTTCTTTCGCCATTCTCTACAAAAGCTACTATCGAAGGAGTAGTTCTTTTACCTTCGCTGTTAGGTATAACTACCGCCTCGTTACCTTCCATTACGGCAACGCAAGAGTTAGTAGTTCCTAAGTCGATTCCAATTATTTTTCCCATTTCTTATGTACTTTAATTATATATGTTCAATTATTTATTTCTGTCCTATCAATGTTCAAACCTTGTGCCATAAAATAAATGCTCTTTATTTATGTAATAATTGGCAATAGAAATCATTGAAGGAAAGATGCTTTGGCAGATTTAATGACAAAATGACAAAATATGTTGGAGTAGGGGTAGGGGAGTTCGTGGTTAAGTGGTATAATTAAGAGGGTAAGTAAGCATAGCTTCACAAAGTTAGTTGTCCACCTTATTAAAGCACATCCCGGATATTTTAGTTGGAATCGTCTACTCTATTATAGCGCATTTATTTATCCTACTTTTTCAATCGGATATTTGAAACTAAGATTATTGCTTTTATTAAGAATAATATTCCCTTTTTTTTATGCGATATTGATAACGGGTTGACGGGATTAGATTTCCTACATTCCAGGTTATACAAAAATCATTATCTTTTTTTCTTATTAAACTTGGATGAATTTGGTCTGTTCTGATTTTTTTTCCTTGCGGCAAAAAACTCTTGTTTTTTTATTTGTTTCTCTTTTTCAAACTCTTTTTTCTCCTTCGCCGTCATAGGCTTTTCTGTTTGTGGAAATGGGTTGTCGTTTACAGCAGCTATCTTTTGGTTTATTAATCTTTCGATTTCTTTTATATATGTGTTTTCGTCAGGTTCGCAAATGGATATAGCGGTGCCTTCTTCCCCTGCTCTACCTGATCGGCCTATTCTGTGGACATAAGTTTCGGCTATATTCGGTATGTCATAGTTGATGACATATTTTAGCTTGTCAATGTCAATACCTCTTGCAGCAATATCCGTAGCTACCAACACCCTGGTTTCTCCGGCCTTAAACTGTTTCAATGCTTTTTGTCTTTGATTTTGGGATTTGTTACCATGAATAGCTGCTACCTTGATTTTGTGTTTATGTAGATTACGAACTATTTTATCAGCACCATGTTTCGTTCTGGAAAATAACAATACCTGATCGATTCTTTGATCCTCAAGTATATGGAGAAGTAAAACGTTTTTGCTTGATTTGTTAGTGTAATAAAGGTGCTGTTGTATCGTTTCAGCAGTGGAAGATACAGGACTTACTTCTACCTTTTTAGGATTGCTCAGAATTTTCCTTGACAGTTCTACGATATTATCAGGCATTGTTGCCGAGAAAAATAGTGACTGTCGTTTTACCGGCAGTTTGGCAATAATTTTACGGATATCATGAATAAACCCCATATCAAGCATCCGATCAGCTTCATCCAGCACGAAATATTTTATGTCCTTCAATCTGATAAATCCCTGATCCATCAGGTCGAGAAGTCTGCCGGGAGTTGCAACAAGTACATTAATGCCTCCGCGGAGGGCTTTAGTTTGGGCTCCCTGAGGCACACCTCCGAAAATGACGGTATTCTTAATTCCTGTGAATTTCCCATAAGTTGTAAAGCTCTCTCCAATTTGAATTGCCAATTCTCGCGTGGGAGTTATGATGAGTGCATGAATTTTGTGCGGATTGTTATTCTGCCGGCGGTCATGAAAAAGGTGCTGTAGGATTGGGATAGCAAAAGCGGCCGTTTTACCGGTTCCGGTTTGAGCACTACCAAGCACATCATCTCCTTTTAATATTAGTGGAATTGCTTTTTCCTGTATTGATGTAGGTTCACTATATTTTTCTGCTCTTAGAGCCTTTAAGATAGGTTCAATAATTTCCAGATCTTCAAATCGCATTGTTCAGTATTTTTTATTCTCAAATTGAAAGTTTTGAGATTCTCTAATTAGGGAGATGTTTAATGGGTGCAAAGATAGTATAAAATTACTACTAAGTTTTTCAATAGAATTTGAGGCTAAATACTATTTTGAGGTGCTAAGGTTTATGAAATGACATTTTCTTCCGGAATATGCGTAACACCCATTGGTATACCAAAAATTGTAGCTGCAAATATCCCAATTTACAGAGCTCCTTTAACTTTTAAAGCCATCAATATTCCTGATAGAATCAAACCATCTGTATATAATTATTTGATTTAGGTTGTAAAGAATCAAAAATAGAAAAAAATTAATAATTATTAAATAATAATAGAGGTGTATTCGTGAATCGGCATCGTGTCAGAGTGTTGTGTGTGTGGATAGTGTAAAAGAAATTGGGACTTATAGAAGTATTACTGTTATTAGCAGAAAAGAGATTTATACAATTTGCTTTTGTTTCAGTCAAAATCTATCTTTGTAAACTTTTAAAAACAGAGGGATAAAAACTGTAATCGATGAGTGCGAAATTTACTGTATATAAAGGATTGGATTTAGCTCAGGTTAATAAAGACATTTTAAAAACCTGGGATGAAAATCATGTATTTGAGAAAAGTATTTCGACAAGAGAAGGCAAACCCACATTTGTGTTCTATGAGGGTCCTCCTTCAGCAAATGGAAAGCCGGGAATACACCATGTTATGGCTCGTACCATTAAAGATGTTTTTTGCAGATTTAAAACTCAGAATGGATTCATGGTTGAGAGAAAAGCCGGGTGGGATACTCATGGTCTTCCTGTTGAGCTTGGGGTGGAAAAATCCCTTGGAATTACTAAAGAAGATATCGGTAAAAAGATTTCTGTAGCTGAATATAACGAAGCTTGCAGGAAGGATGTAATGAAATATACAGATTTGTGGGAAGAGCTTACTCACAAAATGGGATATTGGGTTGATATGAACGACCCTTATATAACTTATGATAATCGTTATATCGAAACTTTGTGGTGGCTGTTAAAGCAGCTTTATCAAAAAGGACTTATATATAAGGGCTACACAATTCAGCCATATTCACCTGCGGCAGGAACAGGACTAAGTACACATGAATTGAATCAACCCGGGTGTTATCGTGACGTAAAGGACACAACTTGTACAGCTCAGTTTAAAGTTATGCGTGATGATAATTCGGAAAAGCTTTTTAATGGTGTCGATACGGATTTGTTCTTTTTAGCCTGGACTACAACGCCATGGACATTACCATCCAATACTGCTTTAGCAGTTGGTGCCAAAATAAGATATGTTAAGGTTAAAACATTTAATCCTTATACAGGTAACTCAGTGACCTTAATACTTGCAAAAGATCTGTTGCATCAGTATTTTAAACCTGAAAATGCGGATTTGCCGTTTGGAGAATATAAACAGGGTGATAAAAAAATACCGTTTACAGTTCTTTATGAATATGTAGGAAAAGAGTTAGAAGGTGTTAGATATGAACAGTTGATTCCATGGATTAAACCTATGGGAGATGCTTTTAGGATTATACTTGCTGATTATGTTACAACTGAGGATGGTACAGGGATGGTTCATATTGCACCTACTTTTGGAGCTGATGATGACAGGGTTGCCAAAGTCTCTGGTATTGCTCCATTGGTATTGATCGATAAGGAGGGGAATAGACAACCGATGGTTGACCGTACGGGTAAGTTTTTCACTATTGATGATCTGGATGTTGAGTTTGTTGAGAAGTATGTAAATTTTGAGGCATATAAAGAGTATGCCGGAAGGTATGTTAAGAATTCGTATGATGAGTTAATATCGGAAGATGCACCAACCATTGATGTGGATATAGCTGTTATGCTGAAAAAAGGAAATAAAGCATTTAAAGTAGAAAAGCATGTTCACAGTTATCCACATTGCTGGAGGACGGATAAACCAGTGTTATATTATCCTTTAGACAGTTGGTTCATTAAAACAACTGCGGTTCGTGACCGAATGATGGAGTTAAATGATACTATCAGATGGAAACCGGCTTCTACGGGAACCGGAAGGTTTGGTAAGTGGCTTGAGAATCTTGTTGACTGGAATCTGAGTCGTTCTCGCTACTGGGGTACACCACTGCCAATCTGGAGAACTGAAGACGGGGAGTATGAAAAATGTATTGGTTCTGTTGAAGAACTAATTACAGAAATTGACAAAGCAGTAGAGGCTGGTTTGATGGAGAAAAATCCGTTTGAAGGATTTGAAGCAGGTGTTTTTTCAAAAGAAAATTACGATAAGGTAGATTTGCATCGCCCTTATGTTGATGATGTTATTTTGGTTGCAGATAACGGGAAACCGATGTATCGTGAACCGGATCTGATTGATGTATGGTTCGATTCAGGGGCTATGCCTTATGCGCAAAATCATTATCCGTTTGAGATGCCCCCTTTAACTCCCCCTAAGGGGGAGGATAAGTGTTCTCCTAAATATCAGACTGCACGAGCATCAATGTATGCTGAATTGAAACAGTTAGCAGAGGAAAAAAGGAAAAATCAGACAGAAGCTGAGAGTGTATTATGGGAAGTAATAAGAGGAAAACAGCTTGATGGTTATAAATTCCGGCGTCAGCATGTTATTGATGATTTTATTGTTGATTTCGTTTGTTTGTCGAAGAAACTTATTGTAGAAATTGACGGGGGATACCATAATAAACCCGAAATTGCAGAGGCCGATAAGTTAAGGACAGAAATTTTAGAAAGTCTCGGTTATAAAGTTATTAAATTTACGAATGAACAGGTCATAGGTGATATTGAAGGTATTGTAAAGGAAATGATATCAACGCTTCAAAGTCTTCCCCCATTAGGGGGGAGTGAGGGGGGCTTACCTCCATTCTTTCCTGCCGATTTTATTGCCGAAGGTGTTGATCAGACCAGAGGGTGGTTCTTTACGCTTCATGCAATTGCTGCAATGCTTTTCGATTCAGTTGCATTCAAGAATATCATTTCTAATGGATTGGTGTTGGATAAAAACGGTAACAAGATGTCGAAACGTCTTGGTAATGCTGTTGATCCGTTTGAGGTAATCGATAAATACGGTTCCGATCCTCTCAGGTGGTATATGATAACTAATGCTCAACCCTGGGATAACATTAAATTTGATATTGCCGGTATTGATGAAGTGAAACGTAAGTTCTTTGGAACACTCTACAATACATATTCTTTCTTTGCACTCTATGCGAATATTGATGGTTTTACCGGTAAAGAGGATGTTGTTCCTGTGGAAGAGAGAGCCGAGATTGACAAATGGATAATGTCGTTGCTGAACAGTCTGATTAAGGATGTAAAAGAGAGTTATGACAATTATGAGCCGACAAAAGCCGGGCGTGCAATTCAGGATTTTGTAATGGAGAATCTGAGTAATTGGTATGTTCGTCTAAACAGAAAACGTTTTTGGGGAGGTGAGTTTGACCGAGATAAACTTGCAGCATATCAAACATTGTATAGTTGTATAGAAACTGTTACTATGTTGGCTGCTCCTATTGCACCTTTCTACTCTGATCAGCTATTTAAAGATTTGAATAAAGTATCAGGGCGTTATAATGAAGAATCAGTTCATCTGTCTCATTTCCCTGAATTCAATGAAACTTTAATTGATAAGGAGTTAGAGCAGCGTATGGAGTATGCTCAGGTTATCTCTTCATTAGTGCTTGCTTTGCGTCGTAAAGTTAATATTAAAGTACGTCAACCATTAAATAGAATTATGATTCCTGTTCTTGACGAAGGATTTGAAGAACAGATTGAAGCTGTTAAGAGTCTTTTCCTGTCGGAGGTAAATGTTAAAGAGTTAGAGTTTCTGAAAGACACTAGTGGTGTTTTGGTTAAAAAAATCAAACCAAACTTCAAAGCACTGGGTCCTAAGTATGGAAAAATGATGAAGGTGATATCTGCTGCAATAAGCAAAATGGAACAGGAGGATATAGCTCTTTTTGAAAAAGATAAGAATTATACTATTGATGTCAATGGCGAAAAGATTACCTTATTATTGGACGATGTTGAAATATTATCAGAAGATATCCCGGGCTGGTTAGTTGCAAGCGAAGGTCGCTTAACGGTTGCTTTGGATATTAATATTACTGATGAACTGAGAGAGGAAGGAATTGCCCGGGAGTTTATTAATCGCATCCAGAATCATAGAAAAGAATCGGGATTGGATGTTACTGATAAAATAATTTTAACTATTCAAAAACATGATGCAATAAATTCAGCAATTAATAAGTTTAATGATTATATTGCAACTCAAACTCTGGCAGAAAAAGTATTATTGGTAGAAAAGTGTAACGAATCCGGTGCTAAATCCGTAGAGATTGAAGATGGAATTTTAACTTACATGAATATTAAATGTGTAAAGTAGACATAAATTGATTTTGTTTAAGAAAAAGATATTATCATGGAAGAAAAAAAAAGATATTTTGACGAAGAGCTTCAGGAGTTTAAAGAGATAATTCTTAAGAAACTAGAAACAGCCAAAGAGGATTATGAATTGTTGCGTCATGTCATTACTCACCAAGACGGTAATGACACACAGGATACCTCTCCTACATTTAAAGTATTAGAAGAGGGTGCTGCTGTGCTTTCTAAAGAAGAAGCTGGAAAATTAGCACAAAGGCAACAGAAGTTTATTCAGCATTTGCAAGCTGCTCTTGTGAGAATTGAAAATAAAACTTATGGTATTTGTCGCGAAACAGGCAACCTAATACCTAAAGAGCGACTTAGAGTTGTGCCACATGCCACATTATGTGTTGAGGCAAAAGAAAAGCAGAAATAACAGTTAAATGTATTATTCATTATGCAAAGGTGGCTTCTCTGTGATTATTCATAGGTAGTCACCTGTTGTGTGTTTGTAAAAAAGAAAATGATGACTCCCCTGAAAAAATCTCTTATACTCATTTTTATTGTTCTTCTGATAGATCAAATCGTTAAATTCTGGATAAAAACACACATGATGCTCGGTGGAGAGATTCATGTATTTGGTGATTGGTTTATCATTCATTTTGTTGAAAATAACGGAATGGCATTCGGAATGGAACTGTCATGGAAGTTTGGGAAGATATTTTTAAGTGTTTTTCGTATTGTGGCTGTCGTTCTTATAGGATGGTATTTGGTAAAGTTATCCAAAAATGGTGCTCATCAATGGTTACTTTACAGTGTTGCACTGGTCTTTGTTGGGGCTGTAGGGAATATTATCGACAGTGTGTTTTATGGAGTTATATTCAGCGATAGTTACAGCCAGATAGCAACGCTGTTTCCTCCAGAAGGCGGTTACTCCTCTTTTTTACACGGTAAAGTTGTTGATATGCTCTATTTTCCACTGATAAAGGGCACTTATCCTGCATGGATCCCATTTAAGGGTGGAGAATCATTTATATTTTTCAGACCGGTTTTTAATATTGCTGATTCAGCTATTACAATAGGAATTTCAATTATTTTGATTTTTCAAAAACGTTTTTTTAAAGAGAAATAATAAGTATTATTACTGTTTAATTTTAATTTTGCTGGAATTAGGTTTTAATATTCGATATGTTTTTTAAAGACTGTAGAATTTGTATTTTTATAACTGATTTCATAATTATTATAATTCTCATTTATTAATGAGATGAAAACAAGGCAGATTTTGGATAAGAAATCTGTATAAGGGTATACTTCTCTGATTCTAAATTAAGTTAATTGTGAGTCAGGAAGCGAAAGCGTATCATAAAGTGAAGTAAATTATTAAAAGATAGAAAATGCGTTCATTATTTATTGGGGTTTTATTTTTTTTATTTGGTGCTGTAACTCAGTTGTATGCTCAGCAATCTAATGTCGATCCACTTTCTGTAGATGTAAACAGTTTGTCGGATCAGCAGATAATGAAAATTATAAAAGAGATTCAGAAAAGAGGATTAACTGAGAATGAGGCAATTGCTTTAGCTCAGGCGCGAGGGCTTTCTCAACAACAAATCAGCGCTTTGAAACAGAGGATGGCTGAAATAAAAATAAGCGGAGGAGTTTCCGGTGAAGTGGGACCAGGATATGTGGGGATAGAAGGAGAAGAACTTATGTCAATGAAAGCTGAGATTGATTCCGCTGCTGTAGATGAACGTATTTTTGGTTTTTCATTTTTTAATAATAAATATCTCACATTTGAGCCAAATGTTAATATACCTGTTTCCTCATCTTATGTATTAGGAGGAGGTGACGAAATATTAATAGATGTTTGGGGTGCATCACAGCAAAGTTATCAATTGCCCGTAGATAAGAATGGAAATATAAATATATCAGGCATCGGCCCGATTCATGTTGGAGGATTGACTAAAAAGGATGTTTCCGGAATTTTGCGTAAAAAACTTACTCTTATCTATAGTGATCTGTCAAATGAAAAACCACGAACATTTGCTTCAGTGAATGTAGGAGTTGTTAAAGCTATAAAAGTAAATGTTATTGGAGAGGTGTTTGCTCCGGGTACTTATACATTACCGGGTACTGCCACGGCATTTAATGCTCTGTATCTTTCAGGAGGCCCTAATCGAAACGGTTCTTTCCGGAATATAAAGGTTATTCGTGACGGTAAGGTTGTTACAACTTTGGATGTTTATGATTTTCTTATAAATGGTAACAGTAAGGTTAATGTTCCATTGCGTGATGCAGATGTGTTAATGGTTTCTACTTATGAAAAAAGGGTAAAGGTTGGAGGCGAATTTAAACGTACCGGCCTGTTTGAAGCAAAAGATGAAGAGAAAATCTCTGATGTTATTAAATATGCAGGAGGATTCAAAGAAGAGGCTTATACAGGTAGAATAGAATTATATAGAACTACTGCCCGTGAAAGACAAATAAGAGATATGATAGCAAATATGTATGACTCTTTTATTGTTCACAATGGTGACAGTATTTTTGCCGGTAGAATACTTGAACGTTTTGAGAATAAAGTTGCAATAGAAGGAGCTGTTTATCGCCCGGGAAACTATGAGTTGACAGAAGGCTTGACTTTAAAGCAATTAATTGATAAAGCTGATGGTGTTAGGGAGGATGTGTTTTTGAACCGTGGATTAATAACCCGCTTGAAAAATGATCTTACATTACAAAACATTGCATTTGATGTTGGTATGGTGCTACGAGGTGAAAAAGATTTTGAACTGAATCGTGAAGATATTGTAACTGTTTCATCAATAAGCGATTTACGTGAAATACAGACTGTTAAAATATATGGTGCGGTTCAGTTTCCTCATGAAATGGATTTTCAGGAAGATATGACATTGTCAGACCTTATCTTTAAAGCCGGTGGATTTACGGAGTTCGCATCTGAGGCATATATTGAGATTGCAAGACGATTGAGTTATGATGAGATAAAAAATGTTGGTGATAAAATAGCACATGTATATCAATTTACTGTTACGCGTGATTTGAAACTGAAAGGGGAAGACGCTTCGTTTAAGTTGAATCCGTTTGATGAGGTTTTTGTACGTAGAGCTCCCGGGTTTAGACAGAATGCTGTTGTGAACATTTTTGGTGAGGTAAAGTATGCAGGTTCATACAGTTTGGTCTCCAGAAGAGAACGTATCTCAGATGTTATAATACGGGTAGGAGGATTATCTCCTAATGCATATCCGGAGGGAGCAATGCTTACAAGAAAAGTTCAGCAATCTCAAAAGGTTATGCGATTAAGGGAAGAGCTGATGGAAAAAGATACTTCATTGCATTTTTCCGATATGGGATTTGATGTGGTTGCGATTGATTTGGCAGAAATTATGGCGCATCCCGGAAGTAAAGATGATATATTTATGAAAGCAGGAGATGAATTGACAATCCCAGGCGAACAACAAACAGTTAAAATAGGCGGAGAGGTGTTAAACCCTATTTCTGCAACTTATGTTTCCGGGCAAAATTTGAAGTTTTATATTGATCAAAGTGGTGGTTTTGGGCTTAATGCAAAAAAACATAAGACTTATGTCATTTATCCTAATGGAGCAGCTGCTGCAACAAAAAAAGTTTTTCTAATAAATAATTATCCTAAAATAGTTCCCGGAGCCGAAATTGTTGTTCCTCAAAAGCCTATTCGTGAACCTTTGGGTGCTGCTGGTTGGTTTGCTATAGCAGGTGCAATGGCATCACTGTCATTAACTGTAGTAACTATTATTAATACAGCGAAATAGAAAGAAAGCCCCCTCCCGGCCGCGGCGTGGGAGGAGAAAGAAGGAGTATTATTGAAAGTGGCATTCTTAATTGTTTTTTTACAGTAAATAGATTTGATATGAATTCAAATAACAATTTAAATACCAAAGCTTCTAATTTCTCCCCCTTAGGGGGAGAAAAAGAGGGGGCTTCCTCAATCATCAAAGACGATGAAATAGACCTCATTGCCCTAATTAAAACCATTTGGAATGGCAGAAAAACCATCTATTACTCTGTAGGTATAGCTGTTATTATCGGTTTAATTATTGCTTTTACAAGCACCGTAAAATATACGGCCTCGGCTACACTTCTACCATCGGCTGAGAAGAAAGGCGGGAACCTAGGTAATCTAAGTGCTTTAGCCGGAATGGCAGGTATTAATCTGGGGAGTATGATGGGTGATGCATCTGGTATTCCGGCAGAAATCTACCCACAAGTAGTGAACAGTTACCCTTTTCTTAATGAGTTGGTTCATCAAAAATTCAATTTTGAGGAATTTGAACAGCCCATTTCTATCTACGACTATGTGGTAGCAGATACCATTGAGTCGGTTGGAACCAAGATTGTCAAATATACTATCAAATTACCATGGACTTTGAAAGATGCCCTTTTATCGGATAACGAAGATGTTGAAATAGAAGATTTGCCGGATTATGGGGTGCTCAACCTGAGTGAGGAAGAGTTGAACGCGATTGGATCTGTTCAGGATTTGATTCAAATTGAAGTCGATAAAAAAACCGGATTAGTTTCTGTTTCCGTTGAGGCTAAGGAACCAATAGTAACTGCGCAATACGTGCAAAAAGCGGTTGATCTCCTTCAGGAATACGTGATAGCGTATAAAACCAAACAGGTACGTGAAAATCTGGAATTTGTACAACAACGCTATGAGGAGAAGAAGAGAGAATATGAAGCAACCCAAAAGGCCTTTTTCGAGTACAAAGACCGGCATCGGAACATGATCTCTGAACGAATTGATCCGGAGTACCAGCGAATGAGTGATGCCTATGACATGGCATCAACTGTGTATAAAGGATTGGCACAGCAACTTGAACAGGCTAAAATAACAGTAAAGGAAGAGACTCCTGTTTTTACCGTTTTGGAACCGGCAAAAGTACCTTTTGAAAAATCAGCTCCTAAAAAGAAGATTATCTTGGTGGTGAGTGTGTTTTTAGGGGGATTTTTAGGATTAGGGGTGATCTTTGGAAGATTGATTTGGGCAAAGATGAGAGATGGGTGGGAAGCCCCCTCACGATAGCTTATACCATTTACTTAAAGGATTTTTTTGAATGTAGAACACCGATTAACGATTTTAGAAATATCCTGTATTTTGGGACTTAACTTCATAATTCGATATTCGGTAATCAATAACTTGTCGACTACTGGCGGATTCATTATTCAATTTTTCTTAGGTTAATAGCATTACTCTCACCACGATAGCTATCGTGGCTTCCACAAAGGAGAGAGATCAGGAAACCACGAATGACACTAATTAACACGAATTGTTTTTTAACAGATAATTAATGACCAACCAGGCCATATTAAACTTAATTGCGAAAGGCGAAGGGATTGAAGTCGAATTCAAATCCTCCTTTAATGCGGAAGTGATTGTATCTCTGGTTGCTTTTGCTAATACGAAAGGAGGAACAGTATTTATTGGGGTGTCTGATATTGGTGAGAGAACCGGAGTTCAGTTAGGAAAAGAAACAATTGCAAACTGGGCAAATGAAATTAAGAACAAAACTGCCCCTGTTATTATTCCCGATATTGAGGTTATAAGAATAAACAACAAGGAGATTGCTTGCATTTCAATCAACGAATACCCCGTAAAACCTGTTTCGGTAAAAGGACGGTATTACAAACGGGTAGGCAACTCAAACCACCTTCTGACAGTTTCTGAAGTGGTTGACTTACATTTGGCATCTTTAAACACAAGTTGGGACTCTTTCCCGGATCCGGTGCATACAATGGACGACATCTCACTAGACAAAGTACAAGGTGCGATTGACATGATGCGATTGAATCATTTATCAGTCAGTGAAGACCCTTTGTCATTCATGATTAAGTATGACCTGCTTCGTGATAATAAATTGACTAATGCAGCTTACCTTCTGTTTAAGAAACAGGATTCTATCACTTCTACCATTGAGTTGGGAAGATTCCAGAATGAAATAACCATTAAAGATTCAGTGCGCTCAAAGAGTGATGTAATTGCCCAGATAGAGGATGTAATTGACTTTGTAAAGAAACACATTAATAAAGAAGTCATTATCACTGGTGAGGCAAGAAACAAGCAGGTATGGCAATATCCCCTGGAAGCCATACGGGAAATTGTCATTAATATGATTATTCACCGCGACTACCGGGCATCATCCGATTCTATCGTTAAAATATTTAATGATCGGATAGAGTTTTATAACCCGGGTCGCTTACCAGATTCAATCACCATTTCTGACTTACTTAGTAACAACTATCGATCCACACCCCGTAACAAAGTGCTTGCTGACTTATGCAAAGACATGGGATTGATTGAGAAGTACGGTTCAGGTATACGACGAATTATAGATATCTTTCGGGATGCAGGCTTGCCCAAACCAGCGTTTAAAAACATATCAGATGGTTTCATGGTGACTGTATTTGGGAGTGTCACAGAAAATGTCACAGAAAATGTCACTGAAAATGTCACTGAAAATGTCACTGAAAACAGACACCAATTAATTATTTCACTCATTGAAAAAAATCCAACAATCACTATTGATGAATTATCCCTTAAGATCAATGTGAACCGAAGAACCATATTAAGAGACATGGATAAACTTAAAACACTTCATATTGTGAAAAGAATTGGCTCCGATAAAGGTGGGCATTGGGAAGTAGTAGATAAATAGAGCTACTCTTTTTAATGTGGATTTTTCTTACTTGACCGGAAAAGATGATAAGGGAGAGCTGCAAACAGCAAGATGAACTTTTTTTAGGATGACAGTGAAACAAAAATCTTTTTTTTGAGTAAAAGAACCGGCTAAGGTAAAGGAGAGCTTTTTAAACGATAAGGTGTAATTATTTTCTTTAGAAGATGATTATTGTATAATGTACAGTATTAATATATGTTAGATTTAATTGGTAGAGATAAAGAATTATTTACAGTAGATATCGAGAATCATCAGGATGAACTCAGGAGGATTGTTTCAACCTCGTCATTTCTAGTTATTGGAGGAGCAGGTTCTATTGGTCAGGCTGTTACAAAGGAGATATTTAAACGTAAACCACGTAAGCTACATGTTGTAGATATCAGCGAAAACAACATGGTAGAACTGGTACGCGATATTCGTAGTTCATATGGATATATTGATGGTGATTTTCAGACATTTGCTTTGGATATTGGCTCTGTTGAATATGATGCTTTTATTGAGGCCGATGGGAAGTATGATTACGTATTAAACCTTTCTGCCTTAAAACACGTGCGAAGTGAAAAAGATCCTTTTACACTTATGCGCATGATTGATGTTAATGTGTTTAATACAGATAAAACAATAGCACAATCAATTGAAAAAGGTACTAGAAAATATTTTTGTGTATCTACTGATAAAGCAGCAAACCCTGTCAATATGATGGGTGCTTCAAAACGTATCATGGAAATGTTTTTAATGCGCCGAAGTGAAGAGATTATTATCTCTACAGCAAGGTTTGCAAATGTTGCTTTTTCTGATGGATCTTTATTGCATGGGTTTAATCAACGTATTCAAAAGCAGCAACCCATTGTTGCGCCCAAGGATATTAAGAGGTACTTTGTAATACCAAAGGAGTCAGGAGAACTATGCTTAATGTCGTGTATTTTTGGTGAAAATCGAGATATTTTTTTTCCAAAGTTAAATGAACAACTCCATTTAATTACATTTTCGGAAATAGCGATTAAATATCTTAAGAAGATGGGCTATGAACCATATTTATGCGACTCTGAAGATGAAGCAAGGACATTAGTGAAATCTTTACCTAAAGAAGGAAAATGGCCATGCTTATTCTTGGATAGTGATACAACCGGTGAAAAGGACTTTGAGGAATTCTTTACCGAAAATGAATTGCTTGATCTAAATCGGTTTAAAAATATCGGGATTATTAAAAATGAACCTATTTATGACGATAATAAATTAGGCTATTTTGAGACCGAGATTAAACGTTATAAATCTTTACGTCGTTGGTTGAAACAGGATTTATTGGGCTTATTTCATACCATGATTCCAGGTTTTGGCCATAAAGAAACAGGTAAGTATCTGGATTCAAAAATGTAATAATCCTACTATTGAACGCATGGTAAAATTTCAAAATGTAATAAATAAAATCAGGGAAATTTACAATGAACCTGATGCTTTCATTCCTTTGCATGCTCCGGTATTTTTAGGAAATGAAAAAAAATACCTGATTGAATGTATCGATTCGACATTTGTATCCAGTGTTGGAAAGTTTGTAGACAGATTTGAAGAAGATATTGCCACCTATACAGGAGCGAAGAAAGCTGTAGTTTGTGTAAATGGAACAAATGCTCTTCATTTGGCATTGGAATTGGTCGGAGTTGAAAGTGATGATGAAGTTATTACGCAAGCTTTGACTTTTATTGCGACTGCAAATGCTATTTCTTATTGTGGTGCACATCCTGTTTTTTTAGATGTAGATAAAGATACATTAGGCTTATCTCCTGTTGCGGTGAAGAAATGGTTAGATGCCAATGCAGAGATGAAAGAAGGGGTTTGTTTTAATAAGAATACAGGAAGGCGAATTAAGGCATGTGTTCCTATGCATACATTCGGACATCCTGTTCGTATAGATGAATTGATTCAGGTGTGTAAAGAATATCATTTGGAGTTAGTTGAGGATGCTGCTGAAAGTTTGGGTAGTTTTTATAAAGGTAAACATACAGGTACCTTTGGTAAGATTGGGGTATTGAGTTTTAATGGCAATAAAACGATTACCACAGGAGGAGGTGGTATGCTATTGTTTAATGATGTTGAATTGGCGAAAAGAGCTAAGCATTTAACAACTCAGGCGAAGCTACCTCATAAATGGGAGTTTAGTCACAATGATATAGGCTATAACTACAGAATGCCTAATTTGAATGCAGCAGTAGGTTGTGCGCAATTGGAGCAAATTGACACAATATTATCAAGCAAAAGGGAAACCTTTGAGCAATATCAATCTTTTTTCAAAGAACTAAATATTGAGTTTGTAACAGAACCAAAGTATAGTACATCCAACTATTGGTTGAATGCGATTATTTTGCCTGATAAAGATAAACGCAATGAATTTTTGACTGTTACAAATGAAAACGGTGTAATGACTCGACCTATCTGGAACTTAATGAGTAAATTACCAATGTTCGAAAATGCTCAGAAAGATGAGTTGCATAATTCGATTTGGTTGGAACAACGAGTAGTGAATATTCCAAGTAGTGTAATTATAAAATAAATAAAATGAGTGTATCTGAAAAAGTTATTTCAATTATCGCTGAGAAAGTAGGTGTAGAGAAAGAAGAAATTAATGATGAAACTGCTATAGGTGATTTTCCAAAATGGGATTCGCTAGGGCACTTGGTGATTATTGCGGCAATTGAGGAAGAATTCAAGTTCAAATTCGACCCTGAAGAGTTAATGGATTTGGAAGACGTTGGGGATATATTAGAATCAGTAGAGGAACGAATGAAATAAGATTGAAAAACATGATTTCCGTAATAGAACAGATTTTTCTTAGGAGTAAAAATACTCCTAAGAAAATTGCTATATTCGATGGTAAAAAAGAAGTAACATATCTTCAGCTTAAAGAGGCCATTTTAAATGCTAAATCATATTTGGAGAACTCCTTTCAGCTTAAGAAAAGTGATCGAATTATATTAGCAGCTGATAAGAATGTAGAATTTATCTACTCTTATTTTGCAATTCATTTGATAGGTGCTATTGCTATTCCTGTCGCTGCAGATATAAACGAAGAAAGACTCTGTTTTATTATAGAAAACACAAAGACAAGATGCTTACTTGGATTAACATTGCAATCAGATTTATGTACTTCAGTTTCATTCTCTGAACTTAGAAACTATGTTAGTTCCAATAATGCATTTAGTTTCCCGGAGTTAGATAATGTGGCAGATTTGCTATATACTACAGGTACTACCGGGGCACCCAAAGGAGTTCAGTTAAATCATAATAATCTGAAAGCAAGTGTTCGAAATATCAACTCATTTATTGGAAACCGGACAGAGGATGTTGAGCTTATCGCATTACCAATCAGTCACTCATTTGGATTGGGAAGAATTAGATGTGTTCTGGCAAAAGGGGGCACTGTTGTTCTGTTGGGCAGTTTTGTTAATGTGAAGAAATTCTATAGATTAATAAAAGAGCACCATGTGACCGGTCTGGCAATGGTACCTTCTGCCTGGAAGTTTTTAAAGAAAATGAGTGGAGATAGAATTTCTGATTTTCAAAACCAATTGAGGTATTTAGAATTTGGGAGTGCCTTTTTACCTATTGAGGATAAACAAGACCTAATGAATCTCCTTCCTCACACCAGAATCTGCATGCATTATGGGTTAACTGAAGCTTCACGGTCTTGTTTTATTGAGTTTCATGCAGAATCAGATAAATTGCATACAATAGGAAAAGCAAGTCCTAACGTTCAGGTAAAGATATTTAATGAAAAAGGAGACGAACTGGGTGTAGATGAAGAAGGAGAAATCTGTGTAAAAGGAGAGCATGTGCTGCAAACTTATTGGAAGCTTAAATCCAATAAGTGTTTTTTTGGGGATTACTTCAGAACAGGGGATTTAGGATATTTTGATGAATACGACTATATAGTATTAAGTGGGAGGTTAAAAGAAACTATTAATGTTGGAGGAAAGAAACTTAATCCTATAGAAGTTGAAAGTTACATAAATGAAATTGACGGCGTTGAAGAATCTGTTTGTATTGGGATTCCTGATAAGAATGGGGTGTTAGGAGAAGTAGTAAAGGCTTATGTCGTTAAGTCAGAATCTAAATTAGTATTCAAGGACATTCATACTGTTTTAGAAGAAAGGTTGGAAAATTATAAGGTTCCAGTTGAGTATGAGTGGATTGAAGAAGTGCCAAAAACGAAGTCTGGTAAAATACAACGTTTAAAATTAAAAAAGAAATAGGATGTGGATACCACAAACTTTATATAGTAAATTTGTTTTAAAACAACCTCATATTCTTTTTGGTGATAATGCAATCGCCGGGCTGAAAACTTATCCGACATCTAAACTTGCTGTTATTCACGGCTCAGGATTAAGTGATGAACTAAAAGAATTAGTCGAGAAATCCAGCTCTGCTTTTTCAATAAAGTTTATAAAAAAATCCTGGTCAGATGAGCCTACTTTTAAGGACTTTAAGGAAAGTTTAAAGCAGATAGAAGAATTCAAACCAGATGTGATACTTGCCATTGGAGGAGGAAGTGTAATTGATGGTGCCAAGATATTAAGGTGTCTTTATGAGTTTCCTTATTTTGATATTAAATCCAATAACTTCTCCTTACTTGAGTGGAGTACCAAATTTGTTGCACTTCCTACAACTATAGGAAGTGGCTCTGAATTATCTTCTGCTGCTGTATTGATTAATGAAGAAAAGTTAACTAAAGAGTTTGTTGTTTCCCATTCATTCATTCCGGAGATTGTAGTGTTTGATTATGCTTTTCTTGAAAGTGCACCCCAAAAAGTATTACTGCTTTCATGTATTGATGCTCTAGCTCATTTGGTTGAAGGATATGTGTCAAATGTTGACAATGAATTAGTCAATATTTATGCTGAAAAGGCTCTTGTTCTTATAGCCGAAAATTATAAAGGTGTATTAGAGTCGGATAAAAACTCAATTTTGAACCTTCAGTTAGCTGCTTATTTTGCTGGGCTGGTACAAAATCACTGTATCGTTGGTGCATGTCATGCGATTGCTCATCAATTAGGTGCAATGAACTACCCTCATGCCCTTGGGATTGCTCTAGTTTTGCCTGAAGTAATAAAAACAAATGCTCTTGATAAGGAGACCTCACATAAATACGAAAAACTTGCCAAATTTTCAGGAGTTGGAGAGTCTTCTGAAGATATTATAATTTTAATAGAGAATATAAAGGCTGAAATCGCCTTGGAAAAAGAAGAGGCAACTTTTCGGACAGATTTAGGCAAGTTATTTGGAAGTGAGTCATTCTATGAGAATATTATAAATGATAAGGGAGGGCAAGGTAATCCTGTAGTTATTGATAAAGCTTATATAGACACTGTTTTGAAGTCACTAATGGTATGAAGGAAAAGAGTAAAGTAGATTTATTAATCGAAGCAACACCATATGAATTAAATAACTCTGAGAAGTCAGAGTTATTTGTTAACGCGCTTTCTGAAGAGTTATGTTATCATTATAATAACAACAATGAGTATAAGCAATTTTGTGATCGTAAAAATTTCGATCCGAATAAATTTAAGGGTAACCTTGAAGATATTCCCCCTGTTTCGGTAAGTGTATTTAAAGAAATGGGGCATAAATTGCGATCTGTCCCTGAATCTGAAATTAAAATATCATTACAATCATCTGCTACATCGGGAACTCCTAGTACCGTAGTTGTGGACAAAATTACCTCTAAGAGACAATCTAAGGTAATGGTCAAAGTAATGAAAGAATTTATTGGTGTTGAAAGAAAACCTTTTATTGTTGTAGATGTAAGTCCCAAGCCTGAGAATATTCACTTCTTAGGTGCGCGATACGCCGCTATTGGTGGATATTTGAATTTTGCAAGTAAAGTTGAATATGCTTTAAATTTAAATAATAACAATCTGGCACATTTTAGGCTTGATGCAGTGAAAAAATTTGTCAGAGAACAAACGCAAGCAGAGCCAATGATTGTATTTGGATTCACCTATGTTTTGTTTTCACATGTTGTTAAAGAGCTTAATGCGCTAAATATCAGGTTGAATTTGCCCAAGGGGTCAAAAGTCATTCATATTGGGGGATGGAAGAAACTTGAATCAGAAAAGATAAGCAAGGAGAAATTCAATGAACTAGTATCCACTGTTTTTGGGATTGAGGAGACGGATGTTATAGATATTTACGGCTTTACTGAGCAGATGGGATTGAATTACCCAGATTGTGAATGTGGTTATAAACATGTTCCTGCTTACTCTGAAGTACTGGTCAGAGATCCTGCCACCCGAGATGTCCTACCTGCAGGGAAGGAAGGTGCTTTGCAATTCATCTCACCCATTCAGCATTCATACCCTGGAAATGTTGTTCTGACAGATGATTTAGGGGTAATAAATCAAGATCCTTGTCCTTTTAACAGAAAAGGAACTAGATTCAAGATACTCGGAAGGTTGAAGAAAGCTGAAGTTAGAGGGTGTGGAGACATCTTATCCAGTAAGTTGAAGTTTAGTGATGTGAGTATTAAAGATAATTTGTCAGGATCCGATAAACTGCAAGTTCTGTTTTGGAGAAACGCATCAGTTGAAGAAAGCCTTTCTGATGAGAAAAAGTTGCAATTTGTCATTGATCAACTAAAGGAAAGGCAAAAATGGCTAAATAATCAGCCGATTGATGCATTAATTGGTTTAATTGGTGAAGTTTCCAAGAAATGGATGAATCCAAAAGGAGAGCTATTGAAACTGAAAGATAAAGGACTTTCCTTTTTAGCAAGTTGGTCACAACCTGAACATATTAATAGAATAGCCACTTTAGGATTGAGAGGGGACAGACACCATATTGAATCATTCTTGAGTTTTGGCGAGTCAAGAAAGCAATTTCTAAAAGCTAATTCAAGAGGGCTAGTAGCCCATTGGTTAGCTGGTAATGTTCAGGTTTTAGGTATGTTTGCATTAATTCAATGTATTCTGACTAAGAATGTAAATATTCTGAAGATTTCCTCTAATGATGATGGTGTATTTTCTGATCTTCTGGCGGGTTTTGAAGATGTTGAATTTACAACTCCAGGTGGATTTAATATAAAAGGAAATGAGCTTCTGCAAACTATTGCCATTGTATATTTTTCTTCCGCCAATAAGAAGATGGGAGAATTAATGTCCAAAGAGGCGGAAGCAAGAATTGCTTGGGGTGGTAGAAGTGCCGTTCAAGCTGTTGCACAATATCCTTCTAAATTTGATACGGAAGATATTATATTTGGCCCTAAACTATCTTTCTCAGTTATTTCGAAAGATATGCTGCTCACAGAAAGAAAGGCTAAAAAGTTAGCACGAAAAGTATCTGTCGATGTAAGTATTTTTGATCAAACAGGGTGTGCGTCACCTCATAATCTTTTCATAGAGAGTGGAGGCAACATATCACCCAGAGAATTTTGCAAATACCTTGCTGCATCTTTAGAGAAAACAACAATTCAAATTCCAAAAGGGGAAACAAGTGTAGAGCAGATTTCGGAAATTCATTCGATTCGAGGAGTTTATGACTTCAAAGGCGAAGTATTTGCAAGCCGGGATTCTACTTGGACTGTATTATTTTCTGAGGAAGATGAATTAAATAAACCTATTTACTCAAGGGTTATCAATGTGAATCCTGTTCCATCCATTATGGATTGTTTAAAATATGTTGATGAGGATACTCAAACCATAGGAGTGGCTGCAAGTGGTGAAAAGGCTCTTGAATTTGCAACAAAAGCTGTGGAAGCTGGAGTAATGCGTTGTCCGGAGATAGGAAGGATGCTTAACTTCGAATCACCCTGGGACGGAATTTTTATAATGGATCGTTTGGTAAGATGGTCTACCTTTGGAGGACCATTAGTATAGCTTTATTTATGGAGAATTTAGATTTTGATCATATAGCAGTTGCCACAAACAGTATAGAAGCAACGCTCAAGGAGTACGAGAAGTTAGGTTATAGTCTTGATGGCGATTTTTATAAGGATAATGATCAAGGCGTGACTGTGTGTTTCCTCGTAAAGCATAATGCGCCTAGAATTGAATTGGTTGAAGGCCTTAATTCTGAATCTCCAATCAATAATATTGTTAAAAAGTCAGGAGTAGGACCTTATCATATGTGTTATCGGACTTTAGATTTCGAAGCGACTATTGCCAAGCTTGAACAAATGAATTATATCAGAATAGGGAAAGTGACCATTGGAGCAGCTTTCGGTACTCAAATCTGTTTTTTGTATAATGTAAGAATTGGTTTAATTGAAATTGTAGAATCAGCTAATGATTGAAAGTAAGAAACGTATTATTAGGAAAGCATTACGGTCTGATGAAAACTTAATTGTTGATTTCCTGGTCAATCATTGGAGTCGTGATCATATTTTAGTTAAACATCGTGAGCTCTTGGATTGGCAATATGGAAATGAAGATGACTATAATTTTGTTATTTCGATTAATAAAAAGAGCAATGAAATAGAATCGCTATTAGGTTATATTCCATTATCTCGATATGATAAGCACAAAAGGAATGAATTAGCGTGGGGCGCTTTGTGGAAAACTAAAGAGAATTCTCCCTTTGGTCTGGGAACATTGCTGCTTAAGTTTTTAATTGAAAGTGAGGGATTGATGAATTATCTCACTTTGGGCTTAAGCGATGACTCGATAAATATATACAATGCTTTAGAGTATAATGTTGGAACTTTAAATCATTATTATTGTGCGTCAAAATCAGTTGAGAATTTTTCGATAGCAAAGAATATAATTTGTGCAAAAAATATAGAGGAAACGAGTAAGATTGAAATTAGTTTTATAGAAGATATTTCTAACATTTCAATTCGAAATACTCTAGTGACAGGAAAATCCATTAGTTATTTAATAGGCAGGTATAAAAATCACCCATTTTATCAATATAAGTTCCTTGGGGTTTTCCAGAAAGGAAGTTTGAAGGTTATTTTTGTTATTAGAAAGCAGAATTACTTAGGATCTTCGTGTATCAGGGTAATTGATATGTATGGTAGTCTTGATCAGTTACCATCTATTCAATTCCAACTACATAAACTTCTGGATAAAGAAGGCGCCGAATATATTGATTGTTATAACTATGGAATTGATCCAAAGATTATGACCGATTTGGGGTTCAAATTAAAAAGCGATTCCGAAATAATACCAAATTATTTTGAACCTTTTGTTCAGAAGAATATAGATATCTATTTCGCAATTGATAATCCGCAAAGCGAATATGCAATATTTAAAGGTGATGGTGATCAGGACCGCCCAAATCAAATAAACCAGTAAACGAATGAACTTTAAAGTTACTGTTATTATGTATCATTATGTTAGGGATCTTGCGAATAGCAGGTACCCTGAGATAAAAGGATTAGATTTAAAATTATTCAAAGAGCAAATCACTTACCTGAAAAAAAACTATTCTATCATTTCGATGGAAGAATTGGTTGAAGCTATTGACAACAACCTGAGTTTACCGGAAAGATCAGCGTTGTTAACCTTTGATGATGCTTATATTGACCATTATTCTAATGTTTTTCCAGTCTTAGTTGAAAATGGTGTACAAGGATCTTTCTTTCCTCCTGTAAAGGCTGTTACTGAGCATACTGTATTAGGCGTTAATAAGATTCACTTTATATTATCAGCATGTAATCAAAAAAGTGAACTAGTAAAGGATTTGTATGCCTTACTTGATCGATACAGGGATCAGTATAGTTTGCAATCAAATGAGTATTATTACCAGAAATTGGCACAAGGAAATCGGTTTGATTCCAAAGAGGTTATTTTTATTAAACGTTTATTACAGATAGAACTGATAGAAGAGCTTAGGAATATACTGACTGATATTCTTTTTAAGAAACATGTTGGAATAGCTGAATCCGCGTTTTCTAGGGAATTATATATGAGTGTAGATCAAATTAAAACAATGCGTCAGTTTGGTATGCATATTGGTTCACATGGTTTTGATCATTATTGGTTAAACTCATTGTCGAAAGATCAACAACGCATTGAGATTGAGAAATCAATTGAATTTATCAAGGAAATTGGCGGGAATTCGGAAGCTTGGACGATGTGTTATCCATATGGAGGGTATAATGAAGATACGCTAGATCTGTTATCCGAGTACAAATGCAAAGCTGCTTTTTCAACTAATGTGAATATCGCAGATATTAAGTCTGAACATAGATATACTCTTTCGAGATTAGATACGAATGATTTACCAAAAAGTCAAGATGCGAAAACGGATACCTGGCTTGAAAAGATGTTATAATTATAGTTTAGAAGAACGCGACGCTTTGGAGAAAATAAAACACTGAATAGTGTATAATATTAGATAATAATGCAAAATAAACTTTTAGTTTTTGGTGGACTTAGCACTGCAATTGAGATTTTTGAAGTTGTTGAGAAGTATTTTGTTAATAATTTCGATGAGATTTTTTTTGTAATAGCCGATACTGATGAAAAGACAACATCAAATCAAATTCATGATTCAGAAGTTTCAGGTTTAGTTAATAGTCATTTTAAATATATTATTTCATTCTCTAATCATCAATTAAGATTAAAAATAGAAAAATTGATGAATTCATTAAGAGTATTATCTGTAAATATAATTCATCCAAAAGCTGAAATTTCTCCAACTGCAAAAATCGGGAGTGGCAATTATATAGCAGCAAATTCGGTTGTTTCTTCAAATGTAAAAATTGGCGATAATAATTTAATAAATTTTAATGTTGTTATTGGGCATGACTCAGTTATAGAGGATCATGTAATTATTAATCCTGGAGTTAGTCTTGGAGGTAATTGCCACATATCAAAAAGGGTTCTAATAGGTGCGAACTCCTTTATCTTTCAGGGAAAGAAAATAGGTGAAGATAGCATTGTCGATGCAATGACATATGTTGAAAGGGATATTGAATCAGGGGTTATCTGTACCAATAGAGACTATGATAATTTAAAGATTTTAAAAAGAAGAATATAAACTAAGGACATTAAATAGACAAAGTGTTAAGAATACATTTTTGTGTATTTATTGAGGCATTAGAAAGTATTGGTAGTAATAAAAAATCGAACGGCATTGTATCATTAAGTTTTTTTGCATAAAAGTTAATTAATAATACAAATTTTAAAGATATAAGAATGCCGCTATAGAATAGAGGTTTAATTGTATTCTGATTGATAGGTAGTGCTATTTTGTGAAGTATGTTGGGTTAACGAATAATTACATTGACTAATGAATAAGGTATTAATTATTGCAGAAGCTGGAGTGAATCATAATGGTGATTTATCAATAGCCAAACAACTTGTGGATATGGCAAAACAGGCAAATGTTGATTTTGTCAAGTTTCAAACTGGTATCCCTGAGTTACTTGTTTCTGATCAGGCTCCTAAAGCAGACTATCAGAAGAGAGAAACAGGTTCGGTCCAAACTCAGCTGGATATGATAAAGAGTATTAGTTTGCCTTTTTCAGATTATGGTATTTTAAAAGAGTATTGTGATGATAAGGAAATAAAATTCTTATCGACGCCCTTCGAGGAACAATCGATTGAATTCTTAAACAATTTAGGTATGGAATATTTTAAAATTCCTTCTGGAGAGATTACAAATCTACCATACCTTGAATACATTGCTTCGTTAGGCAAAGATGTTATCCTTTCGACGGGAATGTCAAATTTAAGTGATATTGAAACTGCACTTAATATCTTGAGAGGTGGGCTGTCCGATGAGCAGCTTTCTATTTTACATTGTACAACTGAATATCCAGCCCCTTTTAGCGAAGTGAACTTAAATGTAATTCCTATGCTAAAACAAGCTTTTGGTTTGCGTGTAGGTTATTCTGATCACACAAAAGGATTGGAAGCATCAATTGCAGCGGTCGCCTTAGGAGCAGAAATTATTGAAAAACATTTTACGTTAGATAGGCTCATGGTTGGACCTGATCATAAAGCTTCAATCGAACCTGATGAACTGAAGCAACTTGTTATTTCTATACGTAATATAGAAGTTGCATTAGGTGATAGTATAAAAAAAGTTACTCCTTCTGAGATGGCAAATATCCCAGTTGCTCGTAAGAGTATTCATGTTAAGCATAATATGAGCGAAGGAGAAGTACTAAAGAAAAGTGATTTTATAATGAAACGACCTGGGAATGGACTTTCTCCAATGAATTACCAACTTTATATTGGGCGTGTTCTTGCACATGATTTGCCAAAGGATCATAAGCTAAGTGAGGAGGATTTAGTATGAAGATAGCATTTTTGACCAGCTCCAGAGCTGATTTTGGCGTGCTTTATCCATTGATAAAGAGGATGAATGAAGATTCTTTATTTGATGTAAATTTAGTTGCATTTGGGACTCATCTCAGTAAAATGCATGGGTATACAATCTCAGAGATTGAAGCCTTCGGATTCTATGTTCCTTACAAGATTTATACAAGTGTAAGTAATGAGACTCCGGCTGATATTGCTAAAACAATTGGCGATACAACTGTAAAGTTTTCATCGTTTTGGGCAGAAAATTCTTTTGATCTGGTATTTGCATTAGGAGATCGATATGAGATGTATGCTGCCGTATCTGCGGCCTCACCATTTGGTATTGATATAGCACACATTCATGCTGGTGAAACTACACTTGGTGCAATCGATAATGCTTATCGTCATGCAATTTCCCTTATGTCTAAATATCAGTTTGTATCAACTGATGAGTATAAAAAGCGTGCAATAGAGATTACAAAATGTAAAGATAGAGTGTTTAATGTAGGTGCTTTAAGTATTGATAACTTAAAAAAGCAGACTCTTTATTCAATTGATGAATTTGAGGCGAAGTTCGGAATAGACCTAAATCATCCTACGATATTATCTACTTTTCATCCTGAAACGGTTGCCTATGATAAGAATGAAGGTTTTATTCAGGAGTTATTAGAGGCATTTGATCAATTGAGGAAAGAGTATCAGGTTGTTATTACAATGCCAAATTCAGATACTAACGGAAATATGGTGCGCCGGTACATTGAAGAATTTGCAAAGGAACGTTCAGATATATTTGTTGTTGAATCATTTGGAATGAAGGGGTATCTGAGTTGTATGAAATACTGTTCTATGATGATAGGAAACACATCAAGTGGTTTTGTTGAAGCTTCATTTTTCCCAACAAGAGTTGTTAATATCGGGGATCGACAAGATGGTAGAATTCTTACTTCAAATATGGTTACTGTCCCTGTAAATAAAAAGGTAATTATCGATTCTGCAAATACGGTTAGGAAAGAAAATTTTGATAACTCCTGTAGTATATATGGAGATGGAGAAACTTCCGAAAGGATCACACAAATTATTAAAAATATTTATGGACTTAGCTAAATTTATTGTTCAGAATACGTGCTCGGTTATAGATGTGTTAAGAAGACTGGAAATTCTCACATTTGCACAGACTGTTTTTGTTGTTGATAAGCAAAAGAGATTGATAGGGACAATAACGGATGGTGACATACGAAGAGGATTGATTAGCGGAAACGCTCTAACGGATCCTATTATTGATTTTATGTCATCTAATTTTAAGGCACTTACTGGTTGTATTGATCCTCTAATAATCAAAGAATATAGAAGTTTGGGAATTAAATTATTACCAGCTCTTAATTCAGATGGAATTATTCAGAAAGTATATGATCTTGAAATGGTAAAGACCATCTTACCCATAGATGTAGTTATAATGGCAGGAGGAAAAGGTGAACGCCTACGTCCGTTAACAGAGAATACACCAAAGCCAATGTTGCCATTGGGATCAAAGCCTATAATAGAACACAATATCGACAGACTTATATCTTTTGGGATTGAAAATTTCTACATATCAATAAACTATCTGGGGGAACAGATAAAGGATTACTTTGGTGATGGCACAGATAAGGGTGTGAAAATTAACTACATTGAAGAGGAGACTTTTTTTGGAACTATTGGATCTGCAGGATTGGTGTCGCAATATGGTAATCCATATGTTCTGGTGATGAATTCTGATCTTTTTACAGACGTAGATTTTGAAGATTTATGGGTTAACCTTTGTCAAAGCGATGCAGATTTAGCTGTTGCTTCCATTCCATACACAGTGAGTATCCCTTTTGCTATTTTAAAAAGGGAAAATGGATGTGTAACTGGCCTGAAAGAAAAACCTTCAAACACCCATTATGCTAATGCTGGGATATATTTAATGAAAAAGGATGTAATGGAGCTCATCCCAAAAAATGAATTTTTCAATGCCACAGATTTAATTGAAAAATTGATATATGATGGGAGAATAGTAATTGATAATCCGATTACCGGCTATTGGATTGACATTGGACGACATGAAGAATATAATAAGGCCAAAGAAATAATTAAGCATTTGAAGTAGTTTATGAATATATTGATAACAATATGTGCAAGAGGTGGTTCGAAGGGGATACCCGGTAAGAATATACGATCTATTAATGGTTTACCGTTAATCGCCTATACGATAAAAACAGCGCAACAATTTGCAAAAAAGTACTCTGCGATTATAGCGTTAAGTACGGATTCTCTAGAAATAAAGGAAGTTGCCTCACAATATGGATTGACTTCGGATTATTCCAGGCCTGACGATTTAGCAACTGATACTGCTGGAAAAGTTGCCGTAATCGAGGACTTGAAGAGGTATGAAGAATGCAAGCATAATTTGGTCTTTGATTTTGTTATGGATTTAGATGTAACCTCACCTTTAAGAACAGTAGAGGATTTAGAGAAGGCCTTGGAAATGTTGGAGAATGATAATATAGCGTATAATATTTTTTCAGTAAATCCTGCAAATCGAAATCCTTATTTCAATATGGTTGAATCTACTAGTGATGGTTATGTTCAACTTGTAAAGGGGACAGGAAACATACTTTCAAGGCAAGCGGCGCCGGAAGTATATGATATGAATGCCTCCTTTTATATTTTCCGAAGAAGTTTTTTCGAAAGAGAGCATATAAGTAGTATTACTGAAAGTTCATTAGCTTATGTAATGTCTCATGTCTGTTTTGATTTAGATCATCCAGTGGACTTTACTATAATGGAGTTGCTTTTAGAAAACGATAAATTGGATTTCGATCTATGAAAGTCTTAATTATTGGTTTAGGTTCAATTGCTAAAAAGCATATTTCAGCTTTGAGAAAGTTGGTGACGCCACTTACTATTTATGCTTTAAGATCAACAAAATCTTCTTCAGAAGTTGAAGGTGTTCGTAATATTTATAGTTTATCAGAAATCTCATCTGATTTGGATTTTATTATGGTATGCAATCCAACAGTAAATCATTACAAAACAATTAAGGACTGTATTCCTTTAAAATGTCCTCTATTTGTTGAGAAACCTGTTCTCATGAATCTGGAGGGGAGTGATGCCTTATTAAGTGAAATTAATAAGTACGGAATTAAAAGCTATGTAGCCTTTAGTTTGCGCTTTCACCCGGTATTGCAATTTTTAAAGACTGCGATAAATGGCAAATATCCAATTGAGGCAAATGTCTACTGCGGCTCCTACTTGCCGGATTGGAGACCTAATACAGATTATTCAAAATCTTATAGTTCGGACGAATTAAGAGGTGGAGGTGCTCATCTTGATTTAATACATGAATTAGATTATGTATATTGGTTATTTGGTGAGCCATATGATGTTAAATCAGTAAAACTAAAAATATCCGATCTGAAAATTAGCAGTAAGGATTATGCTAATTATACATTCCTTTATAATAACTTTGTTGCCAATATCAGTCTAAATTATTTTAGAAAATTTCCGAAGAGGACAATTGAAATTGTATTTAGAGATGAAGTATGGGATGTAGATTTATTGAAAAGTAAAATTACTAATGAAAAAGGGGATGTAATATTTTCATCACTTGGTTTCAGTGTATTAAATACTTATGAAGACCAATTGCGCTATTTTATTGATTATTTAGGTCATACTAATGATTATGAAAATAATATTGCAGAGTCTTTAAATGTTCTGAAGTGTTGTTTAAAATAGAATTGTATGAGTGTAAAGGATAAGGTTGTAATTATTACCGGTGGTAATGGTTTGCTTGGAAAAGCAATGTGCGATGATTTGCATGATAAAGGAGCAAAAGTTATCAGTTTTGATCTATACGATGAGGAGAATATAGATAGTGGCAAAGTTAAGTGCGATGTTACTAATATTGATGAATTTCATGCCTGTATTCAAATGGTCAAAGAGCATTTTGGTACAATTGATGGATTTGTTAATAATGCCTATCCAAGAACCAAAGATTGGGGAGCTGAATTTGAAGAAACGACATACGAATCGTGGAATAAAAATATTGATTGGCAAATGAATAGTTATTGCTTAGCCTGTCAAAAGGCCGTTTCGATCATGAAAACTCAAGAAAAAGGAGGAAGCATTGTAAATATTTGCTCTATATATGGAGTTGTTGGAAATGATTTTTCTTTATATGAAGGTACTAAAATTGTACCGGCTGCCGGTTACTCTGCAATTAAAGGCGGGTTAATTAATTTTTCCAGATATTTGGCTTCAATGTATGGGAAATATGGGATAAGAGTTAATTGTGTTTCTCCAGGAGGTATTTTTGATCATCAAGATACTATATTTGTTGAGAGATACGAAAATAGGGTGCCTTTAAAGCGTATGGGAAGGCCAGATGATATTTCTCCAGCTGTTTCTTTCATTCTTTCTGATGAGGCAAAATACATTACCGGACAAAACCTGATTGTTGATGGAGGTTGGACGGCAATATAATTACTATGAAAAATACACACCCGTTATTACCTCTTCTTAAGAAGCAGTTAGATCATAATTTTTTGCTCAGTGAAGAAGAAGAAGGATACCTAGAAGAAGTATTAGAAGAAGTATTGCTCAAAGTTGAACATTGTTTCAGTAAATGCAACAATAAGTATTATCATAATGAAGGGGATGTGGTCTTTAATCCATATCACTCAGGACAATATTCAATATTTCTTTATTACTTGGCTAACACAATATGGAAAAGATTTAGCTCGGTTCTTGCTGACAAGATATATTGTCTTAATAAAATGCTTAGTTCCTGTGATATATTCTACCAGGTAGAATTGCCTGAAGTGTTTTATATGGAACATCCAGTAGGAAGTGTTATTGGAAGAGCTAAAATCGGTAATTATTTTTGCTTCCAGCAGAATTGTACTGTTGGTGGAAATAAAGGGCATTATCCTGTAATTGGAAATGGCGTCTGGCTTTTTGCTGGGGCTGCTGTAATAGGAAATAGTAAAATCGGTAATAATGTTTTCATATCTGCACATTCATACGTAAAGGATGAAGTAGTACCTGATAATACAATCGTTTTTGGTAAATCTCCTAATTTAATATTAAAGCACAAAGAGCCCAGTTGGTTCGAGGGTAGAAGTGCTTTCATACTTAAGTGAATATTTGCGGAGTTACATTTTAGTGAATTTGCTAAATGTATATTTATGATGCACTTATTAAGATATGCTCAAAAGAGAATAGATGATTTATTTTGATAGTGTTGCAAATTTATTGTATTAAGTAGAATAATAAAAGATAAATAGTTCAATGTTTAGGAATTTATATATGTTGGTATTAAAGGTTTTCGAGACCGGCTTAAACCTTCTAATTATTATAATTAGGTTACCAGAACTTATTTCGAATAGAAAGCAAAAAATAAACCTTAAAGATAAGGAGATTCACATTTTAGGCAATGGACCTTCTCTTAAGAATGACTTTGTAAGGTTGAAGGATTCACTGAAGGAAAATAGTCACGTAATGTGTGTGAATTTGTTTGCAACTTCACAGGAGTTTGAAATGATTAAACCAGATAATTATATCATTTCTGATAAGAAATTTTTTGCTGATAATGTCGATGATCGTATTTCAAATATACAAGAACCAGTTATAAAGTCTTTGGTTGAAAAGGTAAAGTGGGAAATGATTTTATTTGTACCGTATTCATGCAGAAAATCGAACCAAGTAAAAAAAATTTTAATCAATAAGAATATTCAACTAAGGACTTTTTCATATGTACCACTTGTTGGTGGTTTTGAATTAGTTAATGTTTTTCTTTTTAGATATTTATTAGGGAATCCACCATTTCAAAATATATTGATACCTTCTATTTTTCAAGCCATTAGAATGAGAGTTAGAACTATTTATATATGGGGGGCTGATCATTCTTGGGTTGAAAACTATGTTGTGAAAGGCGATAACAAGATATATGTAAGGGAGTCGCATTTTTACGATCTGGAAGAGGATGTTGTTAACGTAATAGAGAATAGATATGGAGATAGTGCCAGAGTTCATGAAGAATTTGAGAGTTTAGCTAGAACTTTTAAATCGTACTACATATTAAGAAAGTTAGCTGATTCTGTGAATATAGAAGTATTGAATTGTTCAAGTAAAAGCTGGATAGATTCTTTTGAGCGCATAACAATGAAAAATAAAAATTGATTGTGAGCAGTTTATTGACTAAAATCAATTTTGGGCTCTTTAAAAGTTCAATATTATATAGTATTGCGGAAGGTGCATCCAAAGGAGGCTTTCAGATATTATTGTTAGTTATTGCCTCATTTATTGCTAACGATATATACTTAGTGTTGATGCTTCTATTGGGTTTAGAAGCATTATTGAAGATGATGTATGTAACATTCTATGGTAATGTTCTATATAAACTAATTGATATATTTCCTTCAAAAAGTATCTTCAATGTCGTATTTGTTGTGTCTGTGGCGCAACTTTTTTTGTTTATTGTATTGTTGTTTTTATTCAGAGAATATCTTTTTGATTATTACAACTACCCAAAGACATGGATTTTTTTTATATTGTCAGGTAATGCTTTTGTAGCAAATTTGTCTGTTTACTATTCGGTTATTTTACAGCTTGAAGAGAAGCATAGTGAGGCTGTAAAGTATCGTTCGATACCCTTCTTTTTAGGCTTTGTTGGAGCTCTCATTGGAGTATTTGTTGCTGAAGATAAAGTTTTGGGATTCTTCTTAGGTAAGTTTGTAGGATTCCAGTTGTTTTTTCTTATTTTCCTCACTAATAAGCTCTCATATTCAAGTTTTAAACTTAAGATTATAAGGCCTATTTTTTCAGAGATGAAAGGTCGTGTAGTTTATAGTTTTTTCATAGCCATCATGGGTTGGCTTAGTAGCTTAGGATTCATGTATGTAGCTAAAATATGGAATACAGATGAAGATTTAGTAACTCTTGGTTACATTATTAATTTATATAGTGTGTTATTTCTTTTTGGGTATGGAATAAACCAAGTTTATTCTCCGAGGATAAAAGATTTTATTGGAAGTAATAATTTTTCAGGTGCTTTAAAGTTGAAAAGAAATATTTTAGCTTTATATATCGCGATAACATTGTTGATGTTTGCGAGCTTGTATGCCGTAAATCAATTAATACCATTTGAGACAATGTTGAATGGGAGATTTAGTAATGTAGGTGATATATTAAGTGTTGGCTATTATTCCATTATAATATTTATTGCAAATGCCTTCAACTGGATTGTATCTCCATTTTATTTTAGTATGGATAGATTTCGGCAATACTTTTATTACACTGCGGTTAGTCTTATATTAGCATTTGGAGGCTTCTATTTAGGTTGCTTTGTTGCTCTGCTTAATATAGGGATAGGGTATGCTATTTTTTACCTGATTAAGAATTTGATTCCATTTTGGGCTTTTAATTATAGACTTAATGGAGAATAATAAGGATTTTAATGGGGTGATCTATCTAGTGGTGCTGTTAATGCTAAGCATCGTCCCATTAATGAGTGTTGTGGGAAATGTATTGCCTGCATTTGCAGGAATAAAGGTGCACCAGATTTGGAATGGAACGATTTTTTTATTATCACTAATATTTATAAAAAGAGATAATTGGATTCTATATGTATTGTTGGCTACCTTTGTAATCGCAATGACATTAATACGATCTAATTCTGCTATTTTAGTAACTGTTGATCACTTTTCAGGTATTATAGTTCTATTTAATTTGATAGGAAATCACAGGTTTAAAATTGTTAAGGTTAACAATTTAATAAGTGTTTTCATTTTGTTTTCATTTATACCTGTTCTTATAGCATTACTACAAATACTTAAGGTAGTTCCATATGAAATAGGATCCAGTGGGTATGTTAATGCTACCATGTTTCAAGGTGAGGTTGTAAAAAGGCCTAATGGAGGATTATTTCATCCATATGAGTTATCAATTTTCACATACATGTCTTTTGTCTTATTATTTATGTGGAGTAAAAAAGTAGGATTACTATTATTGTCTATTCCAGTATTATTTCTGATAAAATTAAAAGCTGGCTTTGCCTTAGCATTGCTTTTTATACTAATTGTTATACTGAAAATATACAAGTTAAAGTGGACTACATTGCTCAAAATCCAGAAATTCTCATTAAAAGTAGCAGTATTCGTTATATTACCGAGCATCATTATTTTTTCAAGTTTTTTTATTAGTTTAATTAATCTAGAGAATTCACAGGAATTTCTTACCGGCCGAGGAATCATATGGCAAATTTATGGTACGTCATTGATTAATAGTAGTTGGGCGGTTAAGTTTTTTGGATTTTGGGATATATCGTCAATTGTTTCTGATTCTGGATTGTACTATAATAAAGGTTACAGTCCTGGGCCTCACAATTCTTATCTTGAAATGTTGCTGTATTGTGGAATACTAGGTTTTATTTTTTTAATCGTTTTCTTTAAACGAATCAGTACTATAATAGTTAAAATGTTGAATCATACTCATTCAATGAAATTAGTATATTTTTCTGTTATTCTTGTTTTATTAACCTTAGCAATGACGGGTGATATGTTATATACATTTTATCTATATCCAGCGATCATGTTTATGGTTAAAATTGGGTTTAATAATAATTGTCTAAAACAGAATCTATGAAAGTTCTTTATATTCATAATAGGTATAAAATACTTGGTGGAGAAGACTCCGTTTTTGAGGTTGAGGTTGATATGCTTAGAACAAAGGGATGTGAAGTAAAAACTATTCTTCTAAATAATAATGAAATTGATACATTAGGAAAAAAGATTGGAAGTTTCTTTTCAGCGATTTATTCATTCAAATCAAAAAAGTTAATAGCGAGAGAGATATTGGAGTTTAAGCCGGATGTTATTCATGTTCACAATTTTTTCCCACTGGTTTCTCCTTCTATTTATGATTTAGCTAAAAAGCTTAAGGTGCCTATTGTTCAAACATTACACAATTACAGGCTCATTTGCCCTGGAGCATTGCTTTTAAGGGAAGGAGTAATTTGTGAAAAGTGTGTTAATGGTAACTTTTCTAACGCGATAATTAATCGATGTTATAAGCAATCTATTTTGGGTTCTACTTCTGTAGCCATAATGGATTGGTTTCATCGTATTAGTGGGACATGGAATAATAAAATAGATCGAATAATTTGTCTTACTGAATTTGCTCGGAATAAATTCGTTGAAGCAGGTTTCAATAAGGATAAAATTGTGGTTAAACCAAATTTTGTCACAGCCGAAATAGTTCCAGTTGACACAAAAAGAGAGAATATAGGATTGTTCGTTGGAAGAATTAGTTCAGAAAAAGGAATAGAAGGCTTGGTGAAAATACATGATCGTTTAAAAGGTAAACTTTTAATAGTTGGAGATGGACCTGAGTTAGATAAGTTAAGAGGATTAAAAAGTTTTGATTTATTGGGTTTTAAAAAAAATGATGAAGTAAAGCAATTAATGCAACAAGTGTCTTTTTTAGTTTTTCCGTCAATATGGTATGAAGGTTTGCCTATGACTATATTAGAGGCTTTCTCTAATAAACTTCCTGTTATAGCAACTAATATTGGAGCAATGTCAAGCGTTGTTGAAAATCATAGGAATGGATTGCATTTTGAGTTAAGTAACTACGATCAAATGATTGATCAAATTAATTGGGCGTTTTGTAATTATGAGTCGATCAGAGAATTTGGTGAGGCCGCATATGATGATTATCAGAATAAGTATTCCATGGAAATTAATTATCAAAAGCAAATAAAAATTTATCAAGACGTGATCGATGAAAGAAAAGGAAAGTGAGGTACTTGTTTTAGGTTATGATATATATACAGGTAATCTGAAAAAAGAATTGCGTTTTTTGGGGAAAGAAAAAGTTATAGTTAATACAATAAACGCATACTCATATGTTGTTGCCAAGCAAGATGAGGATTTTAATCAGGCATTAAAAAAATCAGACATTCTTCTACCAGACGGATTTCCAATTGTTTTTGCGGCAAAGACTTTAAGTCAAAAAAGAATTAAGAAAATTGCTGGGGAAGATATTTTTTATCATTTATTATCAGAAGGTAATGAACTAAATAGAAGTGTATTTTTTCTTGGAGCTTCAAAGGGGACTCTAGATAAGATTCTTTCTAGATTGAAATATGAATTTCCCAATGTTAAAGTTGGTGTGTTTTCGCCTCCATTTAAAACTTCTTTTAATGAGGAGGAGAATGAGAAAATGATTCAGGAGGTAAATCGATTTAAACCTGATATCTTGTTTGTTGGAATGACTGCACCCAAACAGGAGAAGTGGGTTGAAGAAAATAAAGACAAGTTGAGGGCAACCATAATTTGTTCAATTGGAGCTGTATTTGATTTTTATGCAGGAACTGTTAAACGTCCATCTCAATTTTGGATTAGTATGAACCTAGAATGGTTTGCTCGGTTATTGAAGGAGCCAAGGAGACTATGGAGGAGGTATTTTATTTATTCACCTATTTTTTTTATTGATGTTCTTAAAGCAAAGTTTAAACGCTAATACAAACTCTATTACCACCTCGTTTATACAGTTTTCTTTAGTATTGTTCTTTTTATTAGATGTGCTTAATGGAGTTTGTTTTTATTATGGTTTTGAGTGGATCTTAAGCCCTTCTTCTTTACCAAAGTTATTATGGGAATTGATTTTACTAGGGTTTATAGTTTTAAAGTTGAAGGACTTAAGTAAAATAGAATTAGGAGTGTTAATTTTTTCTGCTTTTTTATTTTTAATTGGAGCATTAAAGTATTTTGAAAATTTAGACAATCCTTTCTGGGGTATTAAACACCTTAATAAGTTATTCCTCTACTTTTATTTTTTTATTTTTTTAAGTAAGTATAAGTTTAACCATTCGAAGATATATTTTGTTTTTGATTGGATTTTTGTGGTAAATTCAGTTTTTATTTGGCTGGGCTTTTTCTTTGACATTGAGTTTATGAAATCTTATCCATTCTCCGATCGGTTTGGATATAGTGGGATATTTGCAAGAATGTCGATTAATGATGTTTCCCTATTTTACTTGATTGCTAACTTTTACTTGTTTTATCGGTGGAAGGGAAATGAAACTGATTTGTGGAAGTTTGTTGTAGTTTTTCTAGCATCATTCTTAGTTGGTACAAAGGCTATTTATTTGCAAAATGTCCTTTTTATGATCTTTGTTTTCGTGTTAATTAAGGAAGCGAGAAAGATTATTTTCATATGTGGATTATCTGCAGGTATTGCTCTCCTTTCATTATGTAATTTTTCATTTTGGAGTCAATTGTATCAAGATAGAGGCCTTTTATCAGTAATAACTTCAACACGTAGTGACCTCTTTATTGAACGTATACCGAATGCGTTAAATGAAATTGACATGAGATCATTTTTATTCGGGCTCCAAAACCCATTTCAATATTACACAGAGATGGATATTATAGATCTTTTTTTAACCGTTGGTCTTTTGGGTACTATAGGGGTTGCTTTTTTTTATAAATCGATTTTCTTTACATTTCGAAAAACTAATCATTTTGCATGGACTTTTATTGCAGTTTATTTATTAATGATTTGTATTTCTGGTAGATATATGTACAGTGGTGTAAATGCCATTTATTTCCCTCTTTTTTTATTTTTTTTAGTACAAAAAGAGCATACAAGTATAAATTAAAAATATGTCAAAAGTTGCACTTATTACTGGAATAACGGGATAAGACGGCGCATATCTTGCCGAATTTTTATTGAAAAAAGGATATATTGTACATGGAATAAAACGCCGTTCATCTCTTTTTAATACTGATCGTATAGACCATTTGTATCAAGATCCTCATGTTGAGAATCGGAACCTGATATTGCATTACGGCGATTTGACGGATAGTATGAACTTAACGCGTATTATTCAGGAAGTCCAAACCGATGAAATCTATAACTTGCAACCATGAGCCATGTGGCGGTTAGTTTTGATACTCCGGAGTATACGGCTAATGCTGATGGTGTTGGAACGCTTCGCATTTTGGAGGCAATTCGTTTATTGGGTTTAACTGAAAAGACCCGAATATATCAGGCATCTACTTCGGAACTATATGGATTGGTGCAGGAAATCCCACAATTGGAGAAGACTCCGTTTTATCCGCGTAGTCCCTATGCAGTAGCTAAGATGTATGCCTGATTACCGTTAACTATCGTGAAGCCTACAACATGTTTGCCTGTAATGGTATTCTTTTTAATCATGAAAGTCCACTGCGAGGCGAGACTTTTGTGACTCGTAAGATTACCCGTGTGGTTGCCAAGATTGGTCTGGGTATGCAGGATTGCTTGCTTGTGTCTGGGTAACATGGATTCTAAACGTGATTAGGGTCACGTCAAGGATTACATCAAGGCAATGTGGTTAATTCTTCAGCAGGATCGACCGGAGGATTATGTGACAACTACTCTAATCTTGTTGGACGTACTATTGATGAATTGAACCTGATGGATACACGTCAGTTAATCACTTTTCCGAGGAAGAATAACTGGTTGATGTGCTAAGATACAATTGCCTTTCATAAAAGATAATAAACATAACACAGCCGATGATTGATAATAACTTCTGAAAGCGGAGAAGTAACCATGAAATTTAAGCTGCCGATATAGTCCTTTTATTACCTATAAAAAAGAATTAATCAGTCAAACATCTTTACTTTAACACGAGAAAAACACTAATACGCTATAATTTAACACGAGAAAAACACTAGCGCATTATGGTTTTAACCCGAGAAAAACCCCAATAGGATTGTTGTTTCAACAATTAATCAATACCTTAGTGCTTTAAAATTTGTAAAACTGATAAAGCTTTTAGCAGTTCAAAGTGGAAGCATCGTAAATTATACTAAATTGTGTAATGATGTAGGATTAACCTTGGGTACTCTAAAGAACTATCTATTGTATGCTGAACAAACTTTTGTCATAAGTTTGGTGAGACCATTTTATTCCAATCCAAAGAAAGAACTGACCAAATCTCCTACTATCTATTTTAATGATGTCGGCATGTGTCGGTTTGGACAAGGTCAGTTTGGACGAGACTTCAATGAAAGCACAAGTGGTTTTATATTTCAGAGTTTCGTTTTCTCAATATTAAAGCAACGCTTCGAGACAGGTGTAGATAAAATCAATTATTGGCGGTCGAAAGATAAAGCAGAGGTTGATTTCATCATCCATAGGGATGGAAAAGCTATACCAATTGAGGTGAAATATGCTGAACTAAAAAGCCGGCCATCACCCGTTCATTCAGAAGCTTCATTCAACGCTATTCACCACCAAAAGCTTATGTGGTGAACCTGTCTCTAAATACAGAAATGTTACTTGAAAATACCACCATTCTCTTTATCCCGTATTGGAATCTGCTATTTTTGTAACTTGCCAAAATCAATAATAAACAAAAAATACGATCAGTCTTATAATCTAACAATCTTTTAGCTGCCAATACCATGAACAAGAATTCGAAGATATATATAGCCGGCCACAGAGGTCTCGTTGGTTCAGCTCTCTGGAAAACCCTATTAAATAAAGGTTACACTATATGCAGAAGATGCCATCATTACCGCTTTTGACACCCATTTTAACCTGGTATCTATTCATCCTTTTGTGGATGGGAATGGACGGTTGTCAAGGTTAATAATGAATTTTGTCCAACATTATTTCAGGCAGCCATTATCGAATGTTTTCAAAGAAGATAAGGCTGAGTACTATGCTGCACTTGTCAATGCACGGAAAACTGAAGACCTGACTGTTTTTAGAAAGTTCATGGCTGTGCAACACATTAAAATGCTGAAAATGGAGTTGGATAAAGTGCATGAATCTCAAAAAGAGCATATTGTTAAGCCAAAAGATGGCAAAGGTTTGGGGATGTCGATGATTTTTTAGAATATGAGTTCCTTTTGTATACTTGAGAATCAATCCTCCAGCCCCCTTCTCCCAGGGGGAATAGAGAGTTGTTCATTTTAAGGTAAGAGTGGGGAATAGAGATGTTTAGTGGTCAGGAAATATTATTTTTGCTTGAATTGCATCTCCCCCTTGGCGAATAATGGCACTAACTTAGTGTATATAATACAATAACTTTTGTATCTTTGCATT
>CBDUZZ010000014.1:0-70948 GCA_965371855.1 uncultured bacterium
TTAGGCAAAGATACATATTATTTACGTCATATCATACTTAACTTAACACTAGTATAAAAAATACGATAAGTGATAGTATGAGAAAAAAGTGTTTTTTCATAAATAATAAAACCGGATTATTAAAAGCTAGTATGTGTCCAAAAAGAAAAACCTTGACGTCATTGCGATGAGGAACGAAGAAGCAATCTGTTGAATTACAGCAGCTTTATTTTGTGAGATTCCTTCGCTCCGCTCGGAATGACGACTTTTTGGATATCTTTTTCGCTAAGTTAGATAGTTTATTTTGGGATTCTAATCAACCGAATTAAATTGTTTCAGGAAACGGACATCATTTTCAAAAAACAGTCTGATATCTTTTATCTGGTATCTTAACATTGTTATTCTTTCAATACCCATTCCAAAAGCAAAACCGGTATATTTTTTATTGTCAATATTATTCTCTTCCAATACATTAGGGTCAACCATTCCACATCCTAAAATTTCAACCCATCCGGTATACTTACACACATTACACCCTTTGCCGCCACAAAGCGAACAGGAGATATCCATCTCAGCTGAAGGCTCTGTAAAAGGGAAATATGACGGACGCAGACGTATTTTAGTGTCTTGTCCAAACAACTCTTTTGCAAAATATAGAAGTGTCTGTTTCAGGTCGGCAAACGATACATCTTCATCAATAAATAGTCCTTCAACCTGATGAAAAATACAATGGGCCCGGGCAGAAATTGCTTCATTCCGAAACACTCGTCCGGGGAATATTGCACGGATTGGTGGTTTTGTTTTTTCCATCTCACGCACCTGAACAGAAGATGTATGAGTTCTGAGCAAAACATCAGGATTTTGAGCAATAAAAAAGGTGTCCTGCATGTCACGAGCAGGATGCTCCTCAGGGAAGTTCAAAGCAGAAAAGACGTGCCAGTCATCTTCAATCTCAGGTCCCTCAGCTACAGTAAAACCCAACCGGGCAAAAATATCAATGATCTCATTTCGGATGATTGACAGAGGATGTCTTCCACCTAACTCAAACGATGTGCCGGGAAGCGTAAGATCCATATCTACATTTTCCTTTTTAACATTCTCAAAACCATCTTTTAATATATTGATTCTGTCTTTTACAAATGTTTTAAGTGTATTTAAAGCTTGTCCGACTTCTCTTTTTTGCTCATTAGGGATGGTTTTAAACTCGTCGAAAAGTTTAGATAGCTCTCCCTTTTTACTTAAGTATTTTATACGTAGCAGTTCTGTAGCTTCCGCAGTTTCTGCCTGAAGATTCTCAATCTCTTTTTTAAGGTCTTCTATTTTTTTTATCATAATGGATGTCCCGCCATGGCGGAGGAGTATTTATTAAATGCAGTAATTATTTACTAATTCTAAATAATTCGCAAAAATAGCAGATTTATTTTAGAAATCAGAGCGGTATACCCTAAAAGTAAGGTAATAGCTTTTAAAAAAAACTAATCTTCTGTAACTTTTAGATTGTTGGAATTTGTGTTTATTATCAGAACGTTGTCAGAGAGCCAAATTTCTTGCTACGAACTTCTTTAAAAAATACCTGCTTTAATATAATTATTTCCAAATTATCTCAACAGTTTTAACTCTGATATCTTTTACCGGTCTGTCTATTGCGTATGTTTCAACATCGGCAATACGATCAACCACATTCATGCCTCTTACTACTTCGCCAAAAACAGTGTAATCGCCATCCAGATGCGGTGCTCCGCCGATAGTTGTGTATACTTCTCTTTGTTTATGTGTGAACTTAATTCCCTTTTCTTTTTCTAAATCGTCCAATTCTGAATCAGTGAAAATGCGTCCGGCAACAATATAAAACTGTGATCCATCGGAGCGATTTTTTGGATTGCGGCTTTCAGGTAATTTTGAGGCAGCTATTGTTCCCCGCCAATGGAATAATCCCGGCCGAATATCCATCGGTAGCGTGTATCCCGGCCCCTGCCAACCTACTACATCATCTTCCCCGGCATACTTAGTGTCAGTTGCTCCTGTTTGAATAAGAAATTTACTAATAACACGGTGTACTAATAAACTATCGTAAAAATGGTCGCTTACCAGCTTAATAAAGTTATCCCTGTATTTCGGTGTTTCGTTAAATAACCTGATTTCTATATTACCCATGTTAATAATTATCCTAAACCCTTTTATCGTTTTATATGAGGGGTAAACTTTATTTGTTTTGGTTCTCAAATCGTACAAACTCGCAGGCTTATCTTTTGCTTGCTTTTTCAACTTTAATATCCATTGAGAAGGTAGTGATGTGAGTTGTTTATTTTTATCAAGATCCCGGTATTGTAATATTCCGTATGGTTGATGATGCGTAGTAAATACCGGTTTGCCGGCATTCATGGCTTTATTGGTTGCCGGGGAATAACTAACGGTATCAAGATTTGTCTCCTGCAAAAGTACAGATTTTTGGATATACAGTTTTTTGTCCTTGCGGTATAAGCTGTAAACAGAATCCACTTTAGCAACAGCACTATTTAACTTCAAATAATTAAGATTCTTAGATTGAGTCTTCAGTAAAACCAGACCAAGATTAAAGTCATAAGCTACAAACCCACGTATATCAGTGTAATCATCAGTATTCATCGGGGCTATCTTTGCTTTATAACACCCTTTTATCAAGTCAAGGTTAGTAACTACAATATCTTTAGCAATATAAAAGCCATACCCCGATTTAAGTCTTCGGGAATAGTGATCGTACGTTTCGATACTAACAATTGCTTTTACATTTGATTTATATGATAGCTTAGCTGTAACAACAGGTTGATTCTTCTTTCTGCCACCTCTATTTCCGGAGGAGTTACATCCCAAAAGCATTATGGAGATAATAGATATAAGAATAAAGCGGAACATCTTACTTAAGTTTTACTATTTGAACTTTTATTGTTACATTTTTATAAGGCCTGTTATTTTCATCTGTTTTAAGGGCGGCAATTTTATCAATTACTGACAAGCCTTGAACAACCTCACCAAAAACGGTATATTCACCGTCAAGATCCGGAGTACCTCCAACAGTAGAATAAGCTTTTCGCTGTTCGTCAGTAAATACTTTTTTATCAGACAAAGCGTAATTAAAAGCGATGTCATCTTTTATTTTTCTCAATAGTTTGTTGAACTCCTTTGGGTATTCTATTTTTAGTTTTGCAAGCTCCTCTTTATGTGGCAGGTAGTATTTGCGTTTTAGGTGGATCATTATAGGGTTGTTCACCGACTTCTCTATCAGGTCTAACTCTTCATTTGTATATTTTTTCCCCTGAACGATATAAAACTGCCCTACATCAGACATTTTAAAGTGATTAATATCTTCAGGCTGACGTGGGGCACATATTGCACCTTTCTTATGAAAATATTTATCGGTAAATTCAGAATCAATTATATGTGCCTGATTACCATAACCTATATGTTTACCTGCAGGTGCATTGCGTGAATCAGAAGAACCGCCCTGAATGACAAAATTCTTAACTACTCTGTAAAACAGTGTTCCGTCAAAATGTTTTTCCCCAACCAACTCCAGGAACTTGTCTCGATGGTTAGGTGTTTCATTATAGAGCTTAACTTTCAGAGTACCCATATTAGTGATAATATTTACGTAGAATTCAGGTTCTTTCTCTTGAGAGTAGGAGATGTTGAAACTTAAAAAAAGAGAAATAGAGATAACAAATATTAGTCTTCTCATGCGTTAAGTTAAAAGTATAAAGTTCTTAAAGTTAAAAGTTTCAGGATTAAATCATTGAACAATTGAACCATTATTTAATTACTTTTACAGTCATCCTGACGTCTTTAACAGGTCTGTCATATTGGTCAGTTTTTCCAGCGGCAATACTATCTAACACATCAAGACCTTCAATAACCTCCCCGAAAACAGTATAATTGGAATCGAGATGGGGTGTTCCCCCAACCGTTTTGTAAACTTCTCTTATGTCTTCAGGAATAATAAATAGCCCGTCCTCTTCAAGCTTTGTATTAACCTTATTTTTTATTTCTTGTTGCAAATCCGAAAACTCATCATATTTTCCGGCATTCTGAAGGGATATCAATGAATCCTGATATTCAGACATCATTGAATAATATATCTGCTGTTTCTTCATGTCATTAACACGAGCCTCAACTTTATCCAACTGTTCATCAGTAAATGTTTTTCCCTGAACGATATAAAATTGTGAGCCGGAAGACATTTTCTCCGGGTTTACATTATCTCCTTCACGTGCGGCAGCAATTACACCTTTTTTATGGAATAGTTTAGGGAAATGAATTTCAGCAGGAATTTCATATCCGGGCCCTCCGTTACCAAGTTTCTCACCCGGCTTGGCATCTTTTGAATCAGGGTCTCCTCCCTGTATCATAAATTCGTTTATTACCCTGTGAAATAAAAGATCATCAAAAAATCCGTCCTTAGTTAGACGTATAAAGCTATCCCGATGCCTTGGAGTTGCATCATAAAGTTTTATTTTGATATTTCCCAAGTCGGTTTTAATTTGAACGATTCGATCCTTAGGTTCATTTTTACACCCCTGAAAAAACATAACAATGGGAAAAAGCAACAGTAACTTGTACTTCATAATTTAGATATTCTATAATATTAATCTCCTAATTTCTCAGTTCCTCGTTCCCAGTTCCTTGTTTCTAAAAAACCCTATTTCAACCAACCTATTATAGTCTGCTTCCCTCTCACTTCCTGATTTAATTCAACATCTATTTTAGTACCCAACGGAAGATAAATATCTACGCGAGAACCAAACTTGATAAATCCCATCTGTTCACCCTGTTCAATGTTTCTTCCTTCATCTACATAACTAACAATACGTCTGGCCATGGCTCCGGCAACTTGTCTTATGAGAATTAATAAATTGCTTTCATGTTCGAGAACTATTGTAGTACGTTCATTTTCGGAAGAGGACTTAGGAAGATAGGCCGCCTTGTGTCTGCCACTATGGTGTTTGAAGAATTTTATAACTCCACTTACCGGATACCAGTTAATATGAACATTAAGAGGCGACATGAATACAGATACTTGTAGGCATTTAGTCTTTAAATATTCAGATTCCTCAACTTCCTCAATAGTCACAACTTTTCCATCGGCAGGTGCTAAAATCGCATCTTTGTTATTAAAGCTTTCCCTACGGGGGCTTCTGAAGAAACCTACAACAATAAACAGGAGAATAAATGTTAAAAGGCCGGCTATTTTCAAAGCCAAAATGTTTTCTTCACTTACGAAATAGACAACTATATTTAAAGTTGCTGCTATTAGAAACGTTATCAATATTATGCGATACCCTTCTTTATGTATGGCCATGATATTTTTAAAAATTAATTACCAAAAAGATAAAACAATAAACTCATAATTGGAGCGGCAAAAAGAGCCCCATCGAACCTGTCAAGTACACCTCCGTGACCCGGTAGTAATTTCCCGGAGTCTTTTGTATTTACACTTCGTTTAAGCATCGATTCTACTAAATCTCCTAAAGTGGCAAATATTGACACTAAAAATCCTGTTATCAGCCACAAGGCAACACTACCTTGTCCTACCCAAAGAAACAACAAGTATGCTGCAATTATAGTTAAAACTAATCCACCAAAAAAACCTTCCCATGATTTTTTAGGAGAAATACGTTCAAACAATCTTCTTTTACCAAAATTAACACCAATCAGATAAGCACCGGTGTCATTAATCCATATCAATACAAAAAAAGAGAGTAACAACAAGGGGTTATACTCCCCTTCGGCAAAAGCCAGAACGTTTAACGAAAACAGAGGTAACGATATATATACCGTAATTAACAGGTAATTAGCTACTACATGAAAAGGGTTTTTTGTTGGGATGAACAGAACAATTAAAAATGGTGCTAATACCAATAGCATCAATAGCAACGCCCATTTAGCAGGCATGTCATTATGAAAATATAAGAAGCTTAAAACAAACATGCCTGTACCCAGAAGTATAGAGTTAACCAACAACAGGCTATTCTTCTCTGCGCATAGCATCCCTTCCAATTCCTTCATAAGCAGTATTGCTGACAAAGCAAACAAACCTAAAAAAGCGTATGCATGAAATAGTATTGACGTTACAATTGCCAATACTATAAATGCTCCTGTAAATGACCTTACTGCAAAATTATTCATCAAAAATCATTGTGTGTGCAAAGGTAAAAATATCTTTATAATTTTGAAAAAGTTTTTAATATATAAAGAGCTAGAGCCAATATGGATTTAATATAAATCAAAAAAAACATTGAGTAAAATTACTCAATGCATTGAGTAATTTGTTACATTTGTATTTATGGATTACAAGAGATCATATTATCAAACAGTTAAGAGACGAATTGAAGAGGATCGGAAGTTTATTCAGGCACTTATAGGTCCTAGGCAAGTTGGAAAAACTACAATTATAAGGCAGTTGTGCGAAGAGATAGCTATCCCATATTTATATGTCAGTGCCGATAATGTAGCAAATGTCTCAAAGATATGGATTGAGCAACAGTGGGAAACAGCAAGGCTACAAAAAGGGGGACAGCAAGACTACCTTTTGATTATTGATGAAATACAAAAAATTAATAATTGGAGTGAAACAATAAAATATTTATGGGATAGTGATAGTTTTAATAAGATAAATATAAAAGTAATAATATTAGGCTCATCGGGTTTGATGTTGCAGCAGGGATTAAATGAATCATTGGCAGGTCGGTTTGAATTAATTAAAATACCACATTGGAGTTTTAACGAAATGCACCAATGTTTTGGAATATCTGCAGAGCAATATGCTTGGTTTGGTGGATACCCCGGATCAGTTGTCTTTTTGAATGAAGAAGCACGATGGAAAGATTATGTAAAAAACGCATTGATAGAATCAACAATTTCAAAAGATATATTAATGCTAACTCGAATTAGTAAGCCTGCATTAATGCGACAAGTCTTTGAAATGGGAGTTAGTTATTCATCAAAGATTTTATCATATAATAAAATGATTGGCCAACTTCAAGAAGCAGGAAATACAACAACAATAGCTCATTATTTACAAATTTTAGATACTGCGGGTTTGATATCAGGAGTACCTAAGTTTTATGCAGAAAAATATAGGGAGAGGTCATCATCCCCTAAGTGGCAGGTTAAAAACACAGCTTTAGTTTCAGCATTGTCACCTTTGAATTTCGAAGATATCCAATTAGATTTTGTACAATGGGGACAAGTTGTGGAATCTGCAATTGGTGCTCATTTGATAAACAAATCATCAGAAGGTAAATATAATGTTTACTACTGGAGACATAGAAATGAAGAGGTTGATTTTGTTATTCAAAAAGCGGATAAGATTATTGGTATAGAAGTAAAAAGCGGCCAACCAAAACTTACTAAAGGAATGGCAACTTTTAAAAAGAAATATAATCCAGCTAAAATGCTATTACTTGGTACTTCGGGGATACTATGGCAAGATTTTTTAACCATGGATCCGGCTACCCTTTTCGAATAAATAGCATCTATCTTAGGATTTATTTTATAATCACAACAATCAATTCCCGTGGACCATGAGCACCCATTACCAGGGTTTTTTCAATATCGGCTGTTCGGCTTTGACCTGTAACAAAAGTAACCTGACTCGGAAAATCGGTGTTGTACTTATTTTTTAGAAATTTAATAGCATCCGAAATAAAAGGAACAATCTGTTTCTGTTCAGCCCAAACAATATGAACAGGAGGGAAGACATTAAGCCTTCTTCCTGAACCGGATGAACTTACAACAACAGTTCCGGATCTTGCAATCAGAACTTCACAACGAGTTATTGCGGCCTGCATATCTTCAAATTTTTCCGGGATGTTTTCTAACGGGACACTTTTGTCAAAATGATTTAAAAGGTGTTCATCAGTGCAATACAAGCTGCTGATCTTCTTTTCTGAAAGTAAATTTTTTAGTTTTTCTGTTGCATCTTTTTCATCATCAGCGAGGATAACAATTCCTTTAATTTCCTCAAGTTCATCACAAAACACTTGCAATAAATCATCAGGTTTTGGGAAAACAAAATCCCCTTCGTCAGTAAGTTCAGACGAAAGGGGATAATCAATATTGCTTTTAGCACTATTCAGTTGTGCCAGTATGTTTTCTCTGGCTGAAGCTGAAATCTCTTCAGGACTTCTTTTCTTCTTTGTCCTTCTCACTTTTTATATCTGTATTGGCTTCTTTTTTTTGAGTTTTTTCATGAGGCTGTTCCGGCTTTTCCTGCTTGCTGTCTTTTTCGGATTCAACATCATCTTCAGGTTCTTCTTCAATGAAATGAGCTTTTTGTTTCTTTCCGAAAATTTTCTCCAGATCTTCACTGAATATAACCTCTCGTTCTAACAGTATCTCTGCTAATTTCTGATGTTTATCCCTGTTTTCAGTCAGAATACTCTTTGCTCTTTCGTATTGTGCAGCTACCAGTTCACGAACCTCTTCGTCGATCACTTCTGCTGTTTTCTCACTGTATGGTTTGCTAAATGCAAAATCACTCTGGCCTGATGAGTCAAAGAAGCTTATGTTACCCAGTTTCTCATTCATTCCAAAATAGGTAACCATAGCATAAGCCTGCTTAGTAACTTTTTCAAGATCGTTTAGTGCTCCTGTGCTTATTGTTCCGAGAACAGTATCCTCAGCGGCTCTTCCTCCCAGTGCCGAACACATTTCATCCAATATCTGTTCAGTAGTAGTTAACTGCCTCTCCTCAGGTAAGTACCATGCTGCGCCCAAAGCTTTACCCCGGGGCACGATAGTAACTTTAATTAGTGGATGTGCATGTTCGAGTAACCAGCTAATGGTTGCATGACCGGCTTCGTGATAAGCAACAGCTTTACGTTCATCAGGAGCAATTATCTTGTTTTTCTTTTCCAATCCCCCAATAATTCTATCGACGGCATCAAGAAAGTCCTCCTTTTCAACAATCTTTTTTCCTTTTCGTGCAGCTATAAGAGCAGACTCATTACACACATTTGCTATATCAGCACCTGAAAAACCCGGAGTTTGCTTTGCAAGAAAGCTGCTCTTAACATCATCACTCAGTTTTAATGGACGAAGATGGACTTCAAAAATAGCTTTTCGTTCCTTCAGGTCAGGAAGATCAACCTGTATCTGCCTGTCAAAACGACCGGCACGTATCAAAGCACGGTCAAGAACATCCGCTCTGTTGGTGGCTGCAAGTATAATAACTCCACTGTTTGAGGCAAAACCATCCATCTCAGTTAATAACTGGTTGAGAGTATTTTCACGTTCGTCATTAGCTCCCATATTTGCACTTTTGCCACGCGCCCGACCTATAGCATCAATCTCATCGATAAATACGATACATGGAGCTTTCTCTTTTGCTTTTTTAAACAGATCACGTACTCTGCTGGCTCCAACCCCAACAAACATCTCAACAAAATCGGAACCCGACATGCTGAAAAAAGGAACATTTGCCTCACCGGCAACGGCTTTGGCCAACAGGGTCTTTCCTGTTCCCGGAGGGCCTATCAAAAGAGCTCCTTTAGGTATTTTACCACCAAGCTCAGTATATTTTTCGGGGTTTTTAAGGAAATCAACAATCTCTTCAACCTCTTGTTTTGCTTCGTTAAGTCCGGCAACATCGTTAAATGTTACTTTGATATTCGACTCTTTATCAAAAATTTTGGCTCGTGATTTACCAACATTGAAAATATTGGCACCACCACCGCCACCGCCTTGTGAGCCCATACGCCGAAAAATAAACACCCATACCAAAACAAGCAGTAACAGAGGCCACATCATACTGAAAAAGTCACCCATAAGGTTTGACCTGTCCTTTGCCTCAATATCAAATGTTATGTTATTCTCCTCCTGTGCTTTCATTAAAAGCTGGTCGAAGGATTCATCCGAAAGATATGTTACGGAAAAATGAGGACCAATAGTTGAAGAGCCGGATAAAAGGTCTTTATAAGTATCCAAAGCATCCTCTTTAATTGTTATTTCAGCTATCCCTTCATTTCGTATTTTAACTATCTTTTCTACATCTCCACTAGGAAGTATCCTGTTTTTAAATTCGCTGTATTTTACGTTTTGTACTCCCTGCCCAAGATTCAATGTGCTGACTATTATCAATGCAATAGCAACTAATCCATAGGCCCAATAAAGATTGAATTTTGGCAGTTTTGGTTTATTTCCAGGACTACCCATCACTTGTTTTTTGTCTTTTTTTTCTTCTGTCATCGTTAAAATTATTTTCTAAAAAAGATTTTCTATTTCTGTTCGTTTTGCATCAGCCCACAACTCCTCAAGGTTATAGAACTCTCTTGTAGATCTTTGAAATATATGAACAATCACATCAACATAATCAATCAGAATCCATTCAGCATTCTCTTTCCCTTCAATATGAACGGGGCGGTCATTTAGTTTTTTTCTAACATATTCATTTACCGATTCTGCTACAGCATCAACATGAATATTGCTATCTCCATCACAAATCACAAAATACTGACAAATAGTATTCTCTAATTTTGTCATGTCAAGAATCACAATATTTACACCTTTCTTCTCCTGTATCCCCTCCACAACAGCATCGACTAATTCTTTTGAAGTAAATTCTTCCAAATTTTTCATATATTCGATCTAAATCAAATCGTTTTATTTATTTTTGGGCAAAGATACTATTTTTAAGTAAGATACTATCAAACTATACATGAGAGGTGTAAAAAAAAATCCTTCATATTTATAAAATAAACAATAAAATATGACTCTGTCTTATTCATCTTTTCCTATATATTCTTTTGATATCCTTACATCAACCAATGATAAGTTAAATGAGCTTTTGAAAGAAACCGATTTGCAGGAATTCTCAATAGTTTTCACACCAAGCCAAACAGCAGGGAGAGGTCAGGCGGGTAACATGTGGGAAAGTGAAAAAGGAAAGAATCTCACAATAAGCATTTTGTTAAAACCCATCTTTCTGGAGCCTCAAAACCAGTTTTATATTTCTAAAATTATTTCTCTTGCAATAGTTGACACTTTAAAGGAGCTAAACATACACTCCTCTATAAAATGGCCGAATGATATTTATGTAGGGAATCAAAAAATAGCCGGTATTCTTATAGAAAATAGAATTATGGGAAGTTCTGTTTCAGACTCAGTTGCTGGAATTGGTCTTAATGTTAATCAATCAAAATTCCTTTCTGATGCTAAAAATCCTGTGTCCGTTTATAACATCCTTAATGAAAAACAGGACATTGACGAGATGCTGGATTCTCTCATCAACAACCTTTACAAATGGTACGATGTTTTAATGAATGGAGAGCTTAAACAAATAGATAAAACATATTTCAACCAGTTGTATCGTAATACTGGGTTTTATAAATTTAAAGATTCTTCAGGAGTATTTAGTGCTAAAATATCTGACATTGAGTCTACCGGTATTTTAGTACTGAGAGATGTAGATGGTAAAAAACGAAAGTATGTTTTTAAGGAGGTAGAGTTTATGGATTAATGAAAAGTTACTATTCCGGTAGCTATATCATACATGGCAGCAATAATTTTGATGTCTCCTTTCTCTTCCATCTCTCTTAAAATATCACTACTCTGCCTTATTTCATTAATGGAATTAATAGTGTTATTATCGATAACAGCATTTACATATTCAATATTTTCAACCGATTTGGGTTTGATGTTGCCAGCTTTTTCAATTGCAGGTTTGATTTTATGCAATGCCTGTGACAGGTTTCCAAATTCTACACCTTTTAATGCAGCATTAACAGCACCGCATCCCGTATGTCCCATAACAACAAATAGTTTTGTTCCACTAACTTTAGCTGCATATTCCATTCCTCCTAATGTATCTTTATTTATCACATTCCCCGGTGATCTGAAGGCGAAAAGCTCTCCAATGGTTTTATCAAAAATCCTCTCTACCGGAACTCTGGAATCAACACAGGCTAATATTGCTGCAAGAGGATATTGTTCTTCCTTTGTTATCTCCAACAGGTGTTGAGTTTTTATGTTGCGCAAATCATCATTTACAAATCTTTCGTTCCCCTTCTTTAGTAACTCTATTACTTGATTAGGAGTCATTATTTCCTGTATACTTTTAGATAACGACATTATTTGTGGTTTTTCTATAGTTTTCAGAGGGTAAATATAGTTGATATGTTTCTATTTATTGTCAGGGTTTATTGATAAATCATTCTCCTGTATGTATCGAATTAATCTCCTGATATACTTTTTGTGTTAATGTGTCATAACTATTTGTTTCAGGAAAAACCGGAGGCAGGAATTCTATTTGAATACGCTTGAATGGCTTTGGGAAAATTGCTCCTTTCGGAAGGGCTTCAAATGCTCCTTTAATTACCACGGGAACAACCGGAATATTAAGTTCCTTGCTAAGTATTGCAAAGGTCTTTTTGAAATCTCCCAGTTTACCGGTAAGTGTTCTGGTGCCTTCAGGGAAGATGATGATATTCTTATTCTTTTTCAGAACTTCTCCCATCTTTTGTATCGACAGTTTAAGGTCGCGATTAATATCCATGATGATTATGTTATGGCGATTTGCGAGGAATTTTAGCCAACGTCTTTTTACATGCTTTTCTTTAGCATAAAAGTATGTGTTTTTCATTATACCCTTTTTCAGATAAGCAGCAACAAACAGACTGTCAAAAAAACTCTGGTGATTGGGTGCTAAAATAAATGGGCCGTCAGGTATATTCTGAACTCCTTTTCCTTTAATCCTGAAATATATTGAAAAGAAAAACTTTGAAACTGAGATAAAAGCCCGGCCTGTAAACCATGTTTTAGGAAGACTAAGATCTATCTTCTCCTTTAATATTTTAGTCCAGTTAATCTTCTCAATTTCCAGTTTGTTTCGTTTTGTTGAGATGTATTTGCTTAATTCCAGCACCGATTTAAAAGCGGTCATCTCCGGGATATCCATATCAATTCCGAAAGTGGACTGGATAAAAAACTGAAAACTTACTTTGTCGAGAGAATCAAGGCCGAGATCCATCTCTATATGATCGGTCGGTTTAACTGTACACCCTTTCTCCTGCTCTATATACTCTTTAATAACCTGATATTCTTTCAGAGTTTTCTCTTTTGCCGGTGTTACAGGTTTAGATACTACAGGTCTTGCCATGTCAGCCAGCTTAAAGCGTCGTAGTTTACCTAGTCTTGTTCTTGGTAGCTCTTGCGCTGCAACAGTGAACTGCATAACTTTTTTGTAGGGAGATGCATTCTTGTTGTATACATCCATCACCTCCCATTTAATCTTTTTCTCAACAGTCTCATCCTGCCCAAGTTCTATGTTGGCAGTAGGAACAATAATTGCCTTGAGCATATCATTCTCCATATAAACACCCGCTTCCTGAATAAGAGTATCATGCTTTTCCAGCTTCTCTTCTATCTCTGCAGGATTGATGTTTTTTCCCGTTGATAAAACAATAATCTCTTTTTTACGGCCTGTGATATGTAAGAATCCTTCTTTATCAACATGGCCCAAATCACCCGTGTAGAGCCAGTCATCTTTTAAAACATCTGCGGTCTCTTCGGGTCGGTTATAATATCCTTGCATCACATTGGGCCCTGAAGCTACAATCTCTCCTTCACGAATCTCTACCTTCACACCAGGCAACGGATGTCCCGGACTGCCCACCTTTATCTTGTCAGGGCGGGTGAATGTTATCATTGGAGCAGCTTCTGTCATTCCAAACCCCTCAAGAACTTTAAACCCCAGAGTTCTGAAACCATATCCTGTTTCTGTGTCAAGGGCTGCACCTCCGCAAATCATAAACTTTATTGCACCCCCCAATTTCTTATGAACAGACTTAAAAATGAATTTTGAAAAACCATACGAGTCAACTTTTCTTGCCATATTGAAAAGCATGGTAGCTACTTTACTTGCTGCAATCTTTCCTTTGATACCTTTGAAAATTGCTGAATAGAGCCGGGGAACGCTAATGATCATCGTCACCTTGTTATCCTGAAGAGTTTTGATAATATCTTCGGATGTCATTGATGGAGATATAGCGATAGACCCTCCTGTGTAAATCGGAATGATCATTGTTCCCATTAAAGGAAAGATATGATGCATCGGCAAAAGCATCAGTGTTGTATCTTCTTCAGAATAGAGATTTATATGCTTTGCTACTCCGTCGATGTTTAAGATAAGATTTTCGAAACTCAGCATCACTCCTTTGGGATTCCCGGTTGTGCCGGAGGTGTATATAATTACTGCTGTTTTGTCTTTTTTTGAGTCGATGTTGACAGGGGTACTTTCTACTTTTAGGTTTGAGACAGTTTTTTCGTGGTCATCAATAACAAAAAGGACTGTTTTATGAGATACTTTTTTTAAAGCCTCTTCCATTGTTGCTATTGTTTCTTCTGAAACAAAAATAACTTCCGGTTGACAGTCATTAAGTATGTAGGCAATATCATCTACAGATGACATGAAATCAATAGGAACAGCGATAGCTCCATTTACCCATGCCGAATAGAATGAGTAAACCCATCCGGGTCTGTTTTCAGAAAAGATAACTACTTTATCCGGTTTTAAGTCACCATACAAATTGGCGAATTCCGATACCCTGGATTGTAACTGTTTGAAAGAGATTCTGATTTCTCCGTCTATCAGTGCGGTTTTGTTCCCGTTATTATGTATCATAGAAGTTGAAAGTCAAAAGTTAAAAGAAAAACAAAGATACAAAAGAAATGGTTCACACAATGGGTTGAAAAACAGTGTGCAGAGTACATTTTATTTTTCTTAATGCAAATATGTTTAATCTTTGTCTTATGCATGATACAAATAAAATCAAATATTCCATCATGCACAAGGCAGTTTTGCTACTTCATAAATCGTTGGAAAAGACATGGGAACTAGTAAGACATTTGATAGTCCGGACACGGACATCGAATCGTCGGGAAGGTTGTTGACGGTTCAACTCTCGAATGTCCTCCTACGTTGGACGATTCGAGGTTTAAAATGTTTTATACTGTTTGTTTGTTGAAGTATATATAAAGGTACAAAGTTTTTTGTGAGAACTAAAAACACATTGGCTCAATTTCTCTACGTCTGGTTCTTAATGTTTGTTGCCAAAGGCTGTGCAGGTCTTTAGAGAAGGAGCGGGCGTTACCTTCTGTTTGAACAAGCTTGTTTCTTCGTGCTAAAACAAAAGATGAAAGAGAAGATATTAAATTACCAACCAGGTAGTCGATTTTATATTTTCTAATCCTGTTAAGGTTCATGATATCTCCTGAGTAGTATAAAAAAATATCGGTATTACTTTTTTCTGTAATATCTTTTAGTCTTAGCAAGTCAATATCTTTTAACGATGGGGAATCAGAAAGGGAAATACAGATATGTGAAAAATTAGAAGAATTAAGCAATTCTTCTAATGAGGTGAAATCAATATGGTTATTAGTGAAATCAACAATTTTGAAGCTTATATTATGCTTTAGGCATGTTTCGACAGTAGGCGTGCTGTTAGACCCGGAATTAAGGATAACAACACTTTTGTCCATCGGCACAACAGATGCTAAAACAGCTTCAAGAGCAAAAATACTATTCTTTTTAAAAGAGATACATTCATAACCGGTTTGATAGAAATTATCAGGAGTAATTTCATTCTTATTGGTAATGGTAGTTAAAACGTTCTTTTCTACCTCCTTGTCTTGTAACAGATATTCCTGATAATGTATCATCTTAATGCTTATTTTTTGGGTTGTCCCTGATTAATTATTCCTTTAACTTTTCGAAAACAAAACTAACCTGTTATTTTTATTCTGAAGTTAAACTTGGGTTAAAGGATTATTAAATCATTGTTACATAAAAGACAATCATAAAATAGGTTTCACGTATTGAAAAAAGGGTTATTTTTATATTTTTATAAACTGATGAAAAAATATCTCGATGTAATTATTCCTGTTCCCTTGCCCAAGCTGTTTACTTATGTGGCCGGGGAAGAGTGGGCTAATGAAGTTGCTGTAGGTAAACGGGTGGTTGTATCGTTTGGCAGGAAAAAACTCTATTCGGGCGTTATTGCATCAGTGCATGGTGACAAACCTCAGGGGTATGAAACCAAACAAATTTTATCTGTTCTTGATAAAAAACCTGTTGTTTATTCTGAGCAGATCAAATTCTGGAACTGGATTGCCGATTACTATCAATGTACTATTGGCGAGGTGTATAAAGCTGCATTACCGTCAGGACTGAAGCTGGAGAGTGAATCGTATGTTGTATATAATGAAGATTTTATTGCTGAAAAGCCGTTGCCGGAGAGAGATGATACTGTTTTGGATATTATTTCGGGCAGAAAGAAGTGTACAATTAACGAACTGAATAACCTGTCAGGATTGAACAACTGCCTGCCGGTAGTGAAGAGGCTTTTGGAGCTTGGGGCTATTTTCGTTAATGAAAAAATTAAAGAGGGATATAAACCTAAATTAGAGAAATATCTTCTTCTTTCAAAAAAGGTAAGAACAGAGCCGGAACTGGAAATAGTTTTTGATTCATTAAAAAGAGCACCTAAGCAGCTCTCTTTTCTCATGGGATTTATATCCGAAGTTGGTGGAGTAGAGAATGCTCTGTCGGGTGAGTCCTCAACACGTTCTGATATAACAAAACGTTTGAATGTATCATCTGCAATAGTAAAGGAGCTTGTGCAGAAGGATATTTTTATTCAAAAAGATATTGCAATAGACAGGTTACACAGTGGTGGGTGTGAAACAGTAGCTGCCAAAATATTATCACCAGAACAGAAAAGGGCTTATGACGAAATAACTGAAAGCTTCAATACACATAACGTGACTCTTCTACACGGCGTTACTTCGAGCGGGAAAACAGAGCTTTATATTCATCTTATCAACGAATATCTGAAAAAGGGAAAACAGGTGCTTTATCTGTTGCCTGAGATTGCATTAACTACACAGATAACTACTCGTTTGAAAAAGCATTTCGGGGATGAACTGGGTATCTTTCACTCCCGGTTCAATGATGCAGAGAGAGTTGAGGTGTGGAATAATCTATTGAATAACAAAGGATATAAAGTGATTCTGGGTGTGAGATCTTCCGTGTTTTTGCCATTTAATAATCTGGGATTGGTAATTGTTGATGAGGAACATGAAACCAGCTACAAGCAGTTTGACCCTGCACCTCGTTATCATGCCCGCGATGCTGCAATAGTGCTGGCTGCCATGTCGGGAGCCAAAACGCTACTTGGTACCGGTACGCCATCGTTAGAGACATATTATAATTGTGAAAAAAACAAGTATGGTCTTGTTGAACTTTTTGAGCGTTTCCGCGGAATAAAAATGCCTGAGATATTACCTGTTGATACAAAAGAGGCATATCGGAAAAAGCAGATGAAGTCACATTTTCATCCTGTGTTGTTAGAGAAGATGAAAGAGGCACTGGATAACGATGAGCAGGTTATCCTTTTTCAAAATCGCAGAGGGTTTGCTCCGTATGTTGAGTGTCGCCAGTGTGCCTGGGTGCCACGATGCGATTTTTGTGATGTGAGCCTTACATACCATAAACACCTGAATCAGTTGGTGTGTCACTATTGTGGTCACGCTGTTTTCTTACCCAAAACATGTCCGGCTTGTGGTTCGCATGAAGTACAAACACGTGGGTTTGGCACTGAAAAGATTGAGGAGGAGATAAACAGGATATTTCCGGATGTGATAACAGGCCGAATGGATTTGGATACTACACGCAGTAAAAAATCGTATGAAAGAATAATCGGGGATTTTGAACAGAAAAAAATCAGCATACTTATCGGGACTCAGATGATTACAAAAGGACTGGATTTTGATTCGGTTAGCACTGTGGGAATCCTTAATGCTGATAATATGCTTAACTATCCTGATTTCAGGGCATATGAACGTAGTTTTCAGATGATGGCACAAGTTAGCGGTCGTGCCGGCAGAAAGAAAAAGCAGGGTGTGGTAATTCTTCAGACTTCAGATCCGGAACATCCGGTAATACAGAATGTTATTAAAAATGATTATTTGAGCAATTATAAAACACAAATGGAGGAGCGATTGATGTTTAAATACCCTCCATTTCACAGGTTGATAAATATAACTATCAAGCATAAAGATAAATTCAGATGTGATAAAGCGGCAAAGATGCTTGGCGCAGTAATGAGCCAATCATTGGGCGACAAGATTTTAGGACCACAGGCACCACCGATAAATCGTATTCAGAATCTGTTCCTGAACAAGTTGCTTATAAAAATAGAGAAGGATGCATCTGTAAAAAGAGTAAAAAATATCATTGCTCACGCAATTAATTGGGTAAAAACGGATGCTGAACTGAAGTATGTTATTTTTCAAATAGATGTTGACCCTATGTGATTTATGCAATTGGGAGTACAACTCAAGGTCACGACCTTAACCTGATTAATTCATAAACTTTATGAAGTTTTTTAGTACCACCTTTTTTGTTTACACCCTCGCTGATGCTTTGTGCCCCTTCCTCGAAACGTTGAGAAAGCAACCCATTCATGCTGTTTTCTTTCAAAGCTTTTGCTTTACTTTTTACCCATAAATAATTATCCCCATCTTGTTTGTTGGTTTTTACTTTCATTAATTCTATGGGTTGCTTTCGTTTATCTTTTATTTCTACAAGTATGCAATCAGTATCGACATAGTATTCTTTGATATTGGAATGTGATACGCACATATGGTCATAACGCTTCTTTTTAACTGCATCGTAATAGTAGTGGGCAAGTAACTCTATTTTGTCGTCAACTCTATCCGGCGGTAACAGGTTTTGTCCTTTTAGTTTTTCCTCTATTCGCTTACCAAGATGCTTTATGCTTGTTTTTCAGCCGTATATAATTCAGTATGTGTTAAGTAACATATATAATACAGACTTTTGTTGCCAATTTTAAGAAATTTTAACAGATTGGTGCGCAATGTGGGTTAAGAAAGAATATGAAAGAATAACTGGTGCTAACAATTAGGCGTCTTGATGGTGTCGGTACAGCTTGTCCCGGCCCTTCGGGGAAACCGGCCACAATCTCACTTGCTTATGAGCAATAATTCTTATTTGGGATACGGTTTAAGGTACTGGGGGCGGAAAGTTTACTTGTAATTATTATCTTTATGAGTATTAATTATTGAGTAGACTATCAGGCTCTACTTTACGGTGTAATTTTAAAAACCTCAAAAACTAAAACTATGCATTTAAAATCTATTACCATTTTATTCATAATGTATTTAATGATTGTTAATACCAGGCAAGTGAGTGCCCAGACTACTAATTATAGTTCCTCTTTAAATAATTATTCATTTGATTTATATCGAGAGATAAAAGTTGAAAAGGAAAATCTTTTTTTATCCCCGCTTAGTACGTATTGTTCCCTTTTAATGGTTTATGAAGGTTCAAAGAATAAAACGAAACAAGAATTTGAAAAAGTATTGCATATAAAAGGTTCACATTCTTTGAAAAATAATTTCTTTAATGATTTTGGATATAATTCGGATAGTTCCTTTGTTTTTAATGTCTCTAATGCAATTTGGTTGGATCAAAATCTACAAGTAAAAGCAGGATTTAAACAGAGAGTAACTAATAAATATTTCTCAGATCTCAAGCAAACTGAGTTTGCAAATACACTGTCTGCGATATCAGATATCAACGGGTGGGTTTCTGAAAAAACAAATGGGAGGATAAACGAAATTGTAAATATATCTGACGTAAATTCGGATACTAAACTGCTGATTTCGAATGCAGTATATTTTAAAGGAGAGTGGCTTAATAAGTTTGAAAAACAAAAGACAAATGTGGGACTTTTTTATACAAATGCAGAAAATCAATGTAAAGTTGATTTTATGAAAAGAACAGAACAACTTCAATATTTTGAGAATGAAGAATATCAATTTATATCAAAGCCGTATAAAGTTTCCGATATGTCCTTTTGTATTATCCTTCCCAAAAAACTATTTGGTATTGAAGATATTGAAAAAAAGATGAATAATGATTTTTTTGACAAAATCTTAGATAACACATATCTTACAAAAACATCTCTTTCCATCCCAAAATTTAATATGGAATCAAGCTATGTATTAAACGAAGCACTAAAAAATGCAGGGCTAAAGTCTGCATTCTCCAGTCACGCTAATTTTTCCGGAATAACAACGAAAGCCCCTCTAATGCTTGGAAATGTTTTACATAAAACATGGTTTGAAATAGACGAAGAGAAAACAGAAGCTGCTGCAGCCACAGCGGTAACAATTATGATTACAGGAAGACCATCATACAAAGTTTTTACAGCTGACCATCCGTTTGTGTTCTTCATTATCGATAATCGTACCAGAGCAATAATATTTATGGGGAGGTATGTTGAACCTATTAATGGTGAGAAGATTTTGGAAGATGAGGAAAGCTTGACATATAATTTGGAAGATAGAAAAAAAGAACCAACAACTGTGGGTAGTAATAATAGATTATTGATTATAGCTGGTAAAAAGATTATAACGCAAGCCGAATTAAAAGCAATAAATCCAGAAAATGTTGAATCTTTTAAAATACTTAAAGATAAGGGAAAGATCAGCAAATATACATCCGAGAATTATGATGGAGTTATAGTAATTACACTCAAAAAAAAGAGGAAGAATAAAAAAAGTAACAAATAGTAAATAGTATGAAAAAGACACTTTTAATTCTGGTATTTTTACTGCTACTTGGTTTAGTTGTAGTTTGGCAATTGACCGATATGCAAAATAGCGGATACAACCTTCAAGAGAAAGAACTCCCACGCATTGCCATTGCCGGAATAGCCATCGAGTCGAGCACCTTTTCGCCCGCACTTACTCACGAGGATGCTTTTCATGTCAGAAAAAATGATGCAGTTTTTGGGTACTATCCATTTTTAGCTCCGGACTCTCTTGATCGAATACGAGCAAATTGGATTCCTACATTAAGAGGGCATGCTTTGCCGGGTGGTATCGTTACCCGTGAAGCATACGAATCATTGGTAACTCAAACATTGGATATGCTTAAACAGAAAGGCCCTTATGACGGCCTCTTTTTAGACATTCATGGAGCTATGAGTGTTGTTGGTCTTGATGATCCGGAAGGTGATTTTATCATTCGAATTCGGGAGGTGATTGGTAAGGAACCCATTATTTCAACTTGTATGGATTTACATGGCAATGTTTCGTGGCGACTGGCTGAAAACACCGACTTGATTACTTGTTATCGTTTGGCACCGCATGAAGATGCTTTGGAATCGAAAAAACGTGCAGTTGATAATCTGTTGGACAGGATAGAAAGTGGCAAAGGGAAACCTGCATATAAAGCATGGATTCCTGTACCTATTTTGTTACCTGGTGAGATGACAAGCACAAGAATCGAACCCGGGAAAAGTTTGTATGCTCAGGTAGCTCCGGCAGCTGATCAAGAAGGGATAATTGATGCGGCAATTTGGATTGGATATGCATGGGCTGATGCTCCGCGTAATCATGCTGTAGTTATGGTTACCGGCGATGATAAAGAAAAGGTAACCACTACAGCCGAAAAACTTGCAACTAATTTTTGGAATATAAGGGCAGACTTTGAGTTTGTAGCTCCGGTCGCTTCTCTTCATGAATGTCTTGACAAGGCTATTGCTTCGGAAAAACATCCTTTCATAATTAGTGATATGGGAGATAATCCTACAGCCGGGGGTGCGGGTGATGTTACATGGACACTAACAGAAATACTGGCACGACCTGAATTTAATTCGGCAAATGCTCCATCTCTAATTTACGCCTCTATCCCGGGAACGGAATTTGTAGAGAAGGCAATTGAAGCCGGTGTTGGTGGTAAAGTTACCGCTTTTGCTGGTGCAGTAGTTGATAATCGTTTTGCACCACCAATACAATTATCCGGAATAGTAACAGCTATAGAACATGGAGATAAACATGCAGAAACTGAAGTTGTTGTTAAGGTTGGAAGTGTGTACGTTATTGTTACAAAAAAGCGAAAACCATATCATTATGAAGCTGATTTTACCAGATTGGGACTGAATCCCAGAGAAACTGATATTGTAGTTGTGAAAATTGGATACTTAGTCCCTGAACTTTATAATATGCGGGCAGACTGGTTAATGGCACAGACACCGGGTGGTGTGGATCAGGATTTGGAACGCCTGGGATACAAAAGAATCATAAGGCCCATGTTTCCTCTTGATAAGGATATGAAGGATCCTGATCTTAATGCTAAACTAGTACCGTCATCTGACGATTTGTAACTAATAAGTGTGCTGAAAAGTAATAATGATAAGGCTTTACAATGATTCTTGTTTAATCTTTGTGTCACTTTGCCCCGATTATCTTTATCGGGGATGAGTTTCACAGAGAAAGTTTATCATTAGCTTTGAACTTTTAACACTGATTAGTTACAAACTCCAATAAGTCAGATCTTTTATTTTGTCTCGATAAATACCTTTTACATCTACAAAAACACCATCAGGAACAAGAATGCTTTTGAAGTACTCTTCATCCAGGTCAATGTATTCATTGTGGTTTACAGCAACTATCACAGCATGGTATTTTTTATCGATTTTGTCAATCAAACCGTAACCATACTCTTCCATCAGCTCTTCCGAAGAAGCATGAGGGTCATGAATGTCAACATCAACGCTAAATGACTTCAGCTCTTTATAAACATCTTCTACTTTTGAGTTTCTGATATCACTAACATTCTCTTTGAAGGTAGCACCCATGATCAAAACTTTTGCTCCGTTAATCTTGTTGCCGTTGGATATCATTTTTTTGATGGTTGTTTTGGCAACATAACCACCCATAGAGTCATTGATGAAGCGTCCACCGGTTATGATTTTAGAATGGTATCCCAGTTCACTGGCTTTGTATGTAAGATAGTAAGGGTCAACACCGATACAGTGTCCACCAACAAGGCCCGGGAAGAATTTCAGGAAATTCCATTTTGTACCGGCTGCTTTTAACACTTCAAAGGTATTTACGTTAAGGCGGTTAAAAATTAGTGACAACTCGTTCATCAGAGCGATGTTTACATCACGCTGAGTATTTTCAATAATTTTGGCAGCTTCAGCCACTTTTATTGAGCTTGCCTTATGGATGCCCGCTTTTATTATCGATTCATAAACATCGGAAACTGTTTCAAGAGCTTCATCATCACTACCCGAAACGATCTTCAATATTTTGGTCAGTGTATGTTCTTTGTCACCCGGATTGATACGCTCAGGTGAGTATCCTACTTTAAAGTCTTTGTTGAATTTCAATCCTGATTCTTTTTCCAGTACAGGTACACAATCTTCCTCAGTACATCCTGGATAAACGGTTGATTCAAAAACCACATAATCACCCTTTTTCAATATCTTACCAACAGCAGCTGTGGCCGACAACAGAGGCCTGAGATCAGGCAGATTGTGATTGTTTATGGGAGTGGGAACGGCTACTACATGAAAAGTTGCTTGGCGCAAATCTTCCGGGTTGTATGTGAACTGAATGTCACATCCCTCAAAATCTTCCTTCACTAATTCGTTGCTGGGATCAATGCTTTTTTTCATTAGTTCAACACGATCGGGTTTTATGTCGAAGCCAACAACTGACATTTTTCGTGCAAATTCAAGAGCTATCGGTAGTCCAACATATCCTAATCCTATAACTGACAGTTTTGTTTCTTTAGATAAAAGTTCATTTAACATTTTCGCTTGGTTTTATTTGCTTGTTATTATAAATATGTTCTACTTTTCATACCTTGCGTCCATTGCGACCTTTGCGGTTAATTTCTTGTGTCATAAGTTTTTTAACTAAACGGCAATAGTCTCTTTTTGTGTTTATTGTGGATTACCCACCCCCAACTCTACTAAGGAGGAGAGATTCTTTAACCTTATAACTTTCTCACCATATCATTCTCAAAAATATATTTCTCTTTGCTTTCAGGACAGATGGCTTCTCCTTTTTCGTCAAATTCCAAACGATGACCATATTCACTCATCCAGCCTATCTGCTTTGAAGGGTTTCCTACAACCAGAGCATACGGCTTAACCGTTTTAATGACAACCGATCCGGCACCGATAAAAGCATATTCACCAATATCATGTCCACAAACAATTGTAGCGTTTGCACCGATGGTAGCACCTTTACCTACATGAGTTTTCATGTATTGTCCACGCCTGTTAACAGCACTTCGTGGATTAATCACATTGGTAAAAACCATTGAAGGACCGAGAAATACGTCATCATCACAAGTTACTCCGGTGTATATAGAAATATTGTTCTGAACTTTAACATTATTCCCCAATATTACCTCGGGAGAAACAACCACATTTTGACCAATATTACAGTTTTCTCCGATTATACAATCTGGCATAACATGACTAAAATGCCAAATTTTAGTGCCATTACCTATCTGACATCCATCATCTATCACTGCCGTTTCGTGTGCAAAAAAGTTTGAGTTCATCAAGTTGAAAGTTTATCAAGTTATCAAGTTTGCTTATATAAATCTGGGTTTTTTATTTTGCTTGAAAAATGACAAGACTCCTTCTGTTATATATTCCAGTTGCTCTGTTGTCATCTCTGTGTGTATCGGCAATGCCAGCACTTCAAGGCTAAGTTGTTCCGAATTAGGCAGAGTAAAATCTTCAGTAATCCACTTTGAAAAGGCTTCCTGTTTATGCAATGGCACCGGATAGTATACCATTGAAGGGATTCCTTTCGTTTGCAACCACTCTTTTAACTCATCTCTTTGTCCGTTTTTAACTCTTAGTACGTATTGATGGAAAACATGTTTCGATTCCGGGTTTCTTCCGGGAATATTTATCGAGTTTATATTTTTGAAAGCGTTATCGTAAAAATCGGTTACCTCTTGTCTGCTTCTGTTGAAGTCGTCTAAATGAGGCAGTTTTACATTTAAGATGGCAGCCTGTAGTGTGTCAAGCCTGGAATTTACACCAATTGTTTTATGGTAGTATTTCTTTTTGGCTCCGTGGTTGACAAACATGCGAAGTTTTTCAGCCAGCTTGTCATCATTGGTAATACATGCACCCCCATCGCCAAAGCACCCTAGATTCTTGGAAGGAAAAAATGATGTGCAGCCAATGTTACCTATGGTTCCTAATTTTTTCTCTGTATCACCTGTTTTGTAATCTGCTCCGAGACATTGTGCTGCATCTTCGATAAGATAGAGGTTGTGCTTTTCAGCAATCTTTGTCAACCTGTTCATGTCAGCTCCTTGCCCGAAAAGATGTACCGGAATGATGGCTTTTGTTTTAGGAGTGATTGCTGCTTCAACCTGTTCGGGAATTATTGTGTAAGTAGATAAATCGACATCAACCAGTACCGGGTTCAATTTTAATAGCCCTATTACTTCCACGGTAGCAATAAAAGTAAAGGCAGTAGTAATAACTTCATCACCGGGTTGCAGGTCAAGTGCTACTAAGGCAGCCTGTAAAGCATCAGTACCGTTACCACACGTAATAACATGTTTTACATTTAAGTATTCTGCCAGGTTGGCCTGGAACTCCTTTACCGCAGGGCCGTTGATGAAAGCAGAACTTTCAATTACCTTTTGCATAGCAGCATCGATATCTGTTTTCAGACGGTGGTACTGGGTTTGCAAATCAACCATTTGTATGTTTTTCATTTTAATAACTTTTTATCATTGTTTGTTTTGTCATGATTTTTGCATTCGCAAAAAATCCTGCCAAAACGGGATTGTGATTTCTCTTTTCCCCGGGTTGAAACCCGGGGCTATTAATATTTCGCCCCGATGGGGCTCTTTTATCTTGAGGATATCAGTAAGTAACGGATGTTTGCTTTTTCTCTTTTAATTGAAAAATTTGCGCACTTTGCAGATAAACTCTCATCTAAACAATATTTATTTATAGTTTCGTATAACCTAATTTAATAATTCGGAATTCTAATTTATTACTGTTGCTAAATTAAGAAAAATATCAGAATCCATAATTTATACCGAATGATAATATATTATCTCCTTCCAAATAAAACGGTGGGGTATAAATTTCCTTATCAACACCTGATATATTGTTATTTTCATATTCGAAGAATATATACCCGTCATTTATAATCTGATACTTAGCTTTGAATTGCCACTGATGTTTTTTATATCTCACTTCGTTCATAAAAGGGAGTCCCCAGCGGGGTTCATCGGGATTGATTTCCGGATTGTCTGTTAAATCATCTTCTATAATTATTTTCTGATAATCTTTTCCTCGCCGCACGGATGTTAAATTCAGTTGAAGGTCAAGGCCACGTACAGGCTTGTACCGAACAGAAACAAATAGTTCATCAGAGTTGTCTTTCATATAGTGCCCAAGAATATAACCGTTACTCTCATATGTGGTTGATGGAATAATGTGTTGATATACCATCGGTTTGGCCTGAGTGTATTCAACAGTAAGACTTGTATTAGGTATGAGGCCGGATAGCCTGACTCCTGCTTTACAACTCACATAGTTTGACTGAGTTTCTTCATCAAACATTCGATTTGTTGAAATCTCATCAATAAACAGAGTTGCATATAGGTGCAGGTAGCGTATTTGCCGGCTGCTTATGTCGAGATACATCTGTGCATTATGTCCTACGTCATTACTACCTGAATTGTATGTATGGTCAACACTTTTATAAAACAGGAAAGGGATGAAGAATGCCGGGTTAATATTTGTATCACCATAAACAATAGAGTTACCTACCGACAGGCGTAACCTTTTCCATGGAACAAATGTGAACATATTACTTGCTATGAATTTATTGGTATAAACTTCTCGTGTGCCGTCATAATATTGATACGACCGGCAACTGTCAATAACTTCACTTACCAGCCAACCGTGGGAGTAGTTGAATTCAAACCACCTGGCCGGTGTTAATTTTAATGATAAATGTGCAAATGAAGGAGTGTGCGAGGATATTATGTTTGATTCGCTGTATCCGTTACCGTAGGTGTAGTGGTCTTTTACAAGGCCTATATTTAGCCATTTCCACGAAAAAGTGACACCTCCACGCGCTTCACTGTAATCGGTTGCTTCTTTATTGCCTTTATAAATGCCTCCCCGGTGTTTAGTAAGGTAATCTCTTCCTCCAAGCGGAGAACTCTCATGGTTGTCGCGCAGGCTACCATAGAAAGCAAAATGTTTTCCGATATAAGCAAAAAACTCACCTCCACCCCAGCGATGATAGTCAAATGAATTGCCGTTGGAAAAACCCTGAAAACCAAGAATTGGGTTTAGGGAGAATTTGAACAGTGAATCGCTGTAGTAAAACAGGTCGAACCGTTTCTGAAAATCTTTACCTGTTAACAACTCTTTGTTAAAGTCTTTCAGGTAAAAGTCGATCTCTTTTTTTTGCCGTTCAGTTAATTGGGGATACTGCTTTGCTTCTTTCAGAAAAATGGCAATTTGCATACGCGAATATGGCTTTACAACACTGTTAATATCAATAGCTCCAACGTTTGCAAGTTCATCGATAAAATCATATACAGCCTCATTATCCAAATGATATGGAACATCCTGAGCTTTTAATAAATTTACAGGTAGTAGTGTAAAAGCGAGAAAAATGAGAGTTATGTAGTGTCTGCAAGAAAACATGACACGGATCGTCATTGCGAGTACGATAGGACGAAGCAATCTGTTGATATTCAATAGAGATTGCTTCACTTCCCGACACATCGGAACAAGCTGTACCTCGTTCGCAATGACGCAAACCTCTAAATTTGATAGTTTTCTTGCAGACACTATATATGAGTTATTAATCATCGGTCGTTATGAGCTTCTTTTTTTATGAAACAAAATATTTTTGATAATCCTGAAGAAATATCGAAAGTTTGTTTTGAATGGATGAATTTTGTATTGCTCCAGATATCTTCGTTCCGATTCCATGATATCTTCAAGAGTTTTAGGCATGTCGGCATAAAAAGGAGGGAACAAACCGGGTTTAACAGTCGCTCTCAATTCTTGTAAATCTTTGTTGTACAGACTCAAATAATGAGGGCTTAATGGTCTGACACCAACAAGATTCACCTCACCTTTTATCAGGTTCCAAACCATAGGTAATTCATCCAGCCAGACTTTCCGCAACAAACTACCCAGTCGTGTGATTCTGAAATCTCCCTTGAACTTTCCACCTTCCTTCAAATCGTTATTATCATACACATAACCCTGAATAAACTCAGAATATGGTACCATTGTACGTAACTTGTATACAGTTATAATTTTTCCGTTTAATCCAATTCGTTTTGCTTTTAGCAACGGGCCATAAGATGGTTTCCCGTTTGTTACAGGCTCTTTAGATTTTCTGTAAATAAAATAGACATAGCCATCAATCTCAGGTCTCTGTTCTTCTTTAAACCCGGCATAATACAGCCTTCCCATTATTTCGGGCCTGGACATCACACGGTTTCGGTCATCAGTAATCCATAAATAGAACCAACGAGTGATCTTCATTTTAGGAAAAACTCTTTTCAGCATATAATCTAAAAAGAAATAAATGAAATTGAAGGGGAAAGGGTATTTTTTCAGAATCCTTATTTTTCTCTGACCCATTATTTCGGCACACACAATGAACAAACCATCTTGTTTTAATACACTATTTGCCGTTCTGAAAAAATAATCAACGTTTTTTATTTGGTTAATCCTTTTAAGGTTTATTAAAGTGTCGTATTTCTCCGTCTCATAGTTAATGAGATTAATAGCTTCCCCTGTAGCAACTACCAATGAGTTATCGGAAGAGAGATATTCACTGTTTTTCAAAAATGAATAAACATTATTACCTGAATATTTTTTAATAAATTCTTCCATTTCAGGCTAAAGTATTAAAAATAGATAACCCTTTCAAACATTTAAGATGTATATACGTGATTGAAAATAATAACTTATCCCCCCAAAGCATACACTTATCCAAAATAAACATACACTTAATGAGTTATTGCACTGATTAGCCAAAAAATTAAATATAGTGTAAATATTACGGGATTTAGGAGTTTTGCTTAAAAAAAAGTAAAAAGGCCGGTTCCAGATTTAAAAGTGGAACCGGCCATGTAATAATTATTGAATTTAATATCTGAGTTGGGTCTCGGTCGTCATTGCGAACGAAGTGAAGCAATCTCAATAACCAAGAAACAGGAGTTAAGATTGCTTCGATTCCTCGCAATGAACGTATTTGCCAATTTCCATTGTTCTTGTTATTTAATTTTTGGACGCTTCGGCCCATTATAAGGTTCGGCCCCAAACTTCTGTTCTGTTCTTGATTTCACAGAAATCAAATTCGGGTCGTTTGTAACAGGTGTTTCAATAAATCCATGATAACGGGCCATCCAGTAGTCCCTTAAAAATCCGGTTGGTTCCATTACCCGTCTTCCATTTGCACCTCCATCTAAATCCATAGCGTTTCGACTAGCCCTTTTTACAGCAGTTTCCCGTGGTGACATACTTTTTCTGCCCCCCTCATATGAGGTATATCCGTATTCAATATTTAGATCATCACGGTATGAATAAACCCTAAACGTTTGTGCCCCCATTCTTCCAAATGGCACTCGTAGTATGCTGCTTTTTTGCGCAGAGTATATGGTTTGTATTTTATTATTCCTAATCCCTTGTCAGTTGCTACATAAACTACATTATCGCCTACTGCAATATCGTTGACATTATCGCCCGGGAGCCAGTGGTCAGCCCCAAAATAGTGCCAATCATCTTTCAACATCCTGACTGCCCCTTTTGATGTGCCAATCCAGACATCCCCGTCAAAACCTTTTTCTATACAAGTTGTATTTTCTACCGGGAGGCCGTCCTTTCCTTCGAGTGTATAAACTTTTTTTCTGATGACGGCAAAGCAACTGCCTTCAAATTCGGCTATTGACATTACAGGATTTTCTGTTTGTACTTTTTCTGATCGTTTTTTTGCAGCAGCCTCCATTTTCGAAAACTTTCAGTTTCCATGCTGTTTCCATCAATTGTTCCCTTACCGGTTATGGCAATGTTTTTTTCGCCGTATGCATAAATAAAGGGCGTATATACAAAAACAAAATATTTTTAATACACGCCCATTTATTACAAAATTTAAACCTACCCTTCCGGGTAAAAATCAATTATTTTTCCGGTTCCCTAATAACACCTAAATATCGTCCAATCCAATAGGGTAAAATCCAAATGTCGCCGGCACTGTATTCAGCACGCCCGGCACCATTACGATTCAAATCGAAACGGTTTGCATTGTGCCGCGAAATCCGAAGTTCACTGGCAGGAAGTATCTCCTTAATGGTTTGTTTTCTGAAGTTTGGCTCAATCAACTCAATGTCTTTTCTGTGGCTGTTTGAGATTGTCCAGTCTATCATATCCAATGGGTATTTTTGAAGATACCAAACCCCCTCTTCAAGGTCAATTTCTTCGGCACCAACTAAAGCAGTCATTATATTCCACAATCCCTCTTTTTCTTCTCTTTCATATTCCCAATGGTCGATAATTGTTTCTTTATACATAGCTTTAAGTGTGTCGTTAAATGCATAACGGTACAATCCCCAATATCCGCAATAATACATCTCATCGTCGGAGTGGTTCCAACCGTCCGACAGCTCTTTGCTCAATAAATCAGCGTCTTCGGGAGCCATGCCAATATCATTCATTGGCCGCATCAGGTTTTCCAGATAGCCATGTTCATCCATCAGATAAAATGCTGCCTCTTTATACTTTTCCTTTTTAGTAAAATGATAAGCTGTTTGCAACATACCGATGATATTTGATGAATTGATTTTACGGTCGCCAACTATTTTCGGACGGGCATTTACATAGTCGGGATGCCAGCGCGCCCATTGAGTTGGTTCTCCGTTCCAGTCAACCATATAAAAATCATTTTTTATAATGTGCGACATCAAAGTATCTATTAGCATAATAGATTTAGTTTGCAATTCAGGCACATCCACCAATTCGGCTATGGCTGCAAATGCAAAAATATGTCCGATTGCTTCATCGCTGCTGGTTGTAGATTTCCAATCCCACTCGGGGTCTTCAGCCCTTCGCCACTTCCATTGGTTATTTTTATAACCGCGTCTTTCGAACGAGCGCGAAGGAAATCCGGGAATTGAATTAATGGTATATAAACGTTCTATGGCATCCAGCGACTCGCTCACATTTTGCAATGCATCGTCCGATTTTGTTACTGCATAGCGAAACACTTCACCGGCCAGGTACATGGTTGTCCAAAGGCCATCGTTATCAGAAGTTACCATAGTCCCGGAAGATATATCACCCGGTTTTCTAAGCGAAGTGGTGGCATTAAAACCATTTCGGATATGACGTTCGCGAACCTGCTTTTCGTAAAACATGGCTTTATCGTGGAGTGTCATTTCTTTCCTGCAAATTTGCCCCAAACCTTTATCGGTAAGAATAAGAATCGAATTCCCGGGACCTTTGGCAATATCAACGATACTATCAGACGGCAACCAGCGTTTCGATGCGTAGTAGTTATATTTCCCCTCCTCATTCAACATAAAAGCTCCCCGGGTTGAGCCAAACCAAATGTTGCCATCAATTTCTGAAATGGTAGTAATTTCAGTCCAGGGTAATTTTTTATGAACTTCGCCAACTTGCTTTTTCTTCTTTGTATTTATTTCGAAATATCCATCGGTTGTTCCGGCAATAAGTTTATCTCCGGAAATTTCGATACAAGTAAGATTTGAATTGTCAATTACTTTTTCAATTTTCTTTTTATTGGGTGAAAAAGCACTGATTGATTCTTTTCCCAAAATCCAAAACAAATTGTTTTCAGTATCGTACTTAATATCTTTTACTACATCATTCGTTTCACCTTCCCACAATATTTTTGAATCTTTTAAAAGGTTGAGTTTTATCCCATCAGAAATAAGAAAGGTAAAATCGTTATCGGCTTTGAAAATTTTTGCTTCGGGCATTGTGTGCCTTGAATAAAGATTTCCGGCCCACGCATTGCTTAAAACAGCTTTGTCGTCGATATAAACCAACTGGTTTTTATAACTACCGATACCATTTATTTCTTTATCTGATGTTGGCAGGTATTGTATATCTTTCACCAAAGTACCGGGAAACAGGAATTGCCCTGCACGGGGGCGCAACAATCCTTTTGATGATAATATTTGGATATACCCGTTCCGGTCTGACACAACTTTACCAAGTTCTGCCTCATCGTCTTCAATCGTAAACTTCACACTATATTCCTGAGTGAATGGTTTATCTTCATGAAATTGTTTTATTTGCTGCACCATGGCAGTTTCGCATGCGCAAAAAACAACTGCACTTACAGCCAAAAGCAACATTCTGTGTTTTACTATTCTTTTTATTTCCATCTCGTAACTTATTAATTTCTCATTATTACAAAGTAACATTAATCCCTTTGATTATTCTTCCTGAATTTTATTAAAATTACATTATTAATTGACCAATTATTAGTCAATTTTCATTTCTAATTTTATAGGTTAATATATTGCTATATTTGTTTCAAATATTAAATTAAAAACTTTTATTATGAAAATTTATACAAGTATTAAAATCGCATTGTTGTTTATTGTAGTTTCATACGCTGAAATTACTGCACAAGAAAAAATTATTGGGCCTTATGTTCAGAATATGTCATATCGTGAAGTATCAATTTGTTGGTCAACATTTGAAGGGGAAACTAATATTGCGCTATCTGACAGCATCGTTCAAAAGGTAAGTCAATACAAGCAACACAAATCAATTGTAACCCGATTGAATGAAAAAACAACATATTCTTATGATGTATTAAATGATGGAACAGAAAGAGGAAAAGGAACATTCACAACTTTTCCAAGGGATATTGAGCCTTTCCATTTTGCTGTACTTGGGGATACCCGAACCCGTCATGACTTTCATCAAAGAATCGTTAACAGAATAATTGACGAAGAACCTTTGTTCGTTGTAAATACGGGTGACCTGGTAAGCAAAGGGAACAGTATGGAAGATTGGGAACATTTTTTTAGGATTAATGACAAGCTAATGCGGAACACTCCTTATTATACCGTACTGGGAAATCATGAGCAGGATTCGGAGAATTATTATAATTTCTTTTCTATGCCGGGAAATGAAAGTTATTATTTCTTTTCTGTAGGTGATGCTTTATTTGTTGTATTGGATATGGAAGGGCCCAATTATAATGCCCCTGCATATTTAGAAGGTGAAAAAAGTGATGAATTTTGGGCAAACATTGGAAAAACATATTTTGAAAAGGAAAAAGAATGGCTTGAAAACCTTCTTAAACTAAACAGTGATGCCGGTTATATTTTTGTGTTTTTTCATCCCACATTTTATAGTATAAAAAAGAGCCGTGTTGAAGATGCTGAATTACTACGAAAATTCTGGGGCGATATTTTTGAACGCCATAATGTAACTGCTGTTTTGAATGGTCACGATCATTACTATCATCATGCAGAACATGGTGGGACACATTATATTGTTACCGCCGGTGGAGGTGCCCCTTTATATGACACTGATGCTATTCAGCCCGAAACTGTAAAATATAAAAAGATAGAACACTTTATGCGAATTGATGTAGGAAAAGAGCAAACCATTATGAAAGCTATTGACATTAATGGTGAGCTAATTGAGGAAATTAAGGCTGACAGAAGGCAATAAGTAATTAAAACTGAAGATAGCTTCAAACAAAGTTTTCGCTATGACGTTTATTTTTTTTGCATGTTTTCAATAATAAACTATTCCCTTGTCATTTCAATTAAAGGAACAATTTCATCACGTAAATGTGCTTCACCATTGTAATAACCGCCCGACCAACACTCGGAATAAGGAGGATGATGAAATAAAACAAAAGTCCACTGGCCATTCTTATCTGCCCTTTTTACTGAATTCTTAAACCATTCGTATTGTTCACTTCCGGGTGAAATTCGGTCTCCTTTTGAGCCATCTTCTTTATTTGCATCTATAAAAATAAAATTTGAATTACCGTATTTAAAATCAAACCAATGGATATGTAACTTGGAGTAGAGCCTCCAATATAACACATGGGATAAAAATATTCGTCTACCCATTCATCAAGTCTGTGACCACTTGAAACCACATCACCAACATTAAGAATGAGGTCTGCATTTTCACGGGCAGCTAATTTAACCACATTTTCAAATACTTTTGGATAGGTTCTGCTATCGCCAACGACAATAAACTTAAAAGGTTTATCTTCAGGAATTTTTGTGTGAAACTTTTGAATTGGGCTCGCCATATTACCCGAAATAACCCGGTAATAATAATCTTTATCTTTTTCTAATCCTGTTAAGGTTATTTCATGCATGGTAGATTCAGCTCCGGAAGTTGTAATCGTTGAACCCAAATTTTTATCAGTACCATACTCTATTCTTCCATTTGCAGGAAAAACGGTTTCCCACATTATGGTAATCCCATCATCTTCTACAGTTTGTAGATAAGGTGGAACCATAAAAACCGGATTTTTTCTAAGTTGTTCATTTATACCATATATCTTGTCTTTTAGTGTATTGATTTTTTGTAATTGATTTTCTGTATTCGTTAAAACTGATTGTATTGTACTTGTTATATTTTTCAGCTCATTCAATTCAGGATTGGGATGACATTTATAAAAATAACGTGTTTTGCGAAGAGTTTTCAATAGCTCTGTATAATTTTGCTTTGCTTGTTAAACTTTTGTCATCAATAAGAATAACTCCAGGACTATGATCGAATCTTAGTTTAAGTTCTCCGTTAATCCATATTTCGCCCCGGTCATTGGTATTTGCCTCCAACCTGATTTTTTGATTTCTTACAGGGTAACTATTAATCTCATTTGGTAATTTAATTATTCCTCGTGACCATGCATGCTGAAATTCCCCTTTCCAATTTTTATTGATTGGAGCCGTTTCCCATTGAGAATCATCAAATTCTTTTGCGGATGCTTCATCAGATGCCATTTTTTTGAATTTTAGTTCTTTTACAAACCAACCATTTCTTGGTTTCAAGGAAGAAACTTTGAAAAGGGCATCGATAAAATTACCATAACCTTTAGGGTATGCATAAAGATCAGATTGGTAGAAATGGGCTCTATTTCCGCCTTTAATCATTTTAATTCCAATCTTGTGTTTTTCTCCTTTTTTAGCATAATTGGTTTGAAGCAATGTTAATAAAAAAAGCGTTAGGAAAATTTGCCTGTGTATCATAATAAATTGATTTATCTATTGAAATAAGTATAATCGTCGGTTTTGTCTAATTCTTTTGCCATTTCAGCCAAAGCCCAATCGTCGTAGCTGTGAGCCAGGGTAATTGCAACGCTTTGTCTTTTCTCAAACCAATGCACCTCCTTAATAGTTTCCTTTTCGTCAGGTCTCAAAGACGGATAATAACCATTGTTACGATAGAATCGGTCTAAATCTGTTAAGCTGCCGTTTACCCATGGAATCATTGTTGCCTCAGTTGCATTTTTTCTCATTCCCTCATAAGCTTTTTCTACATCAAAGCTACGGATACTTTTCCTATAAGCATCTAAAAATACTATTGTAGAATGAAATCCATGCATAGCTGCTTTATCTTCATATAGAATCGGGAATTGTGGCATCCACACTCCCTCTTCATACATCCTAACATACGATTGAAGCATGTCGGCTTCCAAATTTGGGGATAAAATCATGCGTAGCGGATGCTGTGCCAAATAAGTATCCCAAACCCAATCGTCGGTATAAAAATCGATACTATCCCTATGAACTGTGTGGTCGAAAGCACTATAATATTTATCATCTTCGCTAATGTTAACCATCCTTTCGTAATAACGATATAGTGAAGTATAAAAAACACTTCGTTGGTCTTCAGTTCCTCCTTTGACGGTAATTTGACCTAAGCTGTTATTCCAAATGGTCGTGGCTTGTTTCTTTAAATCATTAAAACCCCATTTAGGGATTTCTGCATTTAGATTTTTTTGAGCCTGTTCAATACTTATGTAAGATATAGCATATTTGAATTCAATTGCTTTATTGGGGTTCTCGGGGAAACTTACCCAGGCATTGGCTTGCTCCCTGCTTGTTTTTCTTCTTTTATTAACAATAATTTCCTTATCGAATTCAATATTAACTTTTGTATTAAATTTGCCAAAAACATAAGCTTTCATTCCTCCAAATTCTTCTATTCCAATTATTGAATTTCCCTCGCCTTGTTTCCACGAACCTGCATGATTTACATGAAATTTTAATTTTTTCACTCCTTCAGACGGAAAATGAAATTTAAAAAAACCTGCCTTTTTACCCGGGACATACTCTGTTTTTATCTCAGAATTAACAAAATAAGTAGAATAATAATTAGGTTTGAGAATCTCAAGATCGTGATCATAAGTTTGTTTAACACTCCAAATATTATTTTCATTTTTTAAAACACCCGGCAAAACGCCAAAAAGTTCTCCTTCGCGGTGTGCTACCATTGATAGTGTAAAAAACGCTATTTGGTCATCTAAATAATCTTTTCGATAGGGATGCATCCTAATAGGCTGATTTGGTAGTTGAACATTTGGCCTCATCGGATGCAACAAGTACCCAACAGCACCAATATTTGGGTCAACATATTGCAAGTTTGATTTAGTTTCTTTTACATTTGAAGAGCATGCTGAAATTAGAATTGCCAGTGTACTGAAAATGAAAAACTGATTTAGGATGTTTATTATCGGCTTTAAATTTTCACGCAAAGACGCAAAGAGAATTAATTATTCCTTTGTTTATAATTTCATTAAACCTTTTCATTTATCGTTTTGCTTATTAAAGCGTTCCATAATATCAATCCAGTTTGTGAAAATAATGCCCTCATCTTTAAAAAACTGTTTAACTACCGGATCAGTAAATAATTGAGCTTCCCAAACCCTTTGTTGCCATGAGTTTGTAATTGTTTTTACGTTTTCTGTTTCGGTTGAAGGGTGAAAAACAATTTCAGTTAAACCCGGCTTTAACGATTTCACCAATTTAAAGAAGTTACCTCTTACTTCTTCATAAGTTTTGCCTTTGGGGACACCTGTGAAGTTATCAAGTTTTGGTAGTTTATATGCAGCTACCATATCAACAACATCATCAGTTAAAGGATAACCTGTTTTTCTGAATGCTTCAAGAACCTCTTTGTTAGAAAGATCGATAATATTCGCCGGGATTCCATATTCCTGTGCTACTTTTACATATACTTTCATATAATCCGGTGAACCGAACAAGGTGCCCATGTGCGTATCCATATGTGTTGGTTGCCAACCCATTGCAATTGCTTTTTCAATTTGTGCACGAATCTCTGTTTCAACCTCGGCGGCACTTGCGTGCTGCACTACGCCCGGTACTTCGTGCCAAAATTTACCATCGGGGTCAATTAACCCGGGTACTTTAGCTGTATCACTGACAGATCCCCAACGGTAGGTTTTCCATTCACTTGTAAGCGTTAAATGCATACCAACGTCAACACCGGGGTTGGTTTTTGCCCAATTAATGAAATCTTCAAAATTGGGACATGGTGCCATTGCTGAAGCCGATTGTATATGTCCATTTTTCAGGATTTCAATAATTGCGTCATTTGCTTCAGGACTCATGCCGGCATCATCAGCATGAAGTATTAATACTTTTTTGCCTTTTTCAAATCCCAGCTTTTCAGCTTCTGTTTTTTTGACTTGTGTTTCTTCACCTACATCTTCATTTGTATTACCTTGATTAAATGCTGAAAGCATCAAAATTATTGTATTTGTGCCATTCCCATAAATTTTTCTGACGGATTAAACCATCGTGGCTAAATTGTGTGTGTGAGTGTGTTGTTACCAAAATAGTATTGGGCGAGTTGTTTACGATTGTATTGCTTGGCAGGTAGCTACTCATAAATAAAATAATCACGAAGAAAGTAAACCACAAACCAGTGACTAAAGGTAGGTTTGCCAACTGGGCAAGGACAAAGCTTTTCTTTGTTTGCTTATCTTTTTCAATAATAAATTTAATTACTGTATAACCTATAAAAATAATAAGTACCCAATATAAACCAAATTGCATTTCCTCAATTGCATATATTCCCCTGTTAAAGAAAAGCATAAGACCAAGGATTGGCTCAAGGATTATTCGCCATATTCCTGTAAAATATTTTAATCGTTTGTTAACTTTTTCCATTGTAAGTGTTTAAATCTAAAAAAAATAAAGTTACCCAATAGAAAAGACACCTATTTCATGTTTTTTAATTTATATACATTATAATTTAACTGTATCAGTGCGCATTAAATTGCTCGCCTTAAAAATCTTCTTTTGTCATTTCTCTCTTTTCAAATCCCGGACCTTGCCAAAATATTTTCAATTCTTGACCACCACCAGATTGGAAGTATCTTACTTCCAATGAATGCCTTCCTTTATCCAGGTTAATTTTACCCGATACAACTTCGTAACCATGCTCACCGTCATTATTTATTAGAAGTTTATTATCAACTACCAATTGGGAACCATCATTGAAATGCCAATTTTAGGGCGGGTTGGTAATTTGCCCTCAGGAATAAAATGGTTGTCGATCATCATGTATCCATTATTCAGAATAGTATAAATTGTTCTATGCAGACTGTATATTCAAAACGCAATTGTGTCAAAGACCCTTATAGAATCACACTACAGAGTTTTCGTTCAAAGACCAATTACAAATCATTTGGATAAACTAAATTCCAGGGTTTTCTAATTTTATCCATAATTTTCATTATCTGGATGGATTCGTCAAGGGGCATGTATGGTGATTCTTTTAATCCCTCGTTCATGCAGCGCATCACTTCTTCGGCTTCGTAATTAAGGGCATTGCCAATTATCGCTTCCTCAATTACATCCACTTCTTTATTATCAATAAATAATGAGGCTTTAGTTGGAACGGCAAAAAGCTCATTAACTTTTATATATCCATCTGTGCCAAGAATATACGCTTCATCAACCGCATTTGTTTTTAAAGCAAAAGACAGATCGGCAATTTCACCGTTATCATATTTCAGGATTGCCACACCCTGTTCGTCAGAACCTAATTCACCAATATGACCTAAGCCCATAACTTCTAAGGGAGCTTTGTTAAATATCCACGATGCAAAAGAAATAACATAAACACCTACATCCAATAAACTTCCACCACCAAGTTCAGGATTCAGTTGACGTGCCCCTGGTGCAAATGTCCCACGTGCACAGCGTGAGGCTTTTACCATTCGTACTTTACCAATCCTGCCTTCTTTTACCCATTGCAACACTTTTTTAAGCAGAGGTATATGCCTTGGAATCATTGCTTCCATTAGAAATACATTTTCTTCACGGGCAACACGGATCATTTCCTTTGCTTCATCTGCATTTATTGTTAAAGCCTTTTCGCATAAAACTGATTTTCCTTTGCGCATGCACATTACACTATTTTCAAGGTGAAAAGTATGTGGCGTTCCAATATAAACTACATCAATATCAGGGTCATCTGCTAACTCCTGGTAAGTTGGATATGCTTTTGGGATATTGTATTTTTTTGCAAATCCAGTTGCTTTTTCCTCATTTCTTGATGCAACTGCTACAAGTTCAGCCTGTGGAAGCATTTTTAAAGCATCTGCAAATTTGGATGAAATATGTCCTGTACTAATTATTCCCCATTTTATTTTGTGACTCATAGCTTTGCTTTTAAATTATGAATAATTAAGCCTAATTATTTATTGCTATTATCGGATAAGGTACATCATAGCCTTTAACAGAATGCCATATAATCCTATTGAAAGAATCTTCATCAATTCGATCGTATTCATCCAAATTTTGCTCCATTGACTTTTTTGCCCAATATAGTTCATCACCTGAAAGACTATGGAGTTGAGGGTTGAGCTGATTTAAAGGGATATTATTTGGTAGTGCGGTATAAGGCTTATAATTAGCCTTATCGGTAAAACAATCTGACATTGGCTCTGCAGTAAGGTCAAATTTGTTTAAAGGGGGGATGCCCAAAATGTTTTCAATAGTGCGGAACATATTTATTTGAGAATAATTTGTTGAAATTACTTTTTTTCGTTTTGTATATGGGCTAATTACCATGCCTACTGTTCTGTGACCGTCAATATGATCAAGTCCAGCCTGGGGATCATCTTCAGTTACAAAAATGCAAGTCTCTTTCCAGAATTTGCTGTGCGAAATTGCTTCAACAATTTTCCCCAGTGCCAAATCATTATCAGCTACAGCAGCTTTAGGGGTCGGTAAGCCGGGTTTGGTACCCGAAGTATGGTCATTCGGGATCAACATTATTATAAAGTTTGGGAAGTTATCATTTTCCTCGAATTTTTTCAACTCCTTTATGAATTCCCCTGCCCGGTATTGATCAGAAACCCTTTCAGGGAAACCAATATATGTAGGGCAAGTAAAAGGTTCCATTTGCGGTAAGTTGCATTTTGCATGAATTTTTATTTTATCTGCACCACTTATAAAATCATTATATATTTCGGTAAAACTTGCATCTTTGGGCTCAATTACCGCCTTTACAAATTCACCATAATTCCTGTATGTTAATCCATGGTTCATTACATTATCCCAAATAAATCCGGTAGGGGAATAGGCCAGGGGATCGCCACCATCATAGGGGTAGCTTCGTGGAAAATCGCCGAAAAACTTTTCCAGATAATCAGTAACATAAGCTTCGTTAGTCCATTGATGTCCATCTGCACTTAACACACCACTACAGTAGTAATTATCTAAAAGAACAAATTCCTCGGCAAGTGCATGATGATTGGGTGTAACTTCCCTGCCAAAATGAACTAATGATGCATCACCATTTCCCTGGGGCATATCACCAAATATCTGGTCGTAAGTCCTGTTTTCTTTAATGATATATACAACATGTTTAAAATGCGATTTCTGACCGGGAAATTGTGGGATAACCACTTGTTCGGTTTCCATTTCCTTTTTATTAAATTCTTTCAACATACGGGTAAATGAATTATTTTCTTTTACCGTTTCAGTCATCCCATTAAGTTGTTTTTGGTCCGGTGTGGGTATGATGCTTATACTACCCATGTGATTATGGGTGTTATAACCGTATTGTCCGGCTTTCATGTTTCGCGATCCTATACCTTTTGTATTAGCCACTATCAAATAATTTTCTTCTTTATCAAAGGTGATTGCCCCCGGATACCAACCTGTTGGTATGAGGCCATCTATTTTATTATTTGATAAATCAATAACACAAATTGAGTTTTCAGTTCCATTGGCAACGTAAAGATGTTTTCCATCTTGAGAAATCGCCAATGCATTTGGGGCATTTCCAAAAGGTAGTGAATTGTCAATACTTACAGAAATTTTTCCGATTTCTATGTCTTCTTTTGTGTCGATAACCGAAATTATGTCACTGTTAGCACATGCAACAAAAAGCTTTTTTTTATCGGGGCTTAAAACCATAGCGGTAGGATGAAGCCCTATTTCAATGTTTTTTATTTCTTCCCCTTTTTCCAAATCAACAACAGATAGACTACCGTTATTTGCGATACCGGTTTTGGGATCAATCAGGATATCACTCTTGGATGTTTTATAAGTTGTTTCACCTTTTTTAGGCTGTCTTCCACCCCAGTTGCTAACGTAAGCTTTTTGTGAAGAATAAAGTAAAACCTCATACGGTGCAATACCTACAGGAATCTCTTTAACCGTTTTATCGGATAGCTTTACAATAGCCAATGAATTACTTCGGTTAAGCGTTGTGTATAGTTTATCATCCTGTTCTTTTAATACAAACCCACCAGGCACAGGATGTCCGCCAACCTGTGGTTCTGAAAATGGAATTTTGTCTACCCACTTAAGTACATTGTTATTATCCATTTCTGCGATAAAAATATAATCCCTGGCCTGGCTTACATATATTTTTTTACCATTTTCAGAAAAAGAAACACCATTATACGATCCACCTTTTTTTATTGGAAGTCTCTGAATTATTGTCCTGTCTTTTATACGAACCAATTCAAGTGAATTCATATTCAGTACAGCCAGCCATTTTCCATTAGGGCTAAGTGCAAGATCAACGGGTCTGCCCTGAAACTGAATTTGAAATCCTGCAGGTCGCAGCAATTGATTTGTAGGAACTAAAATGCTACCATCAGGCTGTGGGCCAACGATTTTAATTTCATTATCCGGGCTTTTGCTTGTTTTTTCAGTACATTGCGCAAACAGTAAACTAAAGAGCAAAATAATGTAAATTACGTTTGAAGTTTTCATATATTTAACTTTGAATCTTTAGAGGCCAATTGTATACAAACAACGAGCCTGGGCAATTAATGATTTTTCATCTTCCCCGGTATCATTTCCATCTTTATCAAAATGCGTAATATATCCACCATGCTTCTATCTATCATTCGGTTTGTCCAGAAAGGTAACAGTTCGTTTTTAAGATGAAATAGCGCATTATCCCGATATGGTATTAATTCTTTTCTGTTCATTTGTTGTTTTTATGATTATAGGCTAAAAGAATTCCAAATTGTATAAAGATAAAATTTTAATTTGGTTTAAGTGTTTTATGATTTTCTTTGCTGTATATATTAATGCGTGATGTAAAAATCCAATTTTAGAACGTTTAAATAGTTTGTGTGCTAACACTAAATAATAGATTAAAAATATACACATGAACAAACAATTTATCATATTGCAGGAAAATAAAATATTCCGATTAAATCCTTTCTGCGGTTTTACTGAAGTGTAAATGTACTTTTCAAACCACTAACAGAACTTCCTCCAATCCATATTTTAAAATCACCTGCTTCGGCAGCCCAGGTTTTAGGTACATCTAATGTTTTCCATTTTTTACTATCATACCCGTATTTATTATATCCATGTACTTAGATTATATTGTTATAATTATTTATTAATTTTCAATGGATATTGCCTGGTGATTTTCATTCCTAAGTCAAAAATAATTTCCAAATCCAATCAACCAAAGTGTGTATAAGTATTGCTGCAAACAAATTGTTCCCGCTTTTTTTGTATGCCCAGGCATAGCCTAAACCAGCAATTGTTGCCAATGAAACATAAGTTATTTGGGTAGATAAATCACTAGCATTATTCCAATGCATCAATCCGAAAGCCAAAGAAGAAACTACCCAGGGTATCCATTTTTTTGAAGATGCTTTTTCAAGCCCTCGAAACATTATCCCCCTGAAAAAAAGCTCCTCGGGTAAGGCAACAGTTAAGAACAGTCCAAGGAAATGAGCGGCTAATTTTGGAATATCATAGGATTCAGGTATTGAAAAAGTAAGAAAGCCGGTTAAAAGTCCCGGTGGTACAACAACAACCATTATCGCTATCAGAGCCAGAAAAGCTATAAGAAAATCTTTAAAGTTTGGAACAAGCCTGTAACCAATATAAGCTCCTTTGTAACCAAACCAACCTATTATAGCAATAACAGAAATCGCTATTGACCACCAGGTATAATCCAGATTTGCATTCATCCCGGTGTACCAACGAAGGTCAAAAGGAATCCATAGGATAATCCAAATGGCCAAGTCAGTCCAGTTCAAATTAAAATTTTCGCCTTTATTTTGTTTTAATGTGCCAAATACTGCGAATACTATAAATGTAAAAATAACAGTTATATATGGATCGAAAGTCCATGTTAATAATCCCGGCAAGGCAAATAAAAGAGATATGCCGCCGGCTATGTAATAAATTGAATGGTTGTTTCCTTTTAACCAAATATTAAATTGATTTGCAGCTTTTGGTGAACCCAAGGCAAGCATTAGGCCTAATAATGGCGACAGGCTTGAAACTATTGCTATTATTGACATTGAGCTGTTTGTTGAATCAGACCCTGCAACAGCATACATCAGAACAACTCCCAACAATGTCCATATTATCCAAAGTAAGATAAATCTATTTCCGATTGATGTTGTGCTATTCTTCTTATCCATTTAAATGATTTTTATTTCATTATTCAATCATTAGCTGCCAATGTATTTGCATAAGGCTGGTTTTTTCACCCTTTTTATCAATTTGATAATATATGGTAATTAATGAACCATCATCAAGTTGAACTGTAGCAGGATAACCCATGTCTCCACTAAGTTGATCTATTTTTAGTAAAATAGTATTCTTTCCTTTCTTTAGATTAACTCTTGCAATATTTTGTGAGGGTTCAGCACTTCTACCCGTTGGATAATCAATGAGCAAATTGCCATTTACCCAAACTTTACCTGCATCGTTTGTACCAATATGTAAATAAATATCTTGGTTAACATCGCTTTCTAACTCAGAATACAAGTTTTGCTTCATCTATTCTGTTTTTTGCAATTAACCACCTTGGACTACAGAGATTCCTGAATAAAAGAATGAAAAACAATAATGCCGGTATTGCTTCAACTCCAAACATCCATCGCCATTCTATACAAAAGGAAGAAAGGTCAAAATTTTTTTCAAGCCACCCTGTAGTTCCTGAAATGACTGCTGTATCAAACCCGAACAGTAGTCCGCCAAGAGCAGCAACTATAGTACTATAAAATAAATATTTTTTATTATTCATTATCCTTTATAATATTATATTTTAGAAGCTATCTTATTTGTTTTTTGATCCTAATATTCAAATTAGCAGGTTTCCCATTTACTATAAAATTCCCTGATGTATCTTCAGTTGCAGCAGCTAAAATGTAAACCTTATTAAAATCTCCTGAAGGTAATTTTAAATCTTGTCTTTTATATACCTCCATTAAACGGTAACGGCGCGAATCTGTAAAATTGAACACGTAATCAGGATGCTTTTCAAACAACCGGAAATTCTCCACCATAGTATTTTTCAGATATTCGCTTACCGTGATTTAAATTATTCTTCTATGATAATACTGTATGAAGCATTAAAATTTTTCTTTGCTTCCAAGCTAATAATTCCTTCTTTGTTTTTAAAATCCCTATTAGAATCGGAACTATCTGCAATACCTATCCAAGGCTCAATACAAACAAATTTTGCATTTGGCTTAGCCCAAATTCCCAAATATGAAAAATCTTCAAATTGCATTGAAACCACTTGTTTAGATTTTTTACTTTTTAAACTAACTTTTGATGAGTTTAGATTTTTAAATACTAAAGCATCATTTTTAAAAATTTGTGAATGCAAATTTATCTTTGTCGGTTCATCAAAAATTGGTAAAGGCTTTTTGCCAATTAATCCATTTTCCATTACCTGCCAGGTTGGGGCATCTTCCGGTTTCTCAAATTCAATATAATAATCGGAATATTTTTCATCATGATGAATAGGACAAGTAAAGCCCGGATGAGCACCTAATGAAAATAACATTAGTTTATCTCCATGATTGGTAATTTTATGCTCAACTCTTAATTTATTATCATCTAAAATAAATTTAATTTGAAATTCAAATTGAAAAGGATAGACTTTAAAAGTTTCTGCACTATATTTTAACCCAAAGGTAAGACTGTTCTTTGTTTGATCTAATAGAGAGATATTATTGTTTTTTCTTATAAAACCATGTTTAGGGCATGCATATTCTTTTCCTTCATATAAAAAAGCTCCGTCTTTTAAGCATCCAATAATGGGAAATAAATTAGGGGCATGTGCTGCCCAAATCTCAGAATCGGCTTTCCATATATATTCTATATTGGAATGAAGAGATTTAAAACTGCATAATTCGGCTCCATTTTTTTTTATTGAAACCTGAAAGTTCTTATTTTTTATGGTATAACTCTTCATGAAAATTTGTATTTGGTTTTTTTATTTGATGTGTCCATGATAAGCTGAGATTTAAACGTGCTTATTTTTTCTTTTTAATGATTAATTTATCATTTGCCGGCAATTCTGGAAACGGGTTATGAGGTTCAATTTGATACCAATAGGCCACAGATGCTAAATCATCTTTTAAAGGCAAATAACCATCAGGCCCCCACCCAAGACTTTGTATGGTTATTTTTAAATCCTTATCAAACCTAATAGGGTCTATAACATGCCAGCGGTATTGACCAAAAATGCCGATAAATCCATCAATATCCGAATCTTTTACTTCATAAAAGCCCGAATATAGGCTGCTAAATGAGTCGTAATGCATTTTGCCATCTATTTTTCTGTCGTTATAACCGTATGAACCCAGAAAGTAATCTTCTTCACCTGTGGTACAGATTGTTGGGAACTCTTTATCCCCATCTATATAGAATTTAACTTCGCCTTCGCCCCACCATCCACTTTTTCGTGCGCCATGCGCCAAATAGGTTCCAACATATTGCCCTTTACCTTTTATTCCATCAACAATGGTGAATACCTCTTTAAACATGATTTTAATTAGTTTAGAATTTTCTACTGCTGTACATATAAATTTAAATTCATGGAAATACGATACTTATTTGTCTCTGATTAAACTCATTAACCAATATCAAAAAATCTCCACACTACAGATAAAGATCTCCATTTCTCATTAATCCACTTTTTGTTTTTACTTATAATCTCATTATTTTTCATTTCTTTACAATTACATAAGGTGGGTTCTAAAAATTCATTTTTTCACTTGTGATTCGAGAGAAATCGCAGAACCCGTTAAACGATTTTCCTAAATCAGATTAATTAAACCTATAATTCCGGTTGCTCTTTTTATGCCAACAGATTTTACAACTAAGCCTGTCAAGTATTTGATATTCAATTTGTGTATCACCAAGTCCATAATATCTTTGTAATATTATTATCTTGAACATCATTACAACGTCAAAAGGTTTTGCTCCTGCATTGTTCTTTTTGTTCTGCTTCAGGAGTTTTGCTTCAAGAAATCCCCTAAACATCTCAAAATCTATGACTTTGCTTATCTTCTCTAAAGGATTTCCAATATCTGATAACTTTTGATATGTATCTTGCTTGTCAAATAATCCTCTATTTCCTGTTGCTTTATATTTTTGTGAAGGCATAATTTACTTGTATTAAATTAATACAAATATACGAATATCTGACTGAATAACAATGATTTAATTTATAGAAGTCCCCTATAGTCTTTTCCATTTAAGGTAGCTGATTGTATGTAAATATTCTGAGCATTCCTGTTATTGGCAACAATAGTAAAAGTTTTGCCATTTTCAAGATGAACAGTTGCTTTATTAAAAAGTGGCGTACCAATCACGTAGATATCCTGTCCGGGTACAACAGGATAAAAACCCAAAGAACTAAAAATATACCATGCTGACATTTGCCCGCAATCCTCGTTTCCGGCAAGGCCATCAGGTGCATCCGAGTGCAATTCGGTTAAAATTTGATTCACTATTCCCTGTATTTTCCAGCCTTCGCCTGCATAATTGTATAGATAGGCCAAATGGTGGCTTGGTTCGTTTCCATGCCATTATTGGCCAATGCTGCCCTCTTTGTTTTCATCGGATGTTTTGTTGAAAATGGTATCCAGTATGTTGGCGAAGTTTTTATCACCACCCATTAATTTCATCAAACCGTCAATATCATGCGGGGCATATAAATACTGATAGGCGTTTCCTTCGGAATAGGCCGAGTTCTTTAGCTGATTGAAAGGTGTGAGCCACATTCGGTTAATAGCTTTACCCCTAAATAAATTTGATGTGCTGTCAAAAACATTTTCGTAATAATGTGCCCTTTTATGTAAGCATCGGTAATTACCGAAACGGCGTGGTAACCAAGCATATCGTCGGTGTAATTTCCTGCCATAGGCCACATGGGCAATCGTCCGCCATCAGCATACTTGGCAAGTAATGATTTTATAAAATCATTACTTCTTTTTTGGTCGATAATGGTAAAAAGCGGATGCAGTGCACGATAGGTATCCCAAATTGAAAAAACCGTGTAGTTTGTAAAGCTATTTGCCGTATGCACTTTGCCGTCAATCCCCCGATATTGATAATCAATACAATAATTTTTTACTTTTATTGATAAGAATAAAAATCAAGGCAAGCAATACCAAACCGCCAGTTCCTATGGCTCCAATAATAATTGGGTCAAAAGTACACTCAAGCCATGAGTAGTTTGCCGGTAAATCCCTAAAAAATGTACCCCATACAATCAATAAAACACTAAATACAACAGAGCTTATGCCTTGTGTCTTACTTATCTTAATCTTAAAAATCGCCAACAAAAACAGACCTAATATACCACCTCCAAAAATACCTGATATTTGCCACCAAATATCAAGAGCACTTTTAGCATTTAGCATTAAAAGAGCAAATGCAATTCCAAGGACACCCCAAATTACAGTAGATAATCGCAAGAAATTAACACTGCTTTTCTCAGAAGCTTCCGGCTTAAAGAATTTTTTATAATAATCAACAAACAGTACAGTTGCCGAGCAGTTAAGTGCTGAATCAACAGTACTCATTGATGCAGCAAGTATTGCTGCAATAATTAGTCCTTTTAATCCTACGGGTAGCTCAGTAGCAATAAAATACGGGAAAACCTGATCTCCTTTTGTTACTGCTTCGCCAAGAACATTGTTGGCTCCCGAATAGAAAGAAAACAGAGCGGTGCCAATATATAAAAACATGACTGTAAGAGGTAGATAAATCAACATGGCAAACCACACCGATTTTTTTGCCTCTTTTTCGGTTGCCGTAGAAGCATATTTTTGGGTGTAATTCTGGTCAGCCATCAGGTTTCTGATATTTTCAGTTACACCATAAATAATCATTACCCAAATTGTACGACTGCTTAACGAGAATGAACTATCGCCAAGACTAAATTTATCAGCGTCAAAGGCTGTTTGTATCAAAAAATCAGGCTGTGAGAAAATATGTTTTGTCAATAGATATGCACTAAACAATAAGCCTCCAATCATAATAACCGATTGCATAACATCTGTCCAAATAACAGCCTCCATCCCGCCCATCAAAGTATAAATAATTGTTACCACACCAATAATTACAATTAGTATACGAATATCAATATCAATAAATGATGTTAACAGAAGTGACGACAAATAAAGGATTACAGCAGTACGCCCAATCATAAACAGAATAAACGAAAATGATGCATAAACACGTGCCCATACGCCAATTTTCTCTTCAAGATAATCATATACAGAAATGATTTTTCGTTTACGGTAATGTGGTATCACATATTTAGTGACAAACCAGGCCACCGGCAAGGTTGTTAAAGCAAAAATAAGTGGGTGCCAGTTTGAATCAAAAGCCTTTCCCGGAACTGCTATGTATGAAATACTACTTGTATATGCACTCATAACAGCAATGCCTGCTGCCCATGCAGGTATTCCACGCCCTGCAACCATAAATTGTTCCGATGTTTTGCTTTTTCTAAGAAAATATATTCCCATTGCAACAAGTACTATTGCATATAGGATAAGAATGCCAGTATCAATAAAGCCTAATTGGTAATTCATGCTATCTTAACTTAGGTTAAATTTTTAATATATTGCTCAACAAGCTTACGTTCGTGACCCACAAATTCACGAAGTGGATGTGCCATGTATCCATTGCAAATGCCCATAACCGATAGAGCACATTTCGTTGCTTTTGTAATTCGCATTGGTGATTCACCTATATTGTAAAGGGTATTATAAAGTTTTATCACATCTTTTCGTAGGAGGTCAATCTTTTTTATATCTTTTTTTACCGATGCTTCATATAAATCAACAAACAAACGAGGTAAGAAATTTGCACCCCCGGCAACTGCCCCATCTCCACCATTCATTATCATATCTGATAAATACAATTCGGTACCAGCCATTATTGCAAAGTCGGGCGAATCTTTAAACTCTTCAATAAGAGAATATAAATATGCCATGTCACCTGAGCTGTCCTTAATACCTATTGCGCCAAGCTCTTTTGCCTTTTTAACTGTATCAACCGACATGTGTAATTTAGTACAACTGGGCATATTGTATAAAACAAAGGGAAGCGGTAAAACAGCACTAAGGTTTTTCAGATATTCAATCATCTCACTCTGCGAAATTGGAAAATAGTATGGTGGTGCCACAACAACAGCATCTGCACCGGAATCTTTTGCCGTCTGTGCAATTTCAATTGAACCGGCAAATGAAGTATCTGTAATTCCTACAAGTACCGGAACTCTTTTGTTTACAAATTTACAGGCTTTTGAAATTAACTCCTTTCTTAATTCATAAGTTAAACTGGTAGCTTCACCATTAGTGCCAAGCAAAAACAGACCATGTACACCTCCGGATATTAAATGCTCTATTAGATTTCTTAATCCATCAACATCAAGTTCATCATTGTTTAGTAAGGGAGTAACTACCGGTGGAATTATACCTTTTAGTATATGTTTCATGTTTTTTATTTTTAACAAAAATTATTTTATGCAATCAGTTAACTATTTTAAACACAAAAATACAACAACTTTATATGAGCTACTTCCGATAATTTATTAAATTTACATGATTTATTAACCTTAATTGTTAGGTTATGATATAGACTTTGTCAATTTAGTTAATAATATATGGAATTCGTATTTGAGAAAATATTTGTCCCTCAAAAGCACTCTTTCATCTCAAGAAAGTTACCCATGGGTGATGGTTCGGAGAAAATACACTCACATAAAAACTTTGAGTTAAATTTTGTGGTTTCGAGTTCCGGAAAACGAATTATTGGCAATCATATTTCAAGTTACGAGCCAGGCGACTTAGTGTTAATTGGCCCTGATATTCCTCATAACTGGCAGGTTCTTGAAGTGAAGAAAGGGATACAACCCACATGCATTGTTACACATTTCTATGAAAATATTATTAGCTCTGATTTTTTTAATATTCCAGAGCTTAACAGTATTAAAGAACTTCTTCATAATGCCAATAAAGGAATTCACTTTAAAGGATGGCATATTAAAAATATTGCAACAAAGCTTGAGCGTATGGTTAATCTTGAAGGTTTAGAAGCTTATATTGAACTTTTAAAGGTTTTTAATCTTTTATTACAAGTTAAGGATTTTGACTATTTATCATTAACATCATACTATACAGCATCTTTTGATAAGGATTTAGACAAGATAAACAAAGTGTACGAATATGTTTTTAATAATATACAAGAAGGCATTTCGCTTGATTATGCTGCTGAGATTGTACACATGGTTCCCGGTTCGTTTTGTCGATATTTTAAGAAAAAGACCAGTCTCCCATTTATGCAGTATGTCAAGAGTGTTCGCATTGGTATAGCAGCCAGGATGTTAGCAGAAACTGATAAGCAAATCACACAAATATGCTATGAATGCGGATACAACAATCTGGCAAATTTCAATCATTATTTCAAAAAAATAATGAAAAAGACACCGACTGAATACCGAAAAAGTTTTAAATAAGTAACTCTAAACTATTTTAGTTAAAATAGTTGCCTACTTATTTAGTTTATAGCAATAGCTTTTTCTGATGAAGAAAATTAACCATAAAAGCCTTATTGTGATTAAAACTTTAGATTACATGTTAATATTTAATGTGTAATAAGCAAAATGTATGCGGTATATAATATTTATTCAACACAATTTTGTATTATTAAAAATATACAGAACTTTTGATAATAAATATTAATATACACAGCCATGAAAAATAAAATTCAGATTCAACATTTTATACCGGTACTTATGTCATTTTTTGTAATGAGTTTTGCTGATTTGGTAGGAACAGGAGTTGATGAATTGAAACAAAGTATAGAAATACCTCGCTATATTCTCCAATTGATACCATTTGTTGCTTTAATATGGTTCTTTATATTATCGGTGCCTATAGGTATATGGCAAGATAGAGTTGGAAAGAAGAAAGCATTATCTGTGGGAATATTAGTTACAGCATTTGGTCTTTTTATACCATTGTTTGGAAATACTTTGCCAGTAATATTAGTGGCATTTTCTCTTCTTGGTATTGGTAACACTATTATACAGGTTTCAGCGAATCCACTATTAATTGATATTGTGCCTGCAGATAAAGGATCGAGCTATTTGAGCTTTTCACAGTTTATTAAATCAGTTGGTTCAATGATAGGCCCTTTTGTAGCAGCCGTAATTGGCCCAAAGTTGGCTATTTTATTTGGTGATAATTCTGGTGAAGGTACGTGGCGATACGGCTTATATCTTTTTGGTTTTATTGCTATTCTTTCAGGGGCTTGGCTTATATCTGTTAAGGTTAATGAAACAAAATCAGAAGGCAAACGAGCTACATTTACATCATGCTTTAAACTGTTAAGCAACAAGTTTATATTAATAATGGTTATTGGAATATTTTTGGTTGTAGGTATTGATGTAGCTATGAACTCCAATATTGGCAATTTTCTCGAACTAAAAATTGGAATTGATGCCGAAGCTGCTAAGTACGGGAAATCAATGTATTTCTTTGCAAAGATGATAGGTACTTTTATTGGAGCTATTTTATTAACCAGATTATCACCTCGAGGTTTTTTAATAGGTTCATCTTTACTTGCAATTGTTTCTCTTACAGCTCTTGCTTTTACCCCAAGTGCTATTGCTGCATGGATTATTATTTTTATAGTGAGTCTTGGAATCTCCAATATTTTCCCGCTTATTTTTTCAATTGCAGTAGGTAAAATGCCTGAACGATCAAATGAAATATCCGGATTAATGATGATGGCTATCAGTGGTGGTGCTATTATACCTTTTGTAGTAGGTTTTACAATGGACTTGTGGCAGGCAGGAGGAATTCTTGTATTAGTCGGCAGTGCTGTATATCTTTTATTTGTGGGGTTATCAAAACAATTAAAATAGAAAAAATCAGTTATTGCAAAAATAATTGGTAAACTCATGAAATTATCTTATATATAATAATAAAAAACTGAGCTATGAAATATCAAGGACGATATGATATATTCAATCCGGAACAGATAATTACATATCCTGTAAGTGAGCGTACAAATAAAGTTAAACTTAACAATAAAGAATTATCAGCAGATGATTACATTGTTAAAGGGGCAGTACCTTTTTTAACAACTCTTAAAAATAAAGGGATAAAACTTTATATGGCAAGTGGTACCGATAAAGAAGATGTTATTAATGAAGCCGAAGTTCTTGGGTATGCACATCTGTTTGACGGTGGTATTTATGGGTCTGTTGGTGATGTTAAAAAGTACTCGAAAAAAATTGTTATTGATAAAATTATTACTGACAATAATCTTAAAGGAACTGAGCTGTTAGTAACCGGCGATGGTACTGTTGAAATAAAAGAGTGTATTAAATTTGAAGGAATTGCTATTGGAATTGCCAGCGATGAAGTTAGAAGGTACGATTTAAACGAAGAGAAACGAACCAGACTTATTAAAGCCGGAGCCGATATTATTATTAGCGACTTTTCGCAAGCTGATAAATTAGTTAAACTTTTATTCAAGAAATAAATATGAAGACAGAAACACTGATGAATACACTAATTGAAAGATATCCTGTTCTTAATGCATGCAAAAAGGATATTGAAGAGGCAGCCAACCTGATAATTGCTTGCTTTGAAAATAGTGGACAACTTTTAATATGTGGTAATGGAGGAAGCAGTTCTGATGCTGATCATATCGTTGGTGAGCTAATGAAAAGTTTCTCGAAAAAACGCCCTGTTGATAACGATTTTGAAGAGGCTCTTACAAAAGTATCAGAAGAGCGTGGAGTAAACCTTGCAAATAAACTTGAGAAAGCTCTACCGGCAATATCACTAAGTGCGCATACAGCTCTTACTTCTGCCGTGTCAAACGATATTGGGGGAGATTTTATTTATGCTCAGCAAGTTAATGGTTATGGTAAAAAAAACGACATATTACTTGGCATTACTACATCAGGTAATTCTCAAAATATTATTGATGCTGCAATAACAGCAAAAGCAAAAGGATTAAAAGTTATTGGATTAACCGGTAAAACAGGAGGAAACCTAAAACAATATTGCGATGCTATTATTTGTGTTCCTAAATTAAGTACTCCTGAAATCCAGGAGCTTCATCTGCCAATTTACCATACTATTTGCCAAATTATTGAGTACAAGTTTTTTTGAAAAACAACATCATAAAAAATGATTATTCGCAAAAGCATAATTACTTTATTAATAGTTTCATCTGTATTTTTGTATAGTTGCAATCAAATCATTACAAATCAGACAATAGACCATATTCCTATGAAAGAGAGGCAAATCACATTTTCAGAAAAAAATCATGTACTCGATAATAATGATAACTTTTCGCCGGATGATAAGTTTTTGTGTTTCGATACACGGGGAACAGTATTCAATAACAATTTAGCAAATTGTAAGTCAATTGAAAAAGTTGAAATAGCAACAGGTATAGCGACTGTTATTTGGAATCCCGAATCGATAACCGGCGAACATGCAGCACCTGGTGTTGCCGCAGTATCATACCATCCGTTTGAGAATAAAGTAGTGTTTATACACGGACCTTTTCTTGATGAAGTTGAAGAGCGGGGCTATTATGGTATTCGTAACCGTACAGGTGTTGAGGTTACTGCCGATGGAAAACAGAATTTGGTAAAAGTTGATATGCGTGATGTTTCCATTGATAAACCAACTATACAAGGTGCTCAAAGGGGAGGAACACATCGCCATGAATATTCACGTAACGGGAAACGCATTGGGTTTACTTACGATGATTATCTTAATGAAGATTATGACAGAACCATTGGTTATATGGAGATTAATGATAAGGCTCCGGAAGGTTACACCCACTATTTTACTGTTTTAGTAAAACCTGCCAAAAAGGGAGAATCAAAACCCGGTGAAATTGAAAAAGCCTCAAGCGATTCGTGGGTCGATTCATCAGGAACTAAGCGTGCATTTATAGGAAAAGTCAGAGCCAAAAATGGTGTCGACTATGAGACTTCTCTTTTTGTTGCTGAAATTCCTGATTCAGTTGATATTACCACAGCATTTTCAGGTAATGGAAATGTGTACCCCACTCCGCCCAAAGGAATTAATATTTGCAGGTTAACTCATAGCAAATGGGCCGATGGGATTGTACGTGGCTCTTACGATGGGAAAAATATTGCCTATCTGTCACTTGATGCAAACAATATAAAACAAGTATTTGTTATTCCTACTGATGGTTCAGACATTGATACTGATATAAATAAACAACCTAAACAAGTTACTTTTTTTGACAATGATGCTTCGAGCGTTCGATGGCATCCGTCAGACAATTGGATTTTTTCTGTAAGTAAAGGTAATATTGCTGTAACTTATGTTGGTAAAGGTAACAACTTTGGAAAAACTTTTTTTCTTACAAGCGATAATCAAAAAAGAGATCAGTTGGTAGTTTCGCATACAGGAAATAGTATTGCCTACGGAATTATACTACAATCTGAGAATTCAGAAAAAGAGTGGAAACAAATTTTTGTAATGGAATTTGATATTAAAAAACTAAATGAAAAATTATTATGAAAAATTGCTATTAGGCACTTTAGGTGCAATAATTGCAATTTTATTAATAGTAGTAATATTTGTTTATAGCAATGTAAGAGACCGGCATTCAGGTTATGAAGTTGATATCAGAAAACAAATTCCTAAAGAGGCAGAAATAGATTATGTTTTAATCTCCAGCACACAAACTAGGTCGGATTTGAGTATAAAAAGATGGATAGAAAAATAAAGTGCTATTTTAGGTGCAGGCAAATTTATTATCTATTAATAAATAAATTTTTCAAAAAATATTTTCTAAAAGAATAATCACATGAGATATTTTAAAACATTAATCGGGTTGGTATTTTTTGTGCTTTTATTATCATCCTGCAAGGAGAAGAAAGTGCCACTTACACCCGAAACAGCATTGAATCATTATTTGCAAAATGATGATAAAACATTTTCATGGGAAATTGCTGACACTTTTGAAGTGAGCGGAGTAAAAGCATATAACCTTATACTCACTTCGCAAAAATGGCGTGAACATATTTGGAAACATCAGTTAACTGTATTTATTCCTGAAGAGATAAAGTATAATGATGCATTGTTGTTTATTTCCGGTGGGAGTATCAATAAAAAAGGTGATCCTAACTTTAGGGGGCCTAATGATGATTTTACAAAAATGGTGGCTACTATCGCTTCTACAAACAAAGCAATTACATCCATTATTCGTCAAACACCAAATCAGCCGCTGTATGAGGGTGACCTAGTTGAAGACCAGTTAATTTCATACACTTTGCATAACTATAAAAAGGATGGTGATTTGACATGGCCTTTGCTTTTTCCAATGGTAAAAACTGCAGTGCGTGCTATGGATGCCGTTCAGGAATTTACAAAAAATGAGTTAAAGCAAAACATAGACAAATTTGTAGTAACAGGTGCTTCAAAACGCGGTTGGACAACATGGCTTACCGGGGCTATGGATTCAAGGGTTGAAGCAATTGCACCTATGGTGATTGATGTTTTAAATATGCCAATAAGTCTGAATTATCAAATTGAAGTTTGGAAAGAGTATAGTATACAAATTGAGGATTACGTGAAACTGGAAATTCCTCAAAGCGTAGCTACCCAATCAGGTAAAAATATCTCGACTATGGTTGATCCATACTCCTATAGGAAGAAATTAACTATGCCCAAAATGATATTTATAGGAACAAACGATGAGTATTGGCCTGTTGATGCCATTAAAAACTATTATGATAGTATTCCGGGCGAAAACTACATACACTATGTGCCAAATGCCGGGCACGATTTGGGAGATACGGATCAGGCACCAAGGGCTTTAAGTGCGTTTTTTGGAAACACTATACAGAAAAAACCATACCCCGAATGTAAATGGGTAATGACACCGAATGGGAAAAATGCAGGTTTAGAAGTAAAAGCAACACCGGATAAACTTGTTGATGCCCTTATCTGGTCGGCAGTTTCGACTGATCGTGATTTTCGTGATGAGAAATGGACTGGCAAAAGTCTGGAAGCTAAAAGTAAAGCCGATATCGCGGTTGAGGTAGGTTATCCTGAATCAGGGTTCAAAGCATTTTATATTGATTTGGAATATCTTGACGCAAATGGAAATAAATATTCAAAGAGCACACGTATGTTTGTAACAGATTCAAAAAGTGTATTGTAAATTGAAAATCACTTTAATATGAATAAAACATTAAGACATAATATAGGAACCCTGAGTTTCGTAATTGTAGCAGCATTTTTGCTTTTGTCGTGCGAAACAAAAGATAGTTTACCTCTAAGTAAATATTATGATTATGATAGGGAACTACCTTTAAAAGACACACTTTTAACAGTTGATAGTGCCGATAATTACAACATGCGGCATATTGATTATTTCAGTGTGAATAATAAAAAGGTAAAAGCTCTCCTTTCTATTCCCAATAATGTTGATAAACCAATGCCTGTGGTGATTTTGTTACATGGGTTTGGCGATAGAAAAACAGTCGATTACATTGAATCAGGACATGAATATTTCATTAAAAACGGGTATGCCGTGTTTCGAATTGATATAGCCAATCATGGTGATAGGTTTGAGGATGATTATGAACTCAGCTTTACCGATGGTTATAAATTTTGGACACGTAATATTATCATACAAACTGTCTTTGATTTAAGGCGGGGAATTGATTTATTAAGTACTGTTCCTGAGATTGATTCTACTCGTATCGGGTTTTATGGCATAAGCCTTGGCGGATCCACCGGAACAGTGTTTTGTGCCGTGGATAAAAGGGTAAAAGTGCCTGTAATTGCACTTGCAGGTGGTGGATTTAATGTTATGTTTGGTTTTGATGCATTGTCTGAGGAAGCTTTAGATTATTTTAGCATGATTGATCCGATTAATTATGTTGAAATGATTAATCCTCGTCCCCTGCTAATGCTAAATGCTGAGAATGATGACGTCGTTCCGCCTTTTACTACCAAGAGGTTGTTCAAAAAAGCGAAAGAGCCTAAAAAGATAATCTGGTATAATGCCAAACATCATGATGTGCCAATAGATAAGGTTTATCAAGCAGGCATTGACTGGTATAAAAAGTATTTGTAAACTTTTTTTGAGTGTTTTATTAGAGTGACGTTTATCTTTAGTAAACTTTCTAATGTTACTCAGCCTCTTTTACCCAACCTGTTGAAAATACAACATGTTTAATGGTGCCCCTATCTTTAACATGGTTTGAAAACGTGACATGAATTGAACCATTTTCACTTTGCATAGCTGTGGGATATCCAAAAGAGCCTTCCCCCTTTTCTGCTTTTTCAAGATGCTTTGTGTATTTCCACGTTTCCCCTTCGTCTTCCGAAAGGCTAACAGCTAAACTGTACCTGCCATCTTCCACATCATTATAAACCATAAGGAAATTACCATCTTTTAATTTAATCGCATCTATACTTGCGCCCGGGTTTGGTATGTCTGTTTTTTCAGCTGCACTCCATTCATAACCGTTATCTTCTGATGTGCTAATCATTATCCTGCCCGGTTCGTCACCATTGTCGCGCATATAGGCAATAAGCGAACCATCCTTTTTTTGGATGATTGCAGGTTGTACATTTCCACGACCTACCGAAGGTAAACTAGCTTTCCAGGTGTCACCGTCATCATCAGAAATGGCCATTAACGAAAAGTTATAGCCATCGGAATATAATGGTAACAAAATCCTGCCATTTTCTAAAACAGTAGGTTGTATCCTTGTCATCCAGCCTGTTTCTCTTTTCTTTGGTTCTTTGGCAGCATCATAAACCATAGTCTCATAAAGCGGGGCATATTCGGCCCAAGATAAACCTGATTTACCTGATTTCTTAAATTTTTCTTTAACATCTTCGGCAAATTGATTGTCCGGTTTTAATAAAATAATATCCTGCCAATCCCATTTTGGTGCTCCGGGTTTTTTGTAATCGTCAGAGTACCGGTATTTTAAAACAGAAGTTTCCCAACGATTTGCTTGTACTACAATCCAAAATAAAAATAAACGCTTGTTTTTATTTATAAATAATACCGGGTTGCAATCAGGATGTCCTGGTGTATCAGCTAAAACAAAAGGGTTACTCCATGTTTTTGAACCTTTCTTTAATCGTGCCCCTTTTATCATTACATCGTTTGCACTACGTTCGCCTGAACCTTCAAACCAACAGCTAAGCATATCGCCGTTAGGCAATTCAACAATTGAACTACTATGAACATGTTTATCCTGAAGCGGAAAAATCATTTGTGATTTATAGATTTCTCCTTTTTTGGCATTTATTTTTTGAGCCGGTGAGTTAAATCCGGTAAAAAAACTCATTGTTAAAATTAAGAATAGCGATAGCCCTCTACTTTTATTTTTCAAATGATAATTTAATCTTAAATTTTTCATAGTTGTAGAATTTATAACTGATTGAAGTTTTGTTTGTTGCTAATTGTCGTAAATTTAAAATGTCTTCATAAGACTAATTATTTACAAAAAAACATCTAAAAAGTACTAAAAACTAATGTATTTTAAATTAATTTACATAGATTTTTAACTTTTTGAGTAATCATAAACTTTGTTCAATATATTTGTTACAGTGGTTTATGGGCGATGTGGAAACTATTTTTGGGCAAACCGATACTTTTTCGCAAAACTGGTCTGACGATTACGGGAAAACATGGAGCAAAATGACAGCTACAGAGTTGCCTAATCCAAATTCAGGCATTGATGCCGTTAGTTTAAAGGATAGCAGACAATTATTGGTTTATAATCCTACAGGATGATTCTCGCGTAATTGCCCTTAATAAAAACTGGAAATTATTTCCATCTGAAATATTAGAAGGAAAAACGAATTTGTCGGCACATTTAGAATGTAATGGTAGCGATACCCGGGCGGCATATAACGGATATCCTGAAAATTCTTTATCCGCAATTCAGCATGCCATCAATTTGGGCGCTGATATTTTAGAGCTGGACGTAAAAGTTACCAGAGACAGTATTGTTGTGTTGATGCACGACGGAACAATTAACCGGACAACTAATGGAACTGGCAACCCGGAGGATTACACCTTGGCTGAACTCCAAAAATTTCACCTGAAAATGAGCAACGGCACCTTATCTGATGAAACCATCCCCACATTTGAAGATGCACTAACCGTATATTAATACGTTCAATAGCATCCGGGTTTTCCATTAACCATTGAATGTATTTTCTATTGCGCATCTTTTTAAGATAGTTTTCTATTTTTCGAGCCTGGCTAATATTATCACACACGATAGAATCCTTTAATACCCAATCATCAGCTTTCGCAGTAAATTTTTCTTTGCCATAATATATAAGTGAAAGCTGCCATTTTTTTAATAAAAAAGGGGATGAAAAAAATCCAATCCCCTTTTAATGTTTGTGGGCCCACATGGGCTTGAACCATGGACCCCCTGATTATGAGTCAGGTGCTCTAACCAACTGAGCTATAGGCCCCACAAAAACCTATTATATTTTGTATCTTTACATTCAGAACATTCTCTGATAGCATGAGGAAACAACAAATATTTCCAATTAGCGGATGCAAAAGTAATAAGTTAATTTTAATTATCAAATAGCTTTAAGAAGTTTTTACATGATTGATTTATCAACTATAGAAACAATAGTCTTTGACCTTGGCGGAGTTGTTGTGAATCTGGATATTAACCTTACTATTGAGGCTTTTAAAAAATTGGGTATTCACAATGCTGAAAATTGGATTACCCCGGGATTACATGCGGATATTTTCCTGAAACTGGAAGTGGGAAAAATATCAGAGGATCAATTTTACAAGGGCATCAGAGAGTTGGTAGGGGTAGAGGTGACAGACAAGGAGATTAGGGAAGCCTGGTGTGCGATGTTGATTGATTTGCCTCTGGACAGAGTTAAGAGAATTGAGCAGTTAAAGAAAAATCATAATGTATTCCTGTTAAGCAACACAAACTGTATTCATCGCATGTATTTTGATCGATTTGCCAAGGGCTATAACAGCATGACAGATCTGTTTCATGAAGTTTTTTACTCCTATTTAATGCACGACCACAAACCCAATTTGTCAATCTTTAATTCTGTCATTGAAAAAGAAAACCTGGTACCTGCTAAAACCCTTTTTATTGACGATGCACCGGACAATATTGTTGCTGCACGAAATGCCGGGATGCAAGCAGTATTAATAACACCTGAAAAACAGATGGAAGACCTTTTTAGAAGTGATGATTTTTAAACGACAATTAGCTTCAGCAGTGTAGAACTATTTCTTAACAAGTAACCAAATAGTCTCGTTATTTGGCATGTTCTTTTCTTTTCTCAGAGCGTTAAAAGCCTCATCCCTGTCATGAAATGACTTATATGATACTTTGTAGAAATCGGTATTAGGCCCTGTTTTTCTAATAATAACCTCTGAGTTATATCCTTGTGCCCGTAACTCTTTTTGAAATTTCTCAGCATTCTTCATCGATTTAAAACTCCCTGAGATCAGGAAATACCGGTCATCAGGCTTAATAATTTCCGGCTCTGGCTCTGCAACTTTTTGTTCTGCAATTTTCGCTAATGAATCAGCCAGTTTAGCACTATCAACAAGTGGTTGGTGAACCACTGTTTTTTTAACAGGTTTTTTCTCAGGTTTTTTCTTGCCTGAATTACAAGCACCAATTGATAAAATTAAAAAGGCGGAGATAAAAAAAACATATAGCTTTTTCATAAATCAGGTTTTTCTATCGGAGTTAACAAATAAACGTTACAGCTTGTGTAAAATTAGCGATTATGACATGACTCGCAAATTTTTAGCTGAAAAAGTTTCGGCATTTATTAAAAATGTTTTTTATAATTGATTTTAAGATACACGTAGCCTTTTACGGATTATTTATGCTATGGTTGCAGTTTTAAAGAGAAATCATTTAACAAATTTATAGCCTACACCTTTTACTGTTTTAATATGATTAGAACCTATCTTTTCTCTTAGTTTCCTGATATGTACGTCAATAGTACGTTCCCCGACAACAATATCATTCCCCCAGACATTATCATAAATATCTTCCCTTGTAAAAACCTTTTCGGGTTTGGAAACCAGATACAAAAGAAGTTCAAACTCCTTACGTGGTAACACTATCTCCTTATCGTCTTTTATAATTATGTATCTCTCTTTATCAATAGTAATATCACCCGCAGTAATCACGTTGTTCTCCTGGCTTGATTCAACCTTGTCTTCCGTCTTATATCTTTTCAGAAGTGCTTTGACTTTGGATACAAGTATTTTTGGCTTAATGGGTTTTGTTACAAAATCATCTGCCCCTGCTTCAAACCCTGCTATCTGAGTATAATCTTCTCCTCTGGCGGATAAAAAAGTTATTATTGTGTTATTGAGATCAGGTATTTTCTTTAACTCTTCACAAGTCTCAATACCATCCATTTCCGGCATCATCACATCAAGAATAATTAATTGTGGAAGTATTTTTTTTGCAATATTAAGAGCTTCTTCACCGTTTTGAGCTGTATGAACTTCAAAACCCTCTTTTTTTAAATTATAGCTTAAAAATTCCAGAATATCAGGTTCATCATCAACAAGGAGTATCTTAAAATTTTTATAATCCGTCATGTGTAATTTTCTATTTTTCTTTTTGTAAAGTTAGTACTATTAAGCTTTTTCCAAAGTGAAAGTAAATGAAGTTCCTTTTCCCACTTCACTACTCACATTAATTGTTTGTTTATGAGCTTCAATAATATGTTTGACAATAGACAAGCCCAAACCTGTACCTCCCTGATCTCTGCTTCTACTTTTATCAACTCTGTAGAAACGTTCAAAGATACGTGCCTGATGTGTTTTGCTTATTCCAATGCCGTTATCTTTAACTTCGACCAATACGCGATTTGCCATGTCATAAACACTCACTACCGTCTGCCCGTTTTTCTTTCCATAATTAATTGAGTTAACAATTAAATTGCTCAACACCTGAAATATACGTTGTTTATCAGCTCTTACCACAACTGACCTGTCAAAATTATTTCCAAAACGTAGCACAATCTTTTTTTCTTTCGACCTCATCTCCTGAAGGTCAAAAACATCTTCTACAAGCTGATATATGTTTATTTTATCATATTCCAGTTTCAGTTCTCCCGATTCAAGTTTTGAAATAGATTCCAGATCTTCAATTATTGATATCATACGGTCTATACTCTTTTCCGTACGATTCAGATACAACTCGTTTATATTTGGGTCGTCTATTCCACCGTCAAGCAAGGTAAGTATATACCCTTGAATATTAAAAATGGGTGTTTTTAGTTCGTGCGATACATTTCCTATAAAATCTTTCCTATATTTCTCCATTTGCTTTAGTTGTTGTATCTCCAGTGTTTTATCTTTCATCCACGATTCAACCTTTCTGTTGGCATCTGTAAACAGATCTTCCCCCAAATCACTAAGCCCCTTTTGTTTGTTTATATTAAAACTGTTAAGGGTTTTATAAATGGGCTTTATTTTAGCATAAATGAATTTGTTAATGAAATATCTTACAAGGGAAAAAGCCAGACCGAAAAATACAGGGATGGAAATTGACAAAGAGAAATATAGATTAGGGCTGTAGTAGTTAACAAAGAAGAACACCAGAGTAAGAAATAGAAAACCCAAAGTTGTTAATCCTGCTATTTTTTGTGGTTCCAACGATTTCATAAACAGGGATTCATTATCCATTTATTTTATATGCACAAATTTAGATTTTTTTTAATCTAAAAATTAAGCTACTGGCAAAAAAGAGATAATATAACATTAATTTAACATTGAAATTCTCTCATGTGTGTCATGGTAATATATATTTGTGGTGCTATTTAATAAAAACCAATGACGTTTATCTGGCTTGCAATATCTGTGTTGATATTATTTGGGATACTGAACCTGACAGTCGGGTTATCCAATGATGCCGTAAATTTTTTAAATTCTGCTATTGGAACAGGAGTTGCAAAACGAAAGACCGTTTACTGGATTGCTGGTGCAGGAATAGTTTTCGGCACATTTATTTCAGCAGGCATGATGGAAGTTGCCGGTAACGGCATTATTTATACTGATAAGTTCTATTTAACGGAGTTACTCTCTGTATTTATGGCAGCAATGCTGGTAAATATTGTTTTAATAGATGCCTTCAATACATTTAAATTTCCCACGTCAACAACTATTGCTGTCGTTTTTGAACTGATTGGGGGAGCACTTGCAATAGCATTGATTAAACAACACAATACGGAACTTGGCTCTTTCCCCATTAGCGAAATAATAAACACAGATAAAGTGTTAATCATTTTATCTGGTATTATTTTTTCCATCGTACTGTCATTCTTAATTGGGATGATTGTTCAATTTTTGGCACGGTTATTATTCTCGTTCAATTACAAAAACAGTTATAAAGTATTGTTCTCTGTTGTTGGTGGTTTGGCCATTACTGCCATATCCTTTATGATATTTAAAAAATCAGTTAACGGAATATTTGTCAGTGAGGATATCTGGCAGCAGTTGATAGAACAATATTTGCCACAAATACTGATAACGATTTTTGCAGGTACAACATTCATTTTTTTATTCCTCAGTCTGTCCTTCGATTTTGACATATCGCGGTTGGTTGTTCTATTTGGCACATTTGCGCTTGCCTTGTCTTTTGCGGCGAACGATCTGGTTAACTTCATCGGTCTTCCTCTGGCAGGTCTTGAAGGCATAAAAGAGTTTTTTGAAGTTGGAGCATCCAATCCTGATACTTTTTCTCTTGATTTTCTTAATGACACTTTGTTGCAAAAAGGAACATTTAAAGACATCACGCAGCTACTGATATTCAGCATTTCAGCCGGAATAATGGTTATTACACTTTTTTGCTCAAAAAAAGCACGTGGCGTAACTGAAACAGAAGTGTATCTGGGCAGGCAACTACCCGGATATGAGCGTTTCGAGTCATCCTATTTGTCACGTATTATTGTAAAAACTGTTTTAAAAATCCATTCGGCTACAACTAAGCATTTACCACAAGGCGTTATGTCATTTGTGACAAACCGGTACAAAAGAGATAATGATATTGCATCTGACAATCAGGTTAATGAAATAATTTATTTCGATACACTCAGGGCGATAGTAAACTTAACTATGGCCGGATTATTAATTTCTCTTGGCACATATCTGAAATTTCCACTCTCCACAACATTTGTAGTTTTCATGGTAGCCATGGGAACATCACTGGCCGATATGGCCTGGGGGCGGGAAAGTGCTGTTTACCGTGTTTCAGGTGTTATTCATATTCTTGGAGGGTGGATTCTAACTGCAGTTTTGGCTTTTCTCGGTAGCTTAGTATTAACGTTTGTTGTATGGTATGGAAAAATGTGGGTAGTTATTCCGTTGGTGCTTATGCTTTTCTATATCTTGTATAAAACAACGGTATTTTATAGGAGAAGAGAAAATCAACAAAAAGATATAATCGATAACAATTCAAAACCTGAGGCTTCATTAATTGAGGGGATGCTTATCTCCGGCGATTACAGCATAAAGAGCCTTTTAATTGAAGTTTCAAAAGTTTACCTTCTTTCGGTTAAATCATTTTTCGATAATGATTTAAATAATTTACATAAAACGGTTTCTAATGCAAAAAGATTAACTGACCAAACACGCCAGTCAAAGTCAAAACTTTTCGATGCATTGGTAAATTCTCCGGACGAGGATATAACTACAAGTAATCTTTTAATACCGGTATTGGATTATTTTACTGAGATGGTAAAGAATATCAGTGACATATCCGAATTGTTGTATAAACATCTGAAAAATCAGCATAAAGAATTTACAACATCACAGAGAAATGAAATTAATATACTTTTTGATGAAACATCATCTTTTTTTAACCATCTAATACACATAATTAAGGAACAACGGTTTGACACAATTCCTGAGTTGAAAAACAAACAAAAACTTATACTGTTACAAATAGAAGACCTAAGGATAGCCCAACTGAAAAGAATAAAGAAGGGAGAAGGAACAGCAAAAGCGAATCTGCTGTTCATTGAATTATTAGCAGAATCAAAGAACTGTCTTTTATATTCTATGAATTTTGCAAAAACATACTACCGCTGTGCAAAATATTATAAAGGGAAGAATTAATAACTCCTATGTAGATGTGATAATATAATTATTCTATTTACCTTTATGTTCAATAATTACAAGTTGAAGAAGCTTAAGCTGTTTTATAATAAAATGATACCATGATGATAACTAAGTTTTATTTACGTAGCGTATTAACTCCGGTACTGTATCTGCTATCCACACTATTTTCTTTTTCTACTCAATTGAGTCCACGGATTACTGATTATAAAATTAAAGCAGTTCTAAATTCGGATACAAAAATCATTGATGGAAATATGCTCCTGACATGGAGAAATCCTTCAAATGATATGGTTTCCACACTTCAATTCCATTTATACTTAAATGCTTTTAAGATTACCGAATCTACTTTCATTAAAGAGTCGGGAGGTCAGCTAAGAGGGAATAAAGTTGATGACAGCGACTCAATAAGTTGGGGCAGGATAGATATACTAAGAATGGAGAATGAACAAGGCAATGATTTGGCTCCGAAAATTTCATTCATTCATCCTGACGATGACAATGTGAACGACCGTACAGTGATTTCTGTTCCTCTCGACAAGCCTGTTATGCCGGGTGAAACAATAAAACTGAATATTGAATTCAGATCTAAACTGCCTAAAATATTTGCTCGTACAGGATTTAGTGATGACTATTTTCTTGTGGCACAATGGTTCCCTAAGCTTGGTGTTTATGAACCTGCAGGGATGCGCTATGCTGAAAAGGGTCAATGGAATTGTCACCAGTTTCATGGCCATTCGGAGTTTTACGCTAATTTCAGCAACTACGAGGTTGACATTACTGTTCCTGAACAATTTATTGTTGGTGCAGTAGGTTCGCTTGCAAATAAAACGAATAACCCCGATGGGACGGTTACACATAAATACATTGCTAATGATGTGGTTGACTTTGCCTGGACTGCCTCTCCACTTTTCAATGTAGTTGAAGATAATTGGAATGATGTTAAAATAATGGTTTATCTTCAACCTGAACACACTTACCTGGCCAACAGGCACGTCATATCAGTAAAAGCAGCTCTGAGCTATTTTGATGAACATTTGGGTAAATATCCATATTCAACTATTACGATTGTTGACCCTCCGATAAAAGGTTCCGGGTCGGGTGGTATGGAGTACCCTACATTCATTACTGCCGGTAGTTTATGGGGACTGCCTGAAGAAGTTCGAATGATAGAGATGGTAACCATACATGAATTTGGACACAACTATTTTATGGGTATCCTTGCATCAAACGAATTTGAGGAAGCATGGCTGGATGAAGGGTTAAACACCTATTACGAAGGTCGCATTATGGATTTTACATACGGAGAGAAAACATCTTTTATCGGGTTCGAGAAGTTCCATTTTGGCGACAGAGAGATGCAACGCTTTGGATATACCGGAATGAAAAACCCTAAGATAGCCGAAGTTTACCGGTATGCATGGGAGTATCCACATGGTGGTTACGGCAGCCTTTCGTACAATAAAACTGCGACATGGCTTATGACTCTTGAAGGATTGGTTGGTATAGAAATCATGGATGAAATATTGCAAACCTATTATGAAAGATGGAAGTTTAAACATCCTTGTGCTAATGATTTTATAGCTATTGCAAATGAAATAGTGAACAAAAGACTTGGTGATAAGTATGGCGAAAATATGAATTGGTTTTTCGACCAGGTTCTTTACGGTTCTGATGTTTGTGATTATAAACTAGCTCAGATCAGCAATAGAAGGATGAAATCTCCCAAAGGAATACTCGACGATATTATTATTGAAACTGACACTACTTCTGAAAAAGACATTTATGAGTCAAAAATTGTAATTCACCGTCTGGGTGAAGTGATAATGCCAGTTGAGGTTTTGATTCACTTTGATAACGGCGATGAAGTGCTTGAGACGTGGAACGGAAAGTCAAGAACAAAAGAGTTCAGTTTTGAACGACCGGAACGAATAGAATGGGCTCAAATAGATCCTGAAGAAAAAATCAAAATTGATATAAATATGATGAACAATGGAAAAACCGTTAAACCGGAAACAAAAGTTGCATGGAAATATATGGTCAATTTTCTGTTCTACCTTCAAAACATTTTACAAACATTAGTTTTCTTTGCCTGACTTTAAACAATTGAAAAATGAAGATAATTAAAGCATATAAAAGCGGTTTCATAGTAACAATTAATAATATACGATTAATAACTATTGGGTATCTGTTTCTGCTTATCCCGGGACTACTGATTGCTCTTTCTTACAAAGCATCATTTAAGTCGGCTATCGGTAGTTTTATCTCGCCGGGTAATTTGTTAAAAGGTTTTGACTTTACAGCATATTCGGAGTTAATGGAATTTGAAGGGGAAAAGATAAGTGCTGCAACCTCGCAAGCTGTTTGGTTAGTTGCCTTTTATATTTTTGTTAGTTTGTTCATATCCGGTGGAATTATTTTTTCACTTAACAATAAAAGCTCAAAAGGAAGTTTAATAACCCTCGTTACAGGAGGAAGTAGATTTTTCTGGAGGTTTTTGAAGTTGAATTTTTACTTAATGGTTGTTCATTTGATTATTGCATCAATCATCTATACTCCTTTTACTATACTTGTAATGAACTCATTTGAGCATGCGGCAACTGAAAAATCTGCACTTTTTTTGTTTCTTCCTTTTGGTATTTTCCATCTCATAGTAATGCTATATCTGTTCACAATTAATAACTACACCAAGTTCATATTGGTACATAAAGACTCGCGGAAAGTGTTGCACTCAATATGGTCAGCAACAAGATTTGTTACCGGTAAATTCTTTGGAGCCTACAGCCTTGTACTACTTTTATTAATAGTTCCTGTTGTATTTCTTATTTTATACATGAAACTTTCAGGGGCTTTGGAAATGACCTCAGGCATCCTTATACTTATTGTTTTTATCATACAACAAATATATATCTGGTTACGTGTAGCTAATAAAGTATGGTTCCTTGCCGGACAGTTTGAGTATTACCTGATGAACAACCAGGATACTTAATTGTTATCAACTGACAGATATTGGGAATATAGATACCCATTTTGATTAGAGGTATCCTGAGGTTCAATGATTAAAATGGCCACGTATGCACAAATAAAAAGCCATTCTGTGTCTTTGCGTTAGTCATTTAGAAAATTATAAACAGATGAGAAATATAAATATCGCAAGAGATGATTTTCCTATTCTTAAAAGGGAGGTAAACGGAAAACCATTGGTGTATCTTGATAGTGCTGCAACAATGCAGAAGCCTCAGCAGGTAATTGATGCTATTGTTGATGTTTATACGAATTACAACAGTAATATTCATCGTGGAACACATTATTTAAGTAATGTGTGTACAGCTGCTTACGAACATACCAGAGAGAAAATACAGAAGTTTATCAGTGCAACTCATTCACACGAGATTGTCTTTACTCATGGAACCACTGAGTCGATAAACTTGGTTGCCAGTACTTTTGGTGATGCTTTTTTATCCGAAGGCGATGAGGTAATAATTACTGAGTTGGAGCATCATTCAAATATTGTTCCGTGGCAGCTTCTACAGGAAAGGAAAGGGATAAAATTACGTGTTGTGCCTATTGATGATAAAGGTGTGTTAATGCTGGAAAAGTATTATTCAATGTTGAATGAGCGTACAAAACTGGTTGCTGTTGCTCATGTTTCAAATGCTTTGGGTACGATTAATCCGGTGAAAGAAATCATTCAGGAAGCGCATCGTAAAGGCGTGCCTGTGCTTATTGACGGGGCTCAGGCTGTACACCATTTCCCTGTAGATGTAGTTGCTCTTGATTGTGATTTTTATGCTTTCTCAGCACATAAACTTTATGGCCCTACCGGGGTTGGTGTACTATACGGTAAGGAAAAATGGTTGAACAAAATGCCGCCGTGGCAGGGTGGAGGAGAGATGATAAAGAGTGTTTCGTTTGAAAAGACTATTTTTAATGAACTGCCGTTTAAATTCGAGGCCGGTACACCTAATTATACCGGTACAATTGGGCTTGGTGCTGCCATTGATTATTTGAGATCGTATGAGTGGGCTGATATTATAAACTATGAAAAAGAGATATTGGATTATGCGACTAAAGAACTTAGTAGTATAGACGGTTTAAAAATATATGGTACTGCTAAAGAAAAATCAAGTGTAATCTCTTTTTTGGTTGATGATATCCATCCTTATGATATGGGATTAATGTTAGATAAAATGGGTATTGCAGTCAGAACAGGGCATCATTGTGCCCAGCCTTTGATGACAAGATTTGATATACCCGGAACGGTAAGGGCATCTTTTGCCATTTATAATACAAAAGAAGATATTGACAAATTAGTTGAGGGTATTGTGAAAATAAAACAGATATTTGGGGGTTGAGGAAAAGGAAGCCTCTTCTAGCTCCCCCCAAAGGGGAGAATGATGATGCAGGAAGTGCTAATGAAAGTATTAATTATCAAACAAATATTAATTATTATTAATCCCTCCCCTTTGGGGAGGTTAGGAGGGGCAAAACCATGACTATTAACGAAATACAGGAAGAGATAATTGAAGAGTTCTCAGTTTTTGATGACTGGATGGATAAATACACCTATCTTATTGAGTTGGGGAACGACCTTAAAGGATTTGATGAAAAGCATCGTGTTGGTCAGAATCTGATAGAAGGTTGCCAGTCGAAAGTATGGTTGAATGCTGAAATAAAGGATGGCAAAATTTATTACACAGGCGACAGTGATGCCATAATAACAAAGGGTATAGTTGCTTTGCTTATCCAGGTCTTATCCGGCCATACCCCTGATGAGATACTAAATGATGAACTATATTTTATTGATAAAGTAGGACTTAAAGAACACCTGTCACCAACACGTTCAAATGGCTTGGTGGCAATGATAAAGCAGATGCATTTGTATGCTTTGGCGTTTAAAACGAAACAAGGGAATTGAGGAAAGGTATAGGGTTAGGGTACAGGGTGTAAGGTGCAAGAAACAGACCCTATATTGGACAACATTAACTCATACTAAATGCAGATAGTTTATTATTTCACAGCTGCTTCTGCATGAGTCGGGTTTAAAGTCCCCTCCTCGGAGTAATGGCACTAACTTAGTGTATATAATACAATAACTTTTGT